>CAYGRE010000070.1:33434-36117 GCA_964352215.1 uncultured Bacteroidia bacterium
GAGGTGTTTCCATCCCCAAAATCCCAAAGCCAACTGGTGATTTGTCCACTGCTCTGATCCGAAAAGCTGGCGGTCAGACTATTGACTGAGGAATTGTAGCCGGCAACCGGGAAACTGTCGATGACTACATAGACGGAGTCCGCTCCGGTACAGCAACCGTTGTTGACGCCAACCGTGTACATCCCGGTAGCCGTGACGGTAATGTTCTGGGTGGTGGCACCGGTAGACCACCTGAAGAGGTCGCCAGTTCCAGCATTCAGGATGGTCGAACCACAAGCGTTGATAGTGTCGGTAGCAGCAAGGCTGACCGCGGCAGTGCACTGGTTGCTGACAAATTCAGCATCGGTAAAGCAGAGGCTGTCGAGGAAATTAAATGTGGCGGTAGCCAGGGGATCGTTTCCATTGGACATGGTTGCATAGACCACCGGGAGACGGTAGGTGCCGGAAGTGCCCAAAACAGTGTTGGCCATTTTTGGGAAGAGAATATTACCGGCATCTGGTGTGCAAGACGTAAACTCCTTGACCGCAGTCCAGTTTCGGTTCACCACATCATATCCGGCTCCATAGAGGTTAGGTGAAATGTTCGCGGTTGCAATTGCGACCGCAGAATCTGCATCGACCCAGGCGAAAAACACCTTGGTTCCATCTTCAGTGCGACTGGCCTGGCATTCCATGTCCAGATTAACAGCGTTGGTGGTGCCATAAGTGCCCCGTCCCCGCCAGACATCAGCGATGTGAACGGCGTTCCAAACACCGTTCTCACGGGTGATGTCCATCACCGCATGCCATTCCGTAAAGAAAATGGCATAGGCATTGTTTCCGTTGCCGATCGTGACCGCACAGTGAGGCTCTCCGTTTACATCCACCACCAAATCCATATCGAAAGCAGTGGTCGGCACATTGCCGGTGGCCATATTGGAGGTGATGCAAGGCAATTGCCCCAAATCGACTGTTTCCGGGCCACTCCAGGTCTGACCGCCATCGGTTGTATGGTAAAAAACGGGATAAAGAGAGAAAGCTGCCGGGCCGGGAGTGACATGGGTTAAGATACAAACCCAGCCATTGGACCCGCTGGGATCGAAGGCAATATTGAAATCACTGGTGGAAGGTACACCGTTCAGCGTCGTGTTGAAGGGAGGGATAAGGGAATCATTGATTACCCAGTCAACATCGTTGCTGGAATTGTTCCAGGTCCCCTCCAGTACCCGATACCCGCTGACATTGGTTCCGTCAAATATGGCATCAATGGACCAGTATTTACCCGGTGCCCCTTTGCAAAGGCCACGTGGAATCAAAGTGTTGGTGGTGTTCGGGTTGTTGTATACTTCAGTATTTCCGGCTCCGTTCAGGCGACGGGAACCTTTGACATAGCCGTTCCAGGTGGTATTGACCGTCGGGGCCTGGTAAGTCAGATAAGCATTGTTGGGATTGGTATTAGCGCTGGGATTGTAGATGGCAATATTGGGGTAGCGGGCTGCGTTGGTGCCATTGACGGATGCAGGATTGAGGGGGCCATTGTTGCGGTTCCAGGTGGTGCCACCGTCGGTGGAGATGTCATAGCGGAGATTTCCACTGTGTCCCCCGAATAGCGTGGCATCATTTCTGTGAACGAAGAGGACAGTATTGAGACTGTTGTCCACCACAATTGGATTGGATTCTGTAAGAATAATTGAGAACACATTGGAGGCAGTACTCAAACTATCGATCCCAGTACAGCCAGTGGTAGCAGCTGCCGGGCTCACTGAAACACCGACTGGCATAACGGTCCGCTGGGCAGAAGAACTGGTTTCCTGATCGGGAATCATCTCTGAGCGGTCGATGCCGGTGGGTGACTGGCCGATCAGAAAGGTGGATAACAGAAGGAAGGGAAGGAGTAAAAAGTATAGTTTTCTCATAGTTGGTTCATTGATGGAATCCGGGGTGAAAAAGCGGAATTCAAAATAGTGAATTTCCCGGTAAGATTCTTAATTTCGAAACATACCCACTTGAAAACCCGTTAATGGCGATAACCTGGCTTTGAAAGGGGATCAGTTTGTGCAGGGTTGTTCTGCACAGGATTTAGTTAGCACAGTGAGTAGGTTGGCTTGAAGCTCCTATTGGCATGGTAAATAGAACATTCGCGGTAAGTATTGGGCTCTTATTCCTGTTGATATCCGGGAATATATTTTCACAGAGTGGGAAAGTCACCCTGACTGGTACCGTTTTGGAAAGCGCAGGCCGGCAACCCGTGGAATTTGCCACCATTATCGCTGCTGATCTCGAAACTCAGGAAGCCCTTGTCGGGACAACCACCCTCAAAGATGGAACTTTTTCCCTGACGACCTCTACCGATCATATTTTTCTCCAAATCCGCTTCATCGGGTTTGAGAACAAAACCATCACTGAGATTCCAGTAAAGAATGGCAAAGCTGACCTGGGAGAAATCCTCCTGACCAGCACCAACGTCCAGTTGGACGATGTCGTGATTGAGACTGAGCAGTCAAAGACGGTCTTCAAACTGGACAAGCGTATTTTCAAAGTAGGAGAGGACCTGAGTGGAACCGGGGCCAGTGCCTTGGAATTGCTTAACAATGTCCCGTCTGTCAATG
This sequence comes from uncultured Bacteroidia bacterium, assembly GCA_964352215.1. Lineage (GTDB taxonomy): Bacteria > Bacteroidota > Bacteroidia > J057 > JADKCL01 > CAWUKT01. The sequence continues at coordinate 36,023 of CAYGRE010000070.1, forward strand.
TCAATATCGAAGGTCAGATCAGCCTCAGGGGAAGCAATGGCGTACAAATCCTGATCAATGGAAAACCTTCGGTGCTTGCCAGTGAAGAAGGCAAT
>CAYGRE010000071.1:0-35303 GCA_964352215.1 uncultured Bacteroidia bacterium
GGCATCTTCAGCTATTGACCCATCGTCCCGAAGTCAGCATTCCGCTAAACGAGCACTGCGACACCCTGAAAATGCATCTCAAAAGGAATTCTGTATTCATCCCGAAGTCAGCATTCCGCTAAACGAGCACTGCGACAAGGAAGAACGAAAGAATGATTAGCGGTAGAGTTGCCCGAAGTCAGCATTCCGCTAAACGAGCAATGCGAAATCATTGGATCTATCTGGCCGGTGATGATTGAGCTCAATCGAGAACTACAACACCCACTCCCAGTATGGTAGCATAAATTTGTAATAAAATACAGGCTCCAATTAAGGTTGGTTACTCCCCTTTTAGCGGTGTTTTTCAGACGGAGAATCCCCTCCGAAAGAAACACAAAATCTTCAGCCTAAAGGGAAGAAAGTGGGGGCTGGGGGCATTATGGAAAGGGGTTCTCTAAATAGCTTGCAAAGGCCTTTTTTGTATTTTAATCAATTGGTAATGAGCGGTTTGTGTTTGTGTCGGTCCTCCGGATTATGTATATTTATTACAGTTGTAAAACATATCAGTCATGCATAAACCCCAAACCAAAAATGAAAGAAACAGAAGACTTGAAGGAACAGATCGTACTGAAGATCAACACCGATGACAAGCGGGAATTTGTGGAGTCATATCGGGAAGCAGTCATGGAAATATTCATGTTGTTATTTGAGCGGCGTGAGTTGGACTTGAGAGAAGCTCAATTGTATGCCTTGATCCAGTTGGCCCATTCTGCACAACGGATTTCGGTTGAGGCAGTGCCTGGAAAGACTGACTGTTGCTGAGTGATCAGGGATAGAGACCAGGGACCGAGGCCGTAGATCAAGGCGGGGTCGGAGAAACAGAAGGCAGGTTGATGAGATTGAGCCAAAGAGATAACATTTCGCTAAATGGGGATCGAATAAGTTTTAATCAGTGGGTTCATTTATCATGATACGGATGATATGTTAAGGACTCCCACTTAAAAATATCAAAAATTATCGCTCCCTTCCAGCAAGCAATACCGCCCGCATAAAGAGATTTTGCTGGTCAACCCCATCCCCCCTCCATTGAGCCGGGAAAAAACAGTTGGCTTCACGTATGACACCTTAGACTGAGACTAAGGCAATCCCCCCTAAGCAAAACGTCAATAATTCCTCCCCCTGAAGGCAAGCCCTTCTTGATTAATGGTCGCTATAAATGGAAAAAGCGAAATTTCGAGGTAGTTCCCATGAGAATCCTTATCTTCCACTAAACCCTCCCAATTTGCCTTTTGGATAGGAGAGCTTATCATTAACGATTTCAAAATGTTCGATCGCATACAGCAGACCAATCTGTCCCATGAGAATTCTGGTTCTTCATTTGGGATTCATCCATTTGATCAAATTGGGGAGACCACCACGGGAATGGCGAGGTCGGAGTCTCCCCCTGAAATGCAATTGACTGCTACCGGAAGTCAGAAGGAGGACGAGAGCCAGGAGCCCTTGAGCGAAATTCCAGCAGAGAGCGTTGAGGCGATCTCAATTCACACTGCTGACGGGGCAGGCTCAGGAGGTGAGGGTGATGAGGAAGGGGAAGGTGTCCAGGATGGCCTTGAGCCAGACACGCAGAAGGAGGGAGATGCCAATGGTGACCAGAAGCCAGTTGCACAGTTGGAGGGAGATATGACACCTTGCCCTGTACCAGAAGGAGAACCAGAACCCCCTTTGGAAATAGAACACAAAACAAAATTTAAAGCCCCGGATGGATCTCCCAATGACCGCACGCAAATTGGAGTAGGAGAAGTGGTAAAATTCAAAGGGAGTGAAAAGGGGCAATGGACTGCCAGTTCAGGGACACCGGTAAATAAGGCCCAAGGCAAAAGGTTCAGGTGGAAAGCTCCAAACCGTGGCGGTACAGCCGAAATTAGTTTAACCGTGGGGAAGAGGACCCAAAAGGTGCAATTTACAGTTGTAGAGCCAGCAAACATTACTTCCAGGCTCATTGAAGAGAAAGCGATCCCAGCCGGGGTTATAGGTGCGGGAATGTTTTTAAAATTCAGGCTAAACCCCTTGTATGTCTCTTTTGGTAGCGTGGAATCTAAGGAAGTCTCTGGTCCTCCCAGCGGAGAATGGGGATTGTTTGCGGGTGGAGGTGGATCTTATCATGAATCGGGAGATAATTTTTTCCCATATTGGAGGACCAATTGGCACAATGCTCAGGATGAGGCATCCATGCAATTCGATCCGAAAGTAAAGCCGCCATTGGCACCTGGAGGTTATAAATGGATTATACCCAATCACTTCAGGGTGATCGATGAAGCCGGAGATGGGAAGCATTTTACCGATGTGACCCAGGAATTTAAAGTTGACGCTGATGGGACGGTTACCATCAACAAGGCAGGGCAAAGCGTCTCAAGAACAGTTTAATGAATCACAGACCCAATATAACCTGGATATTTATGACCTGCTTATTGGGTATTTTCGGATGCCAATCCCGAAGTTCAAATGGACCATCGCAAAAACACGAAATGGTAGAGATAAAGCTTGATATCACACCTCAGGAATTCAACCATACCGATATTGGTGAAGTAGAAGTTTCGTTCGGGGCTATCAATAAAAGCGCGCGCAAGCAGGAAACCCATTTGAACGAATGCACCCTTTACATCAATGGTGAATATTCCTTTGCGTGGAGTATGACCTTGGGAAATGGGCATAGATCGGATTCCTGGTATCACCTCTCGGGAAAAGATTCGGTAAAAATGACCTGGAAGCACCTGGCCAAATCCTTGTTTTCGGAGCCTGGAACTTATGATTTACGATTGGAGTTAGGTGAAAAAGTGATCCAGGAAATGGTGGTTGTCAGTAGGTAGGTGCTGGTTATTGTCTAAATTCGGTACAAATCCAATAGATGGGGCCAATGCTGGTTTAGATCAGGATGACGCTCAAGGATTAGCAATACACGAATTGAATTGACCGAAGCAGATGCGAAAAAGCATAACCATATTCACGATTATAGGCTGTCTGCTAACAGGCTTCACCACCTGCCGTTCACAACCCAAGCAGGGAGGATCCATTGCCAGCTACAAGGCCAAGGAAAGCGCCATCACAAACCCCAACCCCAACCCAAAAGTCACCATTGACCTCCAAATCACCCCTCAGGAATTCACCCGCTCCGGCATCGACCAGGTCAGCATCACCTTAAAAGCGACCAATAACAGCTCCCGCACCCAGGAAACCCACCTCGACCAATGCAAATTGTACATCAATGGCGCGTTATCATTTTCGTGGAGCCTCACCCTGGGCAATGGACACCGCACCGAGGAATGGTACCGCCTGCCCGGCAAAGAATCGGTGCAAATCACCTGGAGTTACCTGGCCAAAAGTCTGTTCACCGAACCTGGGGAATACGCACTGGAATTGAAGATCGGTGAGACAACGCTGCAGGAAATGGTGGTGCATTTCAGGTGAGAAGGTAACCCTGGGGGAAGGAGCTTATATAGGCTTTCTTTTAACACATTTGACAAGAACCAGATCTTTTCCCAAATTACACCTGTACAACAAACCGTCTTTTTTAGACAAACCGCTTACCCTATGAAAAATAAGACTTTGCAATGTCTGGGAGCACTGACATTTTTAGTATCCCTGACAATCTTGTTCCCACTCAAATTGTCGGCACAGATTTTCTCCAACCCCAGCCTCCCGGTTTTTCCGGCCCTGGGTGCCGGAGTCCATGCCTGGGCCGATTATGACGGCGATGGAGACCAGGACCTGTTCCTATCGGGCCTTGACTCCTCGAAAACCCTCCGCTCCTGGATCATGAAAAACTCGGGAGGTGCCTTCACGGTAGATTCCTCCCAACAGATCCAGCCCATCGCTTATGGCAACGCCGCCTGGGCAGATTTTGACAACGATGGCGATCCGGACCTGGCCATTACCGGAACCATTGGCCCCCGCACCGGCTTCTCTCAACTCTACGAAAACCAGGGGGGATCATTGCAATTATTCTCCCAACCCATTCCGACCCTCCTGAATGGCGATTTGGAATGGGCCGACCTCGATGCCGACGGAGACCTCGACTTGGTGATGTCCGGCTTCAGCCCCTCCGAAGGAAATACCGGCTATATATTGGAAAACCAGGGAGGAACCGGGTTTCAGGTACAATTGCGGCCCGACCTCTATGTCCTGACAACCGGTGATCTCGCCATTGGAGACCTGAACGGCGATGGCTTGCCCGATCTGGTGATGACCGGGCGGGAGGAAAACGGAGATGCCGGGATACGTATCCTGAGAAACCTGGGGAATTTTCAATTCAGCTCTTTCAACCACTTGCTGACCGGAGCCCACCATTCAGACCTGAGCCTGGCCGACATCGATGGGGATGGGAAAGCAGAGATGGTTTTACAGGGAATAAACGGGCAACCTGAGGCTTCTATTTATGAACTCAATGCAGTTGGACAAATCGCAGCCGTTTCCAGCCCATTGGCCGGACTTTACCGGGGTGATTTGACCTGGTTCGATTTTGACAACGATGGCGACCAGGACCTGGTAACGGTTGGGCGAGCCAATGCGCCCGTCTCCCCACTGGTGTACCGACAGGCAGGGGGCGTATTTACCCTATTGGCGGTCTCCCCACTTGCGGTGGGGCTCGAAACCGCCACCCTTTCGGTTGCTGACCTGGATTCGGACACCTACCTCGAGATCCTCGTATCCGGACAGGATGCACAGCACCGGAGCCAAACCTATGTTTTGAAATTCAATATCATCACCCAAACCTTCGAGCCATGATTTACAGACCATTCCTAATTATACTACTCTTTCTTAGCATAGGAGCCAGTTTTCTCCCGGCCCAGTACCTTCCCCATGCCTATTGGCGGTTCGAATCGCCCAACCCACAGGCGGATGCTTCCGGCAATGGTTACAACATATCGGACACCATTTACCTCGGCAATACCGATCCCCTGGCAGGTACTTATTACGACGTACCGGATAGCTTTGTCTCACTGGCAACTTTTATTCCGGGCAGCCTGGACGACCCTGACTTTTTACGGGAACAGTTGAGCCTCGAATTCTGGTACCGTCGCAAAAAAGGAGACACCCATGGGAAGATCTTCTGGGGGAACAAGGGCTATTTTGCCTTCAGTGAAGCCTCTATTCAGTTCAGAGTAGCGATCGAGCCCACCGGGGCCAGGGATGTGACCCTTACCCTGAACCAGATCGGAGTGCTGGACATCAACAATACTTTTGATGAAAATTGGCACCATTATGTAGGTACTTATGACATCAAAACCGGGGAGCAACGCATCTGGATTGATGGCATTAGCGAAGGACCGATGCGGGTGGTACATGGCAGCAGTGGACGCATCCGGGACGGGGCAGATTTAGAGCTGAGCGAGCACATTGCCGGAGGCCGTATGGAAGGGGACTTTGACGAAGTGGCGGTCTATGACACCATCATTCCCCGTGAATTGATCCGGTTGCACTTCCTGCAGGCAGGTGACTCGGGTTTGGCCTATTCCTTTATTGCGCCACCGTCTGATCCTGAACATTTTCCCGAACCGATTACCGAACAAGGGACCAATCCCCTGGATTTTGGGCCCAACTATCCGAATGTGCAGGAAAACCCGCTGGACTTGTTGAGTGGGTATCCTTTGCCCAGATACCGCCCCGGACACAATACTCCGAGGTTGGTCCCCTGGTTGGCAGATGCTGAAAACAGGAATACGCTGGGGCACGGTGGAACCGATTTCATCAAGTGCGCTAATATGGAGCTGTCTCTGCAACACCTGATGGAAGATTACAATTACTTCCTTTTTCTGGGATTGGTGGAAGAAACCTGGTCCGACATTATGGATACGGCCTTCGCGCAGGGAGAAGAGTCCTGGCACTATATCAAAATGGCCAACGACCCTGCCTTCAGCCAATACCCAAAGTTCATGTTCAACAATTGGCGAAATATGCGGGCGGAATATTTGGATCCCACCCGGCCAGACAGCACCTATATTCTTCTCCCTACGCATGCCGATTCTGCCTACCACATCCGTGCGGGTGGATTGGCTGACCCTAAGATTTATTTTTTCAAATACGGGTTCCGCTTTAACATTGCTTCTGCCGGGTTTCCCAATACCCATCCTTATATGGATTCGATCGCTTTTGACGGGCAGGTCTATGGCATGATGCTGGACCAGATCTATCCCGAACTGCTTCCGCAGAACCGGGCCATTGATATGATCGGGGAAAATGACGAGACGGCCCGCCCCCTTGAATCAGGATTGATGATGCTTGATTCCAGGGTAATTGCCGATATGGGAGGGCTCAACCAATGGGGCCAGACTTTTACTGCGGGACAATACCGGGCTTACGATGCCATGCGCAACCTTGCCATTCGGGAGCGCTATATGGAAGGGTGGAGAAATAAGATAGATTCCGTCAATACGGGTCTTGGGGTCGATACCACCGCGATCACCTGGTATGATCTGGATGCGATGAGCTGGACTTACGATACCATGCGCACCATTCTTTCCGATCGTGATGAACGGCTCAGGCCCACCCCGCATTTCTATCCTCAGCAACCCAGCCGGGTCTGGAATTCGGTCAACAACCTGCAAGGCCTGGACCGCATGTTCAGCAGCATGAGCTACCATTTTGAGTCGGGGGACTCCCTGTTCAATCCTGCCGTTTCTCCCGGTTATAATGATCGGGACGAAGAGGTAACCGATATTGCCATGGTCCGGCCGGGGCATTATCTGGGGGCGCTCAAGACCCTGGCTATGATAGGGGCGGACCGTTTTTCCTTTTTCATGTACCATGGGAATACGGTTCCCAGCCAGCCCAATTGGCGTACCTGGAAGCTGGCCATGCCCGCTTATGCCCAGGCTCTGATCAGTCGGGACAGCATCTTTTGGTACCAGGGCCGGCTTTTGCTCGGGGATACCTATCCCCTGGGGAGCAACCCCCGCCAGACCTGGTACAATTTTGAGACTTCAAGTACGGCCGACATTGTCACCGTGCGCAAACCCCACCAGGAGGACCGCTATTTGATCAATGGTTTCAGCACCAAGCTGAACAATGCCCCATCTGCCGGGGTGCGGGAAAAGGATATTTGCTTCAGCCTCCACGATACCTCAGGTGTCATCTTCGACAGCATTGCCCTGGAAATCCGTACCCAGGGGAGTACCTATATCCTCGATTTCATGGGGGGAGACACGGTATTTTATCAATTGGACAGTTGGCATGAAAACAAGGACCCCTGGCACTGGTGTCGGGATTTCGCCTTTGAGGCCGAGGTATTTGACACCGTTATCGGATCCTGGGACCGGGGCACCGACCGGGACAACCCTGCCTTTCCCGGTGACTTCAGAGATTTTATCACCTACCTCGAATTGGACAGCGGAAGCCAGGCCATCTATGAATTCCAACCCCGGCACCCGGATCAGGACTCCCTCCGGTTCTGGGTAAAGGCCTGGGCGGATACCGGTACCGGCTCCCTTGAAGTCCGGGTGGACAACCAGAATGCCCAGGTCATCACCGGAATCGGACCCTTTACCGGGACGGCTACAGATTGGTACCAGGCAACTGTCTTCTACACCGGATTGGGAACCGCGAAGCATGATTTGCAAGTCAGTAGTGTGGGAAATTCGGTGAAAATTGACAAGGTGGGGATGTTCAGGACGAACATCTTTTGGCCTTCCGTTCCTCCTATTGCGGATGTGCGTATTGACACCACCGGAGGTACGCATTTCTGCCTGGGTGATACCGTTGATTTCTTGAATTTCAGTAAGTTTTCAGGGATTTGTACCCAACACTTCTGGGACTTCGGCGATGGCACCAAAAGCTATGAAATTGCCCCTTCCCACCTCTATTCCTATCCCGGAACCTACCAGGTAGTCTACCAACTTGACCTGGATTGTGCCGAAGCGACAGACTTCGATACGCTCACCGTGGTTATCTCCGCTCCGGTAGTCGATGCCGGCCCGGATCAAATGGCCTGTTCATCGGATTCCATTCGTTTGCTGGGGGTAGCCGACTCTGTGTATGTCTGGTCCTTTGACACTACCCTTTCCGATACCACTGTATTGGACCCCTGGGCGGTGAGCGATACCACCATCACCTACTATTTGACCGCTACCGACAGCAATGGATGTAGCCTCACCGATTCGGTGGCCATCAATTTGGTTGGTCTTCCGGAACCGGAGCCCGTCACCCAGTGCATCACCCTGGGGCAGTCCGTAGCCCTGACGCCCGATGTGGTAGGGGCAGGTTTCCTCTGGATTTATCCTCTCTCTATCTCCGGCCAAACCAATCCCAGTTTGGTGGTGTCCCCATCTTTGGATACCCCTTTCCGCTATCTGACCTGGGATGCCTGCAATTGCGACACCGTTTCTGGTTTGGTTACGGTCAATGTAGATACCCTTACCGCCTTGATTGTAACCTCTCCTCAGACGATCTGTCCTGGCGATACCGTGACTTTGGAAGCAGAGCCGGGATTCGATGCCTACGAATGGTCCCCTCAGCCCGGTTTGGGTGGCCCTCTCCTGCCCACCTTTTCTGCTGTCCCTGCCCAAACCACCGAATATTTTCTGGAAGTAGATGATTCGGCCAGGGGGTGCGTTCTCTATGATACCCTCTTGGTGACCGTAGATACCTCAACGCTGATTTTGACCATTCCGGATACGGTTTCTCTCTGTTACGGAGACACGGTCGAACTCTCCGCCACTGGGAGTGGGATTTTCAACTGGTTTCCCGCCACCAACCTGAGTTCTGCCACGCAATCGACCGTGAATGCCTGGCCCCGTATTGACGAGACCATCACCGTTACTTTGGTGCAAACCACTGGTGGGCCCACCTGCACCTATACCGACACCGTTTACCTGGATGTGGATTCCAATTGTTGCCAGATGCCCCATGTTGATTTTCCGCTTCATGGGGATTCTGCAAGTTCTTTGGCCTGTAACCCCTGTTCCGGCATCGATTTCTATGTCCGCGACACCTTCTGGGTGGATACCACTTTGACCCTCAGCAATTGCGTATTGGGCATGGATTCTCTGGCCGTGATCTACGTTGAGCCGGGGGAGACCCTGAGCCTCGATGGCACCCAGGTCTACGCCGCTTGTGGGATCCTCTGGCAGAGCATCTACCTGGCTGACAGCACCAGTGTGCTCATCCTCGATGGGCAAAGTAATTTGCGCGATGGTGTATATGCAGTGCATGCCCATGCCGGTGGGGAGGTCCAGGCTTCCAAGACGACCTTTGATGACAATTGGATTGGGATTCATGCGGACGCTTATGCCGGAAACCTGCCCCTGCAGGTGACACAATGTGTTTTTGGAGGCAGCAGTTTCCTCTTGCCTCCTTACGACAACCAGGTCAGTGAAGCGGGTATCTGGCTGGATGAGATCGGTTTTGCGCAAATTGGGGGGCCGGTATTGGGCAATGAATTCAAACGCATGGGGGTTGGCATCATCGCCAGCTACTCCAATGTCAGCATTGACTACAATACATTTGGCGCGATGACCTTGAAGCCCGATGTCAAAGGGCGGCCTGGTGAGAATGGCTACGGCAGTGGCGTCTACGGTTACGGGGTGAACGATGTTGATTCCGCGGGTTTGGTGTACGACATCCAGGTTGGGCTCAATGGGAATTCATTTACCTTCAACCATTTTATGGATCTGACCCAGGGGATTCTGGTGCGGAACAATGTGAATCTGAATGCCCGCAACAACTATTTCACCAATGTAATTGACTATGGTGTTCGGGTGCAAAGTTGTTACCGCAATACGATTGAGGTGGACAGCAATACCATTTCCGGGACCCGTTACGGGATCTGGATGAACATGAACCTGGGTTCGGTCGTGCGGGTGGAGGACAATGACATCGACCATGCGGGCACCGCGGAAGGGATCGGCATTGTGATCAATGACCTCGATGTTTACAACAACACCGGCAACGACAGCAATATAGTTAGCGCCTACGTGATTCGCGGGAATAAGGTGCAGGCTGACGGGGAATGCATGAGCCTTCGGGCCCTGGGTGGACTTACGGTGGCCGAAAACAGGCTGATCACGACCGGAGTCTGGTCGCTGACCGGAACCAGTGCTGGCATCGTGGTGGCCTCCTGCACGGAGGCGACCTTCGAGGAGAATGAGATCACCAATTGGATTGGTTCCAGCCAGCCGGGGGATGGGATCCTCCTGCAGCAGAGCCCCGGTTGCTATCTCCGCTGCAATGACATCACCGGCTATGAGACCGGGCTCCACACCTGGGGTTCCTGCCTTGGGGCGGAGCTTGTTGCCAATGAGTTCATTGGCAATGGGGTAGGGGTGTTGCTGGAGAACAATGGGTCCATTGGGCAGCAGGGGACTTTTAACGATCCGTTGAGGAATGAGTGGAAGGATTTGAGTGGGCAGGGGTTGGTTTGTCAGCAAGGGGTTGGTCCTTTTGCGACTTCGACGGTTGGGACGAATGGGTTTCAAAGTCAATTTGTTGCAAGGGTTACCTCCTCGATTGAGTATCCTCTTACGTCTTGCCATTCTGGAAACGTTCCGATACTATTTAGCCCAGCCAATCCTAATGGAGGAGCCAGCAACATTTGTCAATCCCCAAATGGAGGAGGAAATGGTGACTATCCTAAAAGATCGGTAAAGCTGATCGCCAAAGACCGAATCAATTATATTTCTTTAGGTGCAGAAACCCGTTATCAGGACGAGCAGTTTGCCTTGGCCATGCTTGACCGAAATCTAGCTTGGAGGCAAAATAATGCATCCTTGGATGCCTATTACCTGAGCAAGCAAGGCGCGGCCATTGATCAAATCAAGGATGGCCAGAAGCTAATTTGCAGCCGTAGCCTGGATGGTATTCCAACCGAATGTGGCTTCACTCCTGGGAATACCATTGAACAGAATTATCAAACAGTCTTGGAAGTGCTTCACCGTATGGATGGAGATTCAATTTCTTTTGGGGATAGCTTGCTTTTGGAAACGATAGCGGCAAATTGCCCCTTAGAACATGGAGCTACAGTCTACCAGGCTCAGACCTTACTGCAAATGTTGGATCCTACACGGATATTTACCAACCAAACTTGTCTTGGTGGAAACAAGACAGCAGAACCCAAAGATGAGTTGATGGAAGATCATGCTCCAATGCTAAAAGTTTATCCCAATCCAAGTAGCGGGATCATAACGTTCGATCCTGGAGGGGTACCTACCTGGATTGAATTGCTGGATTCAAGGGGAGTAACATTAGAAAGATGGACCATAAGAACCGAGGTGGATAAGGATTTGAGTTATCTTGCGAAAGGCCTTTATCTTTTGCGGTTTCAGCAAGGGAATAGCAGCGGTCTTGACAAGGTGATCCTTGAATAATGAATTGTCATAGGGGAGTCCCGGCCAGAATGGTCGAGACTCCCCAATTTTTGTATCTTTAAATATGCGTGGTTTAGCTTTATTACTTCTTCTGTTAAGTTCAGTGACTTTATTTAGTCAGAAGGAAGGCAATGTTTGGTACACATGCTATTTCCGGGATTTAATGCCCCCACACGCTTCTTTTCTGGATTTTAATCAGGGTCCTCCTCAGATTACTTATTATCCAAATTCTCCGTTGCAAATGGAATCAAGAGAATCCACCACTAGTGTTTGCGATGAGTATGGAAACCTTCTATTTTTTAGTAATGGGACAAATATTTACGACCGAAACCGTGATATTTTAAGTGGTTGGGTGCAGCCCAATTCTTATTATTCTACGAGTACAGCTGCTGCTCAAGGCAACCTTCTTTTACCAGTTAATGATTCGATCTATTTTGCTTTCGTCATTGTTGCAGACACTCCTACATATACTGCTGCGAGTTACTATTCAACCATTAATCGAAATCTCAACCAAGGTCTTGGGCAAGTCACCGCCACCCATCAATTTGTAGAAGACAGTTTAACAGAAGCCATGTCCGCTGTACGCCATGCAAATGGAGAAAGTTGGTGGGTGCTCTGGCATGAAGCTGAAACGAATGTGTTTCTCAAAATGTTGATTGATCCCAGTGGAGTCACATCCATTTCCAGACAGGCAGTGGGATTTGTTATCCCCAATGTCAATGGAACACCACTTTCAAGGATAACTTTTTCTGAGCAAGGAGACCGGTTTGCAATTATGGAAGGGGAAGGTAGAACAGGCATCTATGATTTCAATCGCTGTACTGGCGAAATATTTGTCAGAGATTCGATCATCAAAGCAGTCATTCCAAATCAAACTTTTAATGGCCTTTCTTTCTCCCCATCCGGAAAATATCTCTACACCAATGATGTAGAACCTGCAGATCATAGCTACCTCTATCAATATTGCCTGGATTCCAGCAACTTGCTGAGCTCGGAGATATTAATTCATGAATTCGACAATACTGGCTCCTCCATGTGGAAGATGTTTTTTAGTAGCAAATTGGCTCCAGATGGCAAAATATACCTCACCCATGATTGGCTCGGTGACGGAAAGGCAGCCTTAGACTCCCTCTCCATCATAGAATACCCCGACAGCCACGGCCTGGCCTGTGGCTTCAACTTAACCGGTCTCCCGATGACGGGCTCCGCCCCGTCCTACATCCCACCCAATATCCCGAACTACCGTCTCGGGCCTCTCATGGCCCAACCAGCCGAGGCAGGTCCGGCCGTGTACACCTGCCCGGGTGATCCGGTGCAGATCGGAGTTGCGGATACCACCGGCAACATGACTTTTGAATGGGTTCCGTTTGCCGGATTGGATGACCCCTACGCTCCGCAACCAATGGCAGCTCCTGGGATCACCACCACTTATTACCTGATGGCGACCGATACTACGCTGCCTGATGGTTGCAATACCACCGAAGATTCGGTGACTGTCAATGTAATTGACACCACCGGAGCTCCGCAAATCGAACTCGGGCCAGATACGATTGTCTGCCAAGGGGACAGCCTCCTCCTCACCGTCCCGTACCAGCCCGACTGGTTCTACAATTGGTCCAGTGGGAATACCACCTCCAGCCAGGTATTTGACGGCTTTCAATCCCAGACGGTGACGCTGCAAGTGTGGGATACCCTCGCGGGTGGTTACTACACCTGCCGTGCCGATTGGGACAGCATCTACGTTGAAGTAGAAGAGCCGGTGGTACATAATGCACCGGAAGCACAGACCTTTTGTCCAGGGGAAGTGCTTACAGTTGGCGTACCCTCTGAACCGGGCTTTGAGTACCGCTGGGAACCCACCACCGGACTTCAGGACCCATTTATCAGTCAAACCATTATTCAGCCAGAGGAAAGCCAGCTATTTACCCTCACGGTCACCGATCCAAACAAACTCACCGAGAACTGCCGCAGCTTGGAATTTCCGGTACCACTCGTCTCCGAAAACTGTATCCTCCAGAATGTCATGACTCCTAACGGAGACGGCATCAACGATGTCCTTGACCTGGGGACTTTTGCCAATCCGCCCCGGCTTAACATCTATGACCGCTGGGGGCACCTGGTCTTCCACGACGATGCCTATGGCAATGATTGGACAGGTTCAGATTTGCCGGAGGGGACTTACTACTATGTGCTACAGTTGAAGAATGATCCGAGTGGGGCCAAGCAGGGGTATTTTGATTTGTTGCGGTGAGCACAATAATAGGTTCATTCCAAGTAATTTTGGCGGTTTCCCTGAATTAGTTAGGAGCACCCTTGAGAAGTAAGGACCACTGGTTTCAACTTAGGGGCGGAATTAAAACAGTCTACCGGGGAATCCATGGTCAATTTTGCTTAAAATCTTAGCCTATGCGAAATGCTCTAACGGGCAATCTTCGAAGGGCAGAAAAACCTTGCGCTCATTACCGTTGGGCAACGCTTTGCAGAGGGAAACTCCATCTAACCAGCCGCATTGGAAATGCCTTTTAGAGGTGAAAGTGCCCTCATTAACTCAAAATGCAGATATCGGTTGAGGTCTGGACCACAACCCGGTTGTCTCCGAACCCCTACCCGGTTATACTCACCAGACAACTGCCTCTGCTGCCAGGGCAACCCGGTTGTCTCCAGCCCCCTACCTGGTAGAGGACGCTGGAAACCGGGTTGTCATCCCAGCCTCAACCGGGTTGTCCAAAAACCGGAACCGGGTTGTCCAAAAACCGGAACCCGGTTGCACTTTTTACCCAACCGAGGGGGTCACTGCCCACCCCCTTTTTGGCGTATATTCTCAACATGATCTTCCCCCAAGAAAAGGTGCTTATCCTTTCCCACCACAACCACAACCACAACACCACCACGACCACCACCACCAATCCGCAGGATACTAAAACCATTTGCCATTACCACCCATAAAGGTGAACTTCACTTTATATTCACTATACAAAGGCATCCTTTTTGTCCGCAAGTTTTCATTTCCGATATTGACAGAAGTCATTAACCCTTCCAAAACATCGATATGAAACGTATCATGAAATTGTTGGTGGCCGTTGGACTCCTGAGTTTGGCGTCGCCCCCAAATGTTGTCGCCACAGTGGCGACAGCGCCCATCCTGAAAGCAAAGGACGCTGGTTCCCTGCCCACCGTCCTTTTACAGATGGTCATCGATCAAAGCCTGAATGCCTTGAACCAGGCTACTGGTGAGCAACTTTCCAGCAGAGACTGGACGGTCAAATACCACAACGGTAGCCTGACCATCACTCAACTGCAGAAAGAAACCTTCCGCCTGGATGCTGGGGGAGGGAACATCATCATCACTATACTTGATCCCTGATCCGAACCTGGTACATGGGCTTGCCCCTTAGGGTAGCTTCCAGCCATTCGACAAAATCAAAATAGTGGATGAGAGCAGCATTTTCCCTGGTCTCGTAAATAAGTTCGATTTCTTCTTTACAGGTCAACAAAAGCTCCTTCACCGAAGTCTGGGTATTCTCGTTGGAGAGTTGGCGGAACAATTTTAAAATCCGCTTCTCCAACGGGCCCAGCCGGTTTCTTCTGTAAAGACGGTTGCGGGTATTGGTATGGTAATAGGCCAGCCCTTCCAGGTTTCCCAATTCATACTGGACCACCAGAAAGAGCAGTTCCGCAAAACACTGGTAGTCCATTCGGTAGTCGGAAAATTGACCCGCTTGCAATGCCTGGAGCCACTTATTGGCTTCCGAGGGCTTGCCCATCGTGATCAGATAGTGCGAGATCCCATAGCAAAGGGTCAATTCCTTGGCTTTGTGGAACCGCCCCTGGTAGGCTTCCAGATTTTCGGAGATTCGGCGGATCAGTTGACTTCCGGATTCCCAATCAGAGACCTGCTGGGCAATCGACATTTCAATGATCATTTGCCGCTCCAGAATTCTGATTTTCCCTTCGTCATCCGACTCCAAACCGATCAGCTTTTCCGTAATCGCTTTCCCACCTTCGATCCGCCCCACGAGGATATAGGCATGGCCAAGGTTAAAAAGGACTTCGAGGTATCCCTGGAAAAATATACGGTCCGCCCGGATTGCCTCATGACCCTCTATCAACTCCACGCATGCTTCCAGGTCCACCACCAGCCCAGCAAAGTCTGCACATCTCAGTTTGACCTGGGCCCGGATGCGCCAGTAGTAAGTTCGGGACCGCGTGCTCAGAAGCAGGTCATAATCTTCCATCACCACAGACCCCTCCAGCAATGCCCGGGCCTCTTCTCCACGTGACTGATCTTTGTCAATCACACTGATCTGGTCATACAGATGCTGCAAAGCCATGAGCTGGTTGACCTTCTTCAAAGTGACCGATTCTTCTGCCACCAGGGATTGAAGGGTTTCGGAGAATGACTTCCTATCCAGAATCTGGCGGCAATTCATCTTCTCCAATTCCAGCAACTCCAGCAATACCTTGAAGTTTTCCTGTTCCAGGGCCTTCTTCCGCGTCTTCCTGACAATGCGCAGCGCATGGTGGTACAAGCACTTGTCCATCAGTTTCTTCACGGCCATCAGGCGGAAGTACAAGTCCTTTTCCTTGTCATCTCCGCCGGGTGCCCCCAGGAATTGAAGTATCGTATTGTAGAGGTAATTTTTACTGACAGCAAGGTAACCTACAATAGCTTCCGAACGGAGGTCCTTTTTCAGCTTCTCTTCGTCGTATTCAGAGCGGCGGCGCAAATAGTCAAACAGCCTGATATACCCTTCAAAGCCGTGGCGGTGCTTGATGTAACGCTTAAAAGCGGCT
Organism: uncultured Bacteroidia bacterium; assembly: GCA_964352215.1. Classification (GTDB taxonomy): domain Bacteria; phylum Bacteroidota; class Bacteroidia; order J057; family JADKCL01; genus CAWUKT01. Next base: position 16,128 of record CAYGRE010000071.1, read on the forward strand.
ACTTCCCCTTTGGTGAGGGAAGCAATCAATTCAAATAGATATGGCCGTGGTTTTAACATCCCTGGAGGGACGGACGATCATTTAGTGGGTAATTATAGCTTTCAGGAACAATATAGTGTCTTCATTGGGTATAAGGAAGTTAAATTTATGCCCAATATTCTTGAGTTATTAACCTACCTTTAGCCGCAATTCCAGCAAATCCATGGAACCTCTTTCTCTATGAATCCCCAACAAGCACAGGCGAGTTACGACAGGGCTATCCGGCTCCACCAGCAGGGAAAACTGGTCCAGGCCATTCAACTGTACCGGAAGGTCATCAAGGCATTTCCCAAACTCGATGCCGTCCATACCAATCTGGGCATGGCCCTTTACCAAAACGGATTTCCGGATCAGGCGCTTCGGACCCTCGATACCGCCATCCAACTCAATCCTACCAATATAGATGCCTACCGGAACCGGGCCGCTACCTTGATATCTCTGGATCGAAACGAAGAGGCAGCTGAGATTTACGACACCTTGGTCAAATCTCAGCCTGACGATGCTACCCTGGCCTACAACTACGCCAGCCTGCTTTTCCAGATGGGGAAAAATGCGGAATCAGAAAGGCAATTTCTCAGTGCAATCAGAGCCGATCCTGAATTGGCCCAGGCCCATTACAATCTGGGATATCTCTATCTTCAGGAAGGGCGCAAGGCAGAGGCCGAGGATGCCTTTCGCAAGGCAGTTGGGGTCAAGCCCGATTATGCCGCCGCCTATTTGAACCTGGGGAATCTGGAGTCGGAGGAGGGGAGAATAGAGGCTGCTCTGGCCAATTACCTACTCGCGGTAGAGGTTCAGCCGGATTATGTTCCTGCATTGAATGGTCTGGCAAAGGCTTACTATGAAATGGACCAGGTCGAAGAGGGATTGGAGGTTGCGGAGAAGGCCACCTGTCTGGATCCGCAAAATGCCGACAGTTGGGTGATGAAAGGAAATGCACTCTCGGCCATGGGGCGGGAAAACGATGGGCGGGACGCATTCGAAAAAGCCCTTGATATCAATCCGAAGCATGAGCTTGCCCGGCAAAATCTGGCCCGAAGTGTTTCCCACGCGATTCCGGGGTGGCATTTTACCATGCTGGCGGACCGTTCCCGGAATGCAGCTTACCGCAAGGCAATTGAAGGGAAAATCAAGGAGGGAGACCTGGTGCTGGACATCGGTACCGGGAGTGGTCTTTTGGCCATGATGGCGGCCCGGGCGGGCGCTTCCAAGGTGTTGGGCTGTGAAATGGTTACTGAATTGGCGACCGTAGCGGGGGATCTGATCTGGCAGAATGGTTATGAGGAGCAGATACGGGTGATCAATCGCCACTCAGGTACGATCAGGATAGGAAAAGATTTGCCGGAAAAGGCCGATGTATTGGTCTCCGAGATATTGGATGCTGCGGTGATCGGGGAGGGGGTATTGCCCAGCCACCGACATGCGGTCAAGGAATTGCTGAAACCGGGCGGGGTAGTGATCCCGGCCCGCATCGAGTGTTTTGTACAACTGATTGCCTTACCGGAACTACGGGTCGCCTGGCCGGTGGGGGAGGTAGAAGGATTTGACCTCAGTGGAATGCAACATTTTCAACGGGTCGAGCAAGGGCAGGTCAAGCATCTGGGCGGGGAAGAATATTATCCTTTGAGTCCGGTGACTCCACTTTGGGAACTGGACCTGGCCAAAATCCCCAATGCCGTTTCCGAAGACCACCCGGAGACCTGGACCTTGTCGCTGGAAGGACAGAAGGACGGAGCGGCCCATGCCCTTGCATTCTGGTTTGATCTTTGGGTAGATGAAGAAACCATGGTCAGTTCCAAGCCGGGTGGGGATTTGAAGCACTGGGGACAAACGGTCTATTTCTTTGCGGAGGATATTCCGGTGAAAAAAGGCGAGGAAGTAAAAGTCAAAGTCTTCCGGGGGGAATTAAGCTGGCGGTTTGAAGCTATTTCCATAAATTTGCAGCTTCATAATAATCAATAGAAGCCATGAGCGATTCTGAAACCAAAGCATCTTCCTCCAATTTCATCGAGGAGATCATTACAAGCGACCTGGAAAGTGGGAAACATGATTCAATCACGGTTCGTTTCCCACCCGAGCCCAACGGCTACCTGCATATCGGCCATGCAAAGGCCATCTGCCTGAATTTCAGTTTGGCTCAGAAGTACGGCGGTAAGTGCAACCTTCGCTTTGACGATACCAATCCCACCAAAGAAGAAGTCGAGTATGTCGATGGCATCATGCGCGATATTGAGTGGCTTGGATTTCATTGGGATGGTGAGGTACGTTATGCTTCTGATTATTTCGACCAACTCTACGACTGGGCGGTCCAATTAATCAAGGACGGCAAAGCCTATGTAGATGATTCCACTGCGGCAGAGATTGCTCAGCAAAAAGGCACCCCCACGCGTCCGGGTACAGCCAGCCCTTTCCGGGACCGGACTGTAGCAGAAAATCTCAGCTTGTTCGAGGCCATGAAGAATGGCGAATACAAGCCCGGTGATAAAGTATTGCGGGCCAAGATTGACATGAGCGCCGGGAATATGCACTTGCGCGACCCGCTCATGTACCGCATCCTGGATTATCCCCACCACCGTACCGGGGACAAATGGAAAATCTATCCGATGTACGATTGGGCCCATGGTCAGTCTGACTCCATCGAAGGGATCACCCATTCTCTCTGTACCCTCGAGTTTATTCCCCACCGTGACCTCTACGACTGGTTCATCGAGCAACTCGGTATCCATGTCTCCAGACAATATGAATTCTCCCGCTTCAACCTCAATTATTGCGTGATGTCCAAGCGGAAATTGCGCCGCATGGTTGAGGAGGGGTTTGTCAATGGCTGGGACGACCCGCGCATGATCACCCTGACCGGCTTGCGTCGTCGTGGCTATTCAGCTGCCTCCATCCGCAATCTGATGGAGCGCGTTGGGGTGACCAAGCAGGACTCGATCATTGACATGTCTAAATTGGAGTTCTTCATTCGGGAAGACCTCAACAAAACCGCTTCCCGGGTGATGGCGGTACTCGACCCTCTCAAGGTGGTGATCACCAATTGGGAAGAGGGAAAGGTCGAAGACATGGAGGTCGAGAACAATCCTGAAGATCCGGCGGCTGGAAGTCGAACCATGCCTTTCTCCAGAGCGTTGTACATCGAACGGGATGATTTCCTTGAAGATGCTCCCCGCAAGTTTTTCCGCCTTTCCCCTGGCCGGGAGGTTCGCTTCAAGGGAGCCTATATCATCCAGTGCAATGACTTCATCAAGAATGACGACGGGGAAGTGGTCGAACTTCACTGTACTTACGATCCGGATAGCCGCAGTGGAAATGATACCAGTGGCAAGAAGGTAAAAGGCACGATTCACTGGGTCTCTGCTGAGCATGCCATTGACGTGGAAGTCCGGTTGTACGATCGCCTCTTTACAGTCGAAAATCCTACCCAGGATGAAAATAAAGAAGGGGACGAGCAGCACGATTTCCTCCACTATTTCAACCACAATTCCCTGGAGGTCTTGCCAGCGGTCAAGGCGGAGCCCAGCCTCGCCGATTCCAAAGTTGGTGACAGTTTCCAGTTCATGCGCAAGGGGTACTTTGCCGTTGATCCGGACAGCACCGACGGGAAGTTGGTCTTTAACCGGACCGTGACCCTGCGCGACAGCTGGGCGAAGCAGAAAGGACGGTAGACGGGAAGTTCGGAGTTCGAGGGGTTCGGAGTGTCGGTTCTACTCAAAGATCCAGGCTCAACTGATTGCCGTTGCGTTGCTTCTCGACTCCGTCGAAGTTGGATATCCCCACCCCAAGTAAGCGTACTTTCCGGGTTCCTGCCTCTGTCTTGCGCAGCAATTCCTTGCAGGTCGCTGCCAGCAGTCCGGCGGTCAACACCGGATTTTCGAACGATTGGGATCTGGTGATGGACTGGAAATCTGCAAATTTGACCTTTAGATTAACGGTACGGCCTTCCAGCCCTTTTTGATCAAGCCTCCCCATCAATGTCTGAGCCATGCGTTCGATGTGGATGTCCATTTCCCCCAGGTTTTCTATGTCCTCCGAAAAGGTATCCTCGACACTGGCACTCTTGCGTTGCCGGTCGGTCTTGACCCTTCGCTTGTCCTCTCCATGTGAAATGGCATGGTAGAACCGTCCAGCTTTTCCGAACCGCTTCACCAGAAACGGGAGGGAGGCTTCCCGAAGGTCTTTGCCATTGTGGATACCCATGTCCCGCATCCTGAGAGCCGTCTTTTTCCCAATACCGTGGAACTGACCGATTTCCAGTTGATCAATGAAGATCTGGGCGGTTTCCAGCGGGATGAAATTGAGACCGTCCGGTTTCTTGTAGCCAGAGGCCATTTTAGCAAGGAATTTGCAATAGGAGACGCCAGCGGTAGCCGTCAGGTCGAGCTCCTCTTTGATGGCGACCCGGATTTGCTGGGCGACCCGTAAGGCAAAGGGGATCTCGAATTTGTTTTCGGTCACATCGAGGAAGGCTTCATCCAGGGAAAGGGGTTCTACCAGATCGGTATAGCGGTAAAATATTTCTCTGATGGCGCGGGAGGTCTCGTTGTAGAGGTCAAAGCGAGGCCGGACAAAAATGATCTGTGGGCAGAGGCGCATCGCGGTGGCGGAAGGCATGGCCGAGCCGACCCCGAAAACTCGGGCTTCATAGCTGGCGGTGGCGACTACGCCTCTACCGGTCGGACTTCCCCCGACCGCAATCGGGCGACCCTTGAGCTCGGGGTTGTCCCGTTGTTCGACACTTGCATAGAAAGCGTCCATGTCGATATGGATGATCTTCTGCACCGATTAAAATTACAAGGAATTTCAATCATAGCCAGCTGGAAGGTTACTTCAAATGGAGAGGTTGTCAAAACTAAAAAGGCTGTCCACGGGGGACAGCCTTTTCAATATTCGTTGAGGAACTCCTGATCAGGAGGTACTCTTTGTTATCTGAGTGAGTCGAACTTGCTGTTGTCCTTCATGAAGCGGAAAGCAGGATTGTTGAAGATCCTGTCTTTGTAGGTCTCGTCATTCTGAACAGCTTTTTCCAGATGCTCAACAGTCTTGGCAGTCATTCCACGGTAAGCGTAGATGAGTGCGAGGTTGAAGTATCCTTCAGCGAGGGTATTGTCTTTGTCGAGTGCGGCCAGGAAATCAGCTTCAGCTTCAGTGGTCCGCATGGTCTTCAACTTGGCAACACCACGGTTGTTCAGAGCTGCTGCGTCAGGATCATTGCCTTCAAGCAAGTCACCGTACTCAGCCAATGCACCGGAGATATAACCGATCTTGTCCATCATGACGGCACGGTTGAAGAGCAGACCAACATTGTCGGGGTACTTGACAGAGTAGTCATTGTACTGATCCATCATGCCGAGGCGTTCTTCGAGGCTGTAAGTGCCGGCGTACTTGGTTTTGTAAGCCAGAGAAGCCATTGCGTACTGCATATTGCTACCGTCAAGGCCGAGGGCCTCATCAACGTCAGTGATGGCGGCACGTACATCATTGCGGGCAAACTGATAAGTAGAACGCATCGCGAAAAGATTCGCCTTCTTATTGTTACCAATCAGGATGTCAAGCACCTTCAGGCCCTGCTTGACATTGGTTCCTTTGTCATAAGCTCCGATGATCATGGTTTCTTCAGCAATCTTGACCAATTCGTCAGAAGTGACAGGAAGCTTGGCAGGATAGTACTCGACATACATTTTGTCGGGCATGTAGTCAAACTTGAAGGTCACGAAGGTGTGACGGGTGTTGACGATGACTTGCTCAACCAGGTTTTCCCAGAAAGGCAGTTTGCGCATTTCAGCTTCTTTCTCATCGTTGGTACCACCACCATTGGCGATGGCGAGCACAGCTTGCTTTTCCTGTCCGTCCAGTGCAGATGCCTTGGTCAGCAGAACCAGACGGTCCCAGTCTTCACCTTTACCTGCATAGTTGATCTTGAGTGCAGGATTGTCAAGTGCGGCTACGAGGTCTTCGTACACTGCCTTGGCACGACGCTCTGAAAGTTCCTGGTTCTTGGCTTCTTCACCACCGAGTGATGCATAACCGTCGAGAGAAACATCAGTGACCGAGTATCCTTTTTGCTCATAACGCTTGATATAGTCCTGGATGGCTCCGGAAAGTTTTTCCTTGTCGAAGACAACAGAACCCATCGGGAAGATCAGGTCGAGGTCACCGGTAAATCCGCGGTATTTGTACTTTTCGTCTTCAATATCAACTGAAGGCATGGCAATTACAGATGCGGGATCTGCTTTTTCCCAAGGCTGGAAAGTACAGCAGGCAGGTGTAACAGGACCCAAAGGAACTTCGTCGCTTTCGCAGAAGACTTTCTTGATCTTACCTTTCTTGTTGTACTTAACAACGGTAAACTTCAGCTTGATCTGCTTGCCTTCCAGCGCCTGATCATTGCCTGAAATATCCATTTTGTACATGAATGCAGGCTCTTTATTGGCGTCGTAGTAGGCGCGGTCTACGACCAGCATGCCGAGATCACCAGAGGTGGTCTTTTCCATCCCTTTCAGGTGGTCAAGTGCCTCGTAGCTGGCAGAGACATGCATGGCGATACCTTTGTGGAGGTACTTTTCGTACTCAATGTCTCCTGCAAAACGCCAGTTGAGGGAACCGTCTTTGATTTCATACTGACCTGGTTCCAGGTAGTAATAATCAATATCGCTGTTGTCATATTCAGCAACGACCAATTCAGCAGTATTGCTGTTGGCGCTGATGAGAGCGTCTATTTCCTCCTTAAAGGAGTCACAGGTGTTGGTGATTTTCTCGCCCTGATACTTGGTTTTGTTGATCACTCCCTCAGGCGTACACGCACTGAAAAGGATGGCAATCAACATGGCTGCCAGAAAATAGGATGAATTGGATTGGACCAAAGAGGTAGTAACGGTTTTTTTCATTTCTGCGGATTTCGAATGATCACTATGCAGGTTTTTTCAATAAGGGACAAATCTATGAAAAAAATGATACTTATTTGAAAGAATGGGTGTTATTTTTGCTGGTCAGGATACGTAAGATGAGTAACTATGTGACGATCGGCGAATATCTTCGCAAGTCCCTGATAAATGCCACTTTAAATTGTATGTGGCCGAAAATGGTTTAGGATTATGCAATCTATCTCCCTTGACTCCAAACTCCCTACCATAGGCACATCGATCTTTACGGTGATGTCTTCCCTGGCAAGGACCCATGGAGCTGTCAATCTTTCACAGGGATTTCCCGACTTTCAATGCGACCCTGCGCTCACTGAACTCGTGGGGAAATACATCCATGAAGGCATGAACCAATACGCTCCCTCGAGTGGTTTGCCTGTCCTTCGGGAACGGATTTCAGTTATGGTAAAGGAAATATACGGGGCAGATTATGATCCGGAATCAGAAATAACCATTACTTCTGGCGCAACCGAAGCGCTCTTTTGTGCGATCTCAGCGGTGGTCAATGAAGGGGATGAGGTGATCTTGTTGGAACCGGTCTACGATTCTTATGTACCGGTGATCGAGTTGAATGGAGGCAGGCCCGTATTTGTAAGTCTGGAGGCTCCGGATTTTAAGGTCAATTGGGAAAATCTCAAAAAGCATATCAATTCCCGCACCCGTCTGATTATGATCAATACCCCCCACAATCCTACCGGGGCGGTGCTCAGCGATGAGGATATGCAGGAATTGCAGAAGATTGTCCGGAGCAACAATATTTTTATCATCAGCGACGAGGTTTACGAACATATTATTTTTGATGGACAAGCCCACCAAGGAGTAGCACGTTATCCCGAGTTGGCCTCCCAGAGTTTTATCATTTCTTCTTTTGGAAAGACCTTTCATGCCACCGGTTGGAAAGTAGGCTATTGCCTTGCTCCTGAAGCCCTCAGCCGCGAATTCAGAAAAATTCACCAGTTCGTTACCTTCTCTACCAGCACCCCTTTCCAGTATGCCATTGCTGATTATATGCAGGACCTGACCCGCATCACCCATCTGGGAGCATTTTACCAGATGAAGCGGGATTATTTCAGGGAGGCGATCAAAAATTCCCGGTTCAAAATACTCCCCTGCAACGGCACCTATTTCCAGTTGTTGGACTATTCTGAGATCAGTGAAGAGAAGGATATTGAATTTGCTGAGAGAATTACAATTGAGCACAAAATCGCATCTATTCCCCTGTCTCCTTTCTACCACAATGGCAGCAGTGAACGCATTCTCCGCTTTTGCTTTGCCAAGGAACATGCAACCCTGGATCAGGCAGCTGAGATTCTGAATCGGTTGTAACCGATCCTGTCAGTTGCCATCAGGGTGGTTCACCTGCGATATCCTTTTTCACCGGTATGATTCACCTGGGAGAGGCTTCATCACCGGCGGAACTGTGTCATCGAATAGCAAAATTGTACACTTGGGATATATAGACTATTGTTAATATAGCATTGTCGTCCCGCTTGGCGACTGCCTGCTTTGTATTGCGCCCATCAAACAACGCTTCAACAAGATTCTGTACGGATTTCGCATTTTGCGGATAGAGACTGAAATGTGGATTGTATCCATAGCTGTGACTGTCCGGGCTTAGGCCATCGGAAGCGGACAGAACCCCACGGCTAAGGTTGCAAAACCACATAAGTGAATGAGTCGGGAGAGAGGAGGGGCTGCCCGAAGGCAGGGGAATCGCTTCAATTCCTTCTTGGCAGAGCCTGCCCCAAGCGGTCCCTACCTCTCAATTTTATCGGATCATTTTATCCTGTTTTATAGAAACAAACTTCTCATCATGAACAATTACATTTTTAGAACGCTGGCCTTGTGCATGCTACTCTTATTGTTTTCCCTGATACTCCAGGCTCAAAGTCAGGGAAATGTCTACGAATACCTTGACGGTAATCAGGTCAAAGCCAGGGTGACCAATTCTGCGGATATGTTCTGGGATCTGAATTCCAGTCCTTCCTATGAAGTCCCGATTGGCTCTGGCAAGCATTCGGCATTTGCCTCTGCCATCTGGCTGGGAGGACTTGACCCCAGCGGCAATCTCCATGTATCCGCCCAAACCTACCGCCAGCAGGGGACTGACTTTTCCACCGGGCCGTACCGCAGCACCGGGCAATATGCAGATGGCCTGCAATACTCCTCTTCTTATGAGGTCCTACAGGTCCTCTCCCTGACCAATGGTAAAATCGTCTTTACCGGACAGTCCGAAATTCAGTTGTTCGATCCGGCAAATGGTTCGGTGGTCACCTTTTCCAATCCCAATGGGAACAGTTCTACCCGGACGGTGGAACTCGCCAACGGGGATATCCTGGTCTATGGCAATGGCATATTCCCTCAGCCGGCTCCGTATATCATCATCGATGGAACCTCCTTTACCGGAACTCCTTCCATCACCCCGTCCGTTTACCCTGGCCCTGCAAGTGCCACCCTGCTACCCAATGGTGAGGTATTGCTGGCCGGCGGTTTTGGCTGTACCAGATTTGACCCGGTCAATCAGGTTGAATTGACGACTCCTCCTATGAATCAGGCTCGTTTTCGCGGTTCGGCCATGATTCGCCCGGATGGGAAAGTATTTGTGGCAGGGGGGAGCACCTCTCAGTCAGGAACCGGAGGTGCCGTATCCGGCACCCAACTCTATGACCCGGTCACCAATACCTGGAGTACCGGACCCAATATGTCCATCCAGCGCCTGGGCAATCCCATTGTGGCGTTGAATTCCGGGGAATGGATGCTGGCCGGAGGCAACGGTAATTTTGGGGACGTGGACCATTATGACCCCAATACGGGTACCATGGTACAGGCCGCCACCCTGGATGTCAGGATGCAGGGATTCACCGCCAATGTCCGCACCAACGGGGATGTGGTAGTTGCCACACGTGATCTGAGTGGCGATGGCCGTCACCTTTTTGTCTATACGCCGGGTCAGAATACGGTGGTGGTAGAGCCCTTGAACAGTCTCGGGAGTCTGGGCACCGTTTTGCCGAATGGAAACCTGTTCGTAGAATATTCCAATGGCAACTTTCGGGAAATCGACCTGAATACCCTGGAAAGGTTGGACCAGCCCTGGGAAAAGATCTGGAAGGTCACCCAGGCGCAAATCGACCAGTTCCGGGCCGATCAGGCGGTGGGCGCAGTGAACTTTGCCTTTTACCCTGACATCGAGACCTGGCCGGCCCATGGCGATACCAGTTTGGGAGAATTGCCCGATCAGGCACCTTATATAGATGTCAACAACGATGGGAATTATGATCCCCTCAATGATGGGGACTACCCCTGTATCAAAGGCGACCAGGCCCTCTGGTGGACCTACAACGATGATGCCGAACCCAATACAGAAACCGGGGGAGATCCTCTTGGGGTGCAGGTCAAGACGATGGCCTATGCTTACGATTGCGATGGCCCTTGCCCAACCCCAGGACTGGACCATGCGACTTTTTACCAATACACCATTGTCAATCCAACCAGCACCAGCTACTCCAATGTTTACCTGGGCTATTGGCTGGATACCGACATTGGAAATTTTGTCGATGATTATATCGGTTGTGATACAGCTCTGGGTTTGGGATTTTCTTACAACGGGGATGCCAACGATGACCCACCAACTGGTTATGGCACCAACCCTCCTGCGCTCGGGTCCATGTTTCTTTCGACTCCCGGTGGGGGCGGTATGACCAACTTTATGTCCTATGAGAACGATTTCTCTTTGCGGGGCAATCCTGAGACCGCTTCGCATTACTATGGCTATATGCAATCCTTCTGGAAGGATGGCACCCAGCTGGTTGACAATGGACAGAATGGGTATTCCCCAACTGCTCCCGGACCGGTAACAAATTACGCCTTGCCCGGTGATGCGGGATTCTGTGGCGGACCAGGATCCGGTTGGAGTGATCTTTCCGCAGGTAATCCACCCTTCGACCGCCGCTATCTGCAAAGCTATGGGCCATTCAATCTGAATGCAGGGGGAGTGGTCACCTTTGAGGTAGCGGTAATATGGGCCAGAGGGTTTTACAATGACAACTTGGGGAGTGTCTGTGAGTTGAAAAAAGTTGCAGATTCGCTCCCAGGGTGGTTTGATGTTCAGCTTGGCTGCAATCCATCGGTGGTCAACATTACGGAACCCGTTTTCAACCCGGAAGTGAATATTTTCCCCAATCCGACTCAGAACCTGACCACAGTTGCCTTCGGAGAACCATTGGCCAGGGAGATGGAATTGTCGGTCATCGACCCCCTGGGGCGGAACATATCCACCCGTCAACTGATGAGCGGGAGCCAGCGGATCGAATTGTCTACCTCTTCTCTGGCGGATGGTGTTTACCTGCTGAAGTTCCAGGACGGGGAGCATGGGTTCGCCAGGAAGTTAGTGGTCAGGCATTGAGAACTGCGACACACAACTTCATTTTGCGATACATGGCTTTACAGTGAATTAATCACCTGTACAATCTCTTTTACCAGCGACCGCTCCTGTTCAAAGGGGTGGTCGCTTCTTGTTTTTGCTGGAACTTCTAAATAATCCACTCAACTCTCCTGTACAATCTCTTTTCCCTGGTTCTGCCACTTGTCACTGACCTGCGCTTTACTATTTGATCAAAACACCTGCTGGATGGGTGTAATTGGGAGATAGAAAAAACAAGGGGAAATCGATGTTTAAATGGTTTGAGTTGGTGATATGGTTGGATGGATGGGCTCCTAACAGTGTAATGAACCATGTAACCCTTACCAGTGCTTGTGATTGGTCAACCGTGTACAAGCATCTACTTTAGTTCTGCGCCTCGATAATATTACCGAATCATGCTTTAGAGATTAATTCTTTGAATCTACAATGACACAGCTCAAACCCCGACGAAAATGAGAAATTTTAGACTTTTACCTATGCTTTTGCTTTGCTTCCTTGCAAGCTCAGCCTTCAGCCAATACAGAGGCATTTACTCCGAAACCCTGGATGGCAACCAGGTGCGTGCCAGGATGAACAACTCAGCCGATATTTTTTGGGACCTGACCGGTGCCCCTGGCTATGAAGTCCCCAAGAATACTGGCCTCCATTCTGCTTTTGCATCTTCCTTGTGGATAGGAGGCCTGGACCAGAGTGGTGGATTGCACTTTGCCGGACAGACTTACCGCCAGACTGGTATCGACTTCTTCCCCGGACCCTACCGCAGTACCGGGAATTATGAGGCCGGTAATTCCTACACCCCCACTTTTACGGTACGGCAGGTAGTTGGACTCAGCACCGGTAAAGTGCTGTATGTTGGCAACAATGAAATGGTTTCCTGGGATCCCGCCACAGGTGCTACTCAGACCTACACCTATTCTGGTTTCCGTACCTTCCCACAGGCAACTGAACTGCCCAATGGCAATATCCTATTGTCAGGAGACACCAATTTCCCAGGGATCAATACCCTTGCTGAAATCACCCCGAATACTTTGTCCGGAACCCTGACCATTCCTTTGAATTTCTGGCATGGATACTCTACCATCACCGTACTCAACAATGGCTTGGTTTTATTTGCCGGCTCCCAGGGATGTGAAGTGTACAGTCCCGGTGCCCAGACCACCACTACAGTTGCTCCGATGGGCATCGGTCGCCTCAAGGCGGCTTCGATCCTCCTCCCCAATGGCAATGTGTTGGTAACGGGTGGTACCACCACCCTGAATGGAGTCAATGGGCTGACCTCCACTGAGATCTACGATGTTGCCGGCAACACCTGGAGCGCTGGCCCGGCCATGAGTACCGGACGCCGGCTTCACAGCATGATCGAGATGAACAATGGAGAAATCCTGATCGTGGGTGGAAGTAATTCCAGCGGCTTGGTGGATCATTTTGACCCAACAAACAATACCTTGTCCACCCCGGCCAACCTGGCCCAGTTGTTTATCGAATCCACCCTGGCCAACCAGGCCAACGGAAACGTATTGATTGCAACGGAGGACCAAAGCCTCCAAAATATCAATATCTTTTCTTATACCCCTGGTCAAAGTATCGTTCAGGCGGGACAGATCACCGGTATACAGAGTTTGGGTGGGGTCCTCGCCAATGGGAACCTCGTTTCCAGCTTTTCCGACGGCACTTTCCGGGAAGTGGACGTTGAATCCCTGCGTCCGGTTGGGCAGCGGTGGCAAAATATCTGGAAGGTCAACAAGTCTGAGATCGACCAGTTCCTGCAGGATTACCAGAATGGCAATGTCAATTTCGCTAACTACCCGGTGATCCAGGATTGGCCGGCCCACGGCTCAGTAGCCAGTGGGGAAGATTATTTCCAGGCACCTTTCGTCGATGTTGATGCTGACGGGGTTTACGATCCGGCCGGTGATGGCGACTACCCATGTATCGAAGGCGACCAGGCCCTTTGGTGGACATACAACGATGATGCAGATATCCATACCGAGACCGGTGGTGACAAATTCGGATTGCAGGTCAAGACCATGGCTTATGCTTATGATTGTGCCGCTCAATGTCCTACTCCCTGGCTGGACCACACCACCTTCTACCACTATACGATCCAGAACAAAAGCAGCAACAGTTACGAGGATGTCTATTTCTCGGTCTGGACCGATGCTGATGTAGGGGATTTTGGCGATGACTATGTGGGATGTGACACCAACCGCGCTCTCGGCTTTGCCTACAATGGTGATCCCCAGGACAACCCCTCATCCGGGGGCTATGGTACAAATCCTCCTGCGGTTGGAACCATGTTCCTGGAAGGGCCCCTGTTGAACAAGCTCTCCAATTTTATGTACTATCAAAACGATTTCACTGGACAGGGCAATCCCAACAATGCCTCTGAATACTACAATTTGCAACGGTCCATCTGGGTAGATGGTACACCACTCACCGCAGGTGGCAATGGATATGGAGGCACCGTGCCAACCAATTATATGTACCCTGGCGATGGTGGCTTCTGTGGTGGCGCGACTTCAGGCTGGTCAGAAGTATCTGAAAACAATCAACCATCTGACCGTCGCTACATCATGTCGATTGGTCCGATCAGTCTGAACCCCGGTCAGATTCTGGAATTTGATGTTGCGGTGATCTGGGCACGCTCTTTCTCCAATGACAATCTGGGAAGTGTCTGTGAACTTAAAGATGCGGCTGACAGCCTCAAGGTATGGTTTGGGCAGCAAGACAACGGTTGTTTCAATATCGTCACCAGCAGTGGAGGGGGCGGTGAATGGCCCTGGCAGGTGGGTTTTGTGCTCTATCCAAATCCCAGCAGCAGCGATGTGATGCTCGAAGCGAGCGAAGCACTCCGCGAATCTGCCTCAGTTGGCGTCTATGACCAGCTTGGGCGATTGGTGCGGCAGGGCAGCATGCAGATCGGGCAGCAAAAATTACAACTCCATACTTCGGAATTGCCAGATGGCGTCTACATCGTTCGGATGTCGAATGGCAAGGATGTCCAATCCCGCAAATTGGTCATCAGGCATTGAGCATTCCCTTTATGCCAGGAAGGATGCGAAGAAAGCCGCCCCCATTGGGGGCGGTTTTCAAAAACTGCTGATTCAACGATAACTTTGTACAGGAAAGAGGGGATTTCATCTATTTGTATTTATTTGGCCAGGAATCCCCCAATACTTAGACTTCAAGATTCTTTTTTATATCAATTAACACGTTATGATTGCTAAAAAAATAGCTACGGCTTTGCTTTTGTGCCTGCTTTCGATCTCTGCTATTTGCCAAAATCCGGGTTCCTACTGGGAAACCCTGGACATCAATCAAGCCCATACCCGCGTTTACAATTCGGGAGACAATTTGTGGGATGTCAACGGAAAATCTTTTTACGAAGTCCCGGCCGGAAGCGGAAGGACGGGGAGTTTATTGTCTTCCCTGTGGATCGGTGGGCGTGACCTCAGCAGCAACCTCCATTTTGCGGGTTCACTGTACCGGTCAAATGGAGTGGAATTTTATCCCGGGCCTTACCGAACCACCGGAAATTATGAGCAAGGAGTTTCATTCAAACCCACCTTTCAGGTGGAGGAAGTCGTGGGCCTGAGCAATGGAAAAATTGTATTCCTGGGGGATTCGCTCATGCAGGAATTTGACCCCGTGAGCGGAAATACCAGAAACTATGTTTATGCCATGAACCGACCCTATGCCGGACTGCTTGAGTTGGGGAATGGGAAATTGCTTTTGTACGGAGATGCCGGCTTCCCCAATAAAAGGACACTGGTGGAGATCGACACTGCGACATTTACCGGAATGGTCATAGATTCTCTTGCCGAATGGCACGGGCCTACCCAGGTGGAGCTCCTGCAAAATGGGAAAGTCTTGTTTGCGGGAATTTTCGGATGCTCCCTTTACGATCCTGTCACCCAGACCATCAGCGCTGCCGCCCCAATGAATACGGGCCGCTTTCGGGGGGCCTCGGTACTGTTGTCCAATGGCAACGTCCTGGTCAGTGGTGGTGGCACCAACCTCAACACCTCCAGTGGCCTCTTGTCCATGGAAATCTATGACCCAGTGCTGGATACGTGGTCAGCGGCCCCCGATATGAGCAGTGGACGCTTCGACCACAGCATGATCGAAATGGCCAATGGGGAAGTGTTGATAGCCGGAGGGAGCTTCTTTGCAAGAATCTATGACCGATATGATCCCATCGCCGGAACGATTACCAATGCAGGTGCATTTGATCCCATCTTCAAAGAATCTCAAATGACCAATATGCCGGATGGGAGGGTTTTGATTGCTTGCGACGATTACCAGTGGGATCCGGCTACAAACTTGTTCATTTACGATCCGGCGACGGAGACGGTTACAGAAGGCAAGTCTTCTGCGGTGAACGAAGCGGGGGGCATCATGGCCAATGGCAACCTTATTCCGCAGTTTCGGAATGGCATTTACCGGGAGGTCGATGTAGAAACGACCGCTTTGGCAGGGCAAAAATGGCAAAAGGTCTGGAAGATCAACCAGGAGGAAATCGATCTCTTTGTGCAGGATTTTCAGAATGGAACCGTAGACTTTGACAAATACCCTGTGATTTTGGATTGGCCGGCCCATGGTTCTGTGGCGGATGGAGAAGATCGCTTTCTGGCGCCCTTTGTCGATGTAGACCAGGACAGTCTTTATGATCCGGCTGGTGATGGGGACTATCCCTGTATTGTTGGCGATCAGGCGATTTGGTGGGTGATGAATGACGATGCTGGTCCACACAATGAGACGGGAGGAGCCAAGTTGGGCGTCCAGGTCGAAGTGATGGCCTATGCTTTTAAATGCGATTCCTGCCCGGTTCTTTGGCTGGACCACACCATTTTCTTCCACTATGAGATCACCAACAAAAGCTTTTCTGAATACAACGAAACTTATGTCTCCATCTTCGAAGACACCGAACTCGGCAACTATTTTGACGACGCCATTGGAAGTGACTCGGCTCTGGGAATGGCCTTTGTTTACAATGAGGACAACAATGATGAAAACTATGTGACCTATCCGGTGCAATCCCCTTCTATCCCCACCGACCGTTTTGGGTACGGGGAGAATCCACCTGCCATTGGGAACCTGGCGCTCAGCGGCCCCAACAGCGATAAATTTACCCATATCATGACTTTTGAGGATACGACCAGCGGTTTTGGGTTTCCCACTGTGACGGCAGAGTTCTACAACCTTCAGCAAGCGAAATTCCCGAATGGAGATCAATTGACCTATGGTGGCGATGGACATTCAGGATCGGTGCCTACCAATTATATATTTACCGGTGATCCAGGATTCTGTGGTACCGTTCCCTTGGGATGGTCAGAAACGCATTCACTGTCTCCATTCCAAAGCGAATACCTGATCCAGTCGATTGGCCCATTTGATCTGGCAGCTGGTGAAACCGTCAACTTTGACTACGCCAAGATTTATGCCCGCAGCTATAATTTTGAGAACCTGGCCAGCGTCTGTGAGCTCAAGGCGGCTGCGAGTCAGATCAAGCCTTTCTTTGACGATCTCGATAAGAGTTGTCTGAATTTGGCGGCAGTGGGTCAGGAGGAGGCCGTGGTACCGATCATCAATGGCAGCTTCAGCATTTTCCCCAATCCTGCTCAGAACGAGGTCAATATCCAATTGGATGCACCCTTGAAGCATGCTGGTTTCGTCAAGGTCTTCAATCAATTTGGCCAGGTGGTCCGGGAAATGGAAATGCGGGCCGGGCAGCAGGATTTGATGGTTCCTACCCGAGCGCTACCCAATGGGGTTTATGTGGTTCAGATTACCGGGAAAGGCTTGACGATGGTGGAGAAATTGACGGTGCAGCATTGATTTTTTTGCAGGAGTTAAGGCTTTGGAATGCCCTGACAATTTCTGAGGGAGTTGATTTTTGCCGGGAAATGATGAAGGTCCGGATGCTCAAACGGGAGCGTCCGGACCTTCAAGGTTTGACCATCCGGGTATCCAACCTTGACACATCGGAGGGAGCAGGTATTCTACTTGTGACCCGAATATGAGAGCCTGCCGAGGGCCGACCTTTTAGGGTCCGGACCCTCAGATTTGACAGTCTTGACCCTAATAGGTCGAAGCTTGAATCCGTCAAAGTTGAGGGTAGGGAGGGGAAAGGGTTTATGCTGCAAACACAGGAGGGGCTGGCAAATGACCATCTTCCTTGATGGTCCGGCCCCTCTCCCCGAGACGGTCTCGACCCGGAAAAGAGAGGGTCCGGACCCTCTCTCTGTGACGGTTTGGACCCGGAAAAGAGAGGGTCCGGACCCTCTCTCTGTGAGGCAAGTTCGCCGCATCAATGACGGTCCCGACCCGAAAGGGTTGACGCTCTTGTGTGTCAATGGGAGACACTATTGACCCTCATTAGAGACACTCCCGACCCTCATTGATTCTGCATGATTTTCTCAAATTGTTTCTAATACGCTTGCAATTTCTGGACGCTGTCGGTGTTGACTACACCAACTCTTCCACAACATTCCTCATGTTTTACAGTATTAGGATCCGGGTCGGAACATAGGATTAGGCAATCGTCTATAAATCCTTCAACACTACACGAGTGTTGACAATTCTTAATCCATTGGACCACATAAGACACCTATTATATAATTACTTTGGATTTCCAGAAGAGTTCGAGTCCCATTTTAGCCAAACGTTCATAGGTTCCTGCCATGCATCTGGAGCCGCAAGTTATTGTCATACTGACTGAAGATGAATTGAATGTTTTGTTGGAGGCTCCCACTGAGGCTCATCTGTCCCTTTCCAATATTCGCCACCACTCAAAATATCATTTAAATAAAAGCCTTTGAGCTATTTTTAAATTCCGCTCTTTATTCGGAGTCAATCCATTGAATCTGTTTCTATTTTGCTTAATTGATTTGCTATTTGATTTAAATCTTCATTTAAGACGTATTTTAATATAGTCATTGCATAAGAACTGTATTCCGCCCTTGCCCAAGGTTCGTCAGATACACCAATTGGATCCCACTCGTAAAAAAGGACTTCATCAATTCGCTGAATAAGTTCTTTAATTTTTTTTTTATCTGTCATTCTGCATAATTGCACCACAACGTGGGTGGAGACGTTTAGGAGCCATTGTCGTTCTCCACGGTGTTAGCGGTTCGTTTTCTTTTTCATTTAATTATATGCTCAAAATCTTTTTTACGGGTTAAATACTCCAATGATAAAACCCAAATTATCTTCATCACAAATATAATTTTCTGCATAATTGGCATATATTCCAATTGAAATCTTGAGAAATACATATATGCTCCAAAATAAAACGTCAATAGGAAAACTATTGACATAATTTTCATCACCGTTAATTTTGATTTGATTACCATTACCGTGATGTAGAAAAATATTAGAAGTGTTAGTATGCTTGACAAAGTCACCATAATGTCATGCATGGAAGGGATAACTGTAACAAAACCAAATATTGTCGCTAAAATCCCTAAATATTTAATTACAAGTGAAGCACTTCTAATCTTAATTTTATTTGAAAACTTCACGAAAAACAGTCCAAAGCTGGCAGTAAGGAAAAAAACTCCCAAAAATGCGAATGGTCTTGATGTGTTTTTTTCTCCGTTTACTGCCAATGGTCTAAGCAAATTGCTTATGTAGTTGTTTGCCCAATCATAACCTTCTGAATTTATATTTTCGTAGGTTCCTCCTGGATAATAAATTGTCGATATTATCAACAGGAGAACTCCGATGGTTATTCCAATCAGAATTGAGTATTTTTTTATCATTCAATTTTTATTTGACGTATCCAACTTTGTTAGATGT
>CAYGRE010000072.1:0-34201 GCA_964352215.1 uncultured Bacteroidia bacterium
TCTCAGTAGTGGTTCTGCCATCGACATTGCTGCCGGTGCAACTGTATCCGTGTCCGGGATCGATCACGACGACCTGAGCCGTAGCCTGAAAGTTGATGCCCAGGAGCAGGCATCCGATCAAAATCGCATTCTGAAGAGAACGCTTTGAAAATATATTGTTCATGGTGAATTCTAATTGATGTGTCTACAAATTGATGGTTGAAAGGGCGCTTGCCTTTCCATGTCGGCGCAGTACTTATGGCCTTTCAAATTCGGCATAGTACTTATTGGCTGACAATATCGGCGACATAAATGGTACCGGTACGCGCATCTTCATAGGCGATCTGCTTACCGTCCGGTGACCAGTTGGGCCACAATTCATATACATCGGGGGTCTGGGTAATCCTGGTGTATCCTCCCCTGGCGATGTCAATCAGGTACAGCTCTGAGCCGCTGATATGGTGCCCATCCTGAGACTCATCCATGAAGGAAATCACATTTTTACTGTCGGGGGACCAACTGCTGGCAATCCCACTGCCGAGGGCACGAATGAATCCGCTGCCATCCGCTGCATACAGGAGCATCTCACTGCCCTGGTGAACAACCACTTGCTTGCCATCGGGAGAAAGCAGGGGGCGGTAATATTGCCCTCTGTCTTTGGTAATGGTCCAGGAGGCCGATCCATCTTTGGTCTCAGCTTCGATGCCAAGGGTTTCTACATTGATATACACCACCACATCGGCATCCGTCCTGGCCTTGCTCGCACTGAGCAAACCATTTGGGTTCAGACTGGAACTGCGGAGTTCCTTGTCGGAAAGCCGGATCGACTTGACCTCAGGGTGCACCTGGAACTCATCGTCCTTGTGGCGGTAGTAGATGTCCTGTCCATCGAGCGACCAACTCGCATCAAAACCGGAACCGGTCACATCACTCAACTGCTCCACAGAATGGCGGTTCAGATCCAGAAGGTGGAGCTTCATGCCATGGGTGGAAGCCACCAGCAGTTTAGAACCATCCGGGGACCAAACGGGCATGCTCAGCTCTTCTCCGCTGGAGACAGCTTTGACATTCTTGAGGGTAAAAGAACTGATGCCCGCTGCCGGAAGAGGACTGTCGGGCGCAGATGTGGTCTCAAATGGAGACTGCCCCGTGGGCAATACCGGAGAATCCGGAGTGGAATCAGTAGGGAAAGGGCCAGTGGACATCATGGCAATGACCAGGGCTAACAGGGTGCCTCCGCCCAGTAAACGACTGAGCAAAAAGCGCATACGATTGACTTTCATAATCTAAATTAGAGTTACAGATAAATATAGTTCCAACACAAAAATGGCCGCGGGTGGACCCTTTCGACCAAAATCGCTACCTGAATATAGCAAAAAAAGATATTCGTTCGTATTTTGCACCTTTAACCTATGTATAATTAAATACCTAAACATGAAAAAGTTCGTAGTGCTCTTCGCTGCCGTTGCATTTGCAGCAGGTTTGACCAGCTGTTCAAAAGATTACACCTGTACCTGTTCCTACAACAATGGAGTTTCTGATACCACTTCAGTTTCTATGTTTGTAGACGTAAAAAAGGCTGATGCAGAGGATGCATGTGACGCAGCTCAGGCTGCTTTCGTCATCATTGATGCAAATGCTAACTGCTCCCTGGACTAAGAGAATCTTTCTATCCGCTTAGGATTGAAAAATAGCAAAATGTAGAAGAGGCTGCCCCATCACGGAGCAGCCTCTCTCTTTCTCTATTGATCGGTCGTTGCGACGAATTTACAATGCAGCCATATTGGGAAGCAAAGCGCCTTGCTTGTATTCCCCATCGGCCAGCTTCTTTGCCACCTTCTCAAAGATGTCAAGCGTGTATTCGACATCTTCCTTGGTGTGGGAAGCGGTTGGGATCATGCGGAGCAGGAGCTCGCCTTTCTCAACTACCGGGTAAGTCACTACACTCACAAAGAGGTTGTAGTTCTCACGCATGTCGATGATCAGACGTGCCGCTTCCATATAGTCCCCTTTCAGATAAACCGGAGTGACCGGTGAAATGGTTGGGCCAATGTCAAAGCCACGGGCGCGTAATCCACTTTGCAGGGTATTGACGATATCCCAAAGCTGGGACCGCATTTCAGGGGCATTCTTCAGCATCTCCAGACGCTTGCGGGCACCTACTACCAATGGCATCGGCAGCGACTTCGCATAGACCTGGGAACGCATATTGTAACGGAGGAAATTGACCACCTTCGCATCACCGCATACAAATGCACCGATGGAAGCCATAGACTTGGCGAAGGTACAGAACAGGACATCGATCCCGTCCATCACACCATAGTGCTCACCCGTGCCTTGTCCGGTCTTTCCCATAACTCCGAATCCGTGGGCATCATCTACCAACAGACGGAAATTATACTTCTCCTTAAAAGGTACGATCTTGTCGAGGGCACCACAGTCGCCTTTCATCCCGAAGACACCTTCAGAGATGACCAGGATACCACCGCCGGTTTTCTCAACGATCTTTTCAGCTTTCTTGAGGCGGTCCTCAAACTGCTCCATGTCGTTGTGGCGGAAGACAAAGCGCTTGGCCGGGGTCATCAGCATCCCATCCATGATACAGGCGTGAACCAATTGGTCGTAGACGATGACATCCTTGCGGTCTACCAGCGTCTGAACGATGGAAACCATTCCCT
Organism: uncultured Bacteroidia bacterium; assembly: GCA_964352215.1. Lineage (GTDB taxonomy): Bacteria > Bacteroidota > Bacteroidia > J057 > JADKCL01 > CAWUKT01. The sequence goes on from CAYGRE010000072.1 coordinate 2,658, forward strand.
GGTAGCCAAAGTTGAGCAGGTAGGCATCTTCCTTGCCCATGAACTCAGCAGCTTCACGCTCAAAAGCTTCATGAGTCGCAGTGTGGCCGGTCAGCATCCGGGAACCCATCGGGTAACCCAGACCATAATCAGCGGCAGCCTCTGCATCAATTTTCCGGACCTCCGGGTGGTTGCAAAGACCTAAATAATTGTTGATGGACCAGGTAAGAACCTTCTTACCATTGAACTTCATCCAGGGTGCAATTTCACCTTCCAACTTAGGGTAGGTAAAATATCCGTGACCGACCTTGGCGAACTGGCCAAGATCGACTTGCATGTATTTGTCAATCTTATCAAATAAATCCAAAATGGGCTCCTTTTTTAATCTTGTAAAAAGATCTTACTGAACGAAGTGCAAAGTAAACAAATTGCTGATTACGAAAAAAGTAGGACCTGTGGAAAAATTCAGAACCTTCGTATAATACGAAACCTCGTAACTTTTTGACCTTCACGGATTAAGGCTGTTTACAAATCCTGCCTGCGAACATATTTTCGCTCAATCAGACAACGAAACCACGACATCCTCTCAGGTGATTCCGACATTGCCTCAACCAAACTCCGCATATTTGTAGCAAACCCGACTGTGGGAAAGTTTATTATCCTTCCTGCTTACAATAGTGACAATATTTTTGCGTACTGAAAACTATAAGATTGTTTACCTTTGTAGCTCGTATGCAGAAAACTAAGCTCATCATACTGACAACATTGCTCTTTGCACTGGTTGTCTCAGGCTGTAACAGAGAATACCGAAGCATGGTTAAGTTGGCGAAGAGCCGCTCTATCGCAGAGAAGGATTCTGCTGCTACCTGGTTCTATACCCATAAGAAGTACGACCGCGCCCTCCCGATCCTCCAGGAACTGGTTCCTCTCTATTCCGGCTTAGATGAACAACAAAGGGTATATTATTACTACTGCTACTCCCACTACAACCTCGGCTCTCTGGTCAGTGCCCAATTCTATTTTGATGATTTTGCCAAAAAGTTCCCGACCAATGAGCACCGCGTAGAGGCAGAATTCATGGGAGCCAAAGCATACTACCGCCTCGCTGACCCCTATTACCTGGATCAGTCTTTTACAAAAAAGGCCATCGATGCCCTCCAACTGTTCCTGAGTAAAAATCCGGAATCAGATTACAAAGAAGAGGCCAATACCATGCTGGACAACCTCCGGGAACGGCAGGCCCGCAAAGCATTCGAGCAGGCAACCCTCTATTACAACATCACCTATTACAAAGCAGCCGTCTCGGCCTTTGAGGTAATGATCAATGAATTTCCCGACTCTAAATACAGAGAAGAAGCCCAGTTCTACCTCGTGAAGGCCACTCATGCCCTGGCAGGAGCCAGTATCAACAAGCTGAAAGTAAGCCGTTACCAGGAAGCATTGAAATACCACGAGCGCTTCAAGCGCAAGTTTCCCGACAGTGAATTCCTGGCAGAGTCCGAATCCATCTCTGAAGAGACCAACCGGGAAATCCAGCGACTGGAGGAGAAAGCCAAGGAAGAACGGGAAAAAGCCTTGTTCGATAATATCAAGGCAGAGCTGCAAACAGTGATGAGCAGCAGGGACGAGGAAGAGGTTTCAGACAAGTATGAGAGCGCCCTCGCCAACTATAATGAACTCAAAGAAGACTTCCCCGCCAGCCGAAGAATTTCGGAAGTAGCGAAGTTGTTCGAAAAAGTTAATAAATTGCAAGACGATAAGTAGACATAAATAATAAGACACAGCATGGATAACGACTTTTTGCCACTGAACTTAGACGAAATGGTTACCACCTCAGGTAATATCTACAAATCTGTGGCATTGATCAGCCAAAGGGCCAACCAGATCACCCTTGATGTCAAGGAAGAACTGACCCGGAAATTGGCAGAATTTGCCCCTGCCCATGACAATCTGGACGAGATCACCGAAAACCGCGAGCAGATTGAGATCTCCAAGCACTATGAGCGCATGCCCAAGCCCCACCAGAGAGCCCTGAAGTCATTTGTGGCTGAGGAAGTTTACTGGCGGAACCGGGACAATGTGGAAGATACCAACGAGCCCGAAATTCAGGTTTAATTAAGATACATGCTTGCTGGTAAAAAGATCATCTTAGGCGTTACCGGAAGCATCGCAGCCTACAAAGCCGCACTATTGGTGCGGCTTTTGGTTAAAGAAGGTGCTGAAGTGCGCGTAGTCATGACCGAGGCGGCCACCCGCTTCGTAGGTGCACTTACGTTCTCGAACCTTTCCCAGAACGAGGTTTTCTATGGCCTCTGGGATGGAACCTGGACGGAGCATGTACACCTCGGCACCTGGGCAGACATGATGATCGTCGCCCCCTGCACCGCCAATACCCTCGCCAAAATGAGCCACGGCATCTGTGACGATGCCCTCACCGCCGTATACCTCAGTGCCCGCTGCCCTGTCTATATCGCCCCAGCAATGGATGCCGATATGTACCTCCACCCCAGTACCGCCCGGAACCTCGATCAATTGACCGCTGATGGTGTCCGCATTATCCAGCCCGAATCGGGATTTCTGGCCAGTGGCCTGCATGGAAAAGGCAGGCTGGCCGAGCCTGAAACCATTCTGGATCAGTTGAAACAGGATTTTTCCGGCAGTGTAAGTGACCTGAAGGTCTCCGGTGATGCCAATACCAGCGGACAAATCAATGGGAACGGTGACTCCCCTTCCCTCCCACTGGCCGGAGTGAAAATTCTTATTTCTGCCGGACCTACCCGTGAGCACCTCGACCCGGTCCGTTTCCTGACCAATGGTTCTACCGGGACCATGGGCTACGCCCTTGCCGCCCAGGCCAAAGCACTCGGTGCCGTCGTCACCCTGATCAGTGGCCCCTGCAATCCCAACATCGACCCAGGAGTGCCCCCGGTCAAAATCACTTCCGCCGCCGACCTCTTTACCGCCGTCACCAGCAGAGCACCCCAACAGGATGTGGTCATCATGGCCGCCGCAGTCGCAGACTATACCCCCGCTGATCCTTCAGATCAGAAAATCAAAAAGAAAGACGGTGACCTGTCCATTCCCATGGAGAGAACCCAGGACATTCTCAAATACCTGGGCGCCCACAAACCAGCCGGACAAGTCCTGGTTGGCTTTGCCCTCGAGACGCAAAACGAAGTACAAAATGCTCAGCGCAAGCTCGAATCCAAAAACCTGGACTTCATCGTATTGAATTCCCTCGCGGAAAAAGGTGCCGGGTTTGGAACTACTACCAACAAGATCAGCCTGATTGACCGCAATGGAGGCCAGCAGGACTTCCCCCTGAAAGACAAAACCGAAGTCGCGAAAGACATTCTAACCCACCTGGCAACAAAAATTCTATGAACATGCGTAAGTATCTTTTCACCTTGCTCCTGATCTCAGTATTTGGTTTTTCCTTCGGACAGGAACTCCAGTGCGTCGTCGACATTCAATCCCCCAGCCAGGGATCTGACAAGCAGATCTACGACCAAATGAAAGATGCGATCACCAAATACGTGAATCTGCGCAAGTGGACTGAACTCAAGTACGAGCCCTCAGAACGGATCAAATGCAGGATGCTCTTCATCATCAACGGCCGTCCCGCCATCGACCAGTTTACCGGAACCCTTCAGGTCCAGCTCATCCGCCCTGTCTACAATTCCAACTATGAATCCGTTGTCCTGAACATCCGCGACCAGAACATCGGATTTACTTTTACCGCCTTCACCCCCCTGGAATTCTCCGAAAACAACTACATCAGCGAGTTGACCTCCATCCTCAACTTCTACAGCTATATGTTGGTCGGTTTTGATATGGAGACCTTTGAACTTCGCGGAGGGGTCCCCTATTTCCAAAAAGCGCAGAATATCGTCAATCTTGCCGCCAGCAATGGTGGAAAAGGGTGGAGAAACTACGATGGTACCCAAAACCGCTACTGGTTGGTCAACGACGTCCTCGACAACTCTCTGGCCAAGGTTCACAACGTACTCTATGTCTACCACCGTCAGGGCCTCGACCAGATGGAGAAAAACATCACCCTGGCCAGAAAAACCATTGTGCAGGCACTCAGAGATTTGCAAGTGGTCAACCAGCGCTATCCTGCCAAATACATCACCCGTGCCTTCATCACTGCGAAGTCTCCTGAAATCCTGCAAATCTTCGAAAAAGCAGAGATTCAGGAAAAGCGGGACCTGGTACCCATCATGGAAAAGCTCGATCCCGCCCATACCGACGACTACCAAAACCTGATGAAAACCCGGTAATGGGCAAGCGCAATATCCGCATCTTTCGCCACCAACTTCCCGAACGGTTGCATGAGCTGGAAAACCTGGAAGTCCACGTTATTCTTCGCAATGGCACCACCTTTTTTGGCAGGGTCAAGGATGCCAATCCTGACTTTATCCAGATTCAGGACATCAACGCCCGCTGGACCAGCATCAAAAAACATACACATAAAATTCCCCTGGACGACGTCCTTGAAGTTATCTTTGACGTAGTAGCTGAATATTAACATGCTAAACAAGCTCTACATCCGAAACTTTGCCCTCATTCAGGAGATCGAAATCCAACTCGGAGAAGGTCTCAATATCCTGACGGGTGAAACTGGCGCAGGAAAATCCCTCTTACTGGGTGCGATCGGCCTCATTCTGGGCAAACGCGTCGATTACAGTATGATTTTCGACCCCGGTAAAAAGTGCATTGTCGAAGCCACCTTTGGCAACCTGCCGGCCGGCATTCTGGAAGAACTGGAAAACTATGAGGACTTTGACCTCGAAGATGGTCAGGGACAAGTGATCATCCGCAGGGAAGCTTCTCCCTCCGGAAAATCCCGGGCCTTCATCAATGATACCCCCGTTTCGCTGGGCATCCTCAGAGATGTGACCAGCTTGCTGGTCGACCTGCACGGCCAACACGAGAACCAGCGTCTCCTTGCCCCTGAACAGCAAATCCGACTGCTCGATCAATTTGCCGGCGTCTCCCGGGAGGTACTGGAATTTCAGGACCTCCTGAACAAGATGAAGCAATCCGAGACCGAACTCGAACGCCTTCAGCAGGAAGAAACCCAGGCCCGGCAGCAACAGGACTACTTCAGCTTTCAGTTCAAAGAACTTGAGGAAGCCCGGCTGGATGGAGAGGACGAAGAAGCCCTCGACCAACAGCTCAACCTGCTGGAGAATGCGGAGGGAATTCAGCAAACCCTTGCCCAGACCACCGAAGGGATTTACGACGACGAACAGTCTATCTACAACCGACTGTCAGATCTCCTCCACGACCTTGAAAATGTATCCCGGCTCGATCCGGTGATCGGTGAGCAATACGAGCGGCTTTCCGAAGTCCGCTATGTCCTGGAAGAAGCATCCAGAAGCCTTGACAAGGTTCGGGACCGGGTCGAAACCGATCCGGAAACCCTGCAAGCGGTTGAGGAGCGCGTCTCCGAGCTGAACAAGCTCAAGATGAAATTCAACGCCCGCGACCTGGAAGAGTTGATCGCCATCCGCGATGACTTTTCCGAAAAGATCGGCCGCTTTGATTCGCTGGGCATGGAAATCGAGCAGGTAAAGAATGATCTTGCCGGGCAGGAAAAGGCGCTGATCAAGTTGGGGCTTGCCATAGAAAAGAAGCGCAAAGCCGTCTCAGGTGAGCTGAAAAAGGAAATTGACCAGTTGATGACCGCAGTTGGTCTGGACAATGCCGCCTTCGAGGTTGAGATCAACCGGCCCGTCGGTGAGCAGGGACGCTTACTGATCGATGAGCAGCGGGTCAAGGCCAACAATACCGGGATCAATACCGTTGATTTCAAGATACGTACCAACAAGGGGATGCCGATGGGGAGCCTGAGCCAGGTGGCTTCAGGGGGAGAGATCTCCCGCGTCATGCTGGCCATCAAGGCAGTACTTGCTTCCAAAGCAGAGTTGTCGTCGCTCATCTTTGATGAGATCGACACCGGGATCAGCGGCGAAGTCGCCAACAAAGTCGGCAGGGTCATGCGCCAACTCGGCAACAATTATCAATTGATCGCCATTACCCATTTGCCCCAGATTGCCGGAAAAGGACACCAGCACTTCAAGATTTTCAAAGAGGTAAAAGGGGAAACCACCATTACCTATATCCGCCCCCTGGACAATGAAGGGCGTGTCTTGGAGCTTGCCAAAATGCTCAGCGGAGAACATCCTACCGAATCAGCAATACGAAATGCGAAAGAATTAATATCTTCGCGGAAGTGACCCGATCTGAAAAATCCATTATTACACTATGAGTAACCAAATCCTGAAAGGGAAAAAAGGAATCATCTTTGGCGCATTGGATGAGCATTCTATTGCGTGGAAAGTAGCTGAGCGTGCCGTAGCCCAGGGAGCTGAGATTCTCCTTACCAATGCACCTGTGGCCCTGCGTATGGGGCAGGTCAATGCCCTCGCAGAAAAGCTCAATACGGAGGTGATTGCAGCGGATGCGACCAATATGGATGATCTCAATGCATTGTTTGATGCAGCCGAAGAGAAATTCGGTAAGATTGACTTCATCCTGCACTCTATTGGGATGTCTCCCAATGTCCGTAAGAAAAAGGAATACACGGATACCAATTACGATTGGTTCCATAAGACCCTCGACATTTCCGGTCTCTCCTTTCACCGGATCATGCAAGTCGCTTACCAACGTGACCTGATGAACGAATGGGGTTCCATCGTTGCCCTCAGCTACATCGCCGCCCAACGGACCTTCTACAAATACAACGACATGGCCGAGGCCAAGTCTGTCCTCGAATCTATCGCCCGCAGCTTCGGCTTCCAATTTGGTACAGAAAAGAAGGTGCGCGTCAATACCATTAGCCAGTCCCCCACCCCTACCACTGCAGGAACTGGAATCAAGAGCTTCGACAAAATGCTCAGGTTTGGAGAGATGAATTCTCCGCTGGGCAATGCACCGGCTGAAGCCTGTGCGGACTACTGCATATCGCTGTTCTCAGATCTCACCCGCTATGTCACCATGCAGAACCTCTTCCACGACGGTGGGTTCTCCGCAGTAGGAATCTCCCAGGGAGTGCTGGACATGATGGAGGAACTGGATGCACACAATGAAGGCTGATTTCCGGTTGTAACTGGATTCACAGGGATTCCGACAGAATTCCGACTGGATCTTACCAGATTCCGACTGGGTCCGAAAAGAAAAATCCCGATGACTCTGCAAGTGATTGCAGCTTCATCGGGATTTCTGTTTTCTTCAGTCTCGCACTGAAACTCGATTCCTACTTGAACAACTCAATGGTAACAACCGCTCCGCCCATCTGCGGCAAAGTTGCAACTGATTTGACCAGTCCCCGCTTGCCTTCAGTCGTACTCAGCCAGACGGTAGAATTTCCACCATTGCCACCGAGATCGGTAATTTCAGCTTTGTAGACCTCAAAGTCTCCGGCTGGAACGGTCAGCATCTCCTTGGCCACCACGGTCAATTCATAAGGGATCACTTTCCCAGCCTGCATGTCATAGGTCCGGAAGACAGCTGAATACCCTTCTTGCAAAGGCAAGGTGGACAGTACCTCATACAGGCCCGCACCGTCACCAAAGACAGGATGCTCCAGGGTGACATCAACTGGCTTATCCTGCCCCTGTACCTTCATATTCCCGGTTATTTTACCCTTGCCATGTTCCAGATTGATGGTGGTCATCGGCTGATCCACTACCCGCGAAACAGGTTCCAGGCTTCCACGCTTCACCGTGCAAATCTCTTTCATGGTTCCCATCGCTGAGCTGGCGGTCTGGGTAATAACCCAATTCTTCTTGTCCTTCTCGATCTTGGTCAGCACGTCAAAGGGGATTTCCTGCCCACTGACCTGGATATTCATCTTGTAGGAAGACTCTTTTTTATCCAGATCGGCCACCGGGGTTGGCAGGGGACCAGTCAATTTATTTTCATCCACCGTTTCAGGCAGGGTCACCGTACTGATATCGACGGTGATTTCTTCCAACCGCTTGGCAATGTCTTCAGGAATATCTTCCTGGTAGCGTCCTCCGAGGTGCTTGGCCAGGAATTTCTCTGCTGCGGCCAGGAAGGCCTGGTTATTTTCCGGGCGGGCATAGCCATGCCCTTCGTCAGGAGCACAGAGGTACTCTACCGGCAAACCAAGCTCGCGCATGGCTACCACAATCTGGTCAGACTCGGCTTTCTTAACCCGGGGGTCATTGGCTCCCTGTACTACCATCAACGGAACTTTGATCTTGTTGGCGCTGAACAAAGGTGAGCGTTCCATCAGCATTTTCTTACCCTCAGGCGTATTGGGGTCCCCCATACGTTCGTAGAACATATTGCGGATAGACTCCCAGTAAGGAGGAATAGACTCCAGGAGGGTCATCAGGTTTGAAGGCCCCACAATGGATACCCCAACCGCATAAACATCGGGAGTAAAGGTCAATCCGGCCAGGGTTGCATAGCCCCCGTAAGAGCCACCCATAATTCCGATCTTGTCTTTGTCAGCAATCCCCTGATCGACCAGGTACTTCGCCCCATTGGTCAGATCATCCTGCATTTTTACACCCCACTCCAGGTTGCCGGCGTTCAGAAATGCTTTGCCATATCCCGTCGAGCCACGGAAGTTGACATTCAATACCGCATAGCCTCGGTTGGCGAGGAATTGGGCAAAGGGATTGTATCCCCAGTAATCACGGGCCCAGGGACCACCATGAGGCATGACCACCAAAGGAAGGTTCTTGGGTTCAACACCTTTGGGCAGGGTCAGGTAAGCTGGGATTTCCAGACCATCGGTAGACTTGTAGCGAATCGGTTCCATCTTGGCCAGGTGCTCCACCGGAAGGTCGGGCCGTGGCTGGAATTGGAAAGTCAGGGTCTTGGCATCGCGGTCATACAGGTAGGTCGCACCGGGGTTGACATCACTGCCAGCGGAAACGATGAACCTACGTTCGTCCAGGGTCTTGGAGCCCAGGTTGATCTCTGCACCGGGCAATTGCTCCTTCAGCCACTCGTATTCCTTTTCCCAGACTTCATCCTTGAAATAGGGACGGACTTTGTCCCCGGCATAAAAGGTAACGACCAATTCCCGGGAGATTTGGGAAAAGTCAGCGCCACCAAAGTCGGCTTCCTTCTCAGGATCTGACTCAACAAATTCCGTTTTGCCGGTCTTGGGGTCCATCAGCATCAACTGGGTCAAGTCAAGCTCCCCCTTATTGGTAACCAAATAGGCCCGCTTTCCATCCTTGTGAAATCTGGCGATATAACAGGATTCCAGCACGTTACAAGAATAGCAGGTTTCAAACTTCCCATCCTTGACGGTAAGCAATTCTGTACCACCATCTTCAGAAGTCCGGGAAGCCATGCGCAGCTTACCATCCCAGTCAAAGGTCCAGCTACCGATGCGTTCATTGTTCTCATGGATCAACTCGCGCTTTCCCGTGGAGATCTGAACCTTATAGAGGTCGTGCCAGGCTTGGTCCCGGTCGTTCAGACCCACATACATATAGTCAGGTTCCTGCCGTGGAACACTGTAAATCACGGCCCGGACATTTTCCCCATCGGTCAGGCTGCGGGCTTTTGGAACCTCAGCACCTGAAGGGGGCTTGGAGAAGGGATCCAGCACAAAAACGTGGAAATTTTCATTGCCGCCATCGTCCTGCACATACAGCAGGTACTTGCTGTCCCGGCTCCAGAAATAACCCGGAATTGGACGCTCTGTACTGGCCGTCATCGGCTTGGCATTTTCAAATGGCTCCTCAAACTTCTTGATCCAGATATTGCGGACCTCTTTATAAGGCTTGATAAATGACATCCACTTCCCATCAGGTGACAGTTGAGCGCCTGAAATCTCTGGATTTCCAAAGAGAATTTCCCGGTCAATGATAGGAGGTAATTTATCTTGAGCGGTCAGGTGAGAGGAAGATAGAATGGTCAAAATAGTAAATAGGGTGAGTAGGATACCTTTTTTCATTTAGCTTTTTATATAGGTGATTGCTTCAAAGTGGTTTAAAATTCTGACTGCAAATATAACGTACTGGGCCAACAATAAGTTGCTAATTCCGATTGATCCGTATGCAATCTCTTTTGGCTATCTCAGAAGCCAAACCGCATTTCAGTAAACCTGATGCAGGCCGCCCCAGGACTTCCCCTCTTCTAATCTTCCCAACCAAACTTCCCGATCATGGGCACAAACTGAAATTTACCTGCGGTTTCGATCCTGAACTCATCTTTGGAAATTCTCGTTACCACCCCCATTTCCTGCACCTTACGGGCGCCATAAGGGATGATCAACCGGCCACCGATGGCCAACTGCTCTTTCAGGGGAATGGGAATATTGGGACTTGCAGCTGTAACCAGGATGTGGTCATAAGGGGCGAAAGCGGCCCATCCGGCTGATCCATCCCCACACTTCAGGCGGACCTTGTACCCCAGCTCTTCCAGCATGCGTTGGGCCTTGAGGTAGTGCGCCCGAATCCGTTCAATCGTAAACAGCTTGACCCCGCATTCAGCCAGTACCGCGGCCTGGTAGCCAGACCCAGTACCGATTTCCAGCACCTTCATCTTGGGCTTCACCTGCAAGAGACTGGTTTGGGCCGCAACCGTATAGGGTTGGGAAATGGTTTGCCCATCACCAATCGGCAGTGGACGATCGTCATAGGCCGCTTCTGCAAAGGCGCTTTCTACAAAGGCATGGCGCGGGATCTTCCCGATGGCGGCCAAAACCTCCTCATCTGTAATCCCCTTTTCCCGCAGGGTACGCACCAGGGCACGACGTAAACCTTGCATTTTGTAGCTGTCCAACATTGCACAAAGATATATGTCAACTATTCTCCAAACCAATTCATTCACCCACAGAGAAATCAACATTGTGTACCAGGCTGATTATTGCGCCGCCAGCCTGAAAACGACACCAGCGCAGGTATCAGCCACAACTAATTCCAGCAGAGTGTACAACTGTGTAACCAGTGTGAAAGAATGGCATTTTTTCCCCAATAGGGAAAACTTACCTTTGTGGAAACGGTTAGGAAAACTATGATCAAGATCGGATTGTTAGGCGTTGGCCACTTGGGTACCATCCATTTACGGCTCATCAAGGAGTTATCAGATGTATTTGAACTGGTAGGTATTTATGATGTGAACTTGGCACATGCCAAGGCAAAGGCTGAGGAATTTGGTACCATTGCCTGGGAAGACCCCAGGGAACTGATCAAAGCCTCCGATGCCGTCGATATCGTCACTCCCACCCTGAGCCACTTCGAGTTGGCCAAGGCAGCGATGAAGCGCTTCAAGCACGTTTTCATAGAAAAGCCCGTGACTACCACGGTTGAGGAAGCCAAGAAGTTGATGAACCTGGAGCGGGAAGCCGGTGTCAAAGTACAGGTCGGCCATGTGGAGCGTTACAATCCGGCGTTCCTTGCGATTCGCGACCGGGACCTGCACCCGATGTTCATCGAGTGCCATCGCCTCGCCCAGTGGAACCCAAGGGGGACCGACGTTTCTGTGGTGCAGGATCTGATGATCCACGACCTCGACATCGTTCTCAAGTGCATCAATTCCGATATCAAGCGCATCAGTGCCAGTGGCGTCGCCGTCGTTTCTGACTCCCCGGACATTGCCAATGCCCGGATTGAGTTCAACAATGGGGCCGTCGCGAACCTGACAGCCAGCCGTATTTCGCTCAAGAACATGCGTAAAATGCGCATCTTCCAACGCAATGCTTATTTCGCCATTGATTTTCTCGCCAAAAAGACCGAGATCGTCAATATCAATGAAGGACAAGCCCCCGAGGAATTGGGTGATATGGCGGTCAACTTCAAAGCCGGAGACCGTGAAAAGTACCTCAGCTTTGAGAATCCACCCGCAGATCCGGTCAACTCCATCAAACTGGAACTGGAAGAATTTGCCCAGGCCATCATCAACAATACCGATACCGGGGTTACCTTGTCTGAAGCGACCGCTGCCCTGAGTGCAGCCCACCAGATCATGGACAAGATTAACAACCTGATTATCGTCTGATGCAGCCTTTCCTCAGTCTATCCCATTTCAAAGCCCTCTTCCTTGCATTTGCCTTCGCAATTTCTCTGACTGCTTGTGAAATCGTCAATCCGGCCGAGGAAGTTCCCGCTTACCTTTCTTTCAAGGATGCAAGGGTACTACTGGATGAAAACACTGGCTTTGCTTCAACCGTAGGGATCAGGGATATCTGGTTTTACCACAGCGGTTTTCTGCAAGGGGTTTACCCGGTTAACTCGGCTGAGGACCCCGATGGAATATTGACCATCCCCTATATCAATGTACCCGACACCTCATTCTTCCTGAAAGGGGGAATCATCGAGACCGGTCAGAGCAGCTTTCGACTCCCCTACCCCTTCTGGGAAGACCTCTTCTTCTTTGTGAACCAGAATCCGGGAGACACCACCATTATTGAACCCATCATTCGTTACAAGGACCCATCTGAATACGTCATTGAGACCAGTGAGGACTTCGAAGGGATCAGTTTTAGCCTGACTCCCTTTAACCGGGCCCTGACCAGAGAGGACAGCACCAACCTGGTACGAGACCCCGGTGCTTTTATGGGCAATTGGTCCGGACGGGTAGATTTTGGTCCCGGCAAGCGCTACTTCGAGGTCATCAATACCAACCCATTCACCCTGAACCGGAGTGAGGATACCTATGCAGAGATTACCTACAAAAGCAATCTCGAACTCAATGTCGGTTTGGTTTACCTGGGTTCCGGTGGTCTCTTCATCGAACCCGTGATAACCATTACCCCCAGAGGGGATTGGAATACGGTCTACGTTCACCTGATTCAGCAGGTCAGGGAAATCATCAATAACAATGGCGAATTCACTCAGTTCTGGTTGTGGCTTTATGCAGATGGTAATGAAAATGATGGCTATATTTACCTCGATAATGTACGCTTGATCCACGAGAACTGAGCTCTGGATGAATAAAACCTGGAAGTCGCTTCAATACCTTTTCTTCGACGTGGTCGCCTCTTACGGAGTGTGGATGATCTTTTTCCTCATGCGCCGCTACGTCTTTGAAAGCGATACCTTCTCTTATTCCGACAAGAAATTCTACGCCCAATTCACCAGTGCCGGCATCATCACTGTGTATTGGATCATCCTCTACGCCCTCTCCGGACTCTATTCCGACCCCTACCGCAGGTCAAGGCTGAAAGAATTGGTCACCATCTCCAGAACGACCCTCCTGGGAGTACTGATCATTTTCTTTACCATTTTCCTCGACGATGCCATTCCCAATTCCAACTCCTACCGGTTCTATTTCTACTACCTCCTCCTGCAAATCTCCGTGGTAGGATTCTTTCATTTTGTGATCTCTACCATTACCAATACCAGAATCCGCCGCCGTAAAATCGGGTTCCCGACCCTGATCATCGGCTGTGGTCCCAGTGCCCTGGAAATTTGGGATGACCTGGAATCACGACGCCGTTCCATGGGCTTTTTCTTCAAAGGCTATCTCACCCTTCCCGACTCCGACGAAAACCTCTTCTACGGCAAACTCAAAAACTTCGGAACCACCGACCGCTTGCATGAAATCATCAGAACCCGGGGAATTCAGGAAGTCATCATCGCCCTGGAAAAGGGAGACAAAGACAAGTTGATCGAAGTGGTGGAATTGCTGGAAGGTTCTCCGGCCAGGGTCAAGATCGTACCGGGAATTTATGACTACCTGCTGGGGATGGTCAAGACCACCCATTTGCTGGGTGCCCCTTTGATCGAGATCAACCCCAAAATCCTGAGCAGTGCGGAATCGGTCTTCAAACGGGTCTTTGACATTTGTTCTTCCATCTTTGCCCTGATCATTCTCTTTCCGGCCTTGTTGACGGTTGCCATCCTGATCAAGCTCGATTCCAAAGGCCCGATCTTCTACCGCCAGGAAAGGATCGGTCGCTATGGCAATCCTTTCAAAATCATCAAGTTCCGCTCTATGCGTACGGATGCCGAGAAATTCGGTCCGGCCCTGACCCAGGAAAGAGATCCCCGCATCACCCGCATGGGCCAGTTCATGCGCAAGACCAGGGTGGATGAATTTCCCCAGTTTCTCAATGTCCTCAAAGGTGATATGAGCATCGTAGGCCCCCGACCCGAACGCCAGTTTTTCATTGATCAGATTGTGGAGGTTGCCCCCCATTACCGCCACCTGCACCGCGTCCGTCCCGGAATTACCTCCTGGGGACAGGTCAAGTATGGCTACGCTTCCAATGTCCCGGAAATGGTGGAACGCATGAAGTTTGACATCCTCTATATTGAGAATATTTCCCTGCTGCTCGACCTGAAGATCATGATCTACACCTTTATCGTGATGATTGAGGGCCGGGGAAAGTAATGGCTTTATCGTGATGGTTGAGGGCCGGGGAAAGTAATGGCTATAATCAGTTGTGAAGGTTACGGTTATGGTTATGGTTGAGCAGGGTAAATAATCCGTTCGGGTCGGGAATAAACATTGAACCTCTCTCCCCTTAAGAATCCCACCAAGGACATCCCGTATTCCTGGGCCAGCTTTACCGCCAGGCTTGAGGGAGCACCCACCGCACAAAGAATGGGGATTCCTGCCATCAAGGCCTTTTGTACCAGTTCAAATCCCAGGCGTCCACTGCACAAGGCTATCGTTTCGCTGAGCGGAAGGGCTCCCTGCATGAAGCTAAAGCCTATGATTTTGTCCATCGCATTGTGCCGTCCGATATCTTCCCGCAGCTCCAGCATCTTCCCGGTTCGGTCAAAGAGTCCGGTCGCATGAATTCCCCCTGTATGCTGAAAGACGGTCTGTTGGGCACGAATCAGGTCCGGCAAAGTCAGGAGCAATTCGGAAGATATTTGAAACTCATCCACTGGAAATACGGCACAGCCAATCACTCCCAAGGCTTCTATGCTGGCCTTTCCGCAGACCCCACAGGAAGACGTTGTGTAGAAATTGCGCTGTAATTTGTCCAGATCAAGCACTACCTCGGGCTCCAATTCGACCTTGACCACATTCCCGACCTCTTCCTCAGCCTTCACATTCATGCAATGCTCGATCTTCCTGATCTGGTTGACGTGCTCAACGATCCCTTCTGTAAACAGGAAACCAGCTGCCAATTCCAGGTCATGGCCTGGGGTACGCATGGTAACGGAAATGCTCTTTTGTTGCCGGCCCGCTGCCGGCCCATAACCCAGACGGATTTCCAGGGGCTCTTCCACCACCAGCAGGTCAGAAACGGTTTCTTCCTTGCCGCCGGTCAGTCGAACGACTTCTGTCCCCGCTACCCTGCTCTTTCCCATCAACGGTAAATGAGTTTCAGAAAGGCCTTCGGCTGATTTTTGAATTGCATTTCGAAGAGGTACATGCCGGCATTGAGCTCCCCTTTGGGCATTTTTATGAGGGAGGAACCATTCACCGCACCTTCTCGCATCAGTTGACCTTTGGTATCATAGAGTCTCCAAATGGTCCCATCGGTAAGGTCATTGCGGATATACATCATATCCGCCGAGGGGTTGGGATAGGCTATGAATACTGGTGTACCAGGTGAAAGGGCGGGACTGAATTCAATATCGGTCACGAGATTCTCATTCAGGCCCAATTGAGCCGCATTGGCAACCGAACGCTGGTTCTCATCGACGTTGTAGCGTTGCACAAGTACCACCAGATAGCAATTGATATCGTTCCAGGCGGTGTCCAGGGTCGTAGTAAAGGTATGGCTGTAAGCGGTATTGGCAGGTGCAGGATTGGGGATTACTCCGGCTTCGCCCCAGGGGCCTCCTAACATATCCCGCACTACCCATTTGTGCTGGTAATTGACAATGGGGTCACCCAATCCATAGAGGGGATTGCCCACATTGTTGTCGTAGCCATTCAATTGATCATAGCCCAATCCGGTTCCGGAAACGGGGCTTTCTACGACATAGGCATTCACCCGTACATCGCCGGTCATGCCATCCAGCACTTCACCGGAGACCGTAACCTCAAGTTGGCGGGTACTGGCATTGTAAGTCGAGTTGGCCCCAATGGATACGGCCACCGGGTCCTGCTTGCGCTCGTCGATTTTGGTCTTCCACATTGAGCTCACCAGAGCAATCCTTTGTTGGTCAGGGAACTTGATCCGATCGATCATCACGGTGGGTTGGGCCCAGCGGTAACGTGCAATCAGGGTGTCTCCGTCCGGAAAAGCCATCCTGTCGACATGCCATTGGTCGTGCAGGTGGATGGCCACCGGGATGAGATCGGGATCAGCCTGGGTCAGGCTGTCCAGAATATAGCCTCCCCAGGGGCAACCGGGACAACCGGCCGAGGTGAACTTCTCCAGTAGTATCTTCTTACCGGCTGGCTGGGCGCTGAGTGGCTGGGCCAGGATGAGCAAGAGGACAATACCTGAAAATAGCCGAAGCGCAAGTGAACGGTGAATTGGTTTTGGATGGAGTCTGATCAGGTTCATGTTCTCAAAATAGGAAAAAGGAAGGAGAATTTAACGTACAGGGTTCAGGATTTCACATTTGTACCGACTCCCGACATCCTGGAACCTGTCTTGGCTTCTGATATTTAGAAAAAGAGCGGTCCAGATGTTGTGGCTTTGCATTTTCATACGGTCATAAATTGCTAAATTCGTTTCAAATACGCTGATCCCATGGAAAATCCTACCGCTACCGAGTCCCAATCTTCTGCCCCCCGCCAGGTTCACCTGGTACCTCCACCGAAGCACCGGAGCCTGCGCATCACCAAGCCGGAAGAGAAGGCCGCCGGGGTACGGGCAGTCAAGGAATCCCTGCGCCACCTGCGCCGGGAACTCGGGTTCTTTGCCGGGATGCGGGCCATCGGTCAGATGAACCAAAAAGGTGGTTTCGATTGCAGTGGTTGCGCCTGGCCCGATCCGGACGGACCTCGTTCTGCAGTCGCAGAGTATTGTGAAAATGGGGCCAAGGCCCTGGCGGAAGAGGCTACCACCCGCAAACTGACACCTGCATTTTTCCAGAAATATTCCGTGGAGGAGATGAGCCAATGGCCTGATTTCGAACTGGGCAAAGCCGGGAGGATCACCCAGCCCATGGTACTCCGACGGGGCAGCAGCCACTACGAACCCATTGCCTGGAAAGAGGCTTTTGCCATGATCGCGACTGAACTCAATGCGCTGGACTCACCCGATGAAGCCATCTTCTATACCTCAGGCCGTACCGCCAATGAGACGGCCTTTATGTACCAGCTTTTCGTGCGGACCTATGGCACCAACAACCTGCCCGACTGCTCCAATATGTGCCATGAGAGCAGTGGCGCCGGCCTCGGAGCCACCCTCGGTATCGGGAAAGGCAGCGTCACCCTCGAGGACATCCACCAGGCAAAGCTCATTCTGGTCATCGGCCAGAATCCTGGCACCAATCACCCCCGGATGCTGACCGCGCTTAAAAAATGCAGGGACAACGGGGGCGATGTGGTCAGCATCAACCCTTTGCATGAAGCGGGGCTCAAGCGGTTCATTGACCCACAGAACCCGGTCGAAGTGTTGCGAGGTGGGACCGAGATCGCCAATTACCACCTCCCGGTCAGGATCAATGGAGATGTGGCCCTGCTGAAAGGCATCATGCGCATCCTCCTGGACTATGAAGACGAATCACCGGGAACCGTATTTGACCAGGAGTTCATTGCCGGAAAGACGGCCGGTTACCGTGAATTCATTGGAGGGCTTCGGGCGACCTCGGTGGAGGAATGCATCGAAGCCAGCGGAATTTCCCGCGCTCAGATGGAGGAAGTAGCCCGTCTGGTCATGGGCACCGACAAGATTATCATCTGCTGGGCGATGGGCATCACCCAGCACACCAATGGGGTGGACAATGTGCAGGAAATCGTCAACCTCCTGCTCTTGCGGGGAGCGATTGGAAAGCCAGGTGCCGGGACTTGTCCGGTTCGTGGCCACAGCAATGTACAGGGCGACCGGACCATGGGTATCTGGGAAAAGCCACCGGCAAGCTTTCTGGATGCGCTGGATGACCGCTTTGGCATCCAATCGCCCCGGGAGCACGGATTCGATACCGTCGAGGCCATCGAAGCCATGGCCGATGGCCGGGCCAAGGTTTTCTTTGCCATGGGCGGCAATTTCCTCTCTGCTACTCCGGACAGTGAGGCCACTGCACGGGCGGTGCAAAACCTGCGCCTGACGGTTCAGGTTTCCACCAAACTCAACCGTTCCCACGTGGTGACGGGCGAGCAAGCACTGATTCTCCCCTGTTTGGCGCGTTCGGAAAAGGACATTCAGAAGGATGGCGCACAACTGGTGAGTATGGAAAACAGTATGGGCGTGGTCCACAGTTCACGTGGGGTGCTGGATCCGGCTTCGAAGCAATTGCTGAGTGAGCCTGCCATTGTAGCCGGACTGGCCCAGGCGGTGCTGGGACCAAAATCAAAGATTGACTGGGGCGGCATGCGGGACAATTACAATATCATCCGTCACCATATTGCCAAGGTCATCCCCGGATTTGAAGATTACAACGACCGGGTGCGCCGCCCCGCTGGATTCTACCTCCCCAATTGCGCACGGGAGGGAAAATTCAATACGCCAGATGGCAAAGCCCATTTCACCCTCAACCCGATTCCGGAGCACCATCTGGAGGACGACCAATACGTATTGATGACCATTCGCAGCCACGATCAGTACAATACCACCATTTATGGACTGGACGACCGCTACCGGGGTATTTACAACGAACGTCGGGTCATCCTGATGAATCCCCAGGACATGAAAGAGCGACGCCTCCATCCCAAGCAAAAGGTCAATGTGACCAGCCACCACAATGGCGTGGAGCGCCACTCCGAGGACTGGCACCTGGTTCCCTATCCGATCCCAAGACGCAGCCTGGCCGCCTATTTCCCCGAAGCAAATGTGCTTGTTCCCCTTGACCATTATGCCCGAAAAAGTAAAACTCCGGTCTCCAAATACATCGTGGTGACCCTGGACCCGATTCACAAATAGCTCCTGCATTCAGCATGAACCCCAATTGGAATGCACCCCATTCAGCATGAACCCCAATTGGAATGCACCCCATTCAGAGTGCCCACCAATTGGAATACTTTTGTAAATTAGATACCCGTTACCTCTGGCCTCAATTATATGCCCGGTACCTCTGACAACCAATCGCATCCTATGAATCGTTACCTATTGGTTCTGAGTTCCATTCTTGTTTTTGCCTCGCTGCCTTTCCACTCTTCTGCGCAGCAGGCGTCCCCCCTTCACTTTGGAGACTGGATGCATGCTACCAGCCAGCGTCTGGCTACCACTCCCGCTGAAACCTGGTCCGAAAAACGGAATTATTTCTGGGGATCGGCCGGAGGAACCTGGGAGTTGAGAAATTTAACTGCCGTGACCCGCAATACCCAAAACCAGGTACTGACCGAGGTCATATTGACACCAGGCCCCTCCGGACTGGACAGCAATGTCAAATATGTTTACACCTATCCAATTGCTGGAGAACCCTGGACCGAACGGCTGGACCAGGTTTGGAACGGGGCAGGCTGGGATGACAACTATCGCCAATTGCACGCCTACGATGCCCAGGGAAATCAGGTCATCGACCTGGAATTGCTCTGGACCGGCGGGGCCTGGGACACCGTTTCCGGGGCGCGGTTAAGCTACACCTACAACGGGAACAACCTCCTCACGGAAGTGATCAACGAAAACTGGGACGCTCAAAATGAGGTTTTTGAGCCAATATCCAGACAACGTTTAGCCTACAATTCCAACAATGAGCCGGACACAGTCTGGACCGATGCCTATAACCTTGGCAGCTTCGTTCCTGCCAGTCGCTTGCTGGACATTACCTGGAATGATTTCAATTCCGGACAGCCCAGTGGCTATTACCGTCAGCTTTTCAACGCTGGATTCTGGGCCAATTTCGACCGGTACACCTGGACTTATGGTCCCAATGGGAGCTATCAACAGATCAATCTGGACTGGGCCAGCAGCGCCTGGACCATCATCGGCAAGCAAGAAGTCGCCTACGATGCCCAGGAACGTCTGACCGCTTTCGAGCGCTTCGACTTCACCAACAATGCCTATGTATTTACCGGTGGATCCCGGTACCAGATCAGCGATGATGCCGACAACCAACCCACCGAAATCATTCGTCTCGTGGCAGGCTCAGACAGTATCTACAACAATATAGAGAAGGATGAATTCACCTCCATTGTCAGTCAGACTCCCGCATACCAGGTCTATCATGATCTCTCCCTTTTCCCAAATCCATTTGACAAGACCCTCAACCTGATGCTGAGTGGCATTGCACCAGAAGACCTTCAATTTGAAGTCTTTGATCAACTGGGGAGAACCGTCTTTGTAACCCAATGGCGCTCCAGACCGGGAAGCATAACCCGTACTTTCGAACTACCAGACCTGAAGCCCGGTGTTTATTTTTACCGACTTCAGGGAGATAATGGAATGAACAGCGGAACTTTGCTCCATCAATAGGAATACAATCAACTCTTCTTCCCATGAAGTATCTTTTTTGCTTACTCGCCCTCTTCTTCGTCTCCTGCTTTTCCTTGGCTCAATCTCCATTCCACAAGACCACTGGCCCCAGCGATGGCTTTTCTACGGTTAAATATTACAATTGGAATGATACCCTTCAGACCTGGGATCCCTTTTCCAAAATAGATTACGGATGGAATGGAAATTTAGTCCAATACTCCGTCTATTACCCCTACACCAATGGCAGCTACCAGCTATTGGACAGCACCCATGCCACTTCTACTCCAGGCCAGATACGGATCAGGGGCTATGAATGGGACGGCATGGCCTATACCATGAATTTTATCTGGGATGAAGATTATGATTCCCTGGACAACATCACAAGGTCTTTAGCAGCGTCCTTCAACAATGGTAGCTGGACCACTCTCCAGTATTTTTCCTACCTGTATCAATATTCAGGCAATGCAAACTATGACACCATGCAGGTGCTTGACCTGACGGAACCGGTAGGCAATCAAAAAAGCTACAAGGAGTACAGGCATTGGAATGCCCAGGGCACGGAGCCAGATACCATTTCTGCGGCCTATTACCAGAATGATTCCACCTTAGTAGAGCTCTATAAACAATACGATATCACCTGGAACAACTTTTCTTTATTGCAAATGAACCTGTATACAGAGGATTGGGCTTCTCCCATAAACCGGAAAGAGAGATTTACCCTGACCTATGGACCTTATGGCGAAACAAACAGGTATGTAGAGGCTGAGAACAATGGTCAATTTGATTCATTGGGTTGGAGATTGAACCAATTTGATGCCCAAGGCTGCCTCACCAAAACGGAAATACACAGTTACTCTTTCAATATATGGGTACTTGATTCCAGAACCATGTATGACCATACTTATGATGCCAATAACCGCCTCATCGCGACTGAACGCTTTAGTCTGGATACAGCTTTCAGTAATATGGTACCTATACAACGGATAGAGTACACCTATCCGATCGTTGGCACTGATGATCCGCTCGACATCGGATTCCGGGCCACACTATTCCCAAATCCTTCATCCGGGCCCATCCATCTTGAGATAGGATTGGACTACCCTTCAGACCTGAACTTTCAAGTATGGGATGTCAATGGAAAGATACACCTTCAGGATTCGTGGAGGCAGGAACAGGGAGTGGCTACCCGAACCCTTTCCCCTGATCTCGCACCCGGTGTCTATTTTTACCAACTTCAGGGAGACGCAGGGGCAAAATCAGGAAGCCTGATCCGGAAGTGATCACAATTCCTGACCCTCACCAGTAGCCAGTCAATTTGTTTTTCTCTAACTTATGGTTTTAGGAATCCTACGGTCAGACTATATGCGAAATTTCTTCTACTTATTTGCCCTGCTATTGCTACCTGCTACCCTGGCTGCCCAATCATCCCGGTTCGAATACCCGGTAGCAGCCCAGGCCAGGACCACTTCTTTCACTCCGTCTGTTGCCCGGTACCACACCCCAACTACAAATGGACTGGATACGCTCTACCAGGACCTCAACACCTGGAGCAATGGCCTGCTGACGACAACAACCAGAGAACAATACAATGCTGGGACCTGGACCTCTCAATCCAGACATTTTTATACCTATGACACCGGAGACCGGGAGGTGATGGACAGCGTGGAATTCTGGAATGGAAGTGCTTGGGTACCGAATGGACTGGTTACTTATGCGTATGACAACAGCGGCAATTCATTGAATTCCACCAATTACTCCTGGAATGGGACTGGGTGGGACACCTTGCTCTCCTTCGATTACGATTACACCTATCATTCCTCTGGCGAATGGGAACAACAAACCCTCAATGTATGGCAAAGTGGATTGGGATTCAGCCCCAGTTCCAGAATCACCAACAACTTCAATGCCTCCACTCAGGAAATTGACACCGTGACCTTCGAAAATTCGAATGGCTCCGTCTGGACCTTGAGCGGGAAATATGAAAGTATTACCTGGTACGACTTTCCCAACCGCCTATATGGGAGTTACTTGTTCCAACCTTATACGGGCGGCGTTCCTCAGATTCCCTCCCGGCTGACATTCTACCATACCAATGCGCTCAACTATGTTCAGTACCTGGAGCGGCAAAACGGCACTGCCTATGACACCATTTCCCGAACCGTCCGTGAGGCGGATGCCAGTGACAACCTTACCCTGATCGAACAGTATAACTACTCAACCTCTCCTCCCAGTCAAATCTATGGGGAGCAATTCCTCCATACCTACAACGGGGCCAATGTCCTGACCGAAACCATTGCCCAGGAATACAATACTTCCAGTGGGCTTTACGAAGATATCAGGGTCATCCAATACTTTTTTGGCCCGGTTAGCCGACCTGAACCAGCCACGAACCAGCTTCGGGCTGTAATATTTCCCAATCCAGCAACCCGGGTGGTCAATATCGAACTCGAAGCGGCACGGCCCGAAACCCTCTCTCTCCGGATTCACGATTATACTGGTCAGCAAGTTCTTGCCTCTGAATTCAGCTCCCGGACAGGAAACAACCGATTCGAAATTCCCCTGGAAGGACTCAGACCCGGTGTTTATCTGGTCTCTCTCTCGCAAGGCAAACTGCAATCCAGGAAAAGGTTGATCATCCAATAGAACCATTACGTCTCCATCATAAGGAAATACGACGTCTGGATTTTGTCCAGGTAATCGTAGGAATTATCGAAAAACAAGGGCTACTTTTGTCCAAATACATGACCATGAATCTGAATCCATTCAACACACCCTTTTTCTCACCTGTTTTGAACCTGCGTGTACCGCTACTGATATTGTTGTTTGGAGGGGTTTTAGGAGCTTCCGCAGCCTTTGCTCAAAAGGAGATGGCAGCCAATACTTCCACCGAGCAACCTGGCTTTTATGTGGGAACTTATACCATGTATCCGGGAAACTTTCAGGTAGAGAGTAGCTTTATTTTCTCCCAGACCCGTATTCTCAATACCAATCTCTCCACCCTCAATGTACCCGCCGTCCTGCTGAGATATGGCGTCAGCGACTGGCTGGAGGTCCGAGCAGGAACAGAGTACAATCGAACCATCGCAAATCCTCCCTTTTTCTCTTCCGATCAATCTTTGAGTCCCTTGCTGGTCGGGGTCAAGGCTCAGGTAATTCAACCTGGAAAAAAGCTTCCAGAACTTTCTCTGAGAGCGCATTTTCGGATTCCAAGAACTGGTAGCTGGGGTGTTGGGCCAGAGAACCTTGCCTCTAATATCATGCTCATTTCCAATTTTCCCATTCTGACCGACTTTACCGGATACGTCAACCTCGGGATTGACTGGAATGGTTTTTCAGAAGGCCCGACCTATCAATACGGCTTTGCCATTGAGCGAGGATTGTCCACCAACCTCACTGCCTATCTGGAGGCCTATGGTTTCCTCTCAGTAGATCCGTCTGTCTTGGATCACAGCTACGACCTGGGCCTCTACTATGCGATTACCCCCTATCTCCAGGCAGATATCTCTGGAGGATTTGGCCCTGGGAGCTCCGGGAGAAGAAATTCGACTTGGTTCGCCTCCGGTGGGCTTTCCTTCAGACTTGTACCTCCAAGGAACAAGCCCTGAGGAGAATGAAGATTCACAATTTCCTGACGCTGAGGTTTCTGATCTGTCTGGTAGCAATCTCTTCATTTGCAAGCGGATGTCAGTCCGGTCAGGGCGACAAACCAGCGGACTCCAGTCCCCTCCCAGCAGCCGACAAACCAGCGGACTCCAGTCCCCTCCCAGCAGCCGACAAACCTCTCCCCAAGGCTCCCTATATCACTATTTTGGGCATTGCCCAGGATGCGGGGTATCCGCAGGCGGGCTGCCAAAAGGATTGCTGTGCCCCTGCCTGGGAAAATCCTACCATAGGTGCCTCCCCTATCGCATTGGGATTGGTCAATCCACAAGGACAACAGAAATGGTTGTTCGAAGCGACCCCTGATCTTCCCCAGCAATTGGCCTACCTCAATGACTTTCAGGAAAGTCCAAAGGGGCATTTGCCTGATGGGATATTCCTGACCCATGCCCATATCGGGCATTACACCGGCCTCATGCACTTGGGCCGAGAAGCAGTAGGCGCAAGGGAAGTCCCTGTCTATACCATGCCCCGGATGGGTGAATTCCTTCAGAAAAATGGCCCATGGTCCCAACTGGTTAACCTGCGCAACATCACCATCGAACCGCTAGAGGCTGACAACACCGTCCAGCTGACAGAGAATCTTACAGTCACCCCCTTCCTTGTCCCCCACCGGGATGAATTCTCCGAAACCGTGGGGTACCGGATTCAGGGTCCCAAACGAACCGCCCTCTTCATACCCGACATCGACAAATGGAATAAATGGGAACGCAACTTAGAGGAGGAAATCGGGAAAGTAGACTTGGCCTTGTTAGATGGGACATTCTTTGCCAATGGAGAATTACCGGGTAGGGACATGTCCGAAATCCCTCACCCCTTTATTGCTGAGACAATGGAGCTATTAGACAGCCTCCCCGTGAAGGAGCGCAACAAAATCATATTCATCCATTTCAACCACACCAACCCCCTCCTGCAAGTGGACAGCGAAGCTGCTCGAAATGTTATTCAGAAAGGGTATAGAATCGCCTTTGAAGGGCAAATACTGCCTTTGTAAAAGCATTAACTTATCCGATATGATCTTCCGTTCCACTTCCCTGAAACTGGCGATATTTCTTGGATACCTGTTGTCCGGCCTCGAATCCCATGGACAAATTCAACTCCAACTCAAGGACTCTCTGGTTGCTGATTTCACGGTGGACACCGGTATGGAAGTAGATGCTAAGGAGGCGAGGGTTCTGTTTATAGATAACCATCCCTACATGCTCCACCCTGTCAAACGGGAGGCCATCCCCTTTACCAAAAATTCACCTCCCCTAGAGAAACCTGAAGTCAATTTTGCCAAACCGGAAACCAGGATGATTGGGGACAAAGTGATCTCCTCTCCAAGAGAGGAACAGGCACGGGAGGTCAATACCATGGAACTCTACCAAGGACAACTGTATATCTTTGCCAGAAAGGTATATGCCTTTGACTCCGAAGGGAAAGAAATCGGGAAGGCGCGATCCATTTCCCCGCCTTATATCAAACAGGGAAATGGCTTTCCATACCCGGAAAATCTCAGTGGTAGCTGTCAGGTCGATTTTGAAAATGGAATTCTCCTTAGCCCTGCCCGCGAATACTGGAATGTCAATAAAGTCTTGCGGGGCGGGGATCGGGAATTACTCGATGAAATCCCTCTCTATACCCTCTGGAAATTTCAATATGACCGTAAGGTCGGGGCTTTTCAATTGGGGAAAAAGATCACTACCATCCAGGGGATTCCATTGGATTACGGACCCAGAGAGGTACATCTTAGCGAAGCGTTTGCCAAGCTGAATCCAATACAGAAGGAAGTTCTATTGTCATTTGCCGGTTCTCCCGAAATCCAGGTTTATGGATATGATGGAAAATGGAAACGCAGCATAAAGCCCCCC
The DNA here is from genome assembly GCA_964352215.1 of uncultured Bacteroidia bacterium. Taxonomy (GTDB): domain Bacteria; phylum Bacteroidota; class Bacteroidia; order J057; family JADKCL01; genus CAWUKT01. The sequence goes on from CAYGRE010000072.1 coordinate 28,584, forward strand.
CCCGAAGAAGGCTTTCATCGTGGCTCATTGCCAGAGGGAAGCAGCTTTTTCCTGAAGGCTTACCAATTCCAGGATTCCTATGGGCGTATATTCCCCGACTTTTCCGACCCCGGCAAGGTTTACCGGATTTATCGTCCCGCCTGGACCCCGGAGGCAATAGAATCACTTGAGAAGGGTTGGGATTATGATCCCCTGCGCTGGAAGCCAAGTAGATTGTTGCGGATAGAACGCGCAACGGGGAGCACACAGTCCTATCTCATTCCCGAGGGGCACTACATTGTCTCCTTGCGGGCTGATGGAATTTATGCCAGAAAGACAGGCGATTGGGCGCGGCCGGTGCTGTTCCGGTTTGCTTGGCCGGAATAGGCGAAGGCTGTTGCCTCAGAACAAGCCTGTGATCTGCCCGTCAGCATCGATGTCAATTTTCTCCGCGCTGGGAACCGAGGGCAAGCCCGGCATCCGCAGCATATTGCCCAGGATCGGAATGATGAACCCAGCCCCGGAGGCAATCTCAATCTCCCTGACCGTCAATTCAAAGCCGCTGGGCCGTCCCAGAAGTTTGGGATTGTCTGACAAAGAGCTTTGGGTCTTGGCCATGCAGACAGGTAACTTCTCCAAACCCAGGCGGGTCACCCGCTTGATATTCAACCGGGCCTGGGAGGTAAATACCACCGATCCTGCACCGTAAATCTTTTTGGCAATGGTCTCGATCTTATTCTCAACGGTGTCTTCCCAATCGTAGAGGGGTTTGTAAGGACCAGTACAACTCGCAACCGCATCAGCAACTTCCTGGGCCAATTCCTTCATCCCATCCCCTCCAAATTCCCAACCTTCACTCAGGGCGACTCTTACCCCCAATTCTTCACAACGCTTGCGTACCGCCGCAACCTCTTCCTCGGTATCAGAAATAAATCGATTGATAGAGATCACCGGAGGGACACCATAGAGCTGGATGTTTTCAATATGCTTTTCCAAATTGACCAATCCGCGTTTCAGGGCATCAGTATCAGGTTCACGAAGCGCATCAAGTTTCTTACCTCCGTGGTACTTCAAAGCTCTGATGGTCGCCACGATCACCACCGCTTTGGGTGAGAAGCCTGCATAACCACATTTGATATTCAAAAACTTCTCCGCTCCCAGATCAGCCCCAAACCCGGCTTCAGTCACTACATAGTCACTGAAAGAAAGTCCCATTTTGGTGGCGATGATAGAGTTGGTTCCCTGGGCAATATTGGCAAAAGGGCCACCATGGATGATCGCGGGGTTTCCTTCCAGGGTTTGCACCAGATTCGGCTTGATCGCATCTTTCAGCAAAGCGGTCATCGCACCATGCGCATTCAGGTCACGGGCATAGATCGCTTTCCGGTCATAGGTGTCTCCAACATAAATATTGCCAATCTTTTCCTTGAGATCAGCCAGGTTCTTAGCCAGGCACAGGATGGCCATGATCTCAGAAGCAGCCGTAATATTGAATCCTTCCTCACGCGGCACTCCCCCACTTTTTCCTCCCAGACCAATCACAATATTGCGAAGCGACCGGTCATTCATGTCCATGACCCGCTTCCAGGATACGGTCCGGGGATCAAGTCCCAGACTTCTGGATGAATTTTGGATATTGTTGTCGATCAGGGCCGAAAGCAGATTGTTAGCCTTCTCGATGGCAGAAAAGTCACCCGTAAAATGAAGGTTGATATCCTCCATGGGGACCACCTGTGAATAACCACCACCCGCAGCCCCCCCTTTGATCCCAAAGACTGGTCCGAGAGAGGGTTCCCTCAGCACGACCGTCGCATTCTTGCCGATCTTGTTCAAACCTTCGGTCAATCCGATGGAAGTGGTGGTCTTGCCTTCTCCAGCAGGCGTGGGAGTAATCGCCGTGACCAGAATCAGGTTGTTGTGCTGAAGACGTTCCTCATCAATGAGGTCCAAAGGAAGCTTCGCTTTGTGCTTGCCATACATCTCCAAATCGTCTTCGGAGATTCCCAACTTCGCCGCAATCTCACGAATATGCATTAGCTCGGCTTCCTGGGCTATTTCCAGATCTGATTTCACACGCGTACTTTCTGCCATTACTCCAAAATATTAATACAACAAAGGCATGAAGATAGGGCTTTTCCCCCGCCTTGTAAAGAGGTTTCTGCGGTGAAGGGAGCCGCTTTTTCTTTGCTGACTTGCGGACCATATTCCAGAAATTCCCATTGATTGCCGAGCGTCATCGGGCAGTGGTAACCAAAAGGCTGGAGTGAGGACCGCAGCTCTGGTTCACCAGTTACTGAGTTCACGCATGGAGAAAAATTCACCGGGTTGCTTGTGGGTAGAATCATGGGGTCTATTGCAGACTCTACTGAAGAGGGGTTCCGGAAAATGAACACTGCATTGAAGGAAAAAGCTGAGGCCCTGATCATTTACAAAGACATGCCGTCCAGATAGCAAGAAGCCGCCCCCCGAAATGGAGAGCGGCTTCTAAAGTTATTGAGAAAGGCCAGGCTTTCTTTCCCATCCAGTAACAGTTTCGGTCTGTGCCTTCCCTGTTCCGAGATGGTGGAGGTCTGTCCCCTCCCCTCTTATTCGATCATAAATCTGATCATCGCAGCACGGCCTTTCTTATCCTCAACCTTGAGAATGTACATGCCATTGGCGATATCAGTCAGGTCAAGTTGCTTCGCATCAACCAATTGGCCAACGTGGAAGGTCTTAACCAGGTGTCCGTACATATCCATCACCGTGATATCCACATCCCAGTTGATTGGCTCAAGACTTCTAACGAAGACAATGCCGCTGGTTGGATTCGGATAGAGCTCGATGCCAAAGAGTTTCTCAGTTGCACCCTCTGCACTTACAGAAGGATCACAGAAGAGGGAATCACTCTCGCCTACACAACCATTGGAGTCACTTACAGTAATGTTGAAGTAACCAACCGTCTGTGGTACGTAGAAGTTCAGAATCGCACCCGGGATCAGGGTATTGTTTCTATTCCACTGATAAGTGGAGTAAGTACCGTTGACAAACAAGGTATCGTTCTGCTTGAAGATGGTCGGCGTTGGCAGCGGAACCGTGGTTACACTAACCGTATCAGACACTCCGATACAGCCAAAGCCATTGGTTACCGTCACGACAAAGTCACCATCAGCACTCACACTTACCGATTGGGTAGTATCACCGGTATTCCAAGCATAACTGAAGTAGCCTTGGAGCACATCCAAAGTCAGGGTAGTCCCTGCGCAAAGGTTGACATCTGGCCCTGGGCTGACTACCGGCAACGGATTGTTAACATCGTTGTAGTCGACAAATACCGAGTCAAATGCCTGACATCCATTGGAGTCAATTGCCACAACGGTGATTGGTCCACCAAATCCGGCAACCTCAATCGCTTGGGTGGAATCTCCCGTGCTCCAGCTGTAACCGGTAAATCCAGGACCTGCATCCAGTGTCAGGGTATCCTGACGACAGATGAGCAAGTCTTCACGTGGGGTGATAAATGTATCAGCCACCTGGAAGATGCCAATCGTCACACTATCAGAGTTAGGACATCCGAAGATGTCGGTAATCGTCACGGAGTATACACCAGGAGTTGAAGTAATGATGACCTGGGTGGTATCCCCAGTACTCCAATCATAACTGACAAATCCAGATCCTGCATCCAGGGTAGCAACCAGTCCGGAACAAATAGAAGTATCAGGACCAAGGTTGATCTGTGGAAGTGGCAGAGATACGATCTCCACGATGGTGATCGCACTACATCCACTCACATCAGTCACGGTGACTGAGTAGGTTCCCGGAGCGAGTCCGGACAGGTCTTCCGTAGTATCACCACTGCTCCACTGGTAATCATAAGGCTCGCAATCATTGCCACCAACAACGGTCAGGTCAATGGTTCCGGTTGAGTCACCGAAGCAAACCAGGCTGTCAGAAGAAGTCGAGAGAACCAGCAGATCAGGCTCTGTAAGAGTTACAGAGTCAGTAACTGAAGTTCCCAGACTGTCAGTGACAGTTACGACATAGGTGCCAGCGTTCAGGCTGTCAATCATCATGGTGCTGTCACCGGTATTCCATGCCACCGTATAAGGCGCACAACCACCGGTCCAGGCTACGGTCACGTTACCGTCAGCTTCACCATTACAACTGATGCCATTGCCACAGTTGTAGTCGCTCGGAGTCAGCGTAACCGCAAGGACAGGAGCATCGACCGTGATATTGAAGCTGCAGCTGTCCAGGTTACCATTTACATCGGTGATGTAGTAGGTTACGGAATTTACTCCCACAGGGAAGCTGCTTCCACCTGGTACGCTGCTCCAGACACTGTCCACACCACAGTTGTCACCGGTTGCCGGTAAAGGCCACTGGTAATTGGTAGCACAGTCAGCACTGTCAGCGATCAACGTCGTATCGTTAGGACAAACGATCACCGGCAATTCATTGTCGGTAACGGTCACCGTAAAGCTACAGGTATCACTGTTTCCGAAGGTATCGACCGCAGTGAAGACCACATTGGTGACGCCTACCGGATAGGTTCCTGAAGCATTGGCAGTTCCGTTGAAGGAATTGGCCACGATGACCGGCGTACAGTTATCACCTGCCGTCGGAGCAGGAACATTCACATTGGCACTACAGACACCACTGTCATTGCTGACCGAGATCGGTGCAGGACAGACGATGGTTGGAGCTTCGTTGTCAGTCACCGTGATGGTGAAGGAACAAACAGAATCATTTCCGACAGAGTCGGAGGCAGTGTATTCCAGAGTGGTTACACCCACTGGGAAGAGATCACCACTGCTCAGACCCGTTGAATCAGTCTGAATGGTAGATACAGGGCCGGGGCACTGATCAGAACCGACTGGCGCAATGTAAGTCACAACTGCACCACACTGACCAGAGTCATTGTTCACGGCAATTGGAGCAGGACAAGTCAGATTGGGTGCCTGAACATCCTGAACCACGACCTGGAAGGTACATGATGAGAAGTTACCGGCAGCATCCGTTGCCTGGAAGGTAATATTGGTAGTTCCGACCGGGAAGAAGCTTCCTGAATTGGATCCGGAAGTCTGGATCACAGTCGGACTTGCAGTACAGTTATCGGTTGCGGTAGCAGATGGGAAGGTTACCAATGCACCACAGAAGCTGGAATCATTTCCGACTACCACGTTGGTAGGACAGCTAATGATCGGATTCTCATCGTCGGTGACGGTGACCGTGAAGCTACAAGAGTCCACATTTCCAGCACTGTCAGTGACGACATAGCTCACAGGGGTTGTACCCACTGCGAAGAAGTCACCGGAGTTGGCACTGCTGACCGCAGTTGCAACACCACAATTATCAGAATTACTCAAAGTAAAGATCACCGCAGCACCACACTGACCGCTGTCATTGCTGACCGTAATCGGAGCAGGACAGATGGCCACCGGAGCTTCCGTATCGTTTACCGTGACATCAAAGGCACAGGAATCAACGTTTCCAGCACTGTCAATGACCACATAAGTAACTGAAGTCACGCCAACCGGGAAGAAGTCGCCGGAGTTGGAAGTGCTGACTGCACTTGCCACACCACAGTTGTCACTGTTGCTGAGGGTGAAGTTCACAACCGCACCACACTGACCCGTGTCATTGCTGACCGTGATCGG
>CAYGRE010000073.1:0-4686 GCA_964352215.1 uncultured Bacteroidia bacterium
GAAATTTCATTACCGTATTCGAATTATCCGATCTTAACCGGACACCAATGATTATAAATATGGAATTCCCCTTGAAAGCAGCTTTTTGACTGAGGTCATAACCCATTGTTCTATGTTATAGTCTATATACCCTATTTATTGACCAAATATATTTCAGGTAAAGTATACCCCTTTCTCCTTCCTTAGAATTCTATTTCCAAAACCTGTAATTCCCGCAGATAAGCTCCTTCAAACTCCCGGAGGTCGAGGATGCTGTCCACCCAATGAATGCGAATGGGGATTCCCCTGAGTGACTCGTCTTTCCGCAAGCGGTCATAATCCTTGCGGTCGCAGTCGCTCATACAATACACGTACAGTGGTCGGTCTGGGTTTTTCCGGTCAACCTCTACTTCCATCAACCAGTATCCCTCGCCATCCGGTACTTCTACAAAGGTGCATTCCAGCCAACCACTTCTGTAATTTTTCAGGGATTCCTTACCGTCCGCGGCTGCGTTTCCCGGTCCATAACACTGATCTCCGAAAGGTGGTCAAGTGTCTCTATCCATGAACTTCCCTCCAGGTCCTCTTCCACTTTCTTGACAGATGCCCGGATCCTGGCATTCCCATTCTCTGCAAGCTTGTTCTGCTTCATCTTCGTACCCGGAAGGGAGGGCTCGGTCAGATAGCCTTCGTCCATTTCAAAAGCCCAATCTGAATGCCCTTTCACCAAATTCCCCTTGATCATCACATTTTCAGATTCATTGATTCCGATCCCAATGCTCCCGGATTGTATTAGTTGGCATCCTTTTACCGTAACTCCCTTACTGTTCCAGATGTCGATACCTTTGTCACCTTCAAAAGGTTCCGGTTTGCTCGTGCGTTTCAGACTCAATCCTTTTATAAAGATCTCTTCACAGGCAAAGATTTCCATAATTGACTCGCCCGTCCAGTCTGCCACGATGACCACTTCTCCTTTTCCTTCGATACGGATGTTTTGCCTTTGGTTTAGTGCCAGGCCCTGGTAAACGGGATAAGTGGCCGTGTGGATGATGACTTTGCTTTCGTTTTCCAGTTGGTTGAAAACCGCATTGAGGTCATCGTCGGGATGGACCTGGACCACGGTACCGCCTTTGGGTTCGGGAGCGTTCTCCGCATGGGAGCCGCTTCTGAAAACGGAAGGGTATCCTAACACGGAAATACCCTTGAAAGCCGTAGTCTTGGCTAAATCTCTATTTTCATTGAGAACCTGGGATTTGCCACCGGGTAATCCTGTTTCAGCCCCCCCCCTGCCATTACCAGAAAGGGGAGCCAACAGAACAGCATCACGGGAAGCCAGGAGTTCAGCATCACGGGAAACCGGGAGTGCAGCTGTAGGAAGAACCGTTTTTTTACGTGCTTTTTGCGCATATCTTTCTCAAGTTAATGAATTCCCAAACGGGGCTATCCAGATTTATTGAGCTCTTATTTTAGGCCGTAAGCTTCAGAGCGTAGACTGGTAGACTGGTAGACTGGTAGACTGGTAGACTGGTAGGTAGGCAGGAAAAGTTATTAGCAGCAAGTCAAAAAAAATCTCCAACAAAGTGTGACATTCCCCAATCGCTTGCGAATAATGGGGTAAATGTCTCAGTTTGCAACCTTGAAAAAACAAAAACATAACGGTTCCAATGACAAAGAGCAGGAATTCCTCAACATCCTTGAGGGGCACAAACACCTCATCTTTAAAATTGCCAATGCCTATTGCTATGAAGAGGATGCCCGCAAGGACTTGGTTCAGGAAATCGTGCTCCAACTCTGGCGGGCCTTTCCCAAGTATGATCCTCAGTTTTCCTTGAGTACCTGGATTTACCGAATCGCCCTGAATGTTTCTATTTCCCACCTTCGCAAGGAAAGTACCAGGAAGAAGCACCAGGAAGCATATTCAGAAATTCTCGAATTGCAGGGGGATGGAGATTGGTTTGACAACGCGCAGGTAAAGCAATTGTACCGCTTCATCGAAGGCCTGAAATCCCTGGACAAGGCGATCATGATCCTTTTTCTTGAGGAAAAAGGTAACAAGGAGATTGCCGAGATCATGGGCATCACTGCGAGCAATGTCTCCACCCGGATGCACCGCATCAAGCAAAAATTGAGCACTTACTTTCAAACCCTTAAGCATTAATCGAAATGGATTTTAAAGAACTTACCGATATCTGGAACAGCAACAATCAGCAAATGAACAACGATCTTCAGGTCAACGAACGGATGTTCCGGGAATTGAGCCAACAGAAGGTGAAGCGTAGCCTGGGTGAGATCAGATTTGAACTGATTTTTGAAATCATATCCACGCCCATCTTTCTGATGTATCTGACTCCGTTTCTGGTGGACCAAATTGGCCAACCTAAGTTTTTCATTCCGGGCTTGTTCCTCGCGCTTGTCACTTTGTTCGGAGCCATCTTTGCCGCCTATCGTCTGTTGATGACGGAGCAGATCAATGTACATGCCTCGGTGGTTCGCACCCAGAAGTTGATCGAACGGCTTCGATACTATGAAAAACTGGAGGTCAATTCACTCCTGGTTATCATTCCGATATTCTCTGCTGCCTTTCTGCTGGTGGCCGTCAAGGGGCTTGCTGGGATTGATCTTTATCTGGTGCTGGGTGAATACCTGTGGTGGTACACGGGTGGAAGCTTTCTGGTAGGTCTGATCATAGTGGTTCTGTTGCGTCTGTTCCCCAATAAGAAATTGATCGAGGCGCAGGCATTTTTAAATGAGATCAAGGATTTGGAGGGGTGAGAAGGTTGCACGGTGTTTGGTCTCAAGGGGCTTGCTTCATGGGGCTCTGCTTCATGGGGTTTGCTTCATGGGCTCTGCTTCATGGGCTCTGCTTCATGGTGCTTGCTCCGGCCAGGGCATCTTCTCGACCAGGTCTCGGAGAAATGTCTCCCCTGATTCCATCAAACCATCATGGGCATCGTGGATGCGCCAACTTAACCTTCCATTGTGGAACTGGGGAGATTCCACCATGATCACCCGCAAATCTCCCGAGGTAAATCCGCAACGTTTCTGGATGGACCTGAGCAGGGGTTCGTGGTGCAAATGGCCATCTCCAAAATTCCAGCCGATCACTTCCCCGGCTATGAATTCCCCATCCAACCAATCGTATTCCTCTATGTCATCCACCGCCTTGGGGAGCAGGTCCTGCAAGGCGCGGCCCGGCAGGTGCATCATGCGAAATGGGATGATCTTCCCGATGATCGAAGCCACTGTGTCCGGGTCGTACAAATTCTGCAACTGCACCCGGAGATCGGCTGAAGTCTTGACAATATTGGGCTCCAGCTTTTCCATTTTCACCCCTTTCCTGAACAACCAAACCGAATAGGGCCAGGTACCTGCATAATAGCGCATGGAAAGCAGGAAAGAAACGTATTTGGGGAAGAAATTGCCCACCAGGGGAAGGATCAAAAAACAGATCAGAAAGAGTGCGATCAGCAGGGGATTGCCAACCGTTAATGGTGAGATTCCCCCTTGGGCCCCGAAGAGAATCCAGCCTCCGTAGACCATGATGATATTCCACTCCATGGGAACTCCCATCGGCAGGTTGAAAAAGATAAAGGCATGGAAGATGGTCATTCCGATCAAGGCGTAGACGGTGACTTCAGGAAACCACCCCGTGACCGTCGTCAGTATGAGGACAATGGGCAGGGAGAATTCGACCAGGGTACCAATATGGGCCAGGTAGTTGGCCGATTTGCTGAGGCGCAGGTCCTCCGGGTAATTCCGAAAGAGGATTTTCTTGAGTGCGCGGCTTTTCAGGATGGGGCTGTTGCAGATCATCACCGCCACTACCGAAGTGAAGGTTGGGGTCAGTTTGGAAAAGGCGGCCCAGAACCAGACCGAAAACCAGGCGATCTTGAGGGCGCCCGCAGTCTCCAGCGGAAAGAGAAAGGCAAAGATGGCCGGATACCAGACGTCACCGCGCGCGGCCAGGTAGATTTGTCGGTCCAGGATTCCCAGCACGGGTAAGAGGATCACAATGGGCAATACGATGTCCAGGGTAATGTGCTGGGCGAGGCAGGCTCTGACCAGGAAAAACAACAATCCGAGGTAGAGCAAGATGTCTATGGGGTTGCGTTTGTCCGAATTCAAAATGGGTATTTTTGAGAAAAGGGGAACCTTGACAGTTCCGGGACGCAGGAAATAGGTGATGCCACCGAAGGGAGGCATGTAGCGGCCGGTCAAGGGGCCGGAGGCTCCTCCCAAACCGATGACTTCCAGCAAGGTGGTCCAGAAGATCGCTTTCGCGAGGGCATCCATTTTGAACCACCAACTCCCGATCTCGTCCAGGGAACCGAGGTTGGCAGAGGTTGCGCAGAAGACGGACCAGATCCACAGGTAAAGGGCAATTTTGAGAATATAAAAGATCAGGGCTCCTATGGGGGCTCCGAATCCTTGCATGGCCCAGGCCTGGCACATCATTTTGGCCCGCTTGGGGAAGGGCTGGCGTTTCCATTCCTCGTAGTCGTAAGGAAGGGGGACAGGCTTCATGAAGAAATCGAACAAGCGCATAGGGGGGGGCCTGGTGAGGCCCAGTTTTTCCTAATGTTAAGAATTTGTGGGGAGTCTGCCTATCGTTGGTGTCCACATCTTTGAAGGTTGGTTGGATTGGTGTTTATATCGTTGAATGTAGAAATTGACCTGGAATTATTTGGGGACCACATCGTTGAATGT
>CAYGRE010000073.1:4786-34115 GCA_964352215.1 uncultured Bacteroidia bacterium
ATCGTTGAATGTAGAAATTGACCTGGAATTATTTGGGGACCACATCGTTGAATGTTGGTATTGAATTGGAACATTTGGGGACCACACCGTTGAATGTTGGTATTGAATTGGATAAATTAGAACATCGATATCATTCGGGAGGGATTCTGATTTTTTAGGACAAATCCTGATTGATTCGATACAGATTCTATTCACCAATAACAGATACTACCATGGCCACCGAAAAGGTCGATACCTATATAGAAGAAGCCCCCGCGTACGCAATTCCCATCCTGCGTCAGTTGCGGGCCTTGATTCACCGGGCGATTCCAGACATTGAGGAAGCCATCAAATGGCAGATGCCCAGCTTTGAGTACCATGGGAAGATCATTTGCTCGTTTGCCTCCTATAAAAAGCATTGCGCTTTTCGGTTTTATCCGGGCCACCTGATGGAAGACCCAATGGATATATTGCAACCGGTTGGGAAAAGCAATCTGCGGCATATTGGGAATATTAGTTCGGTGGAAGACCTTCCGTCTGAGGATATTTTGATTGCTTATTTGAAACGTGCGGTTGAGGTGGGGAGGGGATAGTCCCTGCTTCTTTAGATAGGATTAGCTGAAAGTTCTCATTCATTCCAATTCAGTCTTTGATGGATCTCTTTTCTGGCCAGGTCCCATTCCAGATTCTCTTCGGGATGATCCTTCATTTTCTGAATTCTCTTATCAATGAACTCCTTTGAGTCTTGCGTCAGGGATGGAGAAGATTGATACTTAGAGATGATGAATTCAATATAATCCAGAATTTGCCGCTGAAGTTCTTCCGGCAAAGCATCTACTCGTTTTGAAATGTTTTCAATCTGATCCATATATTAAAACTAAGGAAAATTTACGAAAAAGGGTCCGGGAAATAGTTGCTGATTCCGGGAATAGATGAGGGTGCGGAGTGTCAAATTTTACAGTTTGGAGTGGAATAGAATTCCCGAGTGTTGGGGAAAAGGTGAGGGTGCCGAGTGTCTCGGTTCGACGGTCACGATGGGAAATGTATTCGGGTGCTGAGGCGCGGGTTTGAGGGTCTCCATGAGAAAAGGGAGCGCCTTCCGACCCTCAGGAATGACGGTCCGGACCCTAATACAATTACGGTTGACACCCTCAAATTCCTACCCATATTGCATCGGTGTCGCACGCTGAAAGGCAGCATGTATTATGGTCAGCACCCTCAAATCTGAGGGTGCGAAGGGTAAAGGGTGTGTCGGTTCTACCCTCATGGATGCGGGTTCTGAGGGAGGAATAATGAGGGTCTTGACCCTCTCTCTTCCGGGTGTTTTGGGGAGAGGCTTGACACTTTGCACCCTCACTCCTTTCCCCTTTGTACCCTCAATGGTGGAGGGTCGGAACCGTCATTGGTGAGGGTGCTGACCGTAATTGGGTTGGGGGGGTAATTGGGGAAAAGTGCCCTCAGAGCGAGTATACTCATCCTCGCTGGTTTCGTGAGGGGCTGCGGCTTCAATAATGCTATTCTGAAACAACCACTTTACATAAGGATTCTTTTACTTTCTTGTTTAGCTATATCTCATCAGATATACAGCCCAACTTATGTGTAGTCCGAACCGCTTAAAAAGCCTAATTCATTACACATTTGGTCCATAAAATCCTGGTACCATTCCCCTTCATACACAGGATTCAAATGAAACAGTACCCATAACCTATTCCAATCCAGAAAAAACTCCCGATTATTATACTCTTCGTTCAGATTAGCCGCCATTTCATCATCCAAATGGTGATCTGAACTGTTTTCTACAGTTTCCCTGAGCCGCTCTACAAACGTTAAAACAGGACCTTTTTCATCAAGGAGTTCCCCTTTCCAACGAAAAGCAATCGATGCCAACCAAAGCATCCAGCGTTGACGGGTGCTTTTTGCAAACTCAGTGAGTTTATTCATCAAATAAGTCGCTAAATGTTCGGGTGGGTCATGCTTCGGTAACCAGAAACGGAGCATTAGAAAGGCTTCTTTTAAACGAAGTTCAAGCTTTTCCGCATCCAGTTCCACGAACCATCGGAAGGCTTGTAAAAACTCATCCCACGCTTGTTCCGCTGTTTGAGACCAATAAGGCGTAATAGCAATATTCAGCTTATTAGGAAACGCGATCGCACCAAAATGTGGAATTGGATTATCTTCTAACTGGTTGATAGCGATGCGCTTTCCCATGATGGAGAGAATCACCCCTGCACCCTTTTCTTGATACAATTTCTGAAAAGCCTTTTCCCAGAATTCACTTGCTTCGAAAATATCAAGCCGCAAGCAATTCGTCATGAGCAACTCTTCCAGGAAGTCCGGCCTTCGAGATACCAATTCTTCTTTCATCACTGAGAGGAGTAAATATGCGTGCTTGGAAGATGCCGTATTCAGGAATGCCCTAACATCATCGTCAAACTCGTCAGAATCCTGTTTCCATAAATACCCCAGGAATTTCGAATATTTTTGGTGTGCCCGGTATTGAATTGGATAGGGGCAAAAAGTACGATCTAAGAGGGCATAGTCAAACTCTGGGATACTGATCGTTTGCAATTGCACTCCGATACGATGATAAAAACTGATCTCAGCAGGTGTATGCGACCATTCTTTTCCCCTTAATCGTCTTTCGTCAAATACATTGATGAGACCAAGGATTCCAGCGCCTGACGAAGAATTCAATAGCTTTTCAGCTTGTTCCCAGAAAAAAGGATCTGACCTATCTTCCTCGTGGAAAATGAATGATAAATATTCGTAACCCTCCTCCATGGCCAATTCAGAATCTCTATCCCAGAGCAATTGGAAGACCTCTTTTCGATTGAAGTAGCCAGATTTTGCAGTGTTATGCGCCACGCTCCCTACCGACCAGTTATACATTTTTCCCAGTCTCGCTTTGTCCCAAGCACCTAGGTCGGTCAGTATCTCTACCAATTTTGAAATAGAATCGATTTGAGCGATCAGGTCCGCTGGTGAGGACTGAGAGTTGCGATTACTGTCTATGTGGTATGCAATCAGGAGCTTTTCAGATAAGGAGGCCACCTCCTCCAAATGGGATTGCAATTTCAGGAAACGGTCCCTCAGCTCTTCCTCACGAATTAAATTAAGAATCCCTTGCCCAGCGAGGAAATACCGATCACCAAGATTCTCCTTCTTGCGGGCATGTTCGGAGACAAGGGAGAAAATTCGGATTCCATAATCAGGAAAGGGGACTCGCAAATTGTGATTATCATCTATGAAGGGGTCGCCAAAAAAGGTACGAATCTCTTTAGCAGATTTATAAAGGATTCTAAGCACGTCGTTTCGTTCTCCCTGGTCATGGAGATGGTCCAGTTTTCCAGCCAACCACTCTACCAACTCAATTTTTGCTTTTTCCAGCCTCTTGATTTTGGCCCTGTACTTCTCCTCTTCAAATTCCTTCCCCATCTCCCATGGTACCCATGTAATACCTAAGAACTCCTTCGCGTACTTCAAGGTCCTTTCCCATGGCCCTGTTCGAATCCAACGAGCAAATACAGATTGTCGACTAAAGGGCTGTGATCCGTATACATCTTCCCTGGTTAACTTGAATGCACCTGATATCCTCAAATCAACTCCAAGAACTTCGGAAAGCTCCTCGATCGCGTCCAGATCTGATTCGGCTATCTCCAAAGAACTCAGAATGTGATTGGTCAATTCTTTAATCTTCCCCCGGAAGTTATGATAGTGCTTGGCCGGAGGAGGTGAAAAGAATTGGTGCGGAGAGGCTTCCTCCTCAGGTTCATGAGGTGTCAAAACCCAATCTTTAACCGCAAATAAACATCTCGTGTTGATTTCTCCTATCTCATATCTAAGGGATTTCAGAACCGAGAAGACCTGTTCCCAATATTCCTTCTCGACAGGGTACTTTTTCTTCAATGATTCATCCAGCCAGTGAAAGGCAGACGCGGCAAGTTGCCCCATTTCAGAATCAATATGCCGGGAACGCCATAGATTTTCTATGGCAGTCAAAAAGTCTTTTCTACTGAATCCATTTCTAAATATTTCAGCCAATGATTCAAGATCATCAAAATGGTCAGCAACCAGGTAATCAGCATAAGGATCTGGCTTGATGGCATATTCATATAAGGGATAATAGATAAATTTGCCTCTTCCCTTTTCTCCAGTTCTTAGGTCATACCAATCTTCTTCCTGCTCGATACGCCTTTCCTTGTCTTTGATCAATAAGTCAACCGAATCTTCATTCAAGAATACCGCCTGCCTCTCACCAACAATTTGCAGCAATCCGACCTCTTCCAAAAACTGAACAACCTTCCTCAATTTGCCGGCCTTGATCCCCAGGCCATCACAAAAGACCTTGCCCTGCTTGTCTAATGTAAATGGGGACAGCAAAGCCATGAGGCAAATGGTTCTCCAGAACAGATCCTCATCGCCCAACCTGTCCTTTTCCGCTTTTGCAACGATTTGCCTGATGTGGTCTTTGACGATTCGCGCCATGTCAAAGCCCCCTTTTTCGGAAAATACGCTCACCAGCCCACGGTTTGCAGCGCTCGCCATAGCCAATATGAATAAAGGTACTCCCCCCGAAGCCTTGGCCATCCTAAAAGAATCCTCCAATGGATAAACCCCTTTTAGAAGATGCGCAAACATCCTATCCGTAGTTGCGTCATCCAATCTGTCCAGACTAATGATCTGGCTATTCAGGGATTGATATGGAAGAGCACTAAAAAATTGATCCCGCAGAACCTCACGCACGGCAAGGATAACCTTAACCCTGTCTTTGTAGGCCTCTGTAACCATGCGATCCAGAAATTCAGAGACATTGGGGATCCTATCCGCATCGTCAAGCAATAAGATCACCTTATCCGTCCCGCGCAATGCTTTTTCAAGCTTAGGAACATCCAAAGATGTACGGGAAACAGGAACCCAAATCGACCATTCGGATTTGTTTTCATCCAATTGTTTGAAGAATTCAAGCAACAACCGTGACTTCCCCCAACCTCCCGGACCACTCACAGTACAAAATTGTTGGTTTGAACTTTCGGACCACTCCATAAGATCTTTCAACTCCTTTTCCCTTCCCAGAAAAGGTCCTGTATCATTGATCGGTCCTGCTTGATCAGGATTCAGCGACCTGGCAAACGCCTCTTGCCAAGGTTGTAGTTCTGTTCCGTCTGGTTCAAAAAAATATTGGTACACGACACCATGGTTTCCTAACAAGCCTTCAATTTTAGCTCCCTCCCAGAGTAGAAAACCCTGCAGTGTCTTCCCATTCTTTGTTAGTTCCTCTTCCACCAGTGAACTAAGGCTCTCCTTTTCCTCTGGGCGTATTTCCTGGTTAAAAAGGAATACCAGAAAATCCTCTTCCTCCACATTGTTCTTAATGTCCTTCTTCAAATCCTCCCTTAGTTTGCGGAGTGCAGTCTTTTTATCTACCGTTTTGAACTTGGCCTGGAATCGCCATTTCCCATTTTCACCGTCATAATTCCCCTCATACCGAGCATCGATCCCCTTGTCTGGTCCTTTAGCAGCATACACCTCTACATGCCTCGACACTTCATGCAGCAACAGCATATTGCACAATCGCTGAAATCGATCTCCATTAAAATCGGTCCAGTTCAGTCCAGCCATAATCCTATCTTGTGAATGGGTGCAACGACAAGGTGAAGGTTATTGAGGTTTGTATCTCCCTGAAGCATTGTCCTAAGGTCGGAAATAAATCATGAATTATGGTACTGACTTTGTACCATACCTTTGAATTGCATAATATGACTACAATATGGAAAGCCACCCTGAATACCCAGAAATCCAGCATCTACAGAGCTTCCTTCAGGCCCATGCAAGGGTAGAATCTCGCGTAACTACGATACATATCCGTGAGGAAACAGCAGTACTGAGAAGTTTTCTCATCGGTTTCCGCAGTCTGGACAAGGCTTTGGAACCCCTGCGCAAGTTGGAAGCACCACGTTACAATTTGTTTGAAATCCTTAATATCCGCCACCTGGAAGCGAAAGTCCACACGCCATTTCTTGGTAACCTGTTACGTCCGTGGGGGAGCCATCATCAGGGAGATCTTTTTCTACGCGCCTTTTTTAATAAAGTCGCGGATCGTCCAGGGTGGCTGGATGGGCTGACAAAACTGAGGATTATGGAGGAAAAAGGAACGGGTGATGGGTTTGCGGACATCGTTATTCGGGGATCCAATCCCGATGGAGAGTTTGGCATCGTGGTGGAAAACAAGATCTATGCGGGTGACCAGAAAAAGCAACTGGAACGTTATCAGCACTACCTGTCGGAGACCCTGGGCTTGCCTGAGGAGCGCTGCCTACTTATCTACCTTGCCCCGAGACGAAAGCGGCCTTCGATTCCGTATTCCATTTTGCAAGTAGATTTTGACAGCCTGCACAATGCTAAACGCCTGTTGCTTCGCAGCTACAAGAAGGATATTCGCGACTGGCTAACTCCTCTTTTACCTCTGGTTCAGGCCCCCAAAGTACGCTTCACTTTGCAGCAATACCTTGAAATCATCAACCGGATATAAACTATGAGCATGAATAATTTTGACCTCGCCATATTCGAATTCCTTACCGAACCTGATAATTTTAATCAATCACTCAAGGTGCAGGAGCATTTTGTGATGGTCCGTAATAACCTGCTGTCACAGTTTTGGGGTCTGGTAAAGGAAAAACTAGAAGATATGTCAGGTGATGAAAAACTAAAAGAAATGTCAGGTGATGAAAAACGGAAATGGCATGTGAAACAAAACCGTGATTTGGATGCCCGCTGGTCCAGCCTGTGGTTGGTAAAGGAAAAGTGGCGGAAAGAAATTAATGGTGAAAGAATGCCTCTGGCCATTTCCTGGGAATCCCTGACCCAGGACATCCACTATGGAGTGTGGATCAAAAGAGAATCGAAGGTCTGGGATATAGACCGAATGCGGAAAATTGGGAATGAAATAGCAGTGAAACACAAAATGGATACAGACAGTGGCAATTGGCCGGTAAAGTATTACCACAAATATAACTTCAACTCAAACCAGAACCTTCGCCATATCCTACCTACAAGCCGTGACGAAACAGCGGATGAGTTTGCCAAACTCTTGTGGGAAATCGCCACGACCTATGAGACGGAGCTTGATAGAATGTATGACATGACGAAATAAAGGTTCAAATACCTGAAGCCTCACTAAAAATGCAATCTTGGGTCCTCTAAACTATTCTTCACATGTGTGAGAGAACCTGGTTCATTTTGAGAAACAGGGTTACAGGAATTAACCATTTAATCATTGTCTTAATTACCCTCCCTTCAACCGATTGTACACCTTCTTCAAAAGATAAGCTTTCACCAAGGCTCCAAAGTCCGGATCATCCATCATCTTCCCGAAAATTTCCTGGTTTTGGTCCATCCGGCCAATCAGCTTGTCCATGAACACATCCTCGAAACCAAACTTGAAGTTTTCGATGGTATTGCTTTGCGCCTGTTCAGACAATTTCCCGTCTGCGACCAATTCGGCCTCGATCTGATCAAAAAACAACTTGTCCGCATCGTTGAACTCGGTGCCAAACCGTTTGTTAAGGACCTCGATGATTTCCGACAGGGCCGCCTCTTCTTCCTTGTTCGCCATTCTGATTCCGGCCTCGTAACTGCCATCTAAGCCGTACTCGGACTGGTCCTCCATGGCAATGGTTTGCTCGGAGATCTTTTGCAGCCGGTAGTATTCCAGCGAAACTTCATCCCCCAATTGGAATCGATCCTGCTGGCTTTCTCTGGGTAGCTTTTTCAAAAGAAACCGGCCATAAGTGAACAGCTTCTCCAAATCGACATCCGAAAAGGGCATGATCTGGGTCAAAAAGGAATAGAGCCGGGTAAATGACTTCAGGGCATGCTTGAAATCCTCCTGGGAAATTCCGGAACCTATCACATCCTGTTGTGAACCTTCTTCGACCAGGGCTTTGTACCGCTCTACCGCCGGGTCGATATAAGCATTCAATTTGCCCTGCTCCTTGACCGACAGGGCCTTGGCAGATTTAAAGAACACATTGCAAAATGCGTCCACTTCCGTGTCCCAGATCACATGTGCACCTTCTATTTGCCCCTTCAAATCGTACAAGTGGTTGGGATCGGTGGTTTCTTCAACCGTGGTCATTTCATAATAGGGCTGAAAGGAGTTCAAAATGTCCTCCGTTTCATTTGCGAAGTCGAGCACAAAAGTATCTGCCTTGCCCGGATACATGCGGTTGAGCCGTGACAAGGTCTGCACACACCTGACCCCGGACAATTT
Organism: uncultured Bacteroidia bacterium; assembly: GCA_964352215.1. Taxonomy (GTDB): domain Bacteria; phylum Bacteroidota; class Bacteroidia; order J057; family JADKCL01; genus CAWUKT01. Next base: position 13,035 of record CAYGRE010000073.1, read on the forward strand.
CTTGTCGACGTACATGGTGTGTAGCAAGGGCTGGTCAAATCCGGTCTGGTATTTGTCCGCGACCAATAGAATCTGATACTCAGGAGAGCCGAATTTCTTGGGGACCTCTTTTTCTTTGAAGCCATTGAGTTCGACCTCCGTTACCCCCGCCGGATGGTTTTCGTAAACCACCTTGCCGGAAAAGGCCACGATGGTCTTGATGTCTTTGTACCCTTTCTGCTGGATATATTTGTCAAATTCCTCTTTGTAGCGCACCGCATGCAAGCGGGAGCTGGTCACCAACATGGCTTTGGCCTGTCCTCCGATCTTATGCGACACGACCTGCCGGAAATGCTCAACGATCACTTCCGTTTTCTGGGCGAGGTTGTGCGGATGCAAAGACAAGAACCTCCCGATGGCGCGGGCGGCTTTCTTCTTGTTGACATTGGGATCGTCCTCGATTTCCTTGGACAGCCTGAAATAAGTTTTATAAGTGGTGTAGTTCTGCAAAACATCGAGGATGAAGCCTTCCTCAATCGCTTGCTTCATGGAATACAAGTGAAATGGTTTCGGTTTCCCCGATGCATCCGGAGTTCCGAAAACCTCCACCGTTTTTGATTTGGGGGTAGCAGTAAAGGCAAAGAAGCTGAGGTTGTCCTGCCTGCCACGTGCCTCCATGGATTTCCGGATTTCATCTTCCGCATCTTCATCCAATCCGCTATCGACTTCTTCCCTGGCAGCTTCCTCCAATGACTTCGCGGAAAGCACCTCTTTCATTTTTTTCGTTGCTTCCCCGCCCTGTGACGAATGCGCTTCATCAATGATGACAGCATACTTGCGGCTTTTCAGGTCACCAATCTTATCCAGGACGAAGGGAAATTTCTGCAGGGTGGTGATGATAATATTTGCCCCTGCTTCAATCGCATCCGCCAGCTGTTGTGAATCCTTGTCGATCTTCTGAACTACCCCGTCTTTGTGCTCGAACTGGTAGATGGTTTTTTGCAACTGGCTGTCCAGCACCTTGCGGTCCGTAATAACAATCACAGAGTCAAAAACGCGCTGATTTGCCTCATCGTGAAGACTTGACAATCGGTAAGAAAGCCAGGCGATAGAATTTGATTTGCCTGATCCTGCCGAATGCTGGATCAAATAGCTGGACCCTGCCCCCTTCATCCGTGCATCCCTGGTAAGTCTCCGCACCACTTCCATCTGGTGGAAGCGCGGAAATATCATGGTTTCCTTGGTCTTGGTGACACCATTCAACTCGTATTCCTTCACTTCCAGATGCAGGAATTTATTGACAATGTCCAGCAGGCTGTCCTTTGCCCAAACGTATTCCCATAAGTAAGCGGTTCGGTAGCCATTCTTATTGGGAGGGTTTCCGGCACCATTTTGGTAGCCCTGGTTAAAGGGGAGGTAATGTGTCTTCTTTCCCGCCAGCCGGGTCGTCATGGATACCTCATCCGTGTCAAGGGCAAAATGTACCAAAGACCGTTTCTTAAAATGAAAGATGGGCTCGGTAGGCTCACGGTCATAAACATATTGCTTTTTCGCATGCCGGACATTCTGGCCCGAAAACTGATTTTTGAGTTCAATGGTGGCCAGGGGAAGCCCGTTCAGGGCCAGGACCATGTCCAGGGAATTTTTGCCTTGGCGCTGGTAGTACAATTGCCGGGTAACGGAGAGGTGATTTTTCCGGTAGAGGGTTTCTGACTCCGGGTTCAGGGAAGTTTCCGGCTTGAAATAGGCCATCTTGAACTTCACACCATAGTCTGTGAACCCTTTGCGAAGCACATGCAGAATTCCTTGCAGTTCGAGCTCTTTGGTCAGCCGGTGGATCACTTTCGACTCCACCTGATCCTTGTGGATGGTCGATAGTTTGGCCCATTCCCTGGGTTGAGAATCTTTCAGGAAATTGACGACGTACTTAGGGAACAATCCCAGCTGGGGGTCAAAATCCTTAGAATACCCCTGGACGTATCCGCCCTGCTCCAACAGAGAGGCTTCGATGGCCGCTTCAAAGGTGTTTTCGGTATGTATGCCTTTAGCCATGGTTTTGCAGTTTTAGAAAGTAGTACCGCCCGACCCGCTTCCAGGTGAAGGAATCACTTCGTCTCTAATGTCGATTTTGCCGGTGACGGCTTCGCTGATGAGGGCGGTTTTGTATTCTTTGAGGAGAGCAATTTCTTTCATAACGTTTGTAATCGTTTGACCCAAACACCTATCTTTCTCAATAATCACCTTAACTAATTTAAGTTGCTCCGAAATGTCGGGAATTGGAATCGAACAGTTTTGAAGGGTTCCAAGGTAAACACCAGGTTGAGCAGAAAACCCTGTATTCATCCATAGATAAGACTGAAAGGCTTCACTTTTCATAAATAAGTGAAGAAATTCAGAATTACAAAGTGATTCATTAGCCCTTATAGTAGCGAGACTTCTTTGCGTTACGAATTCTTCATTCATGTTTGTTACCAATGCCACCTTACCTAAGGTTGCACCCACAATCGCCAGTTGAATATCATTCTTCCTTATCTTAAACTTGGAAGAAATACTCTCATATTCATCCCATGACACTCTACTATCATCATCTCGAAATACAAATTTCCCCTTAACAATATTCCTTACGCTTAATAGCCGATATCCTTTTGAAACCCTTGGATGGGTACCATGGGTTCCATCCAAAATGAACTCCGTGATGAATTTCATCTTTGGAACCTCCCAATGCGCCGGAATCTCCCCCAACCACTCGATCCCCGAGTCCTTCATGGGCACGGTCGGATCCAGCCCTTTTGTCACGGCCTGGTTGATGAGGGCGGTACGCTCTTCTTTGAGTAGCTCGATCAGCCTTTCTTTTTTGCTGATGAGGTCGTCTATTTGGGCGGTTTTGTGGTCGAGGTAGGCTGCGATTTGGATTTGTTCGGGGAGCTTCCGAGGGATTGTAATTTTCAACAAATTGTACTTCTCGGCACTAATATTTTGAATAGTAGCCTTATGAAAAATGCTTTCTTTCCAATTCTCGAAATAACTTGACTGCGTAAAATAATTGATATACTTACTACTCACCTTTTCTTTGTGAAAAGAGGCTTTGATCAGGTACCCTGCATAACATGCTTTCCCATTGAACCCATGAAATAAGAAAGTTTTCCCAACTGTCGCCCCACTCCTTGCAAAAAGAAGATCTCCTTCCTTTAGCAAATATTGATCTGCGATGGCAGGCGATAATGATTTAAACGTATCATCTTTCAATTTCCCATCACTTCCAAAATCGGTAATCCTAATGTAACGAGGATGATCCCGATTCTCATTTCCACCCTGTTCATTCGCTCCATACTTCAGAGGCTCGCTAACAAGATTTTTTAGTCTCGTGTATTCCCAGCCATGAGGAATTTCTCCAAGCCACTCGCTCCCAGAATCTTTGTACTTTTCGTACTTCTTCATATCAGTTAATCGCCTCCTTAATTAACCCTTCCGTCTCCTTTTCCAAGGCCAAAATATCAGCCCGAATTTCTTCCAGGGACCTCAGTGGCTTGTACTCATAAAAATACTTGGTGAAGTTGATTTCATATCCGATGTTGGTTTTCTTTTCATCCACCCAGGCATCTGGCACGTGGGGAAGGACTTCCCGTTCCATATAGGCATCAATATCCTCTTTCAAGGGAATGTTTTCTGTATCTCGCAAACTGCTGTCGGGTTTCGGATTGCCCTTCCGATCGGTTACGATTTGTCCATCTTCACGGAGGGGCCGTTCTACCGTCACCTTTGCAAAACCGAAATCTTTGTTGTCGAACAATTTGCTGTTCTCTCCTTCCATGAATTCTCCGTAAATCCTGGTGATTTCGGCGATGTGGTCATCCCCCAGTTCCTTCCGTTTGTTCCCAAGGGACTTGCTCATTTTCTTGAAGAAGTTGACCCCGTTGATCAGCTGTACTTTTCCTTTGCGCTCCGCAGGTTTGTGATTGGAGATGATCCAGATATAGGTGCTGATTCCGGTATTGTAAAACAATTGGTCGGGCAGGGCGACAATGGCTTCCAACAGGTCGTTTTCGATCAGCCATTTGCGGATGCTGCTCTCATTTTTCTTGCTGCTGGGTGACCCGGAGAATAAGGGTGAGCCATTGAAAACGATGGCCAGCCGTGAGCCTTCAGGCTTCATCTTCGACATCAGGTGCATCAGGAATAGGAATGAACCGTCACTGACAGAGGGAAGGCCCGCGCCAAACCGGCCGCCATGCCCCATTCCTTCATGCTCTTCTTTTACCTTCTTTTCGATCTTCTTCCACTTCACTCCGAAGGGTGGGTTGGTGATCAGGTAATCGAATTTTGCGTTGGGCAATTGATCCTCGCTGATGCTGTTCCCTTTTTTGATATTGGTCGGGTTTTGCCCTTTGATCAGCATATCGGCCTTGCAGATGGCATAAGACTCCGCATTCAACTCCTGCCCGAAAACCTCCAAGCGAGCATCCGGATTCAGTTTGTTGAGGTACTCCTCGGCTACCGAAAGCATGCCGCCAGTCCCGGCGCAGCAGTCGTAGATCGTCTTCACGATTCCCTTTTGGGTAAGGGTCTCCCGGTCATCCATCAACAAGAGGTTTACCATCAAGAGAATGACCTCCCGTGGGGTAAAGTGCTCCCCGGCGGTATCGTTGGAAATCTCCGCGAACTTGCGAATCAGTTCTTCGAACATATATCCCATCTCCATGGAGGAAATCTGGTCGGGATGCAGGTCGATCTCCTGAAAACGCTTCAGGACCAGGAATAGCAGGTTGTTATCATCCAGCTTGGTGATCTGCACATCGAAGTCGAATTGCTCAATGATCTCGCGGGCCTCTTCTGAAAAGCCATTGATATAATTCCTTAGGTTGGCGGCGATGTTACCGGGGTCTGCGATCAGCTTGTTGAAATCGTACAGGCTCCGGTTGTGAAAGTTGTAGCCTGCGGCCTTGTTCAGGATCGGATCGAGGTTCTGGATGTTCATCGCTTTCACCTGCTCAGCCTTCTTCAAGACTTCAGCTTTTGAGGCTTCAAGGACACAGTCCAGGCGGCGTAAAACTGTAAACGGCAGAATCACTTTGCCATAGTCACTCTGTCGGTAATCGCCACGCAAAAGGTCTGCGATGGACCAGATGAAGTTGGCGGATTCTTTGACGTTTTTCATGTTGCTACTTTCTTGGGGCTATGGTTCATCCACCTTGCAGAAATAATCATTTCCTGAGGTTCTTGTCCCAAATATAGTCATTGGTGAAAAAGTCATTGACACTTTTGATCAGATGCTCAAAAATATTCGGCATTACCCGGAACAAAATTGGTGCTTAATCACAATAAATATTCTGACCAGCCCTCCAGACCCATTTCATTTCGCTAAATATTGTAATTTGGTTGCCTGCCATGCCAAAAAGATAGATCTCCATGAAAATAACAATTCCCAAATACCCCGATCTCTTTGTTTTGAAGGGATTCATGAATGTTCTGAAATTCATGGAGAAAAATGAAGAAATAGACCTCGATGGCGAAGGTGAAGTTACTGCAATAACAACATGGGAACAGGCAATACAACAAGAGGATTTTAGTACAGACCTTTGGGTTGATTTAGGTATCACCTCGGGTACCTACCATTTTAAAGAGGTTATCCTAAGATTATATGGATATACATACAAATTAACCCGAGGTGGTGTCATGGATCGGCACTATGATTCAATTGAGAGAACCGCTCAAGATAGTAGAAGTGCGCCTCACAATGATTGGAGAAATAAGTTCAATAAACACCTTCATCGAATCTCAGCGGAATTTGCAAAGCAATTTCTCCCACCCAATTCCAATGAAGATACCATTAAAGCATTTACTGAAGACCAAGTCCAACTCTCATCTCATGTCGCGCTGGTAGAAAGATTGGAACAGGCCAATGTAAGGGTCCTTGAAGAGGCCCAAAGAGACCAACAAAAGCGGGAAGACTGGCTAAATGGAAGGTTGCTAAAACTTGAAGAGGAGATTGCGAATAAAAACCAAAGACTAGACGAGAAGTACCAACAGAAAAATCAAAGTCTGGAAGAAGAATTCAAAAACAGGCAGCTTCTTCTTGAGAAAGGGTTGGAGGAAAGGGAGGCCAATTCCGAGAAGACAACCCAGCAGGCCCTTCTTGAAATTCAGCAACAACAAAAAGCCCTCGCTGAGAGAGAAGCCCAAATAGATGACAGTAGCAATACGTTTGCACGACGTCAAATTCGCAAAGATATTCTTAAGGAAATCAAGGAAAGAACCCAAGGTTTTTCAGTTTCAAAGGGAACAAAAAAACTGCGATTGCCGATTTTCATAGGAATGCTTGCCCTTACCGCCTTTTTCGCTGGAATGACCATTTATACGGTTTGGGAAATTCAAATAGCCGGTGGAACAAATGAGAATACACCGATCGTCATGATTATCAAACAAATTCTCTATTCGGTTGGCTTTGTTGGGTCCATGCTGTATTTCATTCGGTGGATGAATCGATGGTTGCGGCAACATGCAGATGCTGAGTTTCAAATCCGGCAATTCCAATTGGACATCGAAAGAGCGAGTTGGGTAGTTGAAACAAGTCTCGAATGGCAAAAAGAATCTGCTGAAAAAATAGGGAAAGACATGCCTGAATACCTGGTCCGTGAATTGACCCAAAACCTCTTTGGAGATGGAGGGATTAAAGATCAAGTTGCCCACCCGGCAGATCAACTGGCTTCCGCCTTGCTTGGTTCCGCCTCAAAAATCAAACTCAAAGCCGGAGAAAACGAAATACAGATTAATCCACGGAAGCTGAAAAGGCAAAAAGGAATAGATATTGAAGAATAAGCGGGAAATAGATTCGTAGCAGTGGAAGGATAAACTTGAGAGGACCTTGGCCTAAAGGCAATATCAATCTGCATTGTTCTTTTCAAGGATCGCTTTTGGTATAGGAATGACTACCTAAAAATATTTTGATTTGTTAAATTCTTCTTATGAAAGTTTACCCTTTTCTTATATGCTTTCTCTCCGGCCTGATTGCTTTGGGGTGCCAAAACTCAGGCAAGCAGCCCCGGAATTCTCCCCAGGGTGCAGTAACCACCGAACAATTCTACGATGGCATACACTGTGCGGAGGTGTCATACTATAACCCCAAAACTGGGAGAAAGAGCGATTATATTCTAGAAGTTGAGGTTGAAGATGGAGAGCTAACAAAAATTCTTTGGCCCAATGGTGGTTGGCTTGATGACGATCATTTTTCACCAGAAGAATTAGATGAAGATGGTTGGTGCGAAATTGAAACTGATCGTGGTATTGAACACGAAATCCAAATCATTGAAGACGATTGCAATTTTTCGAATTCATCCAGAATCAATGAAGATTTTGATCTCGAGTTTCACCAGATGGAAAGGGAATATCTATCAGGAGAAGAAAAGCGCGTGTATGATGAGGAAAATGGGTTAGAAGGTTATTTTGATGCTTCAGAGTATGAGGGATGGTAATGATTGGTCAATGAACTCTCAATAATTTGCTTAAAAACACCAAGTGAATTTAGATACATATAAAGCCTTGGCATTAGGAGAAAAAGTCCTCAAAGACATCGGTTTTTGGGGAGCTGACCTCGAAAATCCGAAAGCACTCTTTTTTGAAAATGGTGATTCCACCCTGGCTGGTCCAAACATTCCGGCATGGATGGTTTGCTGGGATTATGGAGCTGAGGATTTCGGACCCGGAAACGCCATGGTTGCAGTGGCGATCAATAACCAAACCGGACGTGCGACGAACGTTACCTATCGGGTTAGAACCAATAGGTTGAGGTACGATGCAGAAGCAGACAAGTATTTCAAAATGGAATGATGCACAGTTTGTTTTGTCAAGCATCGATAGAATCCGAAGGCTTCAAGGGATAGATTTTTCCATTCAAAGACTTTCGCTTGACTTTGAACATACCGGAAATAATCCTTGCGTTCTTATAGGCAAATCAAGGCGGCCCAATAATGACCCCACAAGACCCAGCCTGACCATTACCCCCCGAAGTGCGGCGCCTGTCACTTCAGGGTGCAATTGTCAATTCAATTCTATCCGGCTTCTGACAACCACTTGGGGATCTCGCCTCGCAAGAAAGCATAGATCTCGGCGTAATCATCCCCGGAGAGTCGGCAATAATCGCCGATGGTCAATCCATGGCTGCCTTTGCCAGCTTCTTTGCGGAGCTGCCGGTGTTTGCGTTGGGCATAGGTCCGGCTGTAGTTGCCCATGAGCTTCATCAGATCGTCAACGGTTAAATAAATTTCACCAACATACATAAGCGTCTAAATTAAAGTTGTAATACAATTCGGTTTCTTCCAGGACGAGGCTGTCGTCATCCTCAGAAAACATTTCCTCTTCGGAAGGCAAGCTGTTCTCAGAAAACATTTCCTCTTCGAAAGGCAAGCTGTCCTGAGAAAACATTTCCTCCTGATAAGTCAAATCACAGTCTGACTCCCCGTGGGTCTCGACCTTGGCAAGGTGAAGAAATTCAACCAGGGCCAGGATACCTTTTTGCTTGTGCAGTTCGAGCCCTTGCCTGAGCTGAACTATATCCAGCAAAAAGACCCGGTCTTCTACCGCTTCCCGAATCTTCAGAAGGGGGATACCCGTTTCATCGTGGAGGCGCGGGTAAACATCCGGATCAGCTTCCTGGCCCAGGATCTTTTTCATCTTGCATTCGAGCAGATATGCCTTGATGCTGTTGCTTGTTTTGGAGACATAAGTGTCCCTCCGGGGAACAAGCCCCGATTCGAGTTTTGAATCTTTCATAGAAAATTTTGTTATGTGTCTATGGCTGCAACAACGGGAATCCCGACAACAGAAAAAAAGCAAATGACAGTCATTTATGTAAAACCTGCAAAAGGGGGGTAGGGCTTACAGCCAAAAACAGTTTTTTGCAGAAAAATCAGTTTTCGCAGAAAAAACTGATTTTTCTGCGAAAACTGAAAAAATTGCAAAAACTGCAGAAACATGCTTCTTCCACAGAGTCCCTCCAATTACCAATAAGCGTTAAATGAAAAAATACCGCCCGGAAGATTTCCCGAACGGTATCAATATTGGATTTAGATATCCATAAAAATAGTATCTCGAAGGACTCGTCATCCACCGAAAAACTATCCCAACTCAATAGGTCAATTTCGTTGAGGTTGTGCCTCTATGAGGCCGGAAGAGGTGACTTCATTTTCAGGATGACTTTTTGTATTGTCTTCCTGACACCACCAGGTGCTTCAATTCTTTAAAAGTAAGGTCATGCACCCCCAATATTTGCCTGGCGAGCTGGATGAACAGGATGGAATCAAAATCGAGGCATGGTTCCTCTTCTTCTTCCAGTACCTGAACGTAGCCAAGGTCTATGGTTCGCTCAACTTTAACCATATAGAAAGCCCTCTGAATGCTCATTTCACTCAGGTAGACATCCCCTCTGGAACCTACCTCGGCTTTCAATCTTCCCGCCCGGATCATCAGTCTGATGACTCGGGTAGTGGACCAACCCAACCCTCTCAACAAGGGGTGAGAAATCAGGTCCTCAAGTGGAACCATGCGGACTACATCCGCAGAATCTTCTTTCATTTTCATAGGTCAATATATTGTGGCGGCATTTTCTTTGATGCCTCCAGGTTAATACTCTCCAAATCCCCAAGATTATTACCATTGGATATATTGATTAATTGAATTCATTTGATGAGACCTTTCGGGACAATCCCGGCGGGCGCTTGTACTACCTGCTACTTCAAAATTTCCCCATATCCGGACTGCCCCTTCCGTTCCAGGGTTTTCAGGACATAAGAATTCAGAAATTTGATTTCCGGGGTAAACCCCCCGATGTATAAGATTTGTAGCATGTGGTATCTCTTTTTCTTTTGATCCGCCCAATAGCGTACCAACAACAGTTCGAGGTCTGGTCCCAGGGGAAATTCGCAGGTAAATACATCCCCATGAAAACCGATCAACCGGAATGTCCCAGCGATCCGGATGTCCATCCGGTAAAAATTAAATTCGGCTGAGCGAAAGGGGGCCATCTCATTCACTTTCAAAAAATGAATGCAAAAGTGCGAGATCTGCGGCTCAAGCTGGTCGCCCTGACCAAAAGTCGGTTTTCCTGGTTCAATCCCATTCATGTCTTCTCCTTTTTTCCAAACCAATCGTCCCTGAGGACAAAATCACAAGACCGTTTCTCTGCTGTTCATTTCCCCGAGCAAATCAGGGACACCCCTACCCTGCCACTCAGATCAGTCACGAAGCTGGTGGCAAGAGACAGCTCACAGTCCCCCCATTGCTGAAGGGGGACCGGAACGTCCAGGTTTAGTATTATGCTTATAAGTCTTGCTTCAGTGCCGACAACCTCATGCTGCTATGTAGTAGTTTCAATTAAATGAGTTAGCAAAGAACGGCTTCGCATGAGGTTGATTCAGCGAATGTTTTTATATTTATTGCAATATGTAGTGGTCATCTCAATAGCAAAAACCAGTAATTGGTTAATTTGGAATGCTATCTCAGGGTTAAAGCAAGTGTAATGAATTGACTTACAGGTGTCTTTAACGCTCAAAGGTGGTTCAACATATAGGATCTATGGGGGAAGAAGTATTATTCAATTTTATTCATTCGCTGACCAAGGGGCAGAAATCGAACTATTCGAAATTCTCGAGAGACAAGAGGGATTCGCTTGAATATGAATTGTATATCAGGATATTACGGAATTCTGAGTGGTCTAAGAAAGCAAGGCAGGAAATCCGTCAGACGAAATTTGCTGATGCCAGTATTTATTACAAATACCGCTTGCAATTGGCCACAAACGTCATCAACAGCATTATTCATTATAAGAAACAGAAGGCTGAAAAATACAAGGCCCTGGAGTTCAGGTTTATCTATTGTTGTATCCAGTTCAAGTTATTTGAATTGGCTGAGGGGAGGATTGGTGATATGGTGAACAGTTGTCTGAAAATGGAAGATTTCCATGCCTTGCGGTTTATTCAGGATGAAGTCTACAAGCTGAACCGGAAGCATTCTGCGCCCCTGCAGCTACCAGAGAAGACACCTTCGAAATTGGAAATCCAGCGGCACGTGTTGGAGGAGGAGGAGCTGGATGAATTGATCCAAAGTTTGAAAGGGTTTTCGATTGCGGATTCTGAAGGGGTGTATGCATTTACGGCTTCGATCCGGGAACGGTTGGAGAGGATCGCCGGTGATACTTTGTCGAAGAGGTATAAGCGGGAGAAATTAATATATGCTTGCTGTTACTTTGAACGAAGACTGAATGAATCGGTAATGGTTCTGGAGAAGATCGTAGCTCAGTACCGCCCCTCGTATGCAGTCAGCTTTGTCCAACACCTAAAGGACATTTCAAACCTCATTAAAATGGCAGCAGAAATAGGCGACCAAAATTTAGCAGTCGAATATTCACTCTATCTTTGTACTCTAACCCCACGAACAACCTTAGAAACTTCAGAGCATCTAAAACGCCAAATATCAAACACTATTGTTGCTGCCCGAACGTTTGCCAATGTTGATTTTGCCCTTAGAGGAAAGGAGCTCGTTGAAAAAGCTCAGCTTGAAGATGTTACTTTCTTTGATCAATATCTCTTAGCTATATCCTTCTTCATAAATGAAAAGTGGGACCTAGCTAGAGTTGAACTGGAAAAAGCTATCCAATTCCACGCCTACAAAAACCATTTCCTCAAATGGGAGCTTCAACTTTTGCTCGCAGTCACCCATTTTGAACTAGAAAACCTTGACCTCGCTGATGACTTGCTAAGATCCTCAAACCGAACCGCACAAAAACACAACAATAGCTATGGCAAGCTTGTAATCTCAACCATCAAACAAGTATTACATAGGCCGGAATGGAATTCAAAGGTTCAACTTTCCAGGTGTTTTGACATACTTACCCAGGCAGAAAATGAAATGGACTCCTTTTCTTACGAAATGGTTTTTTCAATCTGGGTAAAATTGAAAATGTGCGGTGTTAGTCAATCTGAAACCGTAAGAGAAAGGGAATTACTCAAGTTTACCTCTCTTTTCAAACGGCTGGTTGAATAGCTAATCCTATATGTACTTGTTAAATGTCGAGGATGATTAATTCGGCAACCGCTCCCCCATCATCAATGGTCACCCGATACCCCTGAATATCCTTTACATACGTAAGTTTCCCATTTGCATACATCGTGCACAAGCAACCGTAGTCATAATCCAAGGCTTGCTCAACCGCTCTCAGGATTCGTTCGGTCAAGTCTGATTCCTGGGTTTCAGAGGCGCAGGAGACTGTATTTGCAAAAGATGGGGTGGGATTGGCATCTACCTTTCCTGGAAAGGCGAGGCACAGCGCCGCTAAGGCGATAAGTAATATATTTCGCATTGCTAACTCATTTAATTGAGCTACAAGATAGGGATTTCGGAGAGAGAGGCAGGGGTAGAAACTCTGATTTCAGGGGCTTGCCGATCCTTTGACGAACAAACAACCGACACAAAACAATACATTTTACTACCATTCCGACACACTGGAATACCTTTTCGAACATTGAAGTTCAGCGGCCCTCCCATATTGCAGTCATCATACAAAAACGAAATGATCTGACTGCCATGAAAACCATAACTACAACCGATAACATCAACGATGACCTTCCTGCAGGGAAACTGCGGCAAGGCTCAGGTACAAGGCGCACGTTGACCACCGCTCTGGTCCTCCTGCTGACTGCCTGGCACTGTCCGCTGTTTTCCCCAGCCCCGGACCTCAACCAGGAAACGGTGAAAGCACTCTATTCAAGCCCACCCGAACGGACTGAATCTAAGTGCGGTTCCTGTTCCCTGATCTGGTCTGATCCCGAACCTTCATTTTTCTTTTCCACCCACAAACCTTAAACAACCATGGACATTATTCTGAAAGGCGGACACGTGATCATCATTGCCGAATGGGACTTCGAACGGAAGGCCTGGATCGTGATCATCAATGGCCGAGTCTATTTCTTCAATGAATAGAACGGGCATTTGAGGCAAACGACCGACAAACAAACCTTGTATTTCTTTTCTGTTTTTTCACACTTTAAATCTTTACTAACATGAGTCTTAACACAAGCCGTATTGAACGTAGTTTTTCTACCACTGAGGTCCAGGACCTCACCACCGCCTTTGGCGCGGTGGAGCAGGTTTTTGATTTCCACCAGGGGGCCAGCCCTCAGGACATGGTCCGGATGCTCCGCGTCGGAACGAACAACCGCCGTTTCGTGCAGGAGATCAAGATCGCCATTGATGATTACGACTGGCTCCTCCCCGGTTATGTCACCAAACAGCAATTTGATCTGGGCTATGAACTGTGGTTCCAACTGGATGATATGGAAGCCTACCTGGAATCCCTTCTGAACCGGGTAACTCAGACGAAGTTGATCGCTGGCCACCACCTGATGAGGGACAGCCTCGATGTATATGGAAATATGCAGCAGGCCGTTCACCGTGGGGTCTCCGGTGTGGTTCCTTACCTGATCTCCGCTGAACGCCGTTTCGAATTGAATGGCCCTCCTACAGCCAATCAGGATGGCGAGGCGGAGAATCCGAGTACCCAGTCCGACAATGATCCGGCCCCAACCGCGGCTCAGGATCAGGGCAATGGCCCCTCCGATGACAGTCCTAACAGTCCGGCACCGGCCACTCCTCAGGACTCCTAATGGTCTGAATTGTGTTCAAATCGTGTAGAATTGTTGCAGCGCGCCGCCTCCATCCGGGGGCGGTGCGTTTTTTTTTAGGCACAAGGTGCTGACACAAGCAGTCTCATTCAGTATCATGTCCCCAGTCACGGAAGTAATACAATTCCCTTATCTTATAGGAGTCGTACCGCTCGATTGCTGGTATCAGTTCCTCAAACCCTGCTTCAGAGAGCCTTTTCTTTGCATTTTTTGATTTTATTTCCTGGAAACTCTCATTTGAAAGCCGAAACCTCCAGGGGAAAACGGATTTCCTTTCATCGACAAGAATAAAGGTGACTTCCATCTTGTACAGATCGCCCTGCGGGTCTTCCAGTATATAGTAGTCGCTTTCGGCTGTCTTTTCTCCTTTCGCATTGAAAAATATAGTCTTGGATTCACGAAAGGAGCCTCCTGTATTTTCATCCGTATTTTCCCAAGAACATTGACGATCTCCAGCTGCGGAACTGATTTGCCAATTGTCATCGATCAACGGGATACCCAATTCCTCACGCTCCTTGTTGTAGGCCATTTCCGTTTCCGGATCACAAACCAAATAAGGTTCAGGGCTACAGGAATAAAAGCTAATGGCCAAAGCGATTATTCCGGGGATGATAAAATGGAATCTCATAATCATTCGGGAATCTATTAATATGTGGCCTCAGGCCCATTAGGAGTTCTGCTAACTTCAAAAACGATAGCGATCTGGAACATTTTCATTATAGGAATAATACTTTTGGATAGCTTGTACCAGTTCCTCAAACCCCGCCTCAGAGAGTCTTTTTTTCGCTTCGTCTGGACTTATCTCCCGGTATTTTCCATCCTCAAACCAAAATTGCCAAGGGAAAATAAATTTTTCTTCATCGGAAAAAGCAAATCGAACTTCTAATCGATTAAATGTGTCTTGTGAGCTTTTCAATCGGTAGTAATCACTTTCAGCAGTCTTTTGTCCTTCACCATCATAATACATTGCTTTTGCATAACGATACGATTCACTGGTTGGGCTTTTATCGAAAATTTCCCAGTAGCACTGGCGAGATCCTAATGGTGAAGTGACCTGAATACTGTCATTGATCACTGGTATCCCCAATTTCTCCCGCTCCATGTTGTAGGCCATTTCCGTTTCCAGATCGCAAACCAGAGGGTCGGGACTACAGGAAAGAAAGCTGATTGAAATAGCAATTATCCCAGCTATGGCAAACTTCAATCTCTTATTAAACAGGGAATTTATCTTGATTTCCATAGGCGATAAAAGTTAAGCAATTCCGGTGGGGGATCGCAAATATTGATGTTTCCTTTCAGGTAGATTGCAGATTGATTCATCCTTGCTCCTAAGATTTTATGTTGGTCCTCGGGCCCCCAGGACAGGAGTTTACTCATGGTGTCGTTTGATATAATTTCCCATCCGTGTGTTTCTGCTCCTCTAACCTCATCCGATATGGCGTAAATGAAATACAATCCTTGTATGGTTTTGGTTGAGTCTGATCGCCCAAATCCGCTGGAGTATGCAAAACCGGATTGACAGCTGACCCTGTATTTCATCTCTTCCCCGCAAAGGAAAAGATCGAAAGCGCAATATTTGAAACGAGAAGTCGTAAATTGGGTTGATCAGATTGTAAGTGGTAAAAAAACCGACCTCTAAAAAAGAAATGGCCTTTAACGCTATAAAAACCATCTTATTATGCTTTGCTTCCAGCTACTTTCTTGCTTGCAATGGGCAAATGAAACCCGAGCAGAGACAGGCTGAAACAAAGACCCGGGAATTCGGCAAAATCGTTACTGAACTTGATGATCAAATTTGGAAAATATTTCAAGATCGCAACGGGAATTATTGGTTCGGAAGTAACGGGAAGGGGGTTTACAAATATGATGGCAAAACCTTAAAGCTGTTCTCGTCCATGGACGGCTTGATCGACAACCAAATTCGGGGGATGCAAGAAGACCACCTGGGAAACATCTATTTTGAAACACCCAGGGGAATCAGCAAATATAACGGGATGGAATTCACTTCCTTAAATCCTGTAAAATCATCCGCCAACGAATGGAAACTTGAACCCCATGACCTCTGGTTTGGGTACAATGCAAATGACCTCTACCGCTTTGACGGACAATTTCTTTATGAACTGAAGTTGCCACGTGAAGACCTGAAAAAAGCCTTTGGCATAGAACCAGGAGGGGTTCCTTTTGAAGGAAATAACAATGGTCCGTATGCCGTTTATGGTGTCAACAAAGATAAAGATGGCAATATCTGGTTTGGAACCGTTATGGCTGGCGCATTTCGGTACGATGGAAACTCATTTATCTGGTTTGGGGAAAAGGAACTTACAACGCTTCCCGACGGCCGGGTTCCGGGGGTACGTTCGATGATTCAAGACAAGGACGGATATTTTTGGTTGAGTAATTTCTACAGTAAATACAAGATCAATCCAGACCTGCCCAAGGGATATGAAAGGTTGAAAGCAGTTGATATACCCAGCGAGATTGGAGCGGATAAAATTCTATATTTTAACTCAGGAATATCGGGCCATGATGGAAATTTATGGATGACTACTTATCACGGTGGCGTTTGGAAATATGACGGAAATACCCTCTCGAATTTTGAAATAAACAATGGTACTGAAAACGTTTTATTAATTTCTATTTTCCAGGATAACAAGGGTACAATTTGGCTTGGAACCCACAACGACGGGGTTTACAAACAGAAAGGAGATCACTTTGAAAAATTTGAAATTTAATACTACCATGCCCAAATCGCTTAAGCCTTATTTTAAGCGAGAATTGCTAGAGTATCGACGCAATTTAGAGGTTGGAAATCTTTCCGCTGCATGGAATATGCTTGAAAGGGCCCACGTGATAGGTCAGGCATATCCCTATCATCATAGCTATGTACATTGGAAAATGCTTTTGTTTGGAATTCGTATTAAAAACGCCAAAGAAGTGATTGGACAAATCCCAAGGCTTTTGGTTGGCGGGGTCAAGTCTTTCGTTGGAAAAATCCCATTGGGTAATACTGGCGGGGCAAATGTCCCACCGCTAAAGCCACTTCCCATTTCAGATGAAATACAGGCGATTTTCAGGGAGGCATCGATTTCCTGAGCCTGAAAATCCCAGTTGTAATCAGGATACGAAATTCTTCAACCCGTGGAAAAAGAACTCAAGGACTTTACCATGGTCTTCCACGCGTATGGATCGTCTTATATCGAACAACTGGGTACCAATACCGGCAACAAAACCCTTAAGAAGGAAAGCTTAATGGGTAGGATTATAATCGAAAAGTCCCTTTTTGAAAAGAGAACTGGTAAATTGCGCTGATAAGGTTGACTGCAACGAGAAAGATAACTGCGTAATGGAATCATCAGAGACCAAGAAAAATCCAGCATTTTTAGAGGAAGTATACCAGCTAAACGAAGGCCGGGAACTCAAAGAGGCCCTGGAACTCAGTTTGAGCGACATCAATGCGCTTGATGTCGCTCAATTGAAGAGGATTGGCTTGAAAACTTATTCAGAAGGCAAATGGACCATTCCCAAAATATTGCAGCATCTCATCGATTGGGAACGAATCTGGTGTTTCAGAGCGATCATTTTTGCACGTGCCGAAGGGACGACCCCGGATGCCCATGACCAGGAAATCATGGTTGATAATTCTAATGCAGATGAACGGTCCATTGAAGATTTGGTCAATGAGCTTCGAATTGTACGCCAATCCACCATCCTGATGTTTGAATCCTTCAACAAAGAGATTCTTGACATGAACTGTGAATTTTTCGAATACCAAATGCCGCTAGATGCGATTGGGCTCAGTATTACTTCACATCAAATTCACCATTTTAGAATTATTCGGGAGCGTTATTTGCCTTTGGGTTTTTGACTTGAGGGACAGTATGATCAATGTAGTCCCTGGAAAAGGGGGTTTACATTGTGAAACTCTTTTCAAATGGAAGGGAAATAGGGACGGAGAAAGTGATTAGGAAGTAAGCGCGATCGTGTGAGTGGGTGGCGGATAGTGCTTCTGTAGTCGCACATTGTACCCCGGATGGGACCAATATCGAACCCACAAAAGAGGATTTGGAAGCGTGGATGGATATTGCATTGCACTTCAAAAAATCGGGGCATTCAAATAGCCGTGATCTGTTCTAAGTTTAGGAATCTGAGACAACCTGGGGGCTTGGATGGACGTAGCGGGCTACTTTCAAAAGGAATAATAGCTTTCAATGGGATTGGTACCTCAATGATCAAATTTCTCAAAAGCCTCTTCGACAAACCAAAAGAGACTGAGTTCGAAAAACTAAGGGTGGCTCACAATCTGAGCCACCCTCTTTCGATTCTAATCTGGGATATTGATCGTCATATGTCTCTTTGAAACATGACATACATGTCCGAGACGAATACACGCCCATCTCCTCCGGGTACATCCCTCGGATCAACGACGATCGTGTTTCTTCCTCTTCTCAAAATACCAGGCTGCACCACTTCGTGAACGGTCATCACAGCCTCAGCCGTGTCCCTATACGGGAAGGTGAAAACAAGATTTCCATTGATCCTGAAATCCACGACAAAATTGGTGCACTGTTCTCGGAAGTGCAGGCGGGCAATGAATATGCCGTGAGTTCCCAAATGTGCATCATCGTTGAGAGAAAATTCTCCGTCGAAAACGCTGGAGTTCTCCCGCAGGGTTCTTCCTCCGTCGGAGATAATAGAATAATCTGCAATTCTAGGCATAATAAATTGGATTTATGGTGAAAATATAGGCAACGTAAAACCCCCCTGGGTTTTAGGCTGAAAGATTCGCTGTGAAAATCAATATGATTGGAGCGTAAAGAGGGAATCCACCCTCGGTATAAATTATAAGCCGTTAAACGACTAGCATAGGACCATCATACCAGAATTCGACTGAATTATTTACTGTACGTTGCACAACTGCTTTGATACCTTTCTTCAAATCGAAATGCAGGGTTTTCATACCCTCCCCAACCTGCATCCAGGATACCTGAATTATGGCACCTTGCGAAGATCGCTCGAAACTTTCTTCTGGGAACAGCATCACATCAAGTGGCACATCTCTTATTGTGAGATGCATTCGCAGCGTATCCTCTACTTCAAGGACTCCAATCTTATGCGTTGGTACCATTTTTACCTTTACATGGTTTTCGTCAAATATCATCTTCAGAGCTCCTTCCTCTTCTTCTTGAAAGGGAACAGTGAGGTTTTTGTGTAGGCCTTGGAATGGTTTTCCGAAAGTAATCATGGCTTTTTTTTTGTTGAAACAAACCTAGCCTATCTATATTGTTCCGCCAAGTAAACAGGGTTCCAAAATTCCAGAAAAAATGCATTTCAAATCGGGTAATAAATGGTAGTTTGCGAACAGTTGATTCCTTTCCAGCCAAATAGAAGCCATTTTACCCTAACAAATTCAGTGTAGTATGGAATTTAAACCTCATGCCGACGAACTATACTTATTGGTTAAATCTCTCTCTCAGGCTGAAAAGCGATATTTCAGAAGGTATGCCACGCTCCATTCCGACAAAAAGGGTGGGCAGAAATACCTACTCTTATTTGACGCTATAATCCAGATGTCTGCCTACAATGAGACTGCATTACGCATACGATGCAAAGGAGAAAAGTTTCTGAATCAATTACCAGCAGCGAGGCGCCACCTGATGCAACTTATTCTTCGCAGCTTGCGGCTGTTCCACGAAGGGAAATCCGTCGATCGGAGAATCCGTCAGGTATTGGATGAGTTAGATATCTTGTACGGTAGGAGTTTGTATAAAAATTGTATTCGTCGGATCGAGAAGGCCAAGGTAGTAGCGCAGGAAAATGACCGTCTCAACCTCATGTTGGAATTGTTGCGCTGGGAACGTCGACTGCTGAAGAAAATCGGGCGGGGGAATCTGCCTGACGAGCTAAAACGGCTGGACAAGGAGGAGGTCGATTGCCAATCGCGTTTGGAGAATGAAATGCAATTAGTTCGGATTCATGATATTTATTTGAAATCCGTCCCGGAGGAAACGTTGGTTCTCCCCGTGGCTACCCAATTCGAAACCTTTGATGCTCGGATTGCCCGGTACAACCTTTTGGCCATACAAGCACAACGCCAGGAGCTGCAAAAGGAATCACAACACCATTTCAAAACCTGCCTTGAGATCTGGGAAGACAATCCGCCGCAAATGAATGCCCATCCAATCCGGTATTTTGGGGCACTAAAAAATTACCTGGCTAGTTGTCATCGCGCTTGCGAATACGACGGTTTTGAGGACCAACTAAAACGCATTCGCAATTTTGCCGGGGTCAGTTCTGAAACAGCGGCCTTGATCGATCCCTTGGTAGGGAACATGGAGTTGGTTTATCGATTGAACCAAGGGCAATTTAATGCTACACTTCTCGTGGCTTCTGCCCTGGAACAAAGGCTTATGGCGAGAAAAACCAAAGGTCCGGCATTGAATCGGAATATCATCGAGTACAATCTAGCCATTACTTATTTTTTGCTCGATCATCCTTCCGAAAGTCTCCGCAATTTGGGAGAGATTATTCGTCGGGGACGAACGTTCGACCACCGGTCGGAATATAACCTAGCTCGTTTGTGGGAACTGATTGTTCACCATGAGTTGGGCAATGCCGATCTCTTCCCATCCCTATTGAGGTCAATTAAAAGGCACTTTCAAAAATATACGCCCTTACCCGTTATTCATTCCATCCTGATACCAAAATTAACAGAACTACAAAGAAAAAAATGGTTTCAGGATCGAAAGGAAGTCTATCTAAGGATGTACGAGGAGTTGATTGTGCTTCCGGATCAAACTGGAAAAACCGAATTGCTGCACTGGACGAAAAGTCGTATTGAGGGAATACCAATCAGGGACCTGTTGCAAAAAACAGCTGAGTAAGGAATCTGCTTAGGAGAAAATTAAACCTACTCGAATAGAGGTTGCTCTATGTGAACGCCGTAGTCAAAACGATTGAGGCGATCCCTTGCGCAGTCAGTTTTTTGGTTACTTTCCTTTTAGAATTTCGATTGGGCCAGCACCCCGAGAAAAAGTTAGACTTAATTGAAGTTGCATAATGGCTGTATTCTACTTTATTGAGCTCGCACAATTCAGATTCAGCAAGCATGCCATATCTCCGTCCAAGGTCCCGTTCCCCTACCAGAATGGGATTTAGGTCCACGGCATGTCAATCAACGGGAAATAAAGAAAAACGGGACAAAGGTTCGATAATCTCACCTTTGTCCCGTCGCCGTGTACTCTTAGTGGAAAGTTACGCAACTCTATGGCTGAGGATTATCGGAGGGTAAATCTGGTTTATCAGCAAGCTGGGCTGGGAAAGGTCGGCGTGGCCTGAGCCGTTTCAGAGGATTCCTCGCATCAGCCCCTATTGAGATTCTGAATCATTGGTGTCCGGTTAAGATCGGATAATTCGAATACGGTAATGAAATTTC
>CAYGRE010000074.1:0-33628 GCA_964352215.1 uncultured Bacteroidia bacterium
AAGGAGAAAGGGAAGCAGAAGGAGAAAGGGAAGCAGAAGGAGAAAGGGAAGCAGAAGGAGAAAGGGAAGCAGAGAATACAAACGTCGAGGATCTGGAAAAAAAGGAAGGATCACTTGAAAATGTAAGCGAAACACTGGCGGAGTTAGAACATTTTTTCCAAGGTGTAATGGCTTCCCTTCAAAAAGAATCGAAATTCAAAACGGAGTTAGCTGAAAGTAATGAACTTCTTAGCATCGCAAAAGGGGTGGTAGATTTCATAGATAATTTTAAGAAGTTCAAAGAAAGCGAAGGGACACTGGAGCGCACAAGCGTTTTTTTAAAAGGCGTTGGAGGAGTTGTGACAACTGTTAGTGGTGGATCAGGAATTATCGGTCAAATATCCACCGGCAAGATGGCAGACAACCTTGAGGTGGTCTCAAAGTATTCTAAAGTAGTTGGCCAGGGGCTAAAAACAGGTGCTATTGCAATCAAAGGTTTTTTAGAATTGAAGGATTTATTTAAGAAACGAAAGTCCTCTTCCTACAAGGAAAAAAGTGAAATCAACAACAAAATAATCCTTTCTTTTTCAAAGACTGCTGCCAATTTGAGCATTCAGGTTTTTGACTTGATTGAGGATATTGAGCTTGCCAAAAGGGTCTCAGAAATGGTTCCTGATGCAGGAATTTCACCAGTATCTGGACATTTGATAGGTTTTTTTGGCGTCTTGAAAAGCCTGTTTGAGGGAGCTGAACTTATCAAGGAGAGTCTTGATATTCAGATGATTAAAAGCAATTTAAAATACTTAAAAGAAACATATTATAAGGAGCAAACACCAGAAGAATCTGCAAAATATCCGCGAACACAAGAGCAAATCAATTTAGATGCAAGAGGACGAAAACTTGTGACCTATCTGAGTCAGCTTGTTATTAAAAAAAGATGGAGAAATCGAAAGAAACTTGGATTTAATTACTTAAGGACCTTTTTCGGTGTCTTCATGGCTGCCCCAGGAATTGGAAAGGTAGCAAGTGTAACCGGAAAGATAGGAAAACCTACTACAGGTGTGGTAGATACAGCCACTTCTCATTTTAAGAGAAACAGGAAAAACAAAAAAATAGAATCATGGCGGGCATCAAGACAAAGGGATTTAAGAAGGTTTCTAAGGGACAGATTAGCGGAATTGAAAGAGAGGGAGAGGGCTATAAGAGAAGAAGGTAGGATCAGAATTTTTGGCGGAATTTTTGGCGGAGAAATAAATAAGATTCAAAAAGAGAAAAAGAAGATAAAGCGTACGCTCGTGCATCAAAACAATTTAAGACAAGCAGAAAAAAAGTGGGAAAAGAAAGGCGCTAGAAAGGAAAATTTAGAATTGAATGAAATGGCGGATTTAGCTATTTCTATCCTTAGTCATTCCTACGGACTGAACGGTCGTAGGGGTATAGTAAAAGCACTATCATTGCCGATGATTTATGAAAATCATGTAAAATTCAGGGACGACTGTCAAAGGGATGAAGGAGGAATGAAGGACAAAATTGTTTCTCATTTTTTAGAGCTCGCTTATGGAAAATAAATGGAACTTCCCAATTTTGAACAAATGTGACAGTACATCTAAATCGACGTGATTAAATTTGAAAATCCATGTCTGATACTACCAACAAATCCTCAAATCCCAATCCGAAGGTGCTCTATGTCATGGCCTCGGTGGTCCTTCTCTTATTGATTTTGCTATTTCTTGAATTTCAGTTTCGGTATCAGACCGATAAAGAGGTTGAAGGTGAAATCGAGCATTTATGGTTGGCCAAGGACAGTTTGAGCAACCGAATAGACCTTGGGATTCACCAACTCAGTGACTCGATCGACTCCACCCAGCACTATATTGATAGTATCAACTCAAAATTGAGTCAGTGGGTGATTTTAATGGACAATAAATTGAGTCGGCAACTGAAAAGAGTAGAAGTGAAAGTAAATAAAATAGAAAACCAAATCGGCAAAGGGCATTCAAAAGGGCATTCGGGGGGATCATCCAGCGATTGCGATTCTCCCATTGCAACCTATCACGGTATTGATTTCAACCATTGGGGAGGTGATGATTTGTCGAAAGTACTCAGTGACAATAAGAGTATTACCTTCGCCATCATAAAAGCAACAGACGGTGAGACCTACACCAATCCAAATTTCAAAACGGATTGGGAAGTTTTGAAAAAAAAGAAAATGATCAGAGGGGCGTATCACTTTTTTGAAGTCAATGATGACCCTCAAAAAGCAGCTCAAAATTATTTTTCTACCGTAGGTCACTTGGGAGATCATGAAATGGCTCCCATAATCGACATAGAAGAATCAGGCATCAGAGGCTTTGTTTCAAAGCATATAGTAACCAACAGATTCAAAAGAACCCTCGAGGAAGTTGAGAGGCTTTTTGGGCGAAAACCAATTATATACGCGGATCAAAATGTGATCCGAAAGTATCTAACTCATAGTGAGTTCGGGGCCTATAAGCTATGGTTGGCCAGTTATTCCGATAAAAAACCATTTCCTCCAAAACCATGGCGCAAAGCAGGTATTTTTATCTGGCAGAAGAAGGGAAACGTGGGATATGAAATAGAAATAGACCTTGCCGATCTGGATCAATTTCATGGACAGATATGTGATTTATGGAAGGATTAAATCCGAGGAAATGAGAATCAATTGGAATAGGACTGCCCAATTCGGCTGATCTACCCATTTACTTTTGCCCAAAAATGTGAATAAAAATCCCAACGTTGCAATCGTAGTTGCGACATGGAAACGCTATCTTTTTTACCAGACTTATGTTACCTGCCCAGTGGAGCCCCTCCTCCTCCTTTGTATTTACGACCCCGTCACAATTTTAACCCTGCCTCAACCTGTGCTGAATCCAAATCGCAGGTAACGATCTTCCAGCTCATCGACTTGATGGAGGCAGATCGAATTCATCTTGGTCGTGAATCATTGAATTATATTGGTCGATATGGCAAAAGGTGAAATTCGTCTTGCTTTGGTTGACGATGATAAATTATTTCGGCAATTGTTGTCCTTGTGGTTAGAAGGACAAGGTGACATGAAAATTGTATTTGCAACATCCTGCGGATCTTCTTTTTTAAAAGAAATTTCAGGATCCAACCGTGTTCCCGACATCGTCCTCCTGGATATTCGAATATCTGGAATGAATGGCCTGCAGGTACTGGAGGAAATGCAGCAAAATGAGTCTGGCTGCAGGAAGATTATCCTTACGACCCATTATCGTGACTGCTTAATCGGCCAGATGCTGCAATTAGGTGCCGATGCATTTCTGGCTAAGGATGTCGATAAAGACGAATTGCTCAATGTGATCCGGAAAGTCCATCTCCACGGACACTATTTTTCCCATGAGCAAGTTGAGGTGATAAGGCAGCAGATTAAACAAAAAACACCAAGATTGCTTCTTCATGGTAAATCCGTCTTTTCTAATCAGGAAATGAAGGTGCTTAAGGAAATCTGTCGTCAGCGAACTGCGAATGAGATTGCAGATCGCCTTGCTATCAGTAGGAAAACAGTTGAGTATCACAAAACCAATATGTTCCAGAAAACCGGATCCAGAAATTTAGCCGGACTCATCATCTTTGCTGTACAACATCAGTTTATTGATCCTGCCGAGGTTTCTGCTTTGAATGTCATTGGATGAAATTTCAATAACATTCAAAGCAGCAATTAAGCTTATTAGAGTATATGACCTTAGTTCTCGCCCCATATTGCACTAAATCGATAGTCACCCCCCTCCCACAAATCGATTGAGCTCAATCAAGAATTGGCCCTCCTCTATTCCCAGAATTTGCCTCACCTGCGCAATCAATTCAGGAACTTCACCAGCTTCCATTTCCCTCAATTTCTGAATCACTCCCACTCCTTGGCTCGCGATGGAAAAATCCACCACCAATGCGCCTAAAAAATAGGAATCAACTGAACCGGGCGTTTTAAAAGAGCTCTCAAAACTCTCTAAACCAATCTTTCCAATTTTGGGGAAGCTTCTCATTTTTTAATTCCAGGTAGGACATGTTTCCCGTTCCCCCAAAGTAAGTGGCGATCCCCTCATCAATAAACTTATTCTTTGATTGCCTGGCGCAAAGGTGAGCCATTTCATGAGGATAATATTCACTCCCCATGCCACTGAACAGCAGATTACAAGAAATAAACGCCTTACCGGTAGTGTATCCCGCAAAAAAGAAATCAAAGCCGAGGAGCCAGCCAAGTTGGTCTCCCGAATTGCAGATATAATACTGTATTTCCGGAATATCCGTCTTTAGCCTGTCACAAAGGGTCTTACAAAAGAAGGTGGACTGTCGCCCTTGCTGAGGATTAAAATGATGGTCCGGAGGAAAATGATAGGTGATACTGCCTATTCTCTTGGTGTTCCAGTTGGAGCTCCGGAACCTTAATGGGTTCGTCAACTTCCAGCCCCCCTCCTCTTGAACCAGGTAATAGGTCAATATGGCAAAGGGGCTCATACTGTTCTCTTGCTTGGCGTCTGAAGGGTGATGAAACATAACCTGGATCTCAAAATGGTCACGAACATTCCCGGCTTTCAAAA
This sequence comes from uncultured Bacteroidia bacterium, assembly GCA_964352215.1. Lineage (GTDB taxonomy): Bacteria > Bacteroidota > Bacteroidia > J057 > JADKCL01 > CAWUKT01. The sequence continues at coordinate 4,560 of CAYGRE010000074.1, forward strand.
CCAAGGGCTGAAAAAAACGCAACAGCTCATTGGGTTCAAATTGAAAAAGTGAGTTTTGAGATAAGTCTACCACATCGGGATAATGCTCCTGGTCAAACTGAGACCAATATTCTTCGGATGAGAGCTTGCTTCCCGGATTTGAATTTAAATACCCCTCCAATACCTCAAAGGGAGCAGGTTCCGCAGTAGGCAGGTTTCCCACCCGACTGTGGTACTTCAAATTTACTTGGGAAAAAATGAAGCAGGGAGCTAAGCCAAATATCAATAACAGCAGGAAATTCTTCATATAGCCCCCTAAGGATACGCAATCCTCCTCCTTACCAAAGGATTCGTCGTAAACACCCCGATCCCTCCTTCTACATTGGACAGAATCACGGCTGGTTGGGCAAAAGGATTCCCATTGGCTCCCCTGGCCTCTCCGATACTGTTGAGATAGGCCCAATGGTCGAATTGTATATGGTAAACGGTGGCGATACAGGAATCTCCCGGATCAAGCCAATACCAGGAGGAGACCACAAACTCTTCCCCATCACCAATTCGATCGTCCAATAGGAAATCCAGCACCAGCCTGCCCGACAATTGGTTTTTGTGCATGGTCAGCATATAATAACTTTCCCTTCCCGGAGTGTCCTGCCAGCGGGCAGTAATGGAGGCTTCTCCTTCCGCGTTGATATCCAGTTCCAGCGGGGCAAGGGAAACCGTATCGAGCATGGTGGTGGACCCGCGGATCTCCCGGCCCTTTCCATCCCGGATATACAATTCGAAAGTGGTTCCCGGTGCATAGGGAACGATGCGGTCAGACGAATAGGTATAGAATTTCTCGGTCTCAGGATCGTAGGAAAATTCATCTTCCAAGGTGTCAGAGACTCCTGCATGGGTGATGACCACCAGCGCATCCGTGATCGGGTTGGCGATGGTATCCGAAAAGTAGCTCACCGATTCCTGAAGGTTGAGTTGATAGGGCTTTCCGGGCTCGAGGAAACACTCCACCATCATTTGTGACTCATAAGGAGGCAATTCGACATCAATGACTTGCTCCGGGGTGCAGGAAGTTAGGTAAAGGGCGGTAAATAAGAGCAAGGGTAAATGGCTTAGCTTATTGGAAGTGGCCCCAAGGCTGATGAGGGCGAATCTCAGGCCTGTGAATGGAGGCCCCAGACTCAAGAGGAAATATCTCAGGTACATGAAGGGAAATCTCAAACTCTTGAAGAGAAATCTTAGTCGATTCAGGTTAGTGTAATGCTGCGGATTGGTCATGGCTAAAACTTGAAATCCCAGGTGGCTGAGGGCAAAATGGGAAACAGGGATACCTGCTTAGGAACGAACTGGGATGGATTTCCATTGCCATCTTCGATGGTATCAAAGTAAATGAAATAGGCATTGCGGCGGTTGTAGGCATTGTACACACTAAAGGTCAGGTCAGAAGTCCCCCATTTCCGCTGCTTTAACTTCCAAACCATGCCGACATCCATGCGGTGGTAGGCCGGCATCCGAAATGTATTCCGACCAATGTAAATCGGGATCACACTCGGATTCTGGTTGGGGGCCGGTCCTTGTACCAGGATACGCCCCACAGGCAGGGAAATTGCATTCCCGGTTCCGTAGACCCAGGTTCCGGTGAGGCTGACCTTTTCAGAAATCTTTTGAATCCAGACGATTGAAATGTCGTGGCGGCGGTCGTAGCGGGGGTGAAAGGCTTCCCCCTCATTGATCTCCTCAAATTGCCGCCAGGACCAGCTTAGGGTGTAGCCAATCCAGCCACTCATCCGGTCAAAGAAGCCATTCCCCTTGCCCATCCGCTTTTCGAAATAGATCTCATTTCCATACCCCCAGCCATCTCCAAATACGAATTCTCCATCCAGGTCGGGGTTGAAAAATATCTGGGCTCCGTCGCGGTAATCGATCTGATTGTCCAACCATTTGTAATACACCTCGTCGGTGATCAGGAAATCATCCCCCAGCATGAAGGATACACCTGCGGCAACCTGATCGGCACGTTCTGGCCGCACCACTTCATTGGAAGGATACCAGATATCGGTTGGCAGTGAGGCCCCCGAATTGGAGACCATGTGAATGTATTGGTACATCCGGGTATAGCTTCCTTTCAGAGACACCTTGTCGGTGACACTGATCTTGGCACTGGCGCGGGGTTCCAGTCCCAAGTAGCTTTTCCCCCCACTGGTAAACCCGGAAAGCCGCACACCACCGTTCAAGGTCAGGATCGGGCTGACTTTAAATTCTTCATTGAGGTAGAACCCGTATTCTGAACCGAAGAATTCTTCCCCTGATTGCCAATTGACGGTGCTGTCCTGAGAGGTTGCCTCAAATCGGGCAATCGAAAATTTATGGTGGGTATATTCTGCACCAAATTTGATTTTATGCCGGTTGCTCGGAAGCCAATTCAACTCCGATTGCCCATTGTAATCCCTGATTCCGGAGCCCAGATTGAAGTCGAACTGACTGAACTGGTTGCGCAGGCTGTAGTCATATTGGGAGTAGGTAGCAAAGGTGCGGAGGAAGAGACGGGGATTGAAAATATGGTTCCAATGGACGGTCCCCGATTGGTTGCCCCAGTTGAAATTGGCGGAGAAGTCATCGCTGCTGAAGCTGAATTTGTCCCGGCCAAAATAGCCACTCATATAGACGCGGTCCTTTTCCCCCAGATCCAGGTTGATTTTAGCATTGAGGTCGTAGAAAAAATAGTCGGGAATGGTATTCCAATTTGGATCGTTCTCTTTCAGGTCGTTGATGACCGGGGTAAAGAGGTCGACGTAGGTGCGCCGGCCCGCGACGATGAAAGAAGCTTTGTCCTTTTTCAAGGGGCCTTCCAAAGCCAATCGCGAGGAGATCAGTCCCAATCCGCCCGTTCCTGAAAACTTCCTCTTGTTGCCCTCCTTTTGGTGGACGTCGATGATAGAAGAGAGTTTGCCCCCGTATTGAGAGGGGAAACCTCCCTTGAACAATTTGACATCCAGGATGGCATCGGAATTGAAAGAGCTGAAAAAGCCGAGCAGGTGACTGGGATTGTAGATTTGCGCCTCATCGAGAAGCACCAGGTTTTGGTCCGGTCCTCCCCCACGCACAAAGATGCCACTGGTCCCTTCTCCACCGGATTGGACGCCGGGCTTCAATTGCAGGGTCTTGATGATATCGACCTCTCCAAACAGGGCTGGCAATTGCTTCGCTTCCACCATGGTCAACTGGTCCACAGACATCTGGCTGCTGTTCAGCTTATCCTTGAGTGAACTTGCTTCGATTACCACATCCTCGAGTTGACTGCCTTCCGGGGACAATTCTACATCCAGGCGGGTGTCCTGGCCCCAAAAGATGCGTTTTTCGATGATACCATACCCCACATAACTGAAGCGCAGGGTGACGGAATCAGAGCGGGTGGTGCTCAGAGAATAGTACCCGGAGCCATCGGTCACCATTCCATCTTTCAACTCTATGATGGCTACCGAAGCCCCGATCAGAGATTCTCCGGTGACCGCATCTTTGACAAAACCAGAAATGCTGTGGCGGTCCTTCTGTGAAAACAAAGGATTGACCAGGAGGCAAGTGAAAATGTAAATCAAGGGGAGGCGGAGCATCATGGTAAAGATACAGGCTCTCCTCTGCAAAATATACCCTGGATAAGTATTTTCGTCGCTTAAACGCACAAGTGTCTTTCTGGGAATCCGTGGGATTTTAGTATATTACAACCTGAAAGAAGAAAATTTATATGAAGTTCAGACATTTTATCCTCGCAGCTATCTTTTTTGTTGCCACTTACGTTCCAGTTTCTGCCGCTACCAGCGTTCAAGCCGGGATCAATCCAATCGAATTGATTCCTGGGCCTGGAGACAAGGACAAGGAAAAGAAGAAGAAAGGGAAAGACGACGGTGAGGATGAAAACAAAATGTCCCGGAAAAAGCACAAGCCGGCTAAGTCTGCCCGTGCTTCTGCCAAAAATGCCAAAAGGGCCCTCAAGATGAAGGAAACCCAGGTGCAGAACAGGGCCAAGGTCCGGAACTTCTTTCACAAAACCTTCAATACCAAGTTTGGTAAGCCCGTCAATTTCCGTAAGAAGAGGCGGAGAAATCGTTGGAAGCGCGGACGCTAAGCTTTCTATCCCCCATTTTCGGCACGGTTTTTTCTTAGATTTGGAGTAATGATACCCCGCAGATTATTGTTTGGTCTGTTTCTCCTGTTTCTAGGCTCCTTTGCGAACTCTCAGAGTGTGCAACTGGATATGTCTATTGAAGAATTCCTGGAGATATATCCGGAGTTGTCCCCCACCTCCCTCAGGTTTACGGGACGAATCGAAGGAGACACCCTTTGGGGAGGATTGCAATGGCACCAGAGCTTCAGTTTCGGCATGGGGGCGATGACAGCGGCCTTGTGGCAATCGGAAGCCTATACCTCTCCGGAAGATTGTGAGTTGCTGGAAACATCCTTCAGGCAAATCACCCAACTTCTGGATACCGATTACGAATCTCACAATCCTGATCTGGAAGAAAGCTGGCGTTTTTACAAAAGTCCTGATTCCCTTCTGAACGCAAAAGCTGGGACAGTCCCCTACCGGGTTTGGCATTCGGGGCGTACCCTGATCGTACTTCGCTACGAAGTCCGACATGTCCGGGACAGTTCTGGTTTGGATGTAAAACCCGCACTTGGGCTGCGCCTGGAAATGGCTGCCAATCCCAAAAACCAGGAGCGTATGATTCTTCCCCAGGCTCCCATGGTCGCCTCCATGCCGATTGAGAATTTCGGTGCCTTGTATCCACATCTGGTTGGGCAGGGGCTCGGCTTTCAGGGCGTGAGAAGCCGGGAGGAACAAATTGGTGCGGTCAGGGGTACCTGGACCTATTGGTTTGACCAGGGCAAATTGCAGCACTATGAATGGTACCGGGGTATTCCTGACCTTCCCGCATCAAACGAAGCCTTGTTCTCGACCATTCAGGAAACCATACAACAATTGATCCAAGCCTTGGAAGTTGCGATTGGCAGCTACGAAGACATTGAGGATTTGGAAGGCGATAGCAAAGTCTATGAAGGTGCAAGGTGGGAATTGAAAGAAGAAGTGGTGGAGGTTAAATTGGCCGATTTCCAGCGTGGCGTGGGATATGGATACTTTGTCAGGTGGAAGGTCAGTAAAAATACTTCACCACCCGATTGATCAAAGACAACCCTATTTTCGGGGGTACTCAACAGAGTTCCGATAAAAGAAAAAAGGGAAATCTTTACGATTTCCCTTCGGTGTATTTCTGTAAGGTGAAAATAGTTTCTTTAGAATCCGCCCAGGATATATACCAGCGCGAAGATGATTCCTGGCAACCAGAAGATCAAAGTCAGGATCAATGATATCCAGAAATTGATGGTGATGGATCCATCGTAAAGATAGACCGCAAGAGGCGGCAGCAAAATGGCCAGAATAACCAGCAACAACAATTCGGTATCGTCTGCGCTGCGGTTCTCCTTCTTATCTTTGCGGGCCTTTACCAACGCATTCTTTAAATCCTTCTTATTGTTCTTAACCCGTGCACGGAATGCCTTTTTCTCAGCCCGGTCCATTTGCTGGACGCTTTTGTGCTGGGCTTCAGGTCGGACTGAAGCAGCGGATGTACCCTCATCCAAATCATTGGTGCTGGTACTCTTCTTGACAATTTGGGGACGGTAGTTCTCTACTTCAGCGGGCAACTCAACGTTCTCGGTAGCCCGGTCCCCCACTTCAATGGATGAAGGGGCCAAAGCCGGACTGCGTTCGCTGACACCAGGCGTTCTTTCATTGAGCCCCCCGGTACCATCAAGGGTACCACCGGGAGCAATTGCGATTGCTCCGGCTGCTGGAATCAGCAACATCAGGGCCAACAATATGGAACGAAAACGTATCATTACACTGGAATACAGGTTAGGTACTAAATTGTATTCTCAAGTAACGAACTATACTCCGAGGAAACAATGCATTTCCTTTGGTACTTTTCCACAACCCATTTTGGCCATTTTTCGACTTAAGGATATCATTTACTTTGTCAGCGGATGAACCAGGGATAAACAAAAAACGCCATTCCTTGAACGATTCAGGAAAGACTAAGGTCAGGTCTCTTTGTCAATCTCCAATGCATTCTTCCCACCCGGAAAGAGAAAGAATTATCCAGAATTTGTCCTGAATACCGGTTCATTCTGGTCGTTTTTGAGGTCATAATGTGGGGAATTGTGGATAACGTGATTCCTATTTAGCGGCATTCATTGCCATATATACCCTGTGCGAGCAGCAACTCTGCATATTTTAAATGGTGAGGGCACCTCTGCTTCCTTCTTGGAGTCTGGTCTCTCCGGCACCTCGATGGTATGGCATGAAGCACTCTGTCAGGGTCCTGTATTTTATGCTCCGACCCTCGATGCTTTTATGGCGCTTCGAATCCCCTTCCTTGTTTCCCAATTTGGAGATGAAGTGCAATCAGCCTCCCTTAGATTCAGACATGAGTGGGAAAAGTGGGATGATTTAAGCGACTATTCAGAATTGGTCCTATGGTTTGAATACGACTTGTTCTGTCAAGCCAATCTCCTGTTTATATGCCACCACCTCTATCACCATGCTCCCACCGACCTGAAAATCACCTTGGTCAGTCCGGCCAGTCACCCCGAAATGCCTGACTTCCGAGGTATGGGGCAGTTGAGTCCAGCACAATTGATAGGTCTTTTTCCTGATCGGATCACTTTGGCAAGGTCTGATCTTGCCTTTGCGGACCAAGTGTGGAGAGCTTGGGCAGATGCAGATTTGGCCAAAGTTCATCTCTTGAGCAAGCATTCTCCCCTCCACTGGTCACATTTGCCAAATGCAATTCAAGGAATGCTGGAGGAATTGCCCGCGGTTTCTGATAACCTGTCAGCCACTGAAAGGTTGATCCTGGAATTTCTCAGAAATTCCACTCATACCCCTCTCAAAGCAGGTGCTCTGTTTCGTCATTTTTTGAGCAACCGGGATGTCCTTGGCTATGGAGATTTACAGTTTTTCCAGATATTGAATGGTCTCATTCCGGATTTCATTTCATTAATAAATGGAGGCTATGCCATACAGCCAACTGTAGTTGAGCAACTGGAAAGGCCATTCGGAACCACCAGATTCGAGCTTGCCAGCGTGGAAAGGTGGGTCGGCCCAATTCATATAACGAGCACTGATAATCCCATTCGATGGGATCAAGTAAACCAGAAAATTGTATCTTCCTCTTGAATTCGTAATGAAATAGAACCATGAGTAATACCCCTCCCCCCATCCCACCTGAAGACTCCTCCGAGAAACCTTCAGATTCTCCCCAACAGCCACCTGCAATTCCTCAGGCAGGTTCTGAAATGCTGCAGCAGCCTTCCGGATTCCAGCAGCAACAATCATCGGGCTACCAGCAGCAAGCTCCAAGAACTCCGGTTTCTTCCGACTCCGGAAAGACCCTCATCCTCCTCAGTGCAATAGGCGTCCTCCTGATTGCGGTGATCGAATTGGTGAGGATCGCCTATGACCTGGTGAATGTTTTGGATATCGCACTCTATTGGGGTGAGGGCTTTTTAGGCGAATACTTTTTGCATTCCAATTACCAGTACTTTGGATTGATCTTCCTGGTAATCGGTGCGATCGGACTCTTGTCCAAAAAGAAATGGGGATGGAGTATTGGCCTGGCTGCTACCGGGTTTATGGTTCTGCTCTTCATCTATTACTTGATTGCTTCTGCCGTCTATGCAGGGTTTGGCGGGTTGTTCAACGGCTCTCCAAGATTGGTCTTGCTGGCGGTCACAAGCGTCTTGTGTTTGGGAGTAGCCATCATGCTCATCCTGCCTTCCGGCAGAAAAACACTTCAAGTGGGAGGTCCTGAAATTGGGATTGGCGCCGCCGTCTTAGGCTTTCTGATTATTGACTTTGTGATTACCGCGGTTCTGATGTAGGGAGCGCGGAAGATACTAGGGTGCGCCGAAGTTAATTGCAACTCCCGCTTTGAGGAAAAAGCTGGACAGATTCTGGCTGATCTGCTGCAAATCTTCCGGCTCATTGGGGTTAAAGTCAGGATTCAAGGCGATAGAATTGTCTGCGGTGGTTACACTTTCCAGATAATTCCATTCTTTTTGAATCGTGGTCAAGTTCAACAAGTCATCTACCCCATCGACTTCCAGCAAGGTTAACTTTCCACTACTGGCCTTCAACCTTTGGCTTAAAGCACCAACTTCAGCAAAGATGGAAAATCGGGAATCAATGGAAAAGTTGCAGCCCAATGCTCCCGAATATCCCAGAACGAACTTGCCCACAATCTCCGTTTCCGAGACGACGGTAGAGTTGGTGCCAGACAAATCAAGGGTGGCTGAATTATTCCGGTAGGTGGTGGTCGTCAAAGGCACCGAAACCCCTACCCGGCAGTATGGATCAATATTTCCCAATCCTCCGGATATCAACACCGCTGGCAATAACCTGATCTGGTTGCTGGATTCCTGGTCCAATCCGTAACTGGAAGGGGTAGTTCTCTCACTACGGGTTTGCTTTGCACCCAGGAGAAACTCTCCCCCCAGTTGAAATCCGATATGTTCATTGATCATATAACCGACTTCGAGGCCAAATACAGCACCTTGCCCATTGGAACCGTAGATCAGGGATTGACTTTGCAGGCTGGTACTGTCATACACCAAGCGAATTCCGTAATCGTCCCCACTGGCAGGCAGGCCATAACCACCACCGATGCGGACAAAGAGCCCCTGGGCAGTGGTCTGAGAAAATGCTGCAATTCCGAAAAGGACCAGAAACAATAACCGATGTGTCATAATCTATAGCTTGCTAAGTGTTTCAGAAAGCTAAGAAAATTTGGTGTGGAATGTCAATTGGAAAGGACTTTCAAGGTTGAAAACCGGTCGCATTCGTTGTGAGAGCGGTCAACCGAAGTGACTACATAGAAATAATCCTTCCACGGCTCTGCCGTAATGTCCAGAAAATGTTCGTTTTTGGTAATGGTGCGGATCTTCCGGGGGTCATCCATATTCCTCAACTCTTTGTCTTCGAATCGGTAGACAATATAATAAGATGCTTCCTGCCCATCTTCCGCAGGTTCCGGCTTGTCCCAATGGAGATAAATCCCATCGTCTACCGCTTTTGAAGTAAGGTTTTCCGGACTCAAAGGGGGAATACTGTCCAGCCAGGGCATGGTAGGTGGCAAGGCCGGGTACAAATACAATTTGTCCGCGAGGGCATCAGAGAATCCCTGTGGATTGGCCTGCAAAGTGGAGGCCCGGAACCAGATATTGCCGGTTACATGAGATTTTTCCCGGCTCATATTGCACTGCAAGACGAATTCAGAGGTCTTTGCCCAAGCTGGCACTTTGGTTTTTTGCATCAGGTAGGGTGCATGACCAATGTAGATATGGCGGGTGCAATCCAGCTCGTCCCACCAGTCCAGCAATTTTGAATAGCTGGCAATGGGGTGGTCCACATTCCAATACAATTGGGGGGCCAGGTAATCGACCCAGCCATTTTTGATCCATTTACGGGTATCAGCATATAGTCCGTCATAAGCCGCCAGGGCACGCACCGTTCTCGATCCCCGCCAATCCTCTGCCTGGTTCCGCCATACCCCAAAAGGGCTGATCCCGAACTTCACATGGGATTTTGCCAAGCGGATGCTGTCGCTTAAGGTATGCACAAAGTGGTCAATATTGGCGCGGCGCCAATCTCCCTTATACTTAAAGTTTTTCCCATACTTGGCAAAACTCGCATCGTCCTTGATCTTCTCCCCGGCTCTGGGATAAGGATAAAAGTAATCGTCGAGGTGAATCCCATCGATGTCGTAGTTGTGCACCACTTCCATGATCACATCAATGATATACTGCCGCACCCTCGGTTCTCCGGGATCGAAGAATTTGGAGAGTCCATGGTTAAAGCACCATTCGGGATGTTTCTTGGAAAGGTGGTCGTTGGTGACGGAGCAATACTGCACATGGGATACGGCCCGGAAAGGGTTGAACCATGCATGGAACTCCATATTGCGGAGATGGCATTCGCGGACCATAAATGCGAGCGGATCGTAATAAGGCGAGGGGGGTACACCTTGTTTACCGGACAGGTACATGGACCAAGGGACGATTTTGCTGGGATAAAAAGCATCGCCGGCAGGTCTGATCTGGACGACAATGGCATTCATGCCAATTGCTTGCAAGCGATCCAGCATCCGGATAAACTCCTTTTGCTGCTCACCCGATGACAAACGCTGTGAAGAAGGCCAGTCCAGATTGGCCAGGGTAGCCACCCAGGCAGCCCGGAATTCGCGCTTTGGGGGCACAAGCTGCCCGATGCTCATTTGAGAACTTATCAGAAGCACCAATGCCAATAACCCAAATCTCCTACTGCTCATCATCAACACCAATTTATGAAAAATACAGTGTTCTTCCCATGGACTATTTTAACGACCGGCTGAACCAATATATTGTATGTCAGGTAGCTGCTAACTACTCTGCCCTTTACCTCCCCTGAAGTTGAGGCTAAGATTCAGTAAGCTCTTCAACTGCTTGTACCAATATGTTGATCCCAGAGATACGGCACCAATGGTGATGAACAAACCCAATAGTTTATTCAGCCACCACCAGGTAACTTTCTCGTTGTCCAACCCTTTTTGTCCAAACCAGGGCACAGTTTCAGTCTTCCACCCCAGCGGCAACTGGTGAACTTCATTGATCTGATGCTTCAATGAATCTACCAGAGAACCCATGTTCTGCTGAGTGGTATCCTTTCCCAGGGCAAAGGCGACGGCCTGGTCATCGTTCATGAAATTCTCAGCGGCTTTCACGGTAGCAGCCCGAAGTTCATTGTCATTCCACAATTCTCTTACCAGGCGTACCGAATCTGCATTGAGAGAAAAAACCATGATCACAGCAACACCTCCGACAAAGTAGCGCATCCGCTTTTTGTACAATTCGGTGAGATCATACATGGACTTGTTGAACCAGTTTTCCAGTCCTGACTTAATGCTCTCCACCCGTTCTGCGCCACCGTTCAATATGCCCAGCAAGCGTTCCCGTACACCGGTATCTTTGATCTCTTTGATCCTGACTTCCATGGCTTTGAATTGGGCCATTTCCTTGGAACCGAAAACGAGCAGGGAAAACATGCCTTCGCAAAATGCCTTATTGGTGAACCAGGTCTTCATCTGTGCCTCAAGACCCGTCAGTTTTGCTGGATCGGCGTCGAAAATCCCTTCGAGTTGTGTCCTCGCAGTGGGGTCATCTACTTGTCCAATCCGGGCCTGTATCGCTTTGCGTGCCGATGACCCTTCCGAAAAAGATCGGATCAGTTGAACACAAGCCTGAGAAAACTGAGCATCCACGAAAAAATGTGGGGCATCATCTTCCATCGATTTGATCTGATTGGGACTCGCATTGATGATCCCCAGAAGTTCCGTCTTCACGGAGCCATCCTCCAGCTTATTGATTCTGCTCAGAAAAGAATTGTACAAAGACGAATCTGCATATCCACCCAATAAATCAAGTACAGCATTGGAAAAATCCTTGACATCAATATAGGTGGTATTGCCAGCCTTGGCTTTGACCGATGAAGAGATCAGGCGGTGATCGTAAAGTCCATCGACGATGCCATTGTACTCTTTTTCCCCCAACAGTTCCCCCATGGCTTTTCGGAGATGCTTTGCGCGTAGTTTCCTGAACTTAGAGAACAGTTCTACCACGGTGGAGCAGATGGTACTCAGGGCAAAGAAGGCGAAAAACAGCCCAATCCCTATTTCGATAAACTCAATTCCAAACATAAGATGGTGCGTTTTGAATACGGTGATTGTCGAACGCTTTAAGGTCCGAAATATGGCTCTAAAAAAAAAGTCTATAAAAAGCGCAGGCCCCGCTACGCTGCGGGGCCTACACCAATACCGAAAAAGTTAAAAAACCTACATGATTGCTACTAGATTTAAATATACGGTATTTTTTTTATTAATATTTGGGTAATTCTGGATTAATCTCATCTGCGTAGGCAAGGATACCACCTTTTAGGTTGTAGAGATTCCTGAACCCTATCTTATGTAACTCTCTGATAGCGTTGGCACTACGCTTTCCACTCCGACAGTGTACAATTACTTTTTTGTCCCGCGAAATTTTTTCCGGATAGTCAATTATTTTCCCAAGTGGGATCAGTTCACCGGAAATATTCACTATGTCATATTCATAAGGCTCCCGGACATCGATCAATTGAAAGGGTGTTTTTCCAATGCGGATGGTCTCAAATTCCTGTACGGATATTTCCTGTAGGTCGTCCTCTTCCGCTGCTTCGCCAGTTGGCGAAATGCCACAGAAAAAGTCGTAATCGATCAATCCGGTTTGGGTGGGGGCATTCCCATTGATAGGATTGGCAGGATCCCTGCGCACTTTGAGGGTTCTTGTGGAGAAACTCAGGGCATCGAAGATAAATAAGCGTCCGGACAGGGGATCGCCAATGCCGGTGATTACCTTGATCACTTCCGATGCCTGTAAACTGCCGAGTATCCCCGGCAATACACCCAGGACTCCTCCTTCTGCACAACTTGGCACCAAGCCCGGAGGGGGTGGCGAAGCGTACAAATCCCGGTAGTTTGGTCCACGCTCCCCGGTAACCGGATCAATGTAATTGAATACCGAGACCTGGCCATCAAAGCGGTATATGGAAGCGTATACGTTCACCTTGTCCAACAGGACACAGGCATCATTGACCAGGTAGCGGGTGGGGAAATTGTCAGTACCATCAGCCACGACGTCGTATTGTCCGACGATTTCGAGTGCATTTTCACTGGTCAAACGGGTATTAAAGACTTCGATCTCTATATGGGGATTGAGATCGAGCAACCTCCGCTTAGCGACCTCGGCCTTGGGTTGTCCGATGTCACTGGTGCCAAAAAGCACCTGTCTTTGCAGATTGTGGTCTTCTACCACATCGAAGTCGACAATTCCGATATGTCCTACTCCGGCTGCGGCCAGGTATTGCAAGAGTGGGGCCCCGAGTCCTCCCGAACCAACCACCAATACCCGGGATTGCTTCAGTTTCTGCTGTCCCCGGATATTGAACTCCGGGATAATCAGGTGCCGGGAATACCGTTTTAGTTCATCCTTTGACAATATTTGCTCTGCCATCTTTTCTCTGCTTTATTCGAATCGAATGTAATCAATTTTACCTGCTGGGCGTAGCTCGGCCATTTCCTGAAGAAGGGGTACCACATCTACCCCCCCTGCAATCGCGGGCACGATGCTGATCACGGTTGCGCTGTCTACACCCGTGTTTTCTTTGTTGAGATCCCTGATGTCGTCATCACCGACATAGACATTTACAAAGCCGAGGACCTCTCCCTGAGGGTCCAACAGGTGTTTTTTCAGATCTGGGTACACACTCACCAAGTGGTCCAGAGATTTCCCTACGGTAGCGTGCTCTGACTCGAAGGTAGCCAGGTTCTCGGTAAACTTCCGCAGAGGAGTGGGGATGATTATTTTTGCCATGATATTATTTTGTTTATGCTGATTTTAAATTGTTTTGGAAGGAGTCCAGCAGTATGAGAGACTCTTCTTCCATAAAGGTGCCATCATCTGAGAGACGCCAGGACAACACCGTTTCGGGCTTGCCGTCCATGACTGAGATGATCACATAGGAAAAGAAGGGGGCGGCCTGCTTCCGGTCATGGACCGAAGCGTCTGCCGGGTGATTGGGATGCGAATGGTAAATGCCCAGAAAGTCGAGATTTTCCGCGATGGCAAATCTTTCAGCCGCCATATAATCCCTGGGATCGATGAGAAACCGACGTCTTTGGTCGCCTTGCTGGATATTTTTTGCCGGGCGGGCCAGGGTGATCCTTCGGGGACTTCCCTCCTTCCCAAAGAGAAAACCGCAGCATTCATTTGGGAAATCAGCTTCTCCGTGTAAGCGTATTACGGACAGCGTATCCAGGGTTATTTCTGCATTATGGTTCATGATATGATGCGATTTAAGATTTCCATATACTTGCTCGCGTCATCAGGTAAAATGGTTACGATTACGCCTTCGTCAATCTCTTCTGCGATTTTCAGGGCGCCCGCGACATTGGCTGCCGAAGAAGGACTCAGCAAAAGACCTTCCAACTTAGCAGTGGCTTTGAGGACCCGGTAGGCCTCTTCAGTCCCTACCTCCAGGGTTCGGTCGGCGAGGCTACTGTCAAAGATTTTGGGTACATCGGCGGTTTCGAGGTGTTTCCAACCTTCCAGGCCGTGCAAAGCTGTTTCCGGCTGCAAAGCAATCAATTCGGTCGAAGGGTTCAAGTCCTTGAGCCGCCTTCCTGTCCCGGTAAAAGTTCCAGTGGTCCCCAATCCCGTCACGAAATGGGTGACTTTCCCCCGCGTTTGCTGGTTGATCTCCATTCCAGTGAATTTATAGTGAGCCCGCCAATTGTGGTCATTGCTGTACTGGTCTGCATAGAAATAGAGTTCCGGGGCCTGGCTGTGCAGTTCCTTTGCCAAGGTTTGCGCCCCCTCCGTCGATTCAAACCGGGAAGAAAACACAACCTCCGCTCCCAATGCTTTCAACATGGTAATGCGGGCTTCAGAAGCATTTTCAGGGATGCAGAGGGTGACACCAATCCCGAGGGCATTGGCAAATGTGGTGTAAGCGATGGCGGTATTGCCACTGCTGGCATCCAGCAAACGCATGTTCTTCCTGAGTTTACCACTGAGAATGGCCTCGGCGATGATATTGAAAGCGGGACGGGCCTTGACACTTCCCCCCATCTGCATCCACTCTGCTTTGGCGAGAATCTTTACACCGGGGTTGCTGTGGAGGCGGTCCAGGGAAATCAGTGGGGTATCTCCTACCAGGCCACTCAGGTTTTTCAATTGATCAAGTACGCTCGTTTCGGCAAGATGGTCTGATAAATAAGCACTCATGGTATGATCTGTAAATAATCGTTGAAGGTTCTGGAAATCTTGTTGGAAAAGAAAAAGCTCCAACCGGGGGGCTGGAGCTTTTTCGTATAACGAACACATATATTAATCGATCAACATCGTGTTATACAAATATGCTCCCTTTCAGGTGCCATGCAACAACAGCGGTTGAATTTAAAAATGATATGTGTTTTCTGCGTTTTCATTGTTTTTACAACGGTGCAATGATAGAAATGTTTTCCTTTTCTGACAAATTTAATTCTGATTCAATGTCACTTCGAAACATTATTTGGAAGAATATTTTACCTGTATGGTTTTAGCTCCTCAAAACCCGGTTCTGTGCCTGCTTCCTTCCAAATATTCATTCGTCCCCTTGAGGTGATTGCCTGACTTTGGTTAGATTTGTTTAGGAAAAAGCGGATTGCATGGATAGTAAAGTAGATAACCTGGTCATTTCAAGTCGGAATCCCGGCTATATCGCCACCCTCTCTTCAGTATTTGAAGTGGAGAGCATCGAGCACCGGCTGGATGTAGAATTCGGTTTGATGTTGATCGTAGTGCCTGGTCCCTGGGTTGCGCTGGCGCGTGCTTCCATGTGCAAGTATGGACTCGACGAATGCAAAAAGCTTCCTCCGGTTGAATTCAACTACCTCAACAGTCTGGACCCGGAAGAATTGGAAGAAGTCATTGGCCAGCCTGAAGTATGGCGGCAGGAAGAAATTGAAGCCGCCCGCCAGATCAAAGAGGTAAAACTCTCCACCCGTCAAAAAGCAGTTGACCTCATTCACCGGGTTCCCCTCACTTTTATGCTTTAGTCCTTTCGGGAATGACCCTCAAAGGTTGTTCAAAACCCATAAATTCCCCTAATTTCGCGTCCTATGAAGATTGCCCTTTGCACCGTCGGCAGCACCGGGGACATCCAACCCTTTCTGGCCCTGGCCCTCCGGCTGAAGGCCGCTGGTCATCAGGTCCGGGCACTCAGCCATCCCTTTCACAAAGAGCGCTTTCTCAAGCGTGGTATCGAGTTCGTTTCCTGCGGTCCGGAAGTCAGCCAGGACGATCTGAATGACATGCTCTCGAAGATGCTGGAGGTGGTCAGTCCGGTGAAGCAATTGGAACTGCTGCTCCTGGAAGCATTTTTTGCCGAAAAGGAAAAGTACTTTGAGGAATGCAAAGAAGGCATCAAAGGTTGTGAGCTGGCCATCTGCCACATGGTGGATTTTCTGGGTCAGGAAGCTGCCCTGCAAAACGGTATTCCCCGGATTGCGGTGGTCCTCGCCCCGGCTGGGATTCCTACCAAGTACAACGCTCCTCCCCTGGTGGGCAATATCGGCTTCCTGAATCCATTGGCCTGGAAAGTCATGACACGGATGATGCGCAAAGTTGCCGGTCAGGCCATGCAGGTTCTCCGCGATCTGGGTGGTACCGAACAGAACATCGTGCGGTTTCACAGCCTGGCACCTGATCGGAATTTCATCGCGGCCTCTCCAACCCTGGCCCGGACCTTTCCTGACTTACCTGAGCACTTTCGGGTCACCGGCCCCTGGATTCTTCCGGAGCCTGAGTATGTACCTGCACCTGAGATTTTGGCTTTCCTTGCCAAATACCCACGTCCGGTGATCGTCAGTTTTGGTTCTATGGGTGGTAATCTGGGCCCTCAACTGACCCAAACGGTACTGGAGGCGCTCCGTAGGACAGGCAAAGCCGCCATTATCCAAACCGGATATGCCCGCCTCTCTTCCGAAGAAGCCCCTGAAAATGTATTTTTCGCGGATTATGTCCCGCATGGATGGTTGTTTGCCCAGGGTTCCTGTGTCGTGCATCACGGTGGTGCCGGCACGACCACCGCAGTTTGCCGGGCCGGTGTTCCTTCAGTCGTAGTGACCTTCATCGCCGACCAACCCTACTTTGGAGCCAACCTGCGCCGACTGGGAATTGCACCCAAAATGATCTGGTTCAGGCGGTTGAATGCCAAGCGGCTGGCGGGAAGGATTCGCACTGCGACCGAGGATATGGAAATGCAGGCCAGGGCAAAAGAATTGCAACCGACCTTTATTGCGGAGGAAGGTTCCGACAAAGCAGTCGCATACATCGAACAATATGCCCGGGAGATCGGGTTGCTATAGCTATGACCAAGGCCATCATCATATTGGGACTTGTCGTTTTGTTGACCGTATACACGGTGATGAAGGTGGTACGCAATTTTAAAGACGAGGACAACAATTTCAAAGACGAGGACGGCAATTTCAAAGAGGAGGACGAGGACGGTAATTTCAAAGACGACAATGAAAAATAGATCTTATACGAGTTCGGTAATCTGGGTGGTCGTTGCCTATATTTTGGCGGCGGTTGCTGCAGTGGGTACTGGCTATGCTTTCCTGGGCGAACCCCAGTGGTTGATCATCCTGGCTGGGGATATCGCGGCGACAATGGTCATCTATCTCCTGTCTGTTTACCTGAAAAATACCAGCCTCTACGATGCATACTGGAGTGTGATCCCGATCTGGATCGTGGTATATCTGTGGTGGATACCGGTGGCAGATGTTGATCCTTTACGGTCTGGATTGGCAGGTGGACTGACGATCCTCTGGGGCATACGGCTGACCTGGAACTGGTACAGAGGATGGACGGGGCTCGACCATGAAGACTGGCGCTATGTGATCCAACGTAAGCAGACAGGTAAGCTCTTCCAGTTGGTCAATTTCTTTGGTTTACAGATGATGCCGACCATGCTGGTTTACCTGGGTTGTTTGACTTTGATCCCTGCCTTGAGCGAAAGTGACCGGGCTTTCAATTGGCTGGATGTTGTTGCGGCAGCGGTGACCCTGATGGGGATATTGGCCGAAACTATTGCCGACCAGCAGTTGCGGAATTTCCGCAAAACAAATACGGATAAGCTGCGCATTCTGGATACAGGCTTGTGGAAGTATTCCCGTCATCCCAACTACTTTGGCGAGATGTCCTTTTGGTACGGCCTGGCCCTGTTCAGCCTCGCGGCCGCCCCGGACGAATGGTGGCGGATTTCGGGGGCCATCGCCATGACGGTGCTCTTTCTCTTCATCTCTATTCCGATGATCGACAAGCGAATGGTGGAGCGCCGTCCGCATTATGCGGAGCGTAAGAAGAAGGTCTCTGCTGTTTTTCCCTGGCCACCGCGGAGGTAGCGCCAGCTTACGGGATAAACATCCCTGCAATACAGGCGGACATCAGGGATGCCAGCATCCCTCCCAACACAGCCAGCAGTCCCAGTTGGGACAAGGTCACCCGTTGATTGGGGGCAATCCCACCCGTACCACCGATCTGGATGGCAATGGAGGCAAAGTTTGCAAAGCCACAGAGTGCAAAAGTAGAAAGGGTCTTGGTCCTTTGGGAAATGGCTCCTACCGCTTCATCAGTAGTTACCGGAATCTTTGCCAGCATATCAAAAGCGATGAATTCATTGACGATTACCTTGGTTCCGAGCAACGAACCCACTACCAGGGAGTCGTTCCACTCCACCCCTACGGCAAAGGCGATAAATTGGAATACCTGACCAACAATATATTGGAGGGACAAGCCATCGAAAGCAGAGAACAATTTGTCTGAGTCATCCGGATCAATCAAATAGACCGTCGCGCCAGAAGCATCGGTTCCGATAGCTACCCGGGTGCTTTCCTGAATCCAGACATTCAGATTGGTCAGTTCCCCGATCCAGTCAAATACCCCATTGATCATATAGATGATGGCAACAAAAGCGATCAACATGGCACCAACGTTGAGGGCCAGCTTGAGTCCTTCGGAGGTACCGTTGGCGAGTGCATCGATCAGGTTCGAGCCTATCTTTTCATTGGATACCCGGAGGTCGGTATTGATCAGATCGTGCCGGGTCTCTGGGATGAGGATTTTGGCACAAACGATGGCTGCGGGGGCATTCATCAGGGATGCGGTGAGGAAGTTGAGGGCCACGTCAGAGGTTCCTCCCAGCATGCTGATATAGGCACCCATGACGGACCCGGCAATGGTTGCCATTCCTCCTGTCATCAGGCACATGATCTCGGATCGGGTCATCCCTGCGATATACGGTTTGACCAACAGAGGGGCTTCGGTTTGCCCCAGGAATACGTTGGCGGCTGCAGAAATGGATTCTGAACCGGAAAGGCCCATGGTCCGGGCCATGACCCAGGCAAAAGCTTTGACGATCCATTGCAGAATTCCAAGGTAATAGAGACCGCTGGTCAGGGCAGAGAAAAATATGATAATGGGCAGGATTTGGAAGGCAAAGTAAAAGTCGGACCCATCATCGTTTTTTTCGACACCTAAACGGTTGAATACGAACTCAGATCCTGAAGTGGAGAAGCTGACCAAAGTTTTAAAACCATCTGCAATTCCTTGAAAGATGGTTTGTAAAAATGCGATATCTGACAACATCAGTGCGCCAATGCCCAGTTGCAGTCCCAAACCAATGATCACCAATCGCCAGCTGATCGCCTTGCGATCTCTGGAAAAAAGCCATGCGATCAAAACCATGATCACAAGCCCGACAAGCCCGCGCGAAACGTTAAATAGTATGTCCAAAATCTTTATTGTATCAGTTCTGGTCGCCTTCAAGGCGTGAAATCTCGTCGCGCAGACGTGCCGCCTTCTCGTAGTCCTCATCCCCTATGGCACGATCCATTTCTTTCTTCAGGCGGGTAAGGTCATCGCCTGATTCCTCCTCACCTTCGTCTCCTTCTTCTTCCTCATATCCGGACAGATCATCTTCTTCTGCGAAGAAATCGTCGGAATTATCTTCTAAGTCTGAGTCTTTCACTTCAATTCCTGCAACTGACAATACACGCTCAAAGGTGTAAACAGGAACTTTAAACCGGACCCCTATGGCAACCGCATCGCTTGTCCTGGAATCGATCTCGTGGATCTCTCCCTCAAATTCAAAAATCAGGCGGGCATAGAAGATGCCTTCCTTCAAATCTGTGATCTGGACTTCCAACAGGCCAATACTGAATTCCTTTGCAATATTGACCAGCAGATCGTGGGTCATAGGACGGTTAGGCTTGATATTTTCAATCTCAAGGGCAATTGCCCTTGCCTGGTAGCCGTCTATGATGATCGGGAGTCTTCGGTTGCCTTTCACTTCACCCAATACCAAGGCAAAATGCCCGACATCTGACTGACTTGAAGACAAGCCGAGTATTTCAAGCCTGATTTTTTCCAAAGGTCCCGTGGTTTAGAATACTTTATGCGTTGGAAGCCTTGTGCTTCTTTACTGCTTCGTTGATCTTGGGCAGCACTTCAAATAAATCCCCGACGATGCCATAATCAGCATGTTTGAAAAATGGCGCTTCAGGGTCTTTATTGATGACTACGATGTTTTTGGAGGAATTGACCCCAGCCAAGTGCTGGATCGCTCCTGAAATTCCAACCGCAATATACAAATTGGGAGCTATTTGAATTCCGGTCTGACCAACGTGCTCATGGTGAGGACGCCAATCCATATCTGATACTGGTTTTGAACAGGCTGTACCCGCTCCTACCAATCCGGCAAATTCTTCAAGGATACCCCAGTTTTCAGGACCTTTGAATCCACGTCCACCGGAAATTACGACATCTGCTTCTGTGATAGATATCTTACTGGCTGTCTTGACCCGCTCCACCATTTTGGCTCCTGGGGTAACATCACCATCGTACTCGGCTTCTTCAACTTCACAGTCAACTTCATTGACCTTCAGTCCAAAGCTGTTCTTCTTCACAGAAACGATGATGGTGTCCCGATGGGTCGATACAGTCTCTACACCTTTGCCAGAGTTAGCACTGCGCTTAACGGAATAACCATCGCCTTCCTTGACCGGAGCATGGGTCGCACCAGATACAAGGGCAGCATCCAAACGGGCAGCAAGACGGGGAGCAAGTGCTTTTCCGTCATAGCTTTGTGCCATCACGATTGCAGTTGCCTCTTCTTCCGTGGCCAGATCAGCTATAATAGCGGTGAACAACTGGTCATTGAAATCATTGAGATCTGCATCGTCATAGTGATGGACTTTGCTGACCCCATATTTACCCAGAACCTCGTCCAGATCACTTTCGGTTTCACCCAGGACAACCGCTTCAAGATCTTCGCCGAGTAATTCTGCCAATGCATAAGCATAGGAAGCGGCTTCGAGAGCGCCTTTCTTGATTCTTCCTTGTGAGTTTTCTGCGAATAGTAATACTGCCATGATTATAACAATCCTTTATCAGCCAACATTTCAACCAAACTACCTGCCTCTTCGGGCTCAATGAAAACACAACCTTCCTTTGGTGGAGGAAGTTCCAACTTTTCCGTGGATACAGCTGCCGAACCTTCGGTTGCTGCACTCACTTCCATTGGCTTACGCTTGGCCATCATAATTCCACGCATATTGGGGATGCGCCATTCTGAAATTCCTTTCTGGCAGCTTACCACGGCTGGGACAGAAGAATGAATTACTTCATAACCGCCGTCAATTTCCCGCTGAAGCACGGCTGTATCTCCGTCCATTTCCAAATGAATCGCCTGAGAAACGAAAGGCAAACCGAGGTATTCAGCTACCATCCCGGGCACTTCCGAAGCATTGTGGTCGATAGATTCTTTGCCGAAAAAGACAAAATCAAATCCTTTGTCTTTGGCATAATCTGCGATTTGCTTGGCTACGAACATACCGTCCAGTGGATTTGCGTCGATGCGAACCGCATCGTCAGCTCCAATGGCAAGCGCTTTGCGCAAGGTGGGTTCCACTTCAGAACCGCCCACACAGAGCACAGTGACGTTTCCCTGACCACTTTGTTCTTTAAATTCTATCGCGCGGACCAGACCATACTCATCATAAGGTCCGATGATGAAAGTAACTCCGGTAGCATCCAGAGCCTTGCCGTCATCGGTATATTTTATTTTGGTGGTCGTATCCGGAACGTGACTGATACAAACTAATGACTTCATTAATCCTCTTTTTTCTAAATTGGAGAACAAAAATATACAACCTTTCGCAGGATACAAAAGAAATGAAGGATAAAAGACTAGCCCATCTGCGGCAACTTTTGGAGACTGATCCAAATGACCCGTTTCTCCATTATGCTATTGGTATTGAGCACTTTAACTCGGATGACTTCGAGGAAGCAAGCCGGGTATTTCAAAATATAGTCGACGCTTTCCCTGCCTACGTCCCGACATACTATCAATATGCTCTGGCAAAGGTCAACCTCGGGGACATCAAAGGGGCGGTAGAAGTCGTCGAAAAAGGGATTCCGGTGGCGCGGGAGGCAGGAGAACGTAAGACGGTGAATGAGTTGAATATGCTTCTCGAGGATTTGGAGGATTAGACCTTTGCCGACAGGGTCAGACCTTGGTCAGTGGGATCGGGACCTTTGCCGACAGGGTCAGACCCGTGAAGCATCATTCGCTCAGAAAAGAACGCCAGCCTTTTTCCTCCAATTCGGTTGCTCCTTTCAGCACTTTATCCTTCAAGGACTCTTTGTAAGCCAGGACCTTTTCCAGAACTGCGGGGTCACTCGCCCCGATAATCTGGGCGGCAAGGATTCCGGCATTCTTAGCCCCATTCAGGGCCACGGTTGCGACCGGAATACCACCGGGCATCTGCAGGATGCTGAGGACTGAATCCCATCCATCCATGGAGATGGATGCCTTGACCGGCACTCCGATCACGGGCAGTGGGCTGACGCTGGCGATCATACCTGGCAAATGGGCGGCTCCGCCTGCGCCGGCAATGATGCACTTCAGGCCACGGGTATGCGCGTTCCCTCCATATTCCATCAACCGATCGGGGGTCCGGTGAGCCGAAACCACCGTCAACTCGAAGGGAATTCCAAAATGTTCCAGGATTTCAGCTGCATCCTTCATGACCGGAAGGTCTGAGGTGCTTCCCATGATGATTCCTACGATGGGTTTTTCCATGCGATTGCCTTTAGCGTTTCTTTGACGGTTTTTGCTTTGGTCCGTGCTGTTTCCAAATCATCGGCCACGATGGTCACGTGCCCCATCTTCCGAAAGGGACGGGTTTGCTTCTTACCATATATATGAACGTATACGCCCTCCATCGCCAGTACATCCCTGATGCCGTCGTAGACCACATAACCGGTCTGAGAATGTTCGCCCAGGATATTGACCATTACCGATGCAGAACGGGCTGCGACCGAACCCAGGGGAAGGTCAAGAATTGCCCGAACGTGCTGCTCGTATTGAGAGGTATAATTGCTTTCGATGGTGTGGTGCCCGCTGTTGTGTGGCCGGGGAGCAGATTCATTGACCAAAACTTCACCGGCTTCAGTCACAAATAATTCGACGGCCAGGATACCGATCAGGTCCAGTGCTTCGGCAACCTGTAAGGCAACTGCTTTGGCAAGTTCGGCTTCTTCCTCGGTCAGCGTAGTCGGACTAAAGAGAAACTCTACCAGGTTGGCAGTGGGGTGAAACTCCATTTCCACGGGCGGATAGGCAATTGTTTCTCCCGACACACTACGAGCAACAATCACCGAAATCTCCTTCATCTTCCCGACGAAATTCTCTACCAATCCCCTACCCTCTGGCAATTCCTGCACATCTTCCCAACCACGCAAAACATTGACCCCTCTTCCATCATAGCCATCGGTCGCTAACTTCTGTACACAGGGAAAGGTCAATTCTTTTTGCAGCAACTCTGCTTTGCTGGCATAGGCGAAAAATGGACTGGTGGGGATGCCATTGTCGACATAAAATTTCTTCTGAACCGTCTTGTCCTGAATGGTACGGAGCAGTTTGGAAGAAGGGTACACCGCGGTACCTTCCCGTTCCAATTGCGCCAGGGCATCCACATTGACAGCTTCGATTTCTATGGTGAGAACATCGACGAGTTTACCGAACTGATAGACGGACTCATAACTGCGGAGATCGCCGATCTCGAAATGTTGGGCGCGGCCTTTGCAGGGAGAGAACCCACTCGGGTCCAAGACTGCGGTTTGAATATCCATACGGGAAGTTTCCTGGAGGATCATTTTTCCAAGCTGACCGCCGCCCAGGATACCAAGCATAAATTTGGAGGAGAAGGGATTCATGGGGCAAAGATACTGTCCACTTGGGAAATGTTCACCCTTTTGCTGAGATCCTTCGGCTTTTCAATCCAACAGGCTAATCCTAACAATCTTCTTGCCTGCCTCGCTTCGCAGCATGATGATATACATTCCAGGTGCCAAACCCATTTCCCGAAGCGCCAACAACTTACGAATTTGACCACTTCCAGCTGGAATAAGCTCCCGGAACAGTGTTCTCCCTTGCAGATCAACAATCCTCAGATCCCCCTCTTCGGCCCACAAATCCGCTTCCACCACCAGCCGGTCCCAGGTGGGATTTGGAAAAGCCCTTAATGCCCCGAGCTCAGGATCATCTACCACCGTCATGGTCGTATCGCAACTCTCCGCTTCCTCTGCCGGACTCAGATACCCACTTCGCTTTATATCCTGGCGGAACATCAACCATTCCGGGCAATAGCCTCCGGTTCCTCCATCCAGCGCAAAGGCAATCCCAGTGTTCTGGCTATCGGGCGTATAGGTTCCGTATCCAGCCACCACAAAGACTTCCATATTCCCATCGTTGTCGAAGTCCGCGATCACGGGTCCGTGGTCCGCTTCGTGGTAAGGAAGTCCGGAGGGTAAATAATTTCCCAGATTGATCTCCCATAAAAGGCCATTGTAGGCTTCAATCGCCCGGACACGGCTTAGAAAGTGCGCCGAAACGATGTCCAATTGCCCATTCCCATTGAGATCAGAAATAGCCACCCCGCGAAAAGCACTGAAGGTCACCGGGTAGGACCATTCCAAGGATCCGTCCGTCCCTGATAAGATTCCAATATGGTCGTTAAAATTGATGTAATCATTGTTTGAATAGATCACTTCAGGCACGCTGTCGCGGTCCATATCTGCCACCGTTACCGCTGAGATCACATTGGTCAGGCCGGTGACGGTCCAGAGTTCACTCCCATCTTCGACGTTCAAGGCGATTATCGATCCGTCGTTCCTTCCTATCACATATTCCAGGGTGTCGTCAAGGTCCAGATCCGCCACCGCTCCGGCATGGTAGGCATGGAAACTCGCCGAGGAAGTATCGTCTCTTTGCCACAAGATGGTTGCGGTTGCATAATCATAAGCGTAAATGTGGAAGCCATCATCATTGATATAGTTGGCCACAATGATATCCAGCTTCCCATCAAAATTGACATCCACCAGTGAGGGTTCGGTTTGGATCGGATTGTTGTCCACCTGAATGGCTTTGGCCAGCGAGCCATCCTCCCCATTAAGAATGCGGACTTCACCGGAAAAATTTCCGAAGAGAATCTCAGGCAATGAATCGCCATCAATGTCGTGGATAGTAGGGGGAGAATCTCCACCTCCTGAATAAACGCTCCATTGCTCCGCCCCGGTCACACCATTGAAACAATAAATGGTCGGGTTGCAGGACCCATTGACAATCACATCAAGGGTGTCATCCAGATCAACATCGTAAATGATGGGAGCCACGTCCCCACAGCCTTGGATATCAGCGATCCAATGGACGGAACCATCCTCTGCATTGAGACAATGGAGACGTCCATCATTGGTATAGGTGGAAAAACAAATCTCCAACTTTCCATCTTTGTCGATGTCCGCCGCCGCAGCCGAACCAAAAGCCGGAGCTCCGGTGGTGTATTGCCAATCAATGGTTGGAGTTTGAGCCCTTAGGAGAGAAGTGGTTGAAAGGGAGATCAGGAGAGATGCAGAGAGCAAGCTGATCAGGCGAGTTGCAGAGAGCAAAGGAATCAGAACAGCCAGGGTAGATTTCATCATTTCAAAGTCGTCTTTGAAATAATTTAATGAATATTCTACTTTAAAGCGATCTCTTGATTGAAATACAATGCCTTTTCGATCCAAAAATCCAGATCCTCTTCCTTGTCAAAACCTTCTGGATCAATGAAAAGAAATCCACGCATCACATTGCCGGTAAAATCCATCTCCCGGCTGCCTTTTGTAAAAATCAATTGGTCACCGCTGGCTTTCCCGACTCGGACCATCAATCTGTCCTGACCCGTTTTCTTATCAATGTCGATCCCGACACACATTTTTTCATTCACCATGAAGATCAATCCCCCCATCATCTTTTTTTCTGCCGAGACATGGTGCCCGGCTAAGCGTTGCCGAATGCGGTCGGCCTGGTGTTCACTGTAAGCCATAGTCGGTTGTCAATTCATTTCTTTCCTGAATTCATCTGCATCGTAATAAACCTTGATGCTTTGGATCTTGTTGTCCCGGACTTCATACCATTCACTCATATCAAGGGTAATCGTTTTTCCGGAGGGCATGGCAACCTGCATCTCGATCTGGGTAATGACAAAATCACTAACCTCTACTGCTTGCTTCATTTTGTTCCCCCTAACCATAGACAAAAACCCCTCATTTAATTTGGTAAAAGCTTCCAACCCACTGACTTGATCTACAGGACCGGTGAATACGATGTCATTTGAAACGACTTCTTTCCAGGCATCTGTCCCGGACTTCATACCTTCGCCAAAGGCGGTTACTACTTGCATTGGTGTTTTTTTCATAGCTCTAATAATTAATGATACATTTAACTTGTGTTTCCAAAGCTAAATTAGTGATTAACTTCGGAATCACAAGATGAATTGAAGAATTCTTTACATTTGGACCATGGAAGTTCGTTCACATTGCCCGATCAATTTTACGCTGGAGCACTTCGGAGACAAGTGGTCATTTTTGATTATCAGAGACTTGATGTTCAAGGGCAAACGTCATTACAATGAATTCCTGGAATCAGATGAAAAGGTGTCTACCAGCGTGCTGGGTGATCGGCTAAAGCGATTACAAGAAATGGGAATCATAACCAAAGGGGTGGATACAGTGAAGAAATCCCGCATTCGTTACAGCCTGACCCAGAAGGGTATAGACCTGCTTCCAATCCTGCTGGAGATGATTGTGTGGGGAGGATTCAAAGATGCAGAGACTGAATCTCCACCGGAATTTCTGGAGCGGGCTACCCAGGACCGGGCTGCGCTGATCGAGGAGATCCGGAGCGGCCTGGTCAGCGACCATCTTGAGAATAATTAATGGGTACTTCTCATAATAGCCTCAAAGGGGTACATTCTCATAATTATCCACATTTATCGTTTTTCTTAAGACACCCCGATCGGGTAATTTTGTCTTTTAAGAAACAATAGGACTATGCGGAGGAATAAACACATCGTATTGCTGCTGATCATCCTGGGGGCTTATGGCTTTACCCAGGCCCAGAAGATTCGCTGGCAGACCTGTATTGGCGGTCTCGGTTACGACAATGGGATGAAAATGATCCCGGTCGAAAATGGCTGTTTCCTGATGGGCGGCGTGACTTCTTCGACCACCAGCATCGGGAAAGGCAATCACAGCAACGACTATGACATTGTTGTTGCCAAAGTCTCAGCGGAGGGATCCATCATCTGGAGTCAGTGTCTGGGCGGGAGTGGCAAAGAAGAGTTTGGGCAAATGCAGCAGACACCGGACGGTGGGTTGATCGTGATTGGCACTACCAACAGTACGGATGGACATGGTTCAGACGGACATGGAAAAAAGGATCTTTTGCTGGCCAAAATTAACGCTTTGGGTACGATTGAATGGACCAAGTGTTATGGCGGTCATGGCAATGACCGGGGATTGGCAGTGGTTACCACCGCTGATGGTGGCTACCTGATCGGTGGTGAATCCGGCTCCAATACAGGAAATATGACAGAGCACCGGGGCGGATTGGATGCCTGGGTCGCCAAATTGGATGAATTCGGGATGGTTGAAAAAGAAAAGAGCCTGGGTGGACGTGGCAACGAAGCTTGTCATCTGCTTTCTGAGGTTTCCCCCGGCCGGTATATGGTGGTGACCACCACTACCTCTACGGATGGAGATATCAAAGACCCGCTGGGTGCCAAGGATGTATGGATCGCGGTACTCTCCAAGAATTTTGATTTTGTATGGACCCGCAGCTATGGTGGATCTGACTTCGATGATGTGCACAGCTATATGCGCAATCACCGGGGTGAATATATGTTTGTCGGTACAACTTTCTCTGAAGATGGAGACCTGGACCTGGCTACCAACCATGGCCTGGGTGATTCCTGGTTGTTCCAGATCACTGAAACTGGCAATCTGGCCTGGTCCCAGACGTACGGTGGAGCCAAGTCCGAAGGTGGCAATGGGGTAACCCAATGTCCCGACAAAGGCTATTTGCTGGTGGGAACTTCCAATTCCA
Source organism: uncultured Bacteroidia bacterium (assembly GCA_964352215.1). Lineage (GTDB taxonomy): Bacteria > Bacteroidota > Bacteroidia > J057 > JADKCL01 > CAWUKT01. The sequence goes on from CAYGRE010000074.1 coordinate 32,689, forward strand.
AGGACCGCCTGGTTCCTGTCAACAAAGGTTTGTACGACGGCTGGATTGTCCGCACCGATTCCCTGGGCCGCAAACTCTGGTCCTGCACCTTTGGCGGTGAGGACTTTGAATACCTCTACGATGCAGTTGCCATTGACGATGGGAATTACCTCGCGCTTGGATTTGCGGAATCCGTGAAGGGTGACCTCCTCGAATTGGACAAAGAGATTGGCAATGATTTCTGGTTCTTCCGTTTCAGCGACCCCAGCAGCCCTGAGAGTAATATCCCAGCCAGTTCTAATTATCTGACCGGATTTGTCGCGAGTGCAACCACCAATATCCGACTCCAGGCTGAAGTCATTCTTACCGACAACAAGACCTTGAAAGAGGTCAAAATGGTCAATACACCCAAGGAAAATGGCATCTACAATATGCCCCTCCCTGAGAACGGCAACTATTCGGTGATGATCACATCCCCTGGCTATATGTTCTATGGACAAGACATTGACTATTCACTTTTCAAGGGCAATCCTGAGATGCGGATCGATGCTTTTTTGCTCCCGATCATCATTGGTACCAAAGTCGCGTTGCGCAATATCTATTTTGACACCGGCAAATATGAATTGAGGGACGAATCGACCCCTGAATTGCGCCGTTTGCTGAAGTTCATGGAACTCAATCCCAACGTAAAGGTGGAGATCAGTGGGCATACGGACGGAACCGGCAATGTTGAGACCAAGAAGGCGCTTTCCCTGCGCCGTGCGACCAAGGTTCGGGACTGGCTGCTGAAGCAGGGCGTTTCTGGCCGGAATATGCAGGTGGCTGGTTACGGCATGGAACGGCCGGTAGCTGACGAAGCGACCGCAGAAGGCCGGGCGAAGAACCGCCGGGTTGAAGTGGAGATTGTTGAGATTTTTTAACCTGGTCTCAGCACTCGTTTGGTCTCAGCCCCCGTTTGACC
>CAYGRE010000075.1:0-33436 GCA_964352215.1 uncultured Bacteroidia bacterium
TATTCAAACTTAAGCATCGATTCTGAAGGAAATCAGGAGAACAAGTTATTGGATGTAATAAGTCGCTCAAAAGTGGGGGCTAATCAGTTGGGAATTTGAGCCAGCAACTCCAGGGTACGAGCATGATCCTGTCCTTTTTCTTTGGCCAGACTGATGGATTTATTGCCATATTCTCTAGCCAGTGCCATTTCCCCGGCTACAAACATGAGATGGGCAAAGGTGTCGTAATTGTAATAGTCGGGTTTCATTTTGATGGATTCTTCGGCCCACTTTGCTGCCAGTTCCAGGGCATCATCGTCATCGGTCATTTCGAATACATACCAGGCGGCATTGTTGAGGAGGAGCGGACTTTTCTTTTCTGTTTGGGACAACATCTCACTGATATTGATTACCATGCTCGGCACATCATCGGTTGTCAAAGCCCAGGCCCGCCAGGCTTCCACAAACAACATCTTCCGTTCCATGTCTTCAACTTCGAGCAATTGGTGGGAGAGTTTCATCATTTTGGCCCGGTCTTTGGCCTTGATCGCCTCGATCAGCTTTTCTTCCACTCCTTCCAGGGGGTGGTGGCTGTACAAAGGTAAATTGTGCCCCATTGCCTCTCCTTTGTCAATAGCGATTGCGTTGGTATTGGCAGCTGTCGTTGTCACTTTCTCGGTTGGTTTTTTTGCAGAAGTTGGTGACACCGGCTTGGTTGGCTTTTTGGCAGCTGTCGTTGTCACTTTCTCTATTGGTTTTTTTGCAGAAGTTGGAGACTCCGGCTTGGTTGGTTTTTGGGTATTTGACGGACTGCTCTTGGGAACCTTTTCCGTAAAAGGCGATTTTGCAGTTTCTTTGGGTGGCGGGGTTTTGGCCACTTCAGTCAAATCCCGTTCTCTGGGAGCACTTTCCTGGGCGGGTTCCTCTTCTCCAAATATCTCCATAACGATCGCATCCCTCGGATCGACTTCAAATATCTCTTCTATGACCGCATCCCAGGGGTCCGTTTCAAATATCTCGGCAATGACCTCATCCCAAGGATCGGTTTCCATCATGCGGCTGTCCGCTGGAAACTCCTTCACAGGAGTATCCCAAGGCGACTCCTCTATTCGTGAATCCTCCGGAACCACCTCCGGTTGTATTTCTTCAGAGCCCTCTTCTTTCAGGCTGTTTTGTCTTTCGAACAGTTCAGGTGCATACTTTGAAATAGCGGCAATCGCCCAATTGAAAAACTGCTCCGGTCCCATTGCTCCTTCCACTTTTTCGAGCACCTGTCCCCCGGAATCCATGATGAACAGGGTTGGATAGGCCCGCACCCGGTACATCCGTGCCAGCCGTGGACCTTCGCCCCTTTCCATGTCCACCTTCATATTGATGAAGAAGGTATTGAAGAGGTCACCGACCTGTGAATCCGTGAATGTATTGGCAGACATATATTTGCAAGGACCGCACCAAGTCGCAAATCCGTCCATAAAGATGAGCTTTCCTGTTTCGTCTGCTTTTTCCTGTGCCTCCGCAAAGGAACCATGAAAGAAATCGATTCCTCCCTGCGACCAGGCCACCTGCGTGATCATCATAAAAACACCCAGGATGATTCGTTTGATCTTTTCCATAGAGTTTACATTTGAGTATGTACTCTCTTTGGCAAACCCCGTGCCAATTCTTTGTGGAACCCCAATTCAATCAATTCGACCTGATTTCCGATACCCTTTCCAGAGGAAGCCGATGAGGTATCGCCGGTGACCCGATGTCACACCACTGTCCCGCCGATAAGCGCATGGCAGGAACCCGATACCGTACGGGCATTTCCCCCAATCCAGATCGCTATTGATATGGTTTCAGGTCAGCGCCCCGGAGTTAAGGTCTTCATCTGGTCGACCAATTCCAGCGCCTTTGCACGGGCTGCTTCGGCAAAGTCTTCGCCCGAATTTGCATAGATAATTCCCCGGCTGCTGTTGACCAGCAATCCGGTTTGGGCATTCATCCCTTGCTCAGACACCGCCTGCAGGTCTCCTCCCTGTGCGCCCACTCCGGGAACCAGGAAAAATGCTTCTGGTGCGAGGGCGCGAATCTGCCCAATGTACTCTGGACGGGTTGCTCCGGTGACATAACCCAGGTGGCCCGGCAATTCCCTGGCCCACTCTTCTCCCTTGCGGACCACTTTTTCATAAAGCGGCATACCCTCTTCGCGGTGCCATTGGAAATCTTCGGCACTCGGGTTGGAGGTCAGGGCGAGGAGAAATACCCATTTGCCCTCGTATTCGAGGAAGGGGGCGACGGAGTCATAGCCCATATAAGGCGCGACCGTCACCGCATCAAAACCATACGTCTCGAAAAATGCGCGGGCATAGAGGCGGGAGGTATTGCCGATATCGCCGCGTTTGGCATCGGCTATGGTCATGATGCCCTCAGGAATAACCTCGAGTGTTTTCTCGAGAGATTCCCAGCCGGCGCGGCCCTGAGCTTCGTAAAAGGCGAGGTTGGGTTTGTAGGCCACCGCGAGATCGGAAGTTGCTTCGATGATCTGTCGATTGAATTCGAAGACCGGATCGGGCAAATCGCGCAAGTGTTCAGGAATACGTAAGGGGTCGGTATCCAGGCCGATACACAGGAAGGAACCGGCCGCCTGGATGGATTGGGAAAGGTCGGCTGGGTGCATGCCGCAATTTAAGATTTCGTTCCGCCGAAAAGTAGGAGAAATGTCAATTTCACTTCTCTGCCGGGTAGGATGCGCAGGATTCCCTCAGAATACGTTCAGGATGTCCTCGATTCCCTTACTTCACTCCGTACCATTCCCCTTCTCTGAGGCCAACCGATTTGTGCTCAAAAGGAAGGACCACATCACCGGCCGCACCGACGACCCCCCATTTATTGTTTTGGGCGACCGCGATATTGCCATCTCCGGTCATAAATGTCTCCCGTAAAACGGTGTCCTGTACGATGCCGAAATTGTCCCCGAAGTTGTTGGTCATGGGGTCCTGGTATGAAATCGCAGCAAATGCCTGGTAGTATTCACCGTTGATGTTCTTCAGGTTTTCCCCCATGATAAAATAGCTTTGCTCTTTTTCTTTGACCAGTGCGACCCCTTGGCGGAATCCTTTTATCATCAGGTATTTGGGCTCTACTACCAATTCCCCATTTTCGTTGATCAGGCCAACCCGTCCACCTTTCTTGATAGTCGCAAAGCCTCCCTGGAAAGTGCCGATGTCTGAGTAGGTCAGGGGTAGCAATTCCTCCCCTTTGTCATTTAACAGGCCCCAGTTTTTGCCTTTTTTTACTTTGATGTACTTTCCTCTCAGCATCAGGTCGGCGCGGTCATATTCCAGCGGGACGATGTATTCCCCGTCGACATTGACCACACCTTCAGAGATTTTGCCGGTGGCAGAATCCAGCAGGGCGATCTCTACGAGACCGGAATCGGAGATGCCTGAGATCTTGTGGTAGATCATGGGCAGGACAAATGAGCCATTTTCATCGATCATGCCACCTTGGTGCTCCCCTTCGCGGACGATGGAATGTCCCATGTAGAAGGTGCTGGCCAAGGCAAATGAACGGCCGCCGAAAAGGACACTGTCTCCGCGGGGATCGTTTGCGCGCTGGATGCCGAATACGACCCGACCGGCCTGGTCGAAGAGGGGGCGGTAATCCCGCCAGGTGTATAAGGGGGCCGCAACCGGGGAGCCGATGGCAGGTGCTCCATTGTTGACACCATTGTTGACACCATTGTTGACACCATTGTTGCCCGTAGCAATCCGGTTATTCTCTTTGGGATCGTCACAGGAGGTCAGGGCCAGGACAAGGCCGAGGAAAATAGTCGTAAGAAGCGGGAGTCTCATAGAATTCAATTGATTGATCGAGGGCGAAATATAATATATTTTGTTTACTTGACGGTATGGTCCAGCCTGCATTCAAGTCCGTCCGCACTTCTCAAACCACGATCACTGAGTTGATGATCCCTTCCTACGCCAATTTCGGGGGGAAGATTCATGGAGGGATCGTGCTGAGTCTGATGGATAAAATTGCTTATGCCTGTGCGGCGAAGCATTCCGGGGGGTACTCTGTAACTGTATCTGTGGACCGGGTGGATTTCCGGCAACCGATTGAAGTAGGGGAATTGTTGTCTCTGCATGGATCGGTCAATTATGTCGGGAATTCTTCGATGGTGGTGGGGATACGGGTAGAGGCGGAAAATGTACGGCAGGGAACGGTTCGGCATACCAATACTTCGTTTTTTACCATGGTGGCGAAAGATGAAGATGGTGGGCCAACTCAGGTACCGGGATTGTTGCTTGAGTCCACGGAGGAAGTACGGCGCTACCTGGAAGCGATCAAGCGGATTCAGCTGCGGGATAAATTTCAGACAGAGTTGGATGGGGAACGGAGCCTGTTGGAGGTCGAAAGGGAATTGCATTTACTGGAAGGGCGGAGGTGTAGGATGGTTGAGGGGTTGTATGGGTGAGATGGGTGCTTCCTGACGACAGAGAGGATGTCTGATGGGGCACTGGGTGTTTTTGATGTCCCTCAGTGATTTTAATTTTGGTTTACCTGTTCTGAGCGGTCTTATGAAGCCGTGTATCCAACCTCCAACAACCACTTCAATACATCCACATCTGCTTCTGCCCAATCCAGTTCCAACAATTCTTCTCTTGTACACCACCGCAATTCGGCATGTTCGAGCGGGTGCAACTCCCCACCTGTGATACGCCCTATAAATGGAATGAGTTCTATTTCTGGTTTTTCAACCGGGTAGTGGACACCCGGTCCGCGCTGTAACATTTCGACTTTGATCCCCAATTCTTCTTGTAATTCCCGGCGGATACATGCTTCAGCTGATTCCCCGGCTTCGATCTTCCCTCCGGGAAATTCCCACTTCAGGGGCAGCCGCATGGTGGCACTGCGCTGGGCTGCCATCACCAAACCATCTCGTAGCAGAATCGCACAGGTTACCTGGATCATACCTCCGCTGCCTCCAGCATCCCAAACAACCGCAGGGCATTCTCGCTGGTCACCCGCGCCACTTCGGGAATGGTAACCCCCTTGGCATCGGCGAGTTTCCGGGCAATGATGGGGATGTAGGAGCTTTCGTTGCGCTTGCCCCGGTGTGGAACGGGGGGCAAATAAGGAGAATCTGTTTCCAGAACCAGATCCGCGAGGTCCAATTGGGCGCAGGTCTCGGCCAGGCCGCTGTTCTTATAAGTGACGACCCCACCGATGCCCATCAGGAAGCCAAGGTCCTTGATGCGGGCCGCTTCATCGACTCCATCTACAAAACAGTGGAAGATGCCTTTCAGACGGCCATCCTGCTCCTCACCGATCAATTCGATCAATTCCGGCGTCGCTTCGCGGCCGTGTAGAATCAGGGGCAAGCCCATTTCCCGGGCCCAGCGACAATGTACCCGCAAGGAGTCTTTTTGCTCGGCAAACAGGCTTTTGTCCCAGTACAGGTCGAGACCGGTTTCACCGACCCCATAGTAGTTGCCCGATTCGAATTCAGCTTCCATCTGCTCCAGGGCCGACTTGTATTCTTCCTTGACATGGCAAGGGTGGAGCCCCATCATAGGAAAAAAGAAATCCGGTGCCCGCTCGGTAAGGGCGTTCATCGGGGCAATGGAGTCGAGGTCGATATTGGGAAGGAAAACGTGGCTGAGAACTGCCTGGGCCCGTTCGATCACCGCTTCGATGTCAGGGCGGAGCTTGTTTGCGTAGAGGTGGCTATGGGTATCTATGAATTGCATAATTATAACCTTTCTAGCAACTCCGCTTTCTTACCTTCATATTCCAAAAGAGAAAGCTTCCCATCCTGAAATTTTTCGTGGAGCATATCAATGGTGAGCATGATTTCATCCCGAAGTTTCAACCAATCAATGGCCTGGCCTTCAAATTCCGCATATTTATTCTCATCGGCTTCGGCGAGTTCGGCAGTCTTTTCCGGATCATAGAAAGCGAGATCATCCAATACCTTGGCGATGGCCGTGGCCGCATCTTCGTCCCCCAATTTGATATGGGTCTTGGTGGCCCCGGTAAGGGTTCCGACGAAAACGATCAGGGTTTTGCCATCAGGTTCAGCAGACCGTACATTTTCCAGCGGGAATTGTCCACCGGGATAGTAGCCATGGTCATTGGTCAGGATGAAGTAAGTGGAGCCAAAGAAGCCAGAGTCGAGGTAAAATGCGACCACATCCCCGGTTTGGATTTGGGTCTCCTTGTTCAGAATTCGGCCCAACTTGGATCCCCCGAGGTTTGGGGTGACATACAAGCCTTCTGATTCGTTGGCTGGAAATTTTCTCTTGATAAAGTCTCGGTACATAACGAGGCAAAGATAGATAAATCCTTATTTTTGCGGCCAAAGCTTGACCGTCATGGTAGAAAATATACTGACCCTTCTAATGTTGATCCTGTTGCAAGCCGTTCTGGGCTTCGACAACCTCCTTTATATATCGCTCGAATCCAAGCGGGCTCCGAAAGACAAGCAGCGATTTGTGCGCAATATCGGGATCAGTGTGGCCATCATATTACGGATTGGTCTGTTATTCGCCCTCGTCTCTTTGATCAAATACGTTCAGGACCCCGTCTTTGGTTTCCCCGAGAACGACTATGTAAACGGAACTTTCAATATCCACAGCCTGATCGTACTTGGAGGTGGTATGTTCATCATGTACACCGCAGTCAAGGAAATCTGGCACATGCTGAGTTTGGAGGACAACCTTGCCCACGATGCCAAACCGAAGTCCGTCGGGGCTACCATCACCATGATCGTGATCATGAACCTCGTATTTTCCTTTGACTCCATCCTGAGTGCAATGGCCCTGACCGATGTCTTTTGGGTGATGGCAACCGCGATTGTGATCAGTGGCGTGCTGATGATGACCCTGGCGGGCCGGGTCTCGGCCTTCCTGCAAAAGAACAGGATGTACGAAGTATTGGGATTGTTTGTCTTGTTTATCGTTGGCATCATGCTGGTCACCGAAGGCGGTCACCTGGCCCATATCAAATTATTTGGCAATGAGATCACCGCGATGAGCAAAACGACCTTCTATTTTGTGCTGGGGGCCTTGTTGCTGACCGATATCATCCAAGCGGCCTATCAGAAAAAACTGAGCCGGAAAAAGATCAGGCACGACGAGGATGCTGGAGAAACCAGAATGATCGAAGATTAATTCTCTCATGGTCGAGGTCGGCAATTTTGATTACCTTGAAGTGTAATCAATCTCTGCTTGGTATGAAAAATTTGCTCCTGGGTCTGCTTCTTAGCTTTACTGCTTCCAGTGTTTATTCCCAAACCATCCTCTTTGAAGATTTTGATCAGGGGACCTTGGGTACATTTACTACCGTCGATGGCGGCACCACTACGGATACCTGGGAAGGAACCACCAACGGTTACAATGGCAATAACCTCGATGGCACTGAGTTTGCCTTTGTGGACAGCGATGCGGCCGGTAACGCACCCAATACCATCCTGTCCGAACAACTTCTGACCCCGGTCTTCAATGGCTTGGCCTATCCTCAGGTCATCCTCGAATTTGACCATTTTTACCAGGTGTTTTCCACCGATTCCGGTTATGTAGAGGTATTTGATGGGAACCAATGGGTCGAGTTGGCCAGTTATGGGAGCAATACGGGGGCATGGAGCACTCCGGTTCGGGAAACCTTCAACCTGACACCTTACCGCAATGCGAATATGCAGGTACGGTTTCGTTACGAAGACTACGCCATCTGGGCCTGGTTCTGGGCGGTGGACAATGTACGCTTGTATGCTCCCCTGGCCGTGGATGTGGTGGTCACCGGTGGGGTGGTTCCGGGCAGTGGCTGTGGGTTGGGTCAAAGTGAATCGCTTCAGATAAATTTACAAAATGCAGGGTTGAATGCGCTCTCAATTGTAACCGTCTCATACCAGATCAATTCCGGAGCCATTATCACTGAAAACCCGAATGTCAATCTGCCTGCCGGAGCCAGTACCTCTTATACCTTCGCCACCGGAGCCAATCTGGCAACGCCCGGCGTCTATGACATCCTTTTCTTTTCGGGGCAAGCCGGGGACGGAGACCTGAGCAACGATACCCTGGGCGGTTTTCGGGTGGTCAACCATGCGATTGCCGCTCCGCTTCCCCAGCGGGAAGACTTTGAAGCCGGGGCAGGCGGATGGTTTAGCTATGGTGAAAATGACTCCTGGGACTTTGGCTTTCCCAACAAAAACATCATCCAGGGCGCGTCTTCAGGTCAGAATGCCTGGGTAACTGGCGGGCTGGGAAATACGCAGTACAACGATTTCGAAGAAAGTTACGCGGAAAGTCCCTGCTATGACCTGAGTGGTCTTTCCACCCCCTGGGTTGGGCTGGACATCTGGTGGAATGCGGAAACCAGTTACGATGGTGCTGCCTTGCAGGTCAGTGCAGACGGTGGGCAAACCTGGACCACGGTGGGTGCACTGGGCGATCCTTACAATTGGTATACCGATGGCACCATCAATGGCAATCCCGGTGGACAACAAGACGGCTGGACCGGTTGGGTGCCGGACAACAACGGAAGCGATGGCTACGTGCGGGCTGTCCACAACGTGCAAAGCGTAGCCGGGAGCCAGGATGTGGTATTCCGGGTTGCGTTCGGGACGGACCTGTCCGTGACTTCAGACGGAATTGCCTTTGACAACTTTACCCTGGGAAATGCGCCTACCGCGAACCTGGGGCCGGATACCACCGTCTGTGACAGCATCGTGCTGGATGCCGGAATTGCGGTCGCTTACGAATGGAATACCGGGGACAGCACCCGGTTCTTGACGGTTGACAGCTCAGGGACCTACTTGGTTGCGGTGGTGGATACCAATGGTTTCCCAGGGGGAGACCTCGTCATGGTGGAAATCTTCAGTACCCAGGGGGCCGATCTGGGTCAGGATACCACCCTTTGTCTCGGGGAAGGATTGGTCCTTGAAGGAGATCCGGTCGCGACTTCCTACCTGTGGTCTACCGGGGACAGCAGCCAGTCTGTGAGTGTCGGGGCTGCGGGAATTTATTGGGTAGAATTGGCTTATGGCAACAGTTGCACGGTGAAAGATTCCATTGAGATCAACCTGTCGAATTTACAGGCTGCCTTTACCCTTCCCGATGATACGCTGTGTCGAGGGCAAATCTTTCAATTCACGGATGCCTCCACCGGTGCCGGGAATTGGTCCTGGGACTTTGGCAATGGCAACCAGTCGACCAACCAGAACCCATTCGCTTTCTATTCGGCAGGTGGGACTTACAATGTGAGCCTGGAAGTTACCGATGGGGCTTGTACCAATACTGCCAGCCAGGTGGTCTTCGTAGACATCTGTGTTGGAAGTCCGGAAGCTGAAGTGGGGAGTCTGAGCTTGTATCCAGTTCCCGCGCAGGAATTTATCTGGGTCGAAATGAATGGATTTTCGCCGGGAAAATCTCAGCTTCGGATACGGGACCTGATGGGCCGGGTATTGTGGGAAGAAACGAGGGTTTTGGGGAATGGGGACAACAATATTAGGCTGGACCTGAGTGGTTTATCCACCGGAATCTTCATCATAGAAGTGGAAAAAGGGGGGATACGGTGGACAAAGACATTCGCCAGGCAGCACTAAAAGGATACAAATGATTAAATTGCAGGATTATTGGCCTGTTAACCATGTTTGGGCCATTAGAGATATTTGATCAATTAAAGAGTATGAGAACAATCAACACCAGGATTCTACTGAATCTCTTGCTAGGAGTTGTCTTTACCTTCGGGACCGGCGCAGTTGCTGTTGCACAGTACTGCTTGCCAACCTACCAAAATGCCTGTACATCAGGAGACTTTATCGACGATGTCCAATTTGTGACCATCAACCAGGTTGCAACTGGCTGTGGTGCCACCTCAGCCAACTATTCCAACTATTCTTCCACGATTTCAACCACAGTTGCTCGAAATAGTGTGCACCAGATCACGGTCAGGCCCGGTTCTCAGTGGGGGCAGTATTTCATTGCCTTAATTGATTTCAACCAGGATCAGGACTTTGCTGATCCCGGTGAATTCTTCGACATTGGCTATGCCAATCCAGGGCAGGCAATCAGCAGTAACATTAGCATCCCTGCCAATGCCACCACTGGCTCCACCCGTCTGCGGGTCATGTGTCGGTATTTTACCACACCCTTGACCCATTCCGATTCCTGTGCAACCGGCCTTTCCTTTGGTGAGGTGGAAGACTACGGATTGAATATCATTCCCCCTCCACCTGTTGATATGGCCGCGGTTTCCCTCGATTCACCTGGCTCCGGTTGTGGCCTGACCAGCGAGACCGTCACCCTTCAGATTGCCAATTATGGATTGGATAGTGTCGTCAATCCGGTGGTCTGCTATTCCTTGGATGGGCAGACACCCGTCTGCCAGACCTATGCAGATACAGTGGATGCGGGTGACTCCATCTCCATCAATTTTACCGTTCCTGCGAATGTCACCGCTCCCGGTCCCCACTCTTTCAATGCATGGGTCAGCGCGACCGGCGATGCCAATTCAATCAATGATACCCTCTTCAACCAGGATATCTTCAATTATGGGGCGCCGATTTCTATCCCTTACAGTGAGGATTTTGAGGCCAGCAATGGCAACTGGAGCTTTGAGGGAGATTTTAACCTGACTCTTTGGGAATGGGGTGCCCCCAATGCCACCTTTATTTCTGCGGCTGCTTCCGGTACGAATGCCTGGGTAACCAATCTCAACGGTAACTACTTGAATCACTTAAATAATGAAGTGACTTACATGCGGTCTCCCTGCTACGATTTTTCGGGCCTGACTGCAGACCCATTCATCGCTTTTTCACATATCTACAATACAGAGCAGTGCTGTGATGAAAGTTGGTTGGAGCTGTCCACCGATGCCGGGGATACCTGGAACAAGGTCGGAACCTCCGGTACCGGCAACAACTGGTACAACGATACCTTCAATGATGAGTGGGATGGCAATTCCGGGCAAGCTGGGATTTGGAGAACTGCTGACAATCGGCTGACCGGCTCGGCAGGAAGTGCTCGGGTATTTCTGCGCTTTGCATTCTCTTCCGATGGAAGTGTGGTCAACGAAGGCTTTGGTATTGACAATATCCTATTGATCGACACCATCATCAACGCCGGTGTAGCTGCGGTTAACTCTCCCGGAAATGGTTGTTCGCTGAGCAGCACTGATACCGTCAGCGTGGACATCGTCAATGCAGGTACCCATACGCTATTCAACCCTCAGGTTTGCTACACAATTAACAACGGTACGCCGGTATGTGAAACTGTAAATGATTCCATTCCCTCAGGCTCTACCTACACCTATGTATTCAATGCAACCGCAAACCTTTCGGTTACCGGCCCTTATGATGTCAACGTTTATACCGTAGTCGCAGGGGATTCACTCTCCGACAACGATACTTCTCTGGCATCCATCGTCAACTTTCCAGTCGTTTCCACCTTCCCTTATGTAGAAGACTTCGAGACTGCCAACGGTCTCTGGATATCAGGTGGCGTCGCCAATGACTGGGAATTGGGCACGCCTAACAAATTGAATATCCAGGGAGCTGCTTCTGGCTCCAATGCCTGGGTGACCGGTACGACCGGATTCCTGAATTACCAGAACCAGGCAGACAGTTATGTTGAAGGACCCTGTTTCGATTTGTCCGGGATGACAAATCCCTGGGTGGGGCTCAACATCTGGTGGGAAACTGATCAGGGATCTGACGGTGCCGTGCTGGAGTATTCGCTGGACGGTGGTGCTACCTGGGCTGAAGTAGGAAGCTTTCCCGATCCTTTCAACTGGTACAACAACTTCAACATCAATGCCCTGAACAGTGTAGGTGGTTCAGGAGACGGTTGGACAGGACGCTCTGGCGGAAATGGTGGCTCAGAGGGCTACGTATTTGCCAAGCACGATCTGGACAGCATCAGTGCTCAAACCAGTGTACGTTTCCGGGTTCATTTTGCATCCGACTTCTTCGGACAGTTTGATGGAATCGCATTTGACGACTTCTCGATCGCGGAGGCTCCTGCGGTTGACCTGGGAGGTGATACCATTGTCTGTACAGACCTGACCCTGAGCCCGAACCTTCCCTTGAATGGCACCTTTGCCTGGGATTCACTTTCTGGCACCTTCGGTGTTGTCTGGGATTCGGTACAAACCGTAACTATGACCGGGACCGGAAGCTACGTCCTGACCTATACCGACTCCCTCGGCTTCTGTGGCATGGACACCATTGCTGTGACCATCAATACGACTCCACAAGTTGATCTTGGAAACGATGTGAACATCTGTGATGGCACTTCAGAAACTCTGAGTGTGGACAGCCTGGCCTATCCCAATGTCCTTTGGTCTACCTCGGCTACGACGCCCTCCATCAACGTCAGTACCGCAACCACCATCATTGTGGACGTTACCGACACGGTGGGCTGTATTTCCGCAGATACGATCTCCACCTTCATCGTACCTCTGCCTCAGTTTAGCCTGGGAGCGGATTCCACCGTTTGTCAGGGAGATTCTTTCTGCCTTTCCACTGGATTTACCGATCCAAGCTTTACCCACCTGTGGTCCACCGGTGCCACAACCGAAACGATTTGTCCTCCGGTCGTGGCCAACTTCTGGGCCGTTGCCATCGACTCCAACGGCTGTCAGTGGGCTGACAGTATCATCCTGACTCCGGGGCCGGGTTTGCCAACTTCAGACGCTGGATTTGATACTACCAATTGTCCGTTTGTCGATTTCTCAGACCTGTCCACCGGAACCATAGGCAGCTATTCCTGGGACTTTGGCGACGGGAATGGCAGTTCGGCACCTAACCCGAGCAATGACTACTCAGCTGCCGGAAATGGGGTTTACAATGTCGTTTTCATTGCCTCCAACAGCTGTGGTGATGACACCACCTTCCTCACCGTAGAGATCAATTGCCTCGCCAATATCACCGACGGACTGGACAACAAGTTGTTTGTCTATCCCAACCCGAACCAGGGCAAGTTCAGGGTGATGACCGAATTGACCGGAACCGTTCCTGTCTCCTGGCAGATCACTGATTTGCAGGGCCGGATTGTAGCGGAGCGTGACTTTGGCTCTCAATCTGGTAGTTTCACCGAAGATGTCGAACTGGAATATACAAAGGGAGTTTACTTCCTGAAGTTTACCGCTGGCGACAAGGTGCAAACTGAGAAGATAGTTGTAGAATAAGCAAGGATCATCCGAAAAATATTGAAAAGAAGCTGTCTCAAAAGGACGGCTTCTTTTTTATGGGTTATTGTGAGTGGGCCTCTACAATCTTACATTTTGTACTTATTTTTGCGCCATGCTGATCTACAATGCACTCTATCGCTCGAATGAGCAATTCCATGTTCGTTTCGACGGAGGTGAGCGAAAGGAAGAAAGTTACTACCTGTACTATATGTTCAGGGAAGATGGAATCTGGATTTGCAAGACGACAGATCAGCCTGACCTGTCCCTGGACGGCTTCATGGGTTCAGTTGACCTGGCTGAAGTGATCTTTGATCCTGATCACAGCGAGCCAATGGATGATAAGAAGGAACTGGCCTACCAATCGGGGAAATACGAAATTCGGGATCAGACGGTACACTTCACCTGGAAGAATAAATACCTTGAGGAAAAAGAAGGCCGGAGCTGGCACTTCCGGATCCGTTCAGCAGAATTGCTTTCTACAGACTTTGAGGAAGTTCAGCTCCGGCTGAGGCCTAAGAAATAGGCAGGGAGAGGATTAATTTTGGGCAGGCTCGAAACTGAGACTTGCCACAGCACCGGAACCGGGGAAGTGAATCTCAAAGCGCTCAATGCCATTCCAGTCGGTAGGATTAAAACGGACTACAGAATTGTCTCCCAAACCCTTCAAGGGAATTTCCATGCCTGTGCCTTTTGCACCAGTGGCTACGATGATCGCACCGCGCTCGTTTTCATCAATGTCGACCAAAACCAGTTCGGTAATCTTCACCAGTTGATCAAATTTAAAGATCAGCTTACCGCCACCAGCTTCATCATCTGGCTGGTCTACAATGCCGTCACCGTCATTGTCATCTATATTTTCAGCGATGATCAGGATGTTGCCAAGTGCCTGGTTATTCAGTCCTTCACTGGCAGTGCCACCTTTACCAATACCAGGTCCTCCAAAGGACTGGTGGGGGGTACCCAAGTCCGTGTCTCCTCCACTGGGATGGCTGGAGTCGAAAATGAGTGCTTGGTCCGGGTGGTTGTTGCGGTTGTTTTCAGCAGAAATATGGACGCCCCATTCGGCATATTGTTCCGCGATGGTGACACCCGCTGAGAGGACATTGCCTCTGGCATCAGTCTCGAAGTTGATGGTGCCATTTCCATCTATTCCCGGGCGCTGGGCCTGAAGCAGGACAGGATGGGCCAAAAGTAACAGGGCAAAGAAAGTACCGAGGATATTTTTAATTCGTGATTGCATAGTCAAATGATTGATAGAATACAGGAGGATTAAGTTCCCAATAAATAAACTGAATTCAAAAGAATGGAGATCAAAAAAAAGCCCCTGGAGAAAGGGACTTTTTGGGAGGAAGTAAATATTTATCTAAAACTCTGTCTTTTAAAGCCAAGCCTTATACTGAAAACTTATATGTTTCCAAATCCTCTTTGAGGTGCTTACGGGCGATGTGAATCCTGTTTTTGACGGTTCCGATTGGAATACCCAACTCTTCAGCGATCTCATGGTATTTGAAACCATTGAAGTGCATCATGAAAGGGTTTTTGAATTCGGGCTTAAGATTCTGAATCGCTTCATGGATATCCTCCAGGGCAAAGGTTGACGAAGAACCGTTGCTGGTCACGTGATTGGGCGAATTGAGGTAATGAAGGTTATCCGTAGTATCTATGAAGGTGTTGCGACGAACAGCTCTGTGATAGTGGGTAATGAAGGTATTTTTCATGATGGTATACAACCATGCCTTGAGGTTGGTACCTTCTGCAAATTTGTCTCGGTTACTGATGGCTTTTACCATTGTTTCCTGGATCAAATCTTCCGCGTCATCCGAGTCGCGTGTGAGCTTCAGTGCGAATGGACGAAGAAATTGATTTATCCCATTTAGCTTAGCATCGAACTCTAAAGTATTCATAGCGATATTATTTGATCTGTGTTAAGTGTTTGTTGCAACACTTATATAAATGTAGACCATCCTGTTTAATAAAACAAGTAAATAATGAAACAAAATTAATGATCCTATGGGGTATGTCCCTTAAGGGTATGGGCTTATATTGGTTATATGTGCTGTATATCAGGGGCTTATGATAATTAACTTTCAATTGGTATTGAATACTCGATAAGAAAATTTTGTTTAGCGTTTGTGTAACACCTTAAACAGGATAAACAGGATTTTCATCTGAAACGCCTCTGGGGAGGATAAAAACAGCAGGTTCTCATTCCATGAAGGAGATAGGGAAGAGTGGGCAGAATCGAGAACCCTGACCTTATAGGTATATCGGGGCATTGTGCAACAGGAAGTAAATCCCCCTAATCTCTGTAAAACTTATTGCGTTTCTGTGAGAAAACCCGGTGGCATCATGATCCAAATGAATCCCACCTAACATAAGAAGAGGCTGCCCTTTTGAGACAGCCTCTTCTTACATCTATTATGTGGTGGTCGGGATTACTTACCGTCCCGGTAAATGTCAAGATCGTTCTTGAGGTGCTTGCGGGCGATGTGAATTCTGTTTTTAACCGTACCGATAGGAATATCCAATTCGATCGCAATCTCATGGTACTTAAAACCATTGAAGTGCATCATAAAAGGATCCCGGTATTCGGACTTCAACTTCCCGATTGCTTCCTGGATATCCTCCATGGCGAAAGTACCTGAAGAACCATTCTCAGTGACGCTGGCAGGGGAGTTAATATAATGGAGATTGTCAGTTGTATCTATAAAGGTGTTCCTTCTCACCATCCTGTGGTACTGGGTGATGAAAGTGTTCTTCATAATGGTGTACAACCAGGCCTTGAGATTGGTACCAGCAGAAAACTTCTCACGGTTGGAGATCGCTTTGAGCATGGTTTCCTGCATCAGGTCATCAGCCATATCAGGATTACGCGTCAGCTTCATTGCAAATGGCTTAAGAAACTTTGCCAAGCCTTGTATTTTGATATCGAATTCTATGGCGTTCATATATTCTCCTGATTTAAGTTCTATTCAATTGTGTGTCGCAACACTTAATGTTGCTAAAGGTAAACAAACGGAGTCGATAATACCAAGCGTTTCCGGGCAATTCCACCTATAATAATTCTTGATGCTCTTATTGCCTATCTCTATAAAGTGGGCTAGTGGGCTGACAATAAGCACGTTGAATTCCTGAGGTTTCAATTAGTACTGAAAATTTGATACTGTGAATGATTCCCATGCTTCTTCTTGTCCTGAAACAACAAGAAAGGTGCCAGGCACAAATTGGAGATGATGTCCTGTTCTTTTGGCTGATTTACTGCCAGAATAACAGGGGCTGACTGCCAGGCAGGATACCAGGGTTTGCGCTGCCAGACAGGATATCAAAGCTACACGGCTATACAGAATGCCACGGCTGCACTGTTATGCAGGTTCAATTATGCAGGTTCAATTGAAACCGGGGAAGAGGAGAATCAGGTTTTTTTGTACTCGGCGAGACGGATCAAATCCTTCATCTCACGAAGGATTTCCACATTGGGGGATTTCGGTTTCGCCTCAAATGTTGAATGACCGGTAGCCAGAATTTTAGAATTTGGAAACTTGGTTCCAAGTCGGTTTAAGAATTCGGCAGAAGACTCCTTCGGTGGGTTGATGGTCAGGATCGTGTAGAGGAAATGAGGTTGATAGGTCTCATAGACCGAATCAAGGTCTTCTTCAGGGAGACTGGATCCCAAGTAGATGACCCGGTTGCCACGGGACCTGAGCAAGTAGGAGGCAAATAGCAATCCAAGCTCATGCGTCTCATACTCAGGGAGAAAAAGGAGATAGCGAGGTACTTCAACACCTCTTGGAACTACCTGGGCATCTATAGCGACGATTACTTTTTGCCGGACGAGGTTGCTGATAAAGTGTTCCTGGGCTGGTCGGATGGTTCCGGTTTGCCAAAGAATACCTACTCTTTCGAAAAAGGGGGTGATCACTCTTACCATGGTATCTTCGAAGCCGTACCGCAGCGTATTGTTGGAGATAATCTTTTCGAAGCGGTCTTCGTCCATGTCTATCATGGAAAGGGTAAGTGCATTGACCTGGGTTTCGTATTCTTCGCTGACCTCGAACATCTCTTTGCAGCGATCGTGAACCTCTTTGGGTTCCATCTTTGCAATCTTCGATATTTTTATGCCGTGACTATTGAGCATCGATATGCTGAGTAATAGTCTGAGATCATCTTCGTCATAGTAACGAATGTTGGTCTTAGTTCTCTTCGGCTGAAGAACGGAATACCTCTGTTCCCAAACACGCAGGGTATGGGCTTTGATGCCGGAGATTTTCTCGAGGTCTCGAATTGAATAAGTTGCCACAGGAATTAATTAACCTTATCGAATTGTAACAGCCCTTTGATCTGGAATGTTTAAAGTTTAGTCGTCTTTATCTATTCAAAAATAAGGATGAATATGGAATATATACCCTTTTGGGAGCATTAATTTTTATTACTCTGTGTAAAAGCGAAGAAGGATGAGGCTGTTAGCGCTGAATATCAGTAAGTTTGAGATAGAGGATTTACAACAAGGTTACAAAAGGGTTTTCATTAATTCCGTGAAGGCCATAGGGTTATTCGCCTCAACGTATTCTGCCTTGAGTCCAACTGTACGGGCGCCGGAAATATTGATCTCAGAATCATCGATGAAAAGAGTTCTGTCCGGATCAAGATCTCCCCAGGCCAATACCATTTCGTAGATATCCCGTTCCGGTTTCCGATGGCCCATTTCATAGGAGAGAAACAGCTTTTCAAATGGGTCCAGAATAGACTTTGAATGGGGGGAAAGATGATTGAAGTGAATGGAGTTGGTATTGCTCAAAAGAATGAGTCGGTACTTGCTGGCAAGTTGCTCAAGCATCCGGGGCCTGCCTTTTATAGGACCGATCAGCAGGGCATTCCATGCCGCATCAATTTCATCATCGGACACATCAACACGCAGATTTGCCCGGATTTGCGCTCTGAAAGCTGCTTCATTCATCTGGCCGCGCTCGAAGTCTTTCCAGAAGGGGTTGTGCTGAACCTGGTGTAAAACAATGTCAAGATCACCGGGCTTTCCTCCCATGAGTTGAGCGAAAGCGTAGTTGGCACGTCCTGGATCAATGGCATAAAGGACACCTCCCAGATCAATGATAAGATTTTCAATCCTCTGCATCCGGCCTATTTGTGGGCGTGGTTGTAGTCATATATGATGTGGCGGATGAAGGTCTCTGCATCCTGGTTTCGCGTGGGGACCACATTCAAAATATGACATACCCGATTCGCGGTGATATTGAGCAATTTGACATTGCGTTCACGCTGGTAAAGCCGCAGGACATCGGTAAGGGTATTGACATCGGTATCCCTGAGCTGCTTTACAGCGGGATATACCAATTGATATTCCTCCTGAGTTTGGGTAAACATGGTATCGGCCATGGAAATCTTTCGCTCCATCTTAATCACCGTAGTTCCGGCAATGATATCTCCAAACCGCTGGCCTTTTGGGCTCATGGTAATGGCACCGATGCCAAACGAACCATAGAAGAAGAAGGGATCGCAGTCGATGAGCCGGAAAATCCAGCGGACCAGGTAGTTGCCGATATGGGGAGGGCTGCCATCCAGACGCACGACTTTGATGCGCATGGCCATCTTACCCAGACTTCGGCCATTCATCAACCACTCACTGAGGAAATGGTACAACAAAATAGGAGTCGACAGGCCAATCATGCCGAAGTTAGCATCCTGGTAATCGAAAAGGAGGTCCGTCAAGGTGAAGGCGATCAGGATATACCCGATGATCACGAAGAAATCGATTATCCAGGCGACAATGCGTTCAAAAACGGTTGCCAACTCGTACTCGATGTCGATGTTTTGCGTTGTGGTTATTTTGATCTTTGTCACGGTTGTAAGACAAAGTTTTTGTAATTTTCCATTCTAATGTGTACTCGAAGATAATGAGAGAAACTACTTTCCTCAAACAAAACGAAAAAAAATGGAAGGATTTCGAGCAACTTCTCCGCGCTAAGAAGGGGACAGTTCCTCCAGATGATATCGCAAATCTATTTATTGAAGTTACCGACGATCTTTCTTACGCCCGTACACATTATCCCAAAAGCAATACCACCAAGTATCTGAACGACCTCGCTGGCAAAGTCCACCTCTCCATTGTACGCAATAAGCGAGAGCGCAAGAACAGGTTCTGGATTTTCTGGAAGTATGAACTGCCATCCATCATGGCCAATTCCCAATGGAAATTGGTGTATTCATTTCTGGTATTCATGATTGGAGTTGGGGTAGGAGTCGTTTCAACACTCTATGATGAGAATTTCCTGCGCCTGATCCTTGGAGATGGCTATGTCGACTATACCCTGGAGAATATCCGGAGGGGAGATCCTCTCGGGATTTACGATTCCGGCGGGGAGGTCAGTTCCTTCATTGGGATTACCATGAACAATCTAAAGGTAGGCTTAATTGCATTTGCCCTTGGATTGTTGTGCTCGGTCGGAACTGCCTGGATCATATTCTCGAATGCGGTAATGGTGGGTGCATTTCAGACCTTCTTTTACCAACATGGACTCCTGGGCGAATCGTTCCAGGTGGTCTATATCCATGGAACCTTCGAGTTGTCTATGATCGTGGTGGAAGGGGCAGCTGGGTTTACCCTTGGAAATGCAATCCTGTTTCCCGGTACCTTTACCCGACTTGAATCCTTGAAAAGAGGCGCGGTGAAGGGGCTTAAGATCGCTTTAGGCGCGATGCCATTTACCATTGCGGCTGGTTTTCTCGAAGGGTTTGTTACCAGGTATACCAATATGCATTGGACCTTGAGCGTACTGATTATCCTTGGCTCTCTGTCTCTTGTGGTATATTATTTTATCATTTATCCAATGCAACTCAAGAGCCGGGGCTTGGACCGTGAATATTTAAAAGATGGAGTCTACGGAACGACTTAATCTCAATATGAGCAGGACCTTCTCAGAGAAGTTGGGTGACTCTTTCAAGTTCATCCGGCTCAATGCTGGCGTCCTTTTGCAAACCCATTTGTTCATTTCCCTGCCCATCATCATCCTTACCGCTGGCCTTTTTTTCCTCCTCTTCAGAGAATATTTTTCCCTGATATCTACCATTGACTCGGGAATCTTCATCGACGAAGTACGCTACCGGAGGGAAGGCTATTCCTGGGTACTGCAAAATATCCTCTTCCCCGCGATGGCCGTTCTCCCCGTCAGTGCCAATACCCTGTTGGTCATGCACCTGCACGAAAAGAACCCGGACCGTAAACTGACTTTTCAGGATGTATGGAAGGCCGCGCCGCGCCAACTTACCCGTCTGATGCTGGCCAAGCTGGTCATGCTCCCGATCATCCTGTTCGCTGAATTCCCGGTTCTCTTCCCGGATGAAGATGTCTTTAAGATAATCCTGGCCATTTTTTTCTCCGGTATTGGCGTCATCTTCTACACCCTGTTTTCCTGTGTGGAGATGCTTATGCTTCAGCATGATTACAATGTCTTCAAAGCGATGGGGCGCTCCTCCAAGATCATGAACCGCTTCTTTTGGTCGACCCTGGGACTCAACTTCGTCATCCTGGTTGTCTATTTGTTCATGACCTTTGCCATGGAATTCCCGGCCCTGATCATAGATACCCTGGAAGGGATATCGGTGCTGGACATGGATATGGATGGTTTTTGGCCCATCTTCTCCAAGGCCCTGCGTGCATTTAGCGGAATTGCAGGCTTTCTCCTGTTTACCATTCCTGCCACGGTCATCGGCCTCAATTACTTCTCTATCAAAGAGCAGACGAATCGCTCCAATATCATGGAACGGATTCAAAATATCGGGGTTGCCCCTAAAGTCGAGGATATTTATACCGAGGATGAGCAGTATTAACAGATATATCGGATTGACGATCTGTTTCCTCCTTGTTCTTCAGGTGGGATGGACGAAAGCACCCGTACCTGCTCCGGAAAACACGACCTATAAAGAGCGGAAATTTGATCCTGATCGTCTGGAGCGCTACCGCAACAACCCGGATTATCGGTATGAACGGGCCAACCCGGAGCCGCCTGAGCCTCCAAAGGACCGGTCAAGAACCAAATGGAAAGCGCCCGAATATACCGCACCCAGAATTGATTCGCCCAACGTTAACTTCTCGGGATTTGTCAAAGTCCTGTTTTGGATCCTGATCATTGGAGCCGCTATTTTCCTGCTGGCCAAGGTGCTCGAGGTGCGCTTTAAAGGTCTCCTCAAGAAGAAATCAGATGAGGCAGTGGACATCGAGGAAGTGATCGATATCGATGACATTGCCAATATGGAGTTTGAGGACCCAATCAAGACAGCGATTGATGCGGGACAATTCCGCAAGGCAGTGCGCCTGCTCTACCTGAAATCTTTGCGGGAACTTCAGGACCGGGCCATGATCGAGTGGACGCGGGAAAAGACCAACCGCCAGTACCTCCGCGAAATGGGGAACCGAAAACTCAGGCCACACTTCCAGGACATTACTTTCATCTTCGAATACATCTGGTACGGAGAGTTCCCGGTTGACCGGGACCACTTCAATACCGCATACAGCATATTTATAGAGTTTGAGCAGGCAATAAGAGAGCACGATGCGCAATAAGTTGCCCATATTTATCCTGGTAGCCCTGATCATTGGCTACATTCTCCTTGAGGTGATGGGCCCCAAGGCGGATGACTGGTCCCCCAATTATGGGCTGAACCGGACCGAGCCTTTTGGCAGCCAGTTGCTCTACGAAGGAATGGCCGACCTCTTTCCCGGACAAGAGATCGAAAGCGTCGAGCTGTCACCGTCCGAACGATTGAAGGAGTTCGAAAAGGAAAGAACCAATTATATAATTGTCCAGCAGGTTCTGGATATGAAAGGGGAAGATGCGCGGGCAATGTTGCGTTATGTTGAAAATGGCAACAATGTTTTTATCGCCGCGGTCAGCCTCGAAGGCGCTTTGGGGGACTCTCTGAGAATCAATTCGAATTCATTCTGGGACCGCATCTTTGACCAGGATGAAATCTCGAAAGACAATTATGTCTATCTGGATGAGGACTATGATGCCGATGAGAAGCATTACCCCCTCCTTGACAACGTGGTCTACAATTCGTTCCACTCCTACAATGTTGATGATATCCTGAGCCGCAACCGTGACAACAATGGTGTCTTTGTCAGGATCGACCGGGGGGAAGGTTCATTCTTCCTCCACAGCATTCCCTATATGTTCACCAACTACTTTATGGTTGATCCAGTCAACCAGGAGTACATCAGCAAGATCCTTTCCTTTCTGCCGGAAAGAAAATCATACTGGGACGAATACTACAAGCCAGGCCGGGTCCACGTTGAGACTCCGGTCAGCTTTATTCTCGATCAACGGTCCCTCCGTTGGAGCTGGTTCCTGTTGTTGTTTACGGTGATTCTCTTCATCCTCTTCCACGGCAAACGGAGACAGCGTGTGATTCCAGTAGTCGAACCTCCCGTAAATGATACCCTTGCGTTTACCCGCACCGTTGGGCGGCTCTATTACCTGCACGGGGACCACAAAGATATTGCAGACAAAAAGATCAAATTCCTCCTTGAATACATTCGCAACCGGTGGCAACTGTCCACCAGCGAGCTCGACGATGAATTCCGCAGAAGGTTGGCCGGAAAATCAGGTGCCAGGCGGCCCTTGGTTGAAAACCTCTTCAATACGATCGAGTTCGTCCGGCGATCCTCCAAGATCGGAGAGGAGAATCTCATCGTCCTTCACCGACAGATGGACGATTTCTATAATCAGATCAGGTAAGAACATAATATGGATACAGGAAATATCTTCAAGAACCGGGTCGACTTGTCTGAATTGCAGACCGGTGTCGAGCAAATGCGGGCTGAGATCGGCAAAATTATTGTTGGTCAGGCGAATATGATTGACCTGCTGGTCACGGCTTTGCTGGCCGATGGGCATGTATTGATCGAAGGGGTACCGGGAGTGGCCAAAACCCTCACCGCTAAATTGATCGCCAGCACCTTCGATGTTGATTTTTCCCGGATTCAGTTTACCCCGGACCTGATGCCTTCCGATGTGCTCGGAACCGCGATCTACAACCAGAAGGCAGGCGAATTCGAATTCAAAAAGGGGCCGATCTTCTCCAATATCATCCTGATCGATGAGATTAACCGTGCACCTGCCAAAACCCAGGCGGCATTGTTCGAAGTCATGGAGGAGCGGCAGGTCACTATGGATGGGGTTACCTATAAAATGGATTATCCATTTGTGGTATTGGCGACCCAGAACCCGATCGAGCAGGAGGGAACCTACCGTTTGCCGGAAGCCCAACTGGACCGCTTCATGTTCAAGATCAAAGTGGATTACCCATCCCTCACGGAAGAAGAAGCTATCCTGAATGGCCACCATCAACGCAAAATGGACAATGCCCTGCATCTGGTCAAGCCGGTGATGACAGCTGAGAAGGTCCGGGAATTCAGAAGCAAGGTTCAGGAAATACACATTGAGCAAAAGCTGATCACCTATATCGCCCGGATCGTCCACGACACCCGGGACAACCCATCGCTGTTCCTGGGTGCGTCTCCGCGTGCATCCATCGCCATCATGAACGCATCCAAAGCCCTCGCCGCCATCAGCGGAAGAGACTTTGTCACTCCTGAAGACATCCGCGAGATCACCCTCCACGTATTGCGCCACCGGATCATCCTGACCCCGGAACGCGAGATGGAAGGCCTCAAACCCGACGATATCATCAACGAAATCATCCGTAAAATCGAGGTTCCCCGCTAGTGAAGAAGTTTTTCCAAAGCCTCTTCCTGACCCCTCGTCTGTTCGGGATCCTTACCGCAAACATTGTTTTGTTTATGGTGGGGCACTTTGTGCCTGTCTTGTTTCCCGTCTCCCAGGGCTTGTTGGGTCTGACCGTTGCTACTTTGTTGCTCGATATGGCCGTCCTTTACAGGGTCCGCCGTGGCATCAAAGGCATTCGGCAGGTCCCGGAAAAACTATCCAATGGCGATGAAAATGACATTGGGATTTACCTCGCGAATTTTTACAACTTCCCCATCAACATCCAGGTGGTCGATGAGGTTCCGGTTCAGTTCCAGTTGCGCGACACCCAGTTTGAAGGGAAGCTCATTTCAGGAGGAAATACCAGCCTTGGTTATAAATTGCGTCCTACCCGCCGGGGTGAATATGCATTTGGTGCCCTGAATGTCTTTGTTTCCAGCCCGCTTGGCCTGGTGCGCCGCCGATTCAAATTCGCCAATGAGAAAACCGTTCCCTGTTATCCCTCTTATCTGCAAATGCGGCAGTACGAATTGATGGCCGCCTCTAACCGTCTCCATGAACTTGGGGTCAAGCGCATACGCCGGATTGGGCATTCCATGGAATTCGAGCAGATCCGGCAATACGTGGTCGGGGATGATTACCGGACCATTAACTGGAAGGCCAGCGCCCGCACCGGGGAAGTGATGGTGAACCAGTTCACCGACGAGAAGTCGCAGTCGGTGTATTGCATCATCGACAAAGGTCGGATGATGAAGATGCCTTTCGAGGGCTTGAGCCTCCTCGACTATGCGATCAACGCTTCCTTGGTCATCACCAATATCGCCTTGTACAAGCAGGACAAAGCGGGCTTGATTACCTTCTCAGAGCGCATGGGGGTTCACCTCAAGGCCAGCCGGAACGCGACGCAAATGCGGACCATCACCGAGCTGCTCTACAACCAGAAAAGCCGCTATCTCGAATCCAATTACGAGATTCTGTACTCCAATATCCGGCGCAAGCTGTCCCAGCGCAGCCTCCTCCTGCTCTTCACCAATTTTGATTCCCTGTCTTCTATGCGGCGCCAACTTCCCTATTTACGGCGGTTGAACAAGTCCCATTTGCTGGTAGTCGTTTTCTTCGAAAATACCGAGCTCCGCGAATTGACCCAGTTTGATGCGCGGAAGACCGAAGAGATTTACCTGCAGACGGTGGCCGAGAAATTCGCTTTTGAGAAGCGGCAGATCATTCGGGAACTGCACCTGCATGGGATACAGTCCATCCTCTCCGCGCCTGAGAATCTCACCGTCAATACGCTGAACAAATATTTGGAGCTGAAGGCCCGGGGGTTGATCTGATCGGTGCTCGGATCCGATTGGCGAATTGATCTGATCGGTGCTCGGATCCGATTGGCGAGTTGATCTGATCGGTGCTCGGATTCGATTGGCGAGTTGATCTGATCGGTGCTCGGATTCGATCCTTTTGTTGATCAGCCCGCCAGGGACAAAACCTATTCAATTTCCCTGAGGATCACCCACTTCCCCCTCTTCATATCCCATACATGCCGCAATCGGCTGGGGAGGATACTTTGGAAAGCGATCGTCTTCTTTACTCCGTCCGCACATCAGAAATACTGAACCGCGCTTGTTTTCAATGCGGCGAACGTGGGCACAGGTGGTGCAAAGAGAAGTAGGGTAATGAGGCACCTTCAAATTTATTCGAGCCCAAAATAAGGTTTAAGGACCAATTATTCTTCATAAAATGGCTCCTTGAATCCTGAAATCATTGTACATTTAGGACCAGAACTGATTATATGAGTGCACCTGAAACTAAAAAGGCGGTCTATTTTTCCGATATATCTTTGGAAGGAATTGCATGTTTTAAAGGCAGGCAGACGCTGTTATTGACAGAAAAGGAAGGAGGACCTGCAAGGGTTACCGTAATTTTGGGTGACAATGGCACTGGGAAAACGACTTTGTTAAAGGGGGTAATTGCATGCGAACCTAAGCCAGTATCGATTCCATTTCAAAAAGAGGGTACCAAGGCTGAGCCTATTGGAGTAATGCATGGAAAGAATGAATATTTATTGAATTGGAGGGGGAATTGGTTCGGTGGATACCTTTCAAAGGAAGGCGATGGTTTCAGAAAAAGCCGAATCGCCACATTTGGATCAAAGAATACAGGTTATATACCGGATGAAAAGGACAAAGATCTGCTGAATCTGACTTTGTTTTCCTATGGTGCAAGTAGGAAACTTGGTTTTGGAGTTCAACTCACAGACAGCAATCCCAAAGAATCAGATGAATTGTTCCTGGCGAATGAACCTCTTCCCAACGCAGAAGAATGGTATATTAAGATGGATTATGGGGTAAAGAAAGGAGTTTCGACTGCGCAAAGAGTCTTGGACCGTATTCATCAAATTCTTACTTCGATACTACCTGACGTTTCCGATGTAGAACCCAAGAGTATTATGGTCAGCGAAACCGAGGTAAACAACTATTTGAATTGTAAAACTCCTTACGGCTGGGTTCCTCTCCGAGAATTAAGCTTCGGGTACCAAACCATGTTTGCCTGGGTGGTTGATCTGGCGCGTCGAATGTTTCAGGCTTATCCCAAGAGTAGCAACCCTCTGGAAGAGCCTGCTGTGGTTCTGGTTGACGAAATCGATTTACACTTACATCCTCATTGGCAAAGAAAGGTGATCAAAGAGGTGACTCAGCATTTCCCCAAAACTCAATTCATTTTCACTTCCCACAGCCCTTTGGTGGTTCAATCGGTTGATAAACTAAATCTGGCTATTTTAAGAAGAGATGGTGATCATGTTACCATTGAGAACCGGCAAGATGTAAGCTATATTGGTTGGACTGTAGAAGAAATCCTTGAGGATTTGATGGGGGTAGACGAGCCTTATTCTGATATTTATTTAAAGCATGTACAGGATTTCGAGAAGGGGCTTTCAGCGGGGGATTTTAAAAAGGTACAGGCTGCTTATGAGGCTTTAAAGGAGATATTGCATCCCAGCAATGAATTGAGGGATATTCTCGAAATACAGATGGCAGGGTTGAGAGAAGAGATGAAGCCATGATTGAATTGTATAGAAATACAAAACCCTCCGAAATGACGGAAGAATGGAGGGTGGAGAAGACAGAAGAATTCAAGCTGACTGGGAAAAGAGTCTGGAATGTCAAGTTCCTTAAAACAGCTTTGGTCAATATCTCCGGCCGTAAATGTGCCTATTGTGAATGTAGGGTCAATGAGGAAGGGTCATTTTTTGAGGTAGAGCATTACCGTCCCAAGGAACTGTATAAAGATGAAGTGCTCAAATGGGAAAATCTGCTACCCTCTTGTAAACGTTGCAATGGAAGGAAAGATGAATATGACACCCAAAATCTACCATTTATCAATCCTTGTGAAATCAACCCTCGCACACATTTTCAATTGAAACCCGGTTACTATATAGTTGGAGCAAGCCCTGAAGGGGTAATTGTAGAGGATAAATTGAAATTGAACGACCTTTTGAGAATGCGTAAGCCTAAGGCTAGGATCATGCGGGAGTTGGAGAATAGCATGACTGATATTTACGATGAATTGCAGAATTCACAATCCCTTTCTGAACCAAGAAAGGACTTCATTGCCAACAAATTAAGTGATCTGATGGCGAAGGGCCTTCCAGAAAATAATTATTCGGCGATCAGAAGCCATGTCATCCTGAACCACTCTTCCTACCATCCCATAAAAGAGGAATTCCAGCAAATTGGAATTTGGTCGGATCACCTTGAGAAGCTGGAATCGGAGCTAAAAGGAATTGCTTTTGACAAATGGGTTAAGCCTTCCTGATCGAAGTACAAGTGGATTAATAATCTATCCAAATCAGAAGAATACATTCTTCGGTGTCCTTGGATAAGGAATCACATCGCGAATGTTCTTCATTCCGGTCATGTACATCACCGCACGTTCGAAGCCCAGGCCGAAGCCTGAGTGCTCGAAAGTTCCGAAGCGACGGAGGTCAATATAGGGTGCGTATTCTTCGGGATCGATCCCGTTTTCTGCGAGGGAAGCCATCAGCACGTCGAGGCGTTCCTCACGTTGGCTGCCCCCGATGAGCTCACCGACGCCCGGGACCAGCATGTCCATGGCGCGGACGGTCTTGCCGTCTTCGTTGCGGCGCATATAGAATGCCTTGATGGTCTTGGGGTAATCGGTGACGAAAACAGGCTTTTTGAAAGTCTCTTCAGCGAGGAAGCGTTCATGCTCAGTTTGCAGGTCAACCCCCCATTCAGGAGTAAATTCGAAGTTCTTGCCGGACTTTTGCAGCAGGTCGATCGCCTCGGTATAGGTAATGCGGGCAAATTCGTTCTTGACGATATTTTCCAGACGGGGGAGCAAGCCTTTGTCGATCCGGGTGTTGAAGAACTCCATTTCTTCCGGCGCATGGTCCAGCAAATACTGGATCATGTATTTGGTCATGTCTTCGGCAAGGTCCATGTTGACATTGAGGTCTCCGAAGGAAATCTCAGGTTCAATCATCCAGAATTCGGATGCGTGGCGCGGAGTATTGGAATTCTCGGCCCGGAAGGTGGGGCCGAAAGTGTAGACATTGCGGAAGGCAGTGCAGAAGGTCTCAACGTTGAGTTGTCCGGAAACGGTGAGGTAAGTCCGCTTGCCCATCAATTCGCGTTGCCACTTGATATTGCCCTGCTTATCGGTCTTGTGGCCACGGGGTTCGATGGTGGTGACGCGGAACATTTCCCCGGCACCTTCAGCGTCGGCGCTGGTGATGATCGGGGTGTGGACATAGACAAATCCCTGGTCCTGGAAAAAGGAATGGATCGCGTGGGCCAGCAGTGAGCGCACCCGGAAGACGGCCATGAAAGTATTGGTACGGACCCGCAGGTGGGGCATGGTCCGCAGGAATTCCATAGAGTGGCGCTTGTTCTGGATCGGGTTGCTGGTGTCAGCGAGTCCGAGGATCTCGATGCTTTCGGCCATGATCTCAAAGTCCTGGCCACCGCCCGCAGATTCCTGGAATACGCCCTTTACCCGGATGGATGAGCCCGTGGTAATCTTGGCGACTTCTTCAAAATTGTTGAGGCTATCAGGAGCTACGACTTGGATATTGGAGTAGAATGAGCCGTCGTTAAATGCGATAAAGGCCAATTCTTTTTGGTCGCGGTTCTGACGGAGCCAGCCGCTGAGTTCGACTTGCTTGCCCAGCCATTGCTGAGGTTCGCGGGAG
Organism: uncultured Bacteroidia bacterium; assembly: GCA_964352215.1. Classification (GTDB taxonomy): domain Bacteria; phylum Bacteroidota; class Bacteroidia; order J057; family JADKCL01; genus CAWUKT01. The sequence continues at coordinate 29,101 of CAYGRE010000075.1, forward strand.
AGTTGTTTGACAGATACTTCCTGATACGCCATGATAGAGATTGATAGCGGGTTTTTTATTAAGGGTCGCAATTTATGGATTCTCCCCGATAATTTTCCCAAATTGAACAGAAGTAAATCAATCTGTCCGAATGGAAGCTACAACCAGTCGAAATATTCGATGGAATCAGGTGCTGGCCTTATTGGCACTTGACCTGGCCATCATCATCAGTTGGATCGCCTACAATAAATACCAGCCAGCCCTTTTGGTGCAATTCCGATTGGAGGAATTTGGGGTGCCATTAGCGGTGGTGCAGGGATTGATTTTGTTTCTGACTCCTCCGGCGGCCGGCTATTTCGCGGACCGTATGCGCAGCAAGGGGGGGACGCGCCTGCCCGTCATTACGATTGGGATCAATTTTGTCTCGATGGTATTTATGGTGGTGGCCTTGACCGTATTTGCCGACCCCAATGGAACCCTGAGAGCACTTTTTCCGGTTTTGGTAGTGCTTTGGTTGATCTCGATGAATATTTTCCATAGCCCGGCGATCAGCATGGTCGAGACCATGGTGCCTGCCCACAAAATGCCGCAGGTGATTGCCCTCTTTGCGGTGGTGATGGAAGCTTGCCAGGCATTGGAGCCAAGTATCATCGACTTGATTGAGTTCTTTGGCGGGCCCATTACCTTTGCCGTAGGTGGAGCATTGGTATTTGGGACTGGATTTTGGTTCAGTCGGGTGGCTAAGAATTTGATGGGGGGGAGTGATGGGGATCAGCACGACCACGACCACAGCCATGACCACGATCACGATCACGATCACGATCACGATCACGACCACAGCCATGATCATGATCACGACCACAGCCATGATCATGATCACGACCACGACCACAACCACGACCACAACCACGACCACGACCACGAGCCTATCCGTTCCAACTTCCTGTTGGTCTTCCTCCTGGGCACAGCTTTAGGAATCGCCACCACTTTCTTCTTCGACATATTTCCCGACTGGTCTGAGCAACAACTTCGGTTTGTGGGGCCCAACCTCAATCTCCACGGCGGATATTTTATATCTATCCTGATTGCTTTTGCGGCACTTATTTCCTACCCGTTGGGCTTGTTGGCACAAAAGGCAGGCGTTCAGAAAATGGCCACTACCGGAACCCTGCTTGCAATTTTCACTGGATTCGGATTGTCTTTTGCTTCCGGAGACATCGCCATGACCTACTATGTTTTGTTCCCGATTGCATTTGCCATTATGACCGTCACTTACCTGCCAATCGCATTCCTCAACATCGCCAAAAGACAGATGGTATTGGGTGTAGGTATTTTCTTCAGCGGGGTCGAATTGGCGGCCAGTACGGTGGATGTATTGCAGGCGATGGGGTAAAGAGAAAGAGCCATCAAGGTTAGAACAAAGAGGCTCAGACCTCTAAAAACACGACCGGATCGGGGCAATTCTCAGCATAAATGGGCTTTTCCTGAATGGTACAGGCACCGGGATAATCCCCCCACCAATCCCCCATGTCTTTGATCAGCTGAAAATGAAGGTGTGGGGGCCAATCCCCGTTTTCTTCCCAAATGCCTAATTCGCAGAACTGGTCCCCGGCCCGCACCCGGTCTCCGACCTTTTTACCGTCCAAAGAAGCCCGACTCAGATGACCGTAGAGACTGTGCAATGCCTGCCCCTCCACTTCATGCACCAGAACAATGGTCGGGCCATAATTGCTGAAGCCCTGGTTGTCCTGCAGGGAATGAATCCTGGCATCCAGCGGAGCGTAGATCGGGGTCAACGCAGCGGCCCAGATATCAATGCCGAGGTGGATATTGCGCGGGCTTCCGTTTTCCAGAAAGTCTTCGCTGGTGGAATAAATATCCCGTTGCTCCAGGTATCCCCCCCAGATCAACTGCTCCGGCGAAGCTGCAAGGGACCGGTTGATATGGGCCTTCAGGTCGGAGCGTTGGCTGAAATTGGCCGGAGGGCTGAGGTGACAAACGGGCTGGTGAGCTACCGGGGTAGGACATGAGATGAGGGGATGACGGGGATTTATCTTCATATAAATGGCTGCTATTGCTGAAGTAAAATAGAAAAGCGCCTTCAAATAAACTCCCACCAAGATAATATAAAACAGGTACGGGGAAGCGAGCAGAATACCAATACCGAAACCATCCTTTACCGGGACAAATTTTATATGCTTAACTTTCTGACTACAATCAACGATTTACACCCATGCTGAACCGAATTCTACTGGCCCTGGTCCTGCTTTTGTCAACAGCAAGTGTCTATGCCCAATGCTCTGCCGGTTTCACCCCGACTTCATTTGGGGATTCGCTTGTATTTACCAATACTTCCACCACGTCCAATGCCCATTATTATTGGTCCTTCGGCGATGGGGATGGGAGCAACGAGGTCGATCCCTATCATATTTATCCAGACGACGGCAAGTATGAGGTGACCCTGTTTGCCCGTGATACGATGACCGGATGCGTGGACTATTTTACCGCAGTTGTTCAGGTCTCTAAGCCGGATACTTTTCTTTGCGATATGGATGGAGATGTGATCCTCACCACCGTCAACGGATTTACCTATTACTCTACCGTCAACAATACCACCGGCTGCCCTCAGTTTACCAATTTTGACTGCGACGCGGGGAATGCTCTGGATGGAGCCTGGAGTATCATTCACGACAGCACCTTGGGCAAAAGTTACTGGATCAGCCGGATTCAGGCCCTCGACACGGCCAATGGCAACTACGCGGTGCTGGAGGAGTTCTACATCACCAAGGGAGTTGATTATACAGATGACGACAACTATGGGGGCTGTTCTGCCAACTTCGAAGTGGTGATTGATTACCAACCCCTGAACGGGGGTGCGGAGGTCCATTTTCAGGCGATGAACGATTCTGCCAGCAGTTACAACTGGACCCTCTACGGATTCGGGAATCCCGTCAACCTCACCGGAGCCAGCAACAGCTATTTCTACCCCTTTGTCCAATTCGAGCAAGCCTTTCCCTGGTCCATTACCCTGGAAACCGACAATACGAACAATGGCTGCACGGATACTATTACCCGGCAATTCTTCGTGCGGAACCTTGCTTATGAGCCATTTGTGGATATTGAGGAGCCGGTTGCGACATTCAGCGTCAGTGTTTATCCCAATCCCGCAACCGAGGATGTCTGGATCGACTTGCAGGGGGCAGGGCTGGGAGTCAGCGGGAATGGAGGATACCAGCATAGTGCTTCCGGCTGGAGTTTCGATCCGGTTGAAATAACCGTTCTGGATCTCAATGGCAGGGTCATTCAAAGACTCACCTCAGATGAAGCGGAAAAGATTTCTCTTGATGTTCGGAGTTGGGCGAATGGGCTTTACCTGGTTGATGTTCGGCGGGGAGCGCAAAGGGAGGTGAAGAAATTGTTGGTGGGGAATCGCAGGTAGCCGGAATGAGCTAAGCGTTCCAATTACCTTCTTTCCAGGATAGCTTCGCAATCATTTTGAATTCCGTTGTAGTACAAGTGGTTAATTTCCAGCTTGTTTTCACCGAACTGCGCACCCCCTCCACTGATCACGAAACCATTTACGGTCTGCTGTGGAATCAGGAATGAGTTTTCATCGATGATGGTCGCTTCGATTGGTCCGCCCACCCCGGGAATGGAGGATATGCTCATTTCGAGAATTTCGTTTCCAGCTATTATAGAGAGGTTGTATTGGGATGAATTGGTGCTTCCTCCTGTTTGGGTACAGGTCTGGTCCACCGACCAATCCCCCACAAAGTTATTGCTCATCCGAAACTCACAAACCGTACCAAAGTAGCCTGGCTCACAGGCGCAAACCCCGCTTTCGCAATCTCCATCGTTTTGGCAGAACAAATTTTCGCAGGGGTCAGTTTCGCAGTTTTCTCCGACCCAACCATTGCGGCAGGAGCATTCACCTTCATAGCAAAGCCCACCATTTTGGCAGGTTACATTTTTACAGGGATCACCACAGCTGAATTGGACCAATGCGAGGAACAAAAAGACGATTGGGAAGGGCAGCTTCGTTTTCATGGTTTGGATAGAATTGAATGTTTTCTGGTTTCCAATAGATATGGAAGGCAAATATACATTTCTTCCCTGGGAATAGAAATTAGACTGTATCGCCCATCAGGGCTTCCTGTTGGCTGGAAAGGGCTCTCCACTAAACCGGGGTCCGAAGCCGACTGAACTGGCTTAGTGGGCCACTAAACCGAGGTCCGAAGCTCACTGAACTGGCTTAGTGGGCCACTAAACCGAGGTCCGAAGTTCACTAAACGAGTTTAGTGGGCCACAAAACTGGGGTCCGAAGCACACTGAACGAGCTTAGTGGGCCACTAAACTG
>CAYGRE010000076.1:0-33411 GCA_964352215.1 uncultured Bacteroidia bacterium
CGTTTCAAGTGATGGCCAGCTTGATGGAGGTGATGCCAAAGCGGAAGGTTATAGACTGGTGTCTAAGGGGTTATGACCTCCCGGTTGAACAGGCAGTTGAGAATGGACTGGTGACCCATATTGCTGAAAAAGGCACCGGGCAAGCCACTGTGGATTCCCTGCTGGCTGAGTTGCTGGAGAATTCCCCCGGGGCCATTCGGTTGGGCTTGCAGGCCTACGATGAGTTGCGTGGTCTGGATGCAGAAGAGCACCACAAATACCTGCAACAGATGTTGTTCAGAGCGATTCAGAGCCCGGATGCCCGGGAAGGGATCACTGCATTCAAAGAAAAACGGAAACCGGTGTGGCCGGATTGAAATGACGCCCGGTCTCTACGGAACAACCTGGCCGGATTGAAACAGCATTGGTCAGACCGGAATAAAGTGTGACCGAATTGAAATAAACGTATCGTTATGCCAAAGAAGAAAGTCATTATTACTGCATCTCTGACCGGCGTACTCGCCAACCGGAGCCAATGCCCCTATATCCCTTACACTGCCGAGGAGATTGCAGAAGAGGGATTGCGGGCGGTCAATGCGGGTGCAAGTGTGCTCCATATTCATGCCCGCCAGGACAATGGCGCCCCGGCCTATGATGTGGAGAGCTACCGCAAGATTGACCAAGCGGTACGTGCCAAGACCCCCAATGTGATTATCAATTATTCTACCGGGGCGATCGGTATCAGCAATGAAGAGCGGATTCACCAGATTGATGCACTGAAACCGGATATGGCCGCGCTCAATATGGGCAGTATGAACTATGCCATCTATTCCAAAAAGGCCAAGCAGTTCTACCACGACTTTGTGTTCCAGAATCCTTTCAAAGACATACGCTTCTTTCTGGAAAGGATGAAGGCTGCCGGCACCCGCCCGGAAATGGAAGTATTTGACAATGGGCACATCAACAATGCTCTGCCCCTGATCGACATGGGACTGGTTCCCAAGCCTTATACTTTCAGCTTTGTGATGGGTGTCCTGGGAGGCATCCCCATTTCTACGGAAAACCTGCTTCATCAGGCGCGTTCGGTCCCTCCCGGATCGCATTGGCAGGTGATTGGGATCGGCCGCAAACAATGGGCCCTGATCGCAGTAGCTCCTACCATCGGAGGACATGTCCGCGCTGGCCTGGAAGACAATTTCTACCTGCCCGATGGGGAAATGGCCAAGTCCAATGGGGAATTGATCGACGCTGCCGCCACCCTGGTCCGTATGGTTGGTGCCGAACCGGCCACGATAGAAGAAGCCCGGGAAATTATGCAAATCCCTTACCGGGAGCCGGCTTATCAATAAGAAATTCAGAATCGCCTCCATTGGCCTGACAAAGAAGAGCGGAAGAGGAGGGCGGTGGAGAGGGGCGAAATAATTGGGCGACAGAAGGTGCCCATTCATTATAAACATATAAATAAGCTCGATTATCACTGATATGATGCTATACAAAGACGATATCTTCAAAGGAAAAATCGCGCTCGTCACCGGGGGAGGAAGTGGGATTGGTTACGCCATCACCGAACAGTTGCTCCAATTGGGAGCACGGGTATTCATCGCCTCCCGCAAGGAAGAGCGGCTGCAGGAAGCGGTGAAAACGCTGAGTGAACACGGGGAGTGCGGCTATTTTGTTTGTGACATCCGCGAAATGGACCATATCAAGGCCATGATCGCAGGGATCAAAGAGCAGGCGGGTCGCCTCGACATCCTGGTCAACAATGCTGGTGGTCAATTCCCCATTCCTGCCCAAAACCTGACCGAAAACGGCTGGAATACGGTGATCAATAACAACCTGAATGGTACCTGGCACATGACACAAAATATGGCCAATGCCTTCTTTATTCCTCAGAAAGAGGGCAAGATCATCAATATCATTGCGAATGTATTTAGGGGATTTCCGGGGATGGTACATACCGGAGCGGCCCGGGCAGGGGTGGACAACTTCACCAAGACCCTGGCGGTCGAGTGGAGTCGGTTCAATATCCAGATCAATGCGATTGCACCGGGCATCATCAAGTCATCGGGCCTGAAAAATTATCCTCCCAAGTTGCTGGAGGGGATCGCGGACCGTATCCCGGCCAAACGACTCGGTGAAGTAGAGGAAGTGGCCCACCTGAGCACTTTCCTCGCCTCTCCAATGGCTGATTTCATTACGGGAGAGACCATTTACATTGATGGTGGGCAGAGGTTGTGGGGAGATACATTTACACTTTAGACGGAATGCTACTGCCAATAGATTAATCACCGAAAACAGAATGCAACCAATATCGCATAGCCTCTAATGACTAAGATCGCCACCAATCTGCAACCCCTGCTCTCCTATTTCTACAAATGGGAGGCGGAAAGCCCGGACAAGGCTTTCTTAAAGCAGCCTTATGGGTCGGATTGGCGTACGATTAGCTATCGGGAGGCGGGTGATCAGGCCCGGCGTATTGCTTCCGCACTCATTGCCAAGGGCTACCCTAAAAGCTCGAACATTGCCATCCTCTCTAAGAATTGCTACCATTGGATTCTGGCAGACCTGGCCATTCAGATTGCAGGCCATGTTTCCGTTCCGTTTTACCCCAACCTCGAGCCCGAACAGTTGAATCTCGTTCTGAAAAAGAGTGAGGCGAAATTGATGTTCGTTGGCAAACTGGAAGCCTGGTATGCTGAGGCAGTGCCCAATGGGGTGGAAATCATTCGCTTTCCGCATTACGAAGGCAATTCTGTGGTAGCACAAGGGGAAGCATGGGAAGATTTATTGTCTGAAAATGCCCCACTTTCCGGACATCCCCTGCCCGATCTCGATGACCTCTGGACGATTCTCTATACTTCCGGGACTACCGGAACTCCCAAGGGGGTGATGCATTCTCACCGTAACCCGGCCATTATCGTTGCCAATGAAGCGCAAAACCACGACTTGGGTATTTTCAAATTTCCGGTCCATCGCTTCCTTTCGTTTCTTCCCTTGAACCATGTGGCGGAACGGATTGGCATAGAAGCAGCTTGTTTGTTGGTAGGCGGAGTGATCCATTTTGGGGAATCCCTGGAAACATTTCCCCGGAACCTACAAGCTACTCAGCCTACCCTGCTCATTGCAGTTCCTCGCATTTGGGCCAAATTCCAATCCGCTGTTTTTCAGCGCATACCACCAAGAAGATTTAAGTTATTGATGAACACCCCGGTGATTGGTGCCTACCTGCGGAGAAAGCTCCGTATGGGGTTTGGATTGTCGCAGGCCAGAGTCATCCTGACCGGATCAGCACCGACCCCTGACCACCTCAAAGCCTGGTACGCCTCTTTGGGGATTCAATTACGGGAAGTGTATGGGCTGACGGAGACTTGTGGTGCTATGACGGTGACTCCGATGGGTGACCCCGGTTCTCCGTCTGTCGGCAAACCAGTCGCCAATGCGGAGGTCAAAATCGATCCTGCTACCGGGGAATTGCTGGTCAAAACACCCTGGATGACGCAAGGTTACTTCCGGGAACCTGAGAAAACCAGCGAATTGTTCCGGGATGGATGGCTGGCCACCGGAGACAAGGCCAGAATTGCCGAGGATGGAAATATCTTCATCATTGGTCGGATCAGTGAGCCCTTTAAAACTTCTAAGGGGAAATTTGTGATTCCTACCCCGCTGGAAGAGAAATTGCTGGAATCACCTTATCTGGAGCAGGTGTGTATTGCTGGACGGGGATTGCCACAACCGCTTGCCCTGGCTGTCCTGTCGGAAATTGCCCGGGAAAAAGCTGAGCATGAAATTCTGAGCAGTTTGGAGAAGGTCCTGGATGGTCTCAATGGAAACCTTCCCAATTACAAAAAGGTATCTACTCTGGTTATCGTCCGGGAGGATTGGAGTGTCGAAAACAAACTTTTGACGCCAACCCTGAAGGTGAAACGTAATATAGTGAATGATAAATATGAGGGGCGCTTTCTGGGATGGCACCAGGCACCCGGCAAAGTGATCAGGGAGGAGGAGGTATGAGCCAGGACCTACATTCGGTTTTTGAGGCCCAGCGCCAGGCGCTGCCCCGATTGCGGGCAGCATCCGCCCGTGAGCGGATGCGCCGGATCCGCAAGATCAGGGCCTACCTGATGGACCCCACTCATGAAGCAGCCCTCTGCGAGGCCCTTTGGACCGATTTGCGGAAGTCGCGCATGGAGGTCGTCTACACCGAGGTTGGGCCTCTGCTGGTGGCCATCCGCCACATCCTGGGGCGTCTGGACCGCTGGATGCGGGACAAGCCCGTACAACGTCCGCTTTCTCAGGCGGGGCTCCGCTCCCGTATTCAATATGAACCCAAAGGCAATTGCCTGGTCATCTCCCCCTGGAACTACCCCTTCCAGCTATCGCTGATGGCGACTTTGTACGCCATTGCCGCCGGCAATGCGGTCATCATCAAGCCATCGGAGTTGTCTCCGATGACCTCCTCATATCTGGAACGGATGGTCCGCGACCTGTTTGATCCTTCGGAAGTGACGGTGGTCACCGGGGAGGTGGAAGTGGCGACGGCATTGCTGGAAATGCCGTTCAACCATATTTTCTTCACTGGGAGTCCCCAGGTGGGGAAGATCGTGATGGGAGCCGCGGCAAAGCATTTGGCGTCGGTGACGCTGGAACTCGGGGGGAAATCCCCGGTGGTGGTCGACGGGACGCGGAGTGTGAGCAAAACCGGGACCCAGCTGGCCTGGTCGAAGGCCATCAATGCAGGTCAGACCTGCATTGCTCCCGATTATGTGTTGACCCCGAAAGGCAAGATCCCAGAGCTGGTCTGGGCATTTAAGAACGCTACCGAACGGTTTTACAACCCTGAGGAAAAAGGAATCGCAGCATCCCCGGATTTTGGAAGGATCGTCAGCGACCGGCATTTCAAGCGGATCAGGCGGCTCTACGATGACGCCCTTGAAAAAGGAGCCCAATTGGAATATGGGGGTGAATTTATCGAAGACGAACGCTTCATTTCCCCGACCATCCTGAGCAACTGCAATGCGTCTATGGACATCATGCAGGAGGAAATATTTGGCCCGATCCTTCCCCTGGTGACCTTTGAACGCCTGGAGGACGTCCCTGAACTATTGGCCCGGCTGCCGAAACCATTGGCATTTTATATCCAGAGCAAGTCGAAGAAAAACATTCGCTTCATCCTCGACAACAGCACTGCGGGGGGTACGGTGATCAACGAATTCATGCTGACTTCTCTCAATCCTCACCTGCCATTTGGCGGGGTCAACAACAGCGGGATCGGCAAATCGAATGGCTTCCATAGTTTCGTGGAGTTCTCCAATGAGCGCGGGGTCATTCAACGGAATTGGGGCACATTCTCCTTTTTGTATCCCCCTTTCAAAACGTGGCTGCCCAAATGGCTCAAGCGACTCTTCAACACTTTTTAAATACAGAACCTTTCTCTCAAATACACACCCATGAGTTTCAAAGGAAAAACGATATTCATTTCAGGAGCCAGCCGCGGGATCGGCAAGGCGATCGGTTTGCGACTGGCCCAGGAAGGTGCCAATATTATCGTCGCGGCCAAGACAACGGAAGCACACCCCAAGCTCCCCGGCACGATTTATACAGCCGCTGAGGAAATGGAAGCAGCCGGGGGAAAAGCACTGGCGGTTTTTCTCGATGTCCGTTCCGAAGAGGTCACTGAGACTGCCGTCCAAAAAGCGGTAGAGACTTTTGGTGGAATCGATATTCTCGTCAACAATGCCTCTGCGATCAACCTGACCGGCACCCTGCAAACGAGCATGAAACGCTACGATTTGATGCACCAGGTCAATGTCCGGGGTACTTATTTACTATCCCAAAAGTGCATTCCCCACCTTCTGAAAGCAGAAAATCCTCATATTCTCAACCTGTCCCCTCCATTGAATCTGGATCCAAAATGGTTCCAGAACCATGTCGCCTATACCATGACCAAGTATGGTATGAGCATGTGTGTGCTGGGTATGGCGGCTGAATTCAAGGGTAAGATTTCGGTAAATGCGCTCTGGCCCAAGACCACGATTGCTACGGCGGCAGTGGCCCACTTACCGATGGGCGCGATGCTGATGCCCCGCAGCCGAACCCCGGAGATCATGGGCGATGCGGCTTACCATATCCTCAACCGCTCGCTGGGTGATCCATCCGGGGAATTTCTGATCGACGAGGAGGTTCTGTCGGCTGCCGGGGTTACGGATTTCGACCATTATGCAGTTGATCCGACCCAGGAGTTGTTTCCTGATTATTTCCTGTGATAGCTAAACCAAGGATACTGAACCTCGGTTGATGATAACCTAAGGCTACGGAACCTCGGTTGATGATAACCTAAGGCTACGGAACCTCGATAGACGCTAAACCAAGGCTAAGGAACCTCAGTTGATACTAACCCAGTGCTACCGAACCTCGATAGACGATGATTTAAAATATGGACTACTATTTCAAAGAAGAGCACCATTTGTTTCGCCAAAGCCTCCGGGCTTTTCTGGAGCGTGAGGTTGTGCCTCATATTCCGGCCTGGGAAGCTGCGGGTGAACTTCCCCGGTCTATTTATGAGGCATTTGGTGCGCAGGGATACTTTGGGCTTCAATTTCCAGAGGCAATTGGCGGGATTGGCGGGGACTTTTTCTTCACGGTGGTGCTGCTGGAAGAGCTGCAACGCACCAACTCTGGTGGTTTTGCCGCTGCGATAGGAGCACATGCCTACCTGGCATTGCCCCACCTGTTTCTGAGTGGTTCAGAGGAGCTGAAGCAGCGGTACCTGCTGCCGGGCATCGCCGGGCAGAAGATCGGTTGCCTGGCCATTACCGAACCGGGAGGTGGGTCGGATGTTGCATCCTTGAAGACCACGGCCCGCCGTGATGGTGATCACTATGTGCTCAACGGCTCTAAAACCTTCATCACCAACGGGGTTTACAGCGATTTTCTCATCGTGGCAGTACGTACCGGGAGCGATCCCGGCGCTGGCGGGGTGAGTTTGGTGGTGGTGGACCGGGAAAGCCCCGGTTTGAGTGCGACCAAATTGGATAAGCTGGGTTGGCGGGCCTCAGATACGGGCGAAATCGCCTTTGATGAGGTGCGGATACCGGTTTCCAACCGGCTCGGGCAGGAGAATGCCGGCTTTGTCTACATCATGCAGCGGTTTGCCCTGGAACGCCTGATCCTCGCCGTGGGCGGGGTGGCTGCGGCCGATTATGCACTAGAAGTTACCCTCGAATACATGCAATCCCGGGAAGCCTTTGGACGGCCCATCAACCGCTTCCAGGAATTGCGGCACCGGATTGCCCAGATGGCCTCGGAAATCGAATGCCAACGGCAATTCGTCTACCACCTCTCAGAGCGCTACGACAAAGGCGATTACCTCGTCAAAGAGGCGGCGATGGCAAAATTGCTCGCAACCCAACTCAGTGACCGGGTCATTTACGATTGCCTCCAAATGCACGGAGGCTATGGTTTTATGGAAGACTATCCCCTGGCTCGCATGTACCGCGATAGCCGCCTGGGAACGATTGGCGGTGGCACTTCGGAAATCATGTGCGAGATCATCGCCAGGAATTTAATTGATCAAAAGACTTATTAACATAAGGCAGCTATGCAATCCTACTATTTTCAGGAAGAACACGAAATGTTCCGCCAAGGCCTCAAGGCCTTCCTCGACAAAGAAGTCAAACCCTATATCGATACCTGGGAGGAAGAGGGGCGGATTCCGAAGGAGGTCTGGAAAAAATTTGGTGATATGGGCTACCTCGGCCTCAATTTTGAAGAGAAATATGGGGGCAGCGACGCCGACTTTTGGTTTACCGTGGTCTTTATGGAAGAAATCTGGAAGTGTCAATCCGGAGGTTTTGCCATAACACCCAGTGTAATCTCCTATATGTCGGCTCCCTATATCGCCAAATACGGATCCGAACGCCTCAAGGAAAAGTATCTGGTTCCCACCATCGCGGGGGAAATGGTGAGCTCCATTGCCATCAGTGAACCGGGCGCCGGCTCAGATGTCGCCAATATTCAGACCAAAGCGATTCGGGAAGGTGACTTTTACGTCGTCAATGGGTCCAAAACCTTCATCACCAATGGCGTTTATGGGGACTATCTCGTTACCGTGGTGAAGACCGATCCGGCAAAAGGGGCCAATGGGGTCAGTTTGCTGATCATTGACCGCAATGCAGAAGGGGTTTCCGCGACCAAGTTGAAGAAACTGGGTTGGCATGCCTCTGATACGGCAGAACTGATGTTTGACAATGTCAAGGTCCCGGTTGAGAACCTGATCGGCCAGGAAGGCCATGGTTTCTTTTACCTGATGGGGGGATTGCAATTGGAACGATTGGTCGGAGCGGTGGGTGCGGTAGCGGGTTGCGACTCGGCCCTGGAGTATGCGATGCAGTACATGAGTGAACGGGAAGCCTTTGGCCGGCCGATCAACAAGTTCCAGGTGCTGAGGCACCGGGTCGCCCAACTTGCTTCAGAAATTGAATCGGTCAGGTACTTCATCTACCACTGTTGCCGCCTGCACAACGATGGGCAATATGCAGTCAAGGAGTGTTCTATGGCCAAATTGCTGGCTACGGAGCTTTCTGACAAGGTCACCTATCAATCCCTCCAATTCTTTGGGGGTTATGGATTCATGGAAGACTTTAAGATTGCCCGTATGTTCCGGGATTCCCGGGTAGGGACAATCGGGGCTGGAACCAGCGAGATTATGAGAGAAATCATCGCCAAGATGGTCATAGATGATAAGCAGTATCAGCAGGCATCATCCTCGCGCCCAGCTTCCGGTTCTTTGGGAACCTCTCAGTCAACTGGTTCTACCGGTGCAAGAGGGACCAATAGGGCGGCTGCCGCTGTATCACAAATAGATCCTGCCAAAAGCACAGGGGGATCAGAAACAAGTGTAAATTCCAAAGACAACCCCAGCAGCATCTCCAAAGACAACTCCAACAGCATCTCCGGTGAGAACTCCAACAGCATCTCCAATACACCCGAAAACAATAACGCAGTAATTGATATGAATATCGAAACGATTCTTGAACTGGTAAATGAGCGGGCTGCAAAGGCTGCACCGCTCGGAAGCTCTATTCGCTTTGACCTGGAAGGTGATCAGATCCACCTGGATGGAAAAGCTGGCACCAATACCGTGACCCAAAGTGGTGAAAGTGCCGATTGTGTCGCCTCACTCAGCAAAGAAGATTTTCATGGATTGCTCACCGGGACTCTTGACCCCATGGGTGCATTTATGGGAGGCCGTATCAAGATAGACGGAGACATGTCGGTCGCCATGAAACTCCCCAGCCTGTTCGGCTAATAAAATTCGGGGAAAGGGAGAATTCGCGTTTTCCCTGGACTCATAAAAAAGCTGTCTTTTTGAGACAGCTTTTTCTGTTTTGAGAAAGCATTCAGAGTTCTACAATGCATTTTCTGTTAATCTAACCGGCCAAACTCTCCGTTTCTTACTGGCTGTCGAAGATGGTTCTTCGGCAGCCTTCTTTTTTATCCCTGCTTTTCCAGAAAAGGCTGATAGAGTAGATAAGATTCTGTGGCTGTTGTCATTGGCACCTGAGAAAACTTATCTTTAAGATGGTCTTAAATACAAAAAAACACTATGCAAAAGATTTTTATCATCGCAATGTTCGCGATCTGTTCAATCTTTCCAGGAAAGATTGATGCCTCATCCACTTCAAACCAGCAAATTCAATTTGAGCTGATGCAAGAGGTGGATCCTGTCACCGCTGACAGGGTTCTTCAAAAACTCGCGCAGATGTCCAGTTTGGATTACCAAACCCTCTGTGATCAATACCGCAATGGAGGTTTGATAATCGAAACCTACCGAAATGGTTACCAGGTATCCGATCGATCCTCTGACGGAGGTGGCTTTATCGCCATCATTGAAAATATCTAGTTAGCCATTTTCGCATCACTTGCCTGTGAATCCTGATTGCTCATCAGGAAAGCGTCCAAAAGAGATATGTCCTTGGCCTTGTGCTGAAACCAAAAAGTAAGGTCCAGCAAGCCCATCGCAATTTTCTCTTTTGGGGCGCCTGCTTTTGTTTTGCGGAGATGCAAAAACTCATGGAGCAATTTTAATCTCTCATTGTTATTGAGGGAGCGGGTCATTTTTTGTGCATACCTGGAACTGATTTTGGGCAATTCGGAATCAACAGCCTCTGAAAAACGAATAGCAGAGCGGGCAATTGAATCGAGTACATCAACATTTCCTAACCCATCCATGATGATGTACCGCAGGGTCTCCACCGCCCAATAGAGCTCGGGCCATTTGCACTTTTTTATGGACCTGATGTGTTTGACCACTCCCAATGCCTTCTTGTACTCCTTGTGAACGAAGTAAACCTTAGCGGCAAGAAACAGGTTGAGCATCAGCAACTCCGGCTTAAAAAGAGGCGTATTCTGCATCAAAAGGGGCATTACACCTTCTATCAATTGCAGGTTGGCTTGTGTTTCCCCGGCACTGATACCAGATTGTATCCAATAATCATTTTTGATATCCCGCTCTTTTTGGTTCTCGGGCTCTATCTGCGAGAACTTAAAGATGATCCTTTGTACCAAATCAGGATCGCCGTTCTTGAGGGAAAGCTCAACCATGAAGAAGTATTCCTTGGCCAGCAGCGGGTTCAGGAACAAGGGCCCCATTTGCTCTAACTCGTCGACTGCAAGTTGCTGAAAATGAAATGCTTGCTCCATATCAATCCTCATGATCTCGATATAGCACCTGATCTTATTGTAGAGGTAACGGCATTCGGGGTTGGGGGTAGGTATTCCTTGTACCTCGTGGAGAAATTGACCGGGGCCCAAGGCTGCACTGACATTCTTTCCGGATTTGAGCATCTGCTTCAATCGCCGGAGAATTCCCCTTAGGGTTAACATGTGCTGATAATCTATTTGGGCAGCCCCTATCTCCTGAAGATCATCTGGAATTTCAAGAACAATCCGATAAGAGACTTCAATCTTTTCTCGCAATGAAAGCAGATAATGAAAATAGTCGTGGTCTTTGTGGTTGTGGGCGATGTTCAATTCAGCCACCAGCTTCTTTTGGGCCAGCTCATTTGCATCCAGTTTCAATGCCTGCAGAATATAGGACCTTGCGGATAATTTCTCATTTCCGTAGAATATGATACTCTGAATGATCTTGTCCAGCAATTTCTCCCTGGTCTGGTAAAATTTAACCGCATTTCGAAACAGGGTTCCTCTAACGATTTCTTCATCGTAAACCTTCTGCTTGATCATTTGATCAAACAATACCAGGTATTTGGGCCGTTTGCCACCTTGGTTGCTTTCCGAATTGGAATCGGTGAATTTGGCGAAGTTTGATTTCTCCCTGCGATCCAGAGAATGAATCAATTGGTGCAATTCTCGTCCGGTCATGTACCTAAGCGATAATCGTTAAAGGGTAATGCGCTCCAAACCAATTGTTTAGTCTGATTAAATTATCGAAGCCCATCGAAACATACAAGAAAACTTTGTTTTCCATGGTACTTTCCTCTTTCTACCTTGACCATATTCTGATGAAAAGGTCGGATTTCCCCATTAAACTCCGGAGTATGCATAAACTTCTTGTTTAAGACCAGTGGGGAAACACCGCATTCGTCATACAACTGACCAATTTTATTAACCATTTCTATTGAGTGGAAATGCAGGGAGCAGCGAGTGGGCTGTTCCCTTTTTTGTTTGATATATCAGCCCCGATTTATCCATCTTTCCTCATATTCATTGCTTTTGAAAATAATTTCCGCGATCTGGAAGGTTCCCATAGAGTGGCTTCCAGGCTCCCCAGGTTGTGATCAATTTTCCGTTCTCCATGCTAAGTGAGAACAATTCAGCTCCTACTTCCAGGTTCTCCCAGCCATTGCCCTTAATATATTCGGCATGAATGATCCGACATTCGGTTGCTTCCTGCTCCGCCTTTACTTTCAATATTGCGTGAGGGGTACCCATGCTCTTGGAAAATATCCCCAGTTCACTCAGGCCCTCTCCCTTGATCTCCAATTCCAATTCATTTCCGAGCATCATTTCCGCCTCTTTGCCACCGTCATTGTCGAAAAAATATGCTCCTGTCCAGTTCGTAGGTTTTGAGGTTTCAGATGACTTCTGGGTTGCCTCCCCGGTATCGGGAGAAGGCTGGGTGTTCTGTTCCGGATATGTGATTGGTTCCTCCCCGGTATCGGGAGAAGGCTGGGTGTTCTGCTCCGGATATGTGATTGGTTCCTCCCCGGTATCGGAAGAGGTTGCGGTAGACCCGCAGGAAGTCATCACGGTAAGCAGAATGCTTAGAAGGACAATCTGGAGCCAATTGCGTTTGTGCACTCTGATGCTCCTGTCGGGGCGCCAGGCCCTGTGCAATTCAGTGGAATTGGTCATATTAATGTGGTCCATCAACTGGAGCACCTTCAGGAAGTGTCGTGGGGGCTGCCTCCGAGGCCGCTTCTGTAGCTCCATCCGGGGTGGCTTCCGGGGTCGGGTCCGGGGTGGGTGCTTCCGCAGGAACGGTGAGGGGATCAATAGTCGATGCTGCCGGAGAGGGGGTTGCTTCCGGATCGTAATTGGCATTGGGAACCTGAAGTACCTGGCCTACACTCACAGGATAAGGATCTGCGATACCGTTGAGCTCGCCCAAGTCCTGGTATCTCATACCATAGCGGGCTGCAATCCGACCCAGCGTATCTCCCCTGACTACGACATAGGTCGTGTACTCACCCTCTGCGGGTTCGTAATTGAGGACAGCCTGGACGCGTATAAGTTGCGCCTGGTGGTCGGCGTCCGTAGATGCCGTAAACAGTGCCTGCATCCGGGTCAACACTTCGGTATTCATGATTGCCAGGCGGTCATGGGTGTTTCCAGCCCGGGCCAGATAAAGCGCAAAGTTCGTAGCCTGGTCACCCAAGGTATCGAAAATACCAAGGACATCGTTGACTTCGTGGGCGGGCATATAACTGTGAATCTCCAAAGCAAAGGCTTCGATGCCGATGGTCCCGGCCTGGAAACGCTGGAGTGCGTCCTGATACAGGTCGGTAGCCTCAACATTTCCACTGAAAGCATAGTCGATCATATTTTCCCCGGAAACTATCCGGTTCCCACCCAGCAACATCATTTCCAGGGTGCGGTCATCCAGATTGCCATCCTCTGGCAAGGGGGTTTCCAGGTTGTGGTTCGCATTAAAGTCTCGCTGGAAGGCTTGGATCGCATCCCGCTCATCATCACGGTTGATGGAAGCGAGGGAACTGGCATGCCCGGCCTCAGAAACCTCCGTTTCATAGGACTGTTGCATCTCGGTTCCTCCACTCATATTGGGCGTCTGGAAGTCCATGTATCCAAGCGCCTCCACCATACGCAACCCATCAGAATCCGCGAAATTATCGAAATGGGTGGTTTCTGTGTAGAGGTAGGTTGCGAGGGTAACCGTGGCTTCGATGGAACCATCCGTGATACCGGTTCGGTAGGCTGTGATACTCCGGTAAATAGATTGTCCATTGTCACGGATATTCTCAGCTGCCTGGTAAGAATGTTCTTCAGGGTCAGAAGAAACGCCATTGACTACCCGGCGGGAATTGAACCAATCATTGTCACTGGCGGCTTCCTGCTCCCACTCCCCATCTTCATTCTGGGTAGAGGTCAGGTAGCGGTTAAGATCACGACCGGTAAAGTCCCCGTCAAGCATTCCGTTGGCAGTGGTATAGGCAGAAATAGTGGGCAAGGCAGCAATGCGACGCTCGTCATCACCTGTCATATCTACGCCCAATTCTGTCCCCATGTCTTCATAATTGTATTCATGGGTGAGCTGAACAAATCCCCGCCCCCAATATCCGGTGGGTGCATATCCAGCCGGGAAGTAACCGGTGCTCAGGTTCTCGTTGACAGACTGGAAAGTCCGGCCTGATTCCAACATGGCCGTGGCGAGGATATTGGCCAGCTTCCGGTCGTCTCCGGTGGCATCATTTGCTTCCCATTGGGAGATCAGCAATTGAAGGTTCTGGAACACGGTGTTGGAGTTCTCAAGGGGATTGCGGTGTTCGGCGGCCAGATCGGCATAGGGGTCGACGGTAGCAGGAGCGTCCGGGGTATCTGTGGTAGTTGCCGGAGATGCCGTTTCAGGAGTTGCCGCTTCGGGGGTCGTAGTTTCCGCCGTCGGGGAAGGGGCTTCCTGCCGCTGCAAGGGACCAGCTGTTATATCCAGGGGAGGGGGAGAGACTGAAGTCATCGTAGATTCAGCAGCCTGCAACTGCATAGATTCCACCTCCTGGCTGTGTTCGTTGTTTACAGATTCTTTCATGACAATAAGATTTAGACAATGGATACCAATTTAATGAATGATCTCTTTAATTTCCACTAATTGATCCCTGGTTCGCGGCCCCGTTTCAGATATTCCCTTCTTTGTTGCAATTTCCCCCCGGAGTATTCCCCAAATGGAAATCATCGTACACAACCAACCCGTCTTCCTTAAAGTGGCAGGTTCCGGTCCCAAGCTGGTCCTCTGCCTGCATGGATATGGAAATACCGGAGGTTTATTCGATTTCCTGGGAAAACAACTTCCTGAAGGTGTACGCATGGTGGCCCCTGACCTGCCCGGATTTGGGAAAAGTGCGCTGCCAAATGCTCTGGGAGCTATTTCCGCGTCCTATTGGCAGGATCTTTTCAGCACCATTTTGGCGTCATTTCCAGAAACCCGTAGCATCGTTCTTCTCGGTTACAGTATTGGCGCAAGAATAGCCCTCCATTGGTTTTCTAACTATAAATCGGCCGGCAATTCCCCCATCAACCGCGTAATCCTGATCGCTCCGGATGGCCTGCGGTTGCACCCTTTGTACCGGTTTTGCGTAAAAAACCCTGTGGGGCGATGGTTGTTTCGCCAGACCCTCAGACATCCGGCACCGTTTTTAATTATCTTGCGGATGTTGTATAAATTGAAGTTGCTGGACAAGGCACGCTACCGGTTTGTGCGGGGAGAGATGGGGGAAAAGGCAAAGCGAGAGCTTCTGGAAAAAGTTTGGCTGGGGTATGCAGGATTGGAAAAGAAATTGTCAGCTATCCGGAAGCAGTCGCAGGAATGGAAGACCTCCTGGCATCTGATCTGGGGGGAAAAGGACCGGGTAATCCTGCCGAAATGGGGAGAAAAATTTGCGAATCAGATTCCCGGCACTGAACTCACATTGATCAGAGGAGGCCACAACTTATTGTTACTCCCCTCAGAAAAACTACAAGCGTTGATCGTTAAATTACTGAAATAGAGATGATTGCCATCAAGTACAGCCTGACGAGTCTTATTTTAATCCTATTGACTTATGGAGGGGTTACCGCCCAGGACGATGGGGATTGGATCAATCGGCTCAAGGAAGAAAAAGACTGGGTTCCCTATGCCAAGGCGATCCGCAGCCCCGATAACGTCAAGAAGTTGTACATCAAAAATAAGGCTCCGCTGGACCTGGTCGCGTTGAACACATTCGGTGACCTGCAAGGCCTGATCATAGCAGATTCTGAAATAGAGGACCTGAGTTGGCTGGCAGATTTCCCGAATCTCAAAGTCTTCGAATGCCAGGGAAATGGTTTGCGTTCACTGGAAGGAATCCAGGTATTGACCAAAGCCGAAGAAATCTCTATCAAGTCAAATTTCATTTCCGACCTCAGCCCGTTGAAGGAGTTGACCCAGTTGAGGATGCTCAACTTGTATGAAAATGAGATCACCACCATCGACTCGATTGCCCATCTTTCCCAGATCACCCACCTCGACCTGGCCAAGAACAAGATCAAGTCAATTGATTCGATTGCCCATTGGACCGACCTGCAATATTTCTCTGTGTACTCCTGCTCTACTTTAGCCAATGTGGATGTGATTGCCAATTTCCGCAAGCTGAACAGTCTGAACCTCTCTTTCCTGGAAATGCCCACCCTCTCGATGCACTTATTGGACAGTATGGAGAACCTGGAATACCTCTGTGTGCAAGGGGTGCTGCAAGGCAATGAAGACTTACAACCCATCTCCCGGCAAACCGGTCTCAAGGCGCTGACCATGGGAAAAAACGATTCGATCAGTGACCTCTCTTACCTGGCTGACCTGAGTCAACTCGAATACCTGGACATTCACTCCAACAATGTGACCGACATTCGGGTGGTGGGCTTCATGCCCGAGCTGGTCAAAATCGTGATGTACCGCAATAAGATTACCGACATCAGCCCCCTGTTGGATTGCCTGGAATTGCGCTCCCTCTTCATGTTTGAAAACCCGATTGAGAATTACAGCCCTTTGCTCAAAATGAGTCAGTTGCAGCACCTCCACCTCTCAAAGGATGATTTCAGCAAAGCCAAGGCTGAAGCACTCAAATCAAGACTTCCCCAAACCAAGATCGTGTACATGTGATGGTCTACCGACTGCGTGACGTGGTACTCTCTGTGCTGGTCCTCGCGGTCCTCAGTTGGTTATTTGTATTGATCTGTCTTGCCTTGCTTGTCAGTCAGCAGCGTGTATTCTTTATTCAGGAACGTACCGGGCACCGGGGAAAACCCTTTAAGCTGATCAAATTCAGCACCCTGCGGGACATTTTACCGGGAGAACGGGAAGAAGACAACCAGCGCAAGCGTCTCACTCCGGTGGGGCGGTGGCTCCGCCGCCTCTCCCTCGACGAACTCCCCCAATTGTTCAATGTGATCGGTGGCTCCATGAGCCTGGTGGGCCCCCGTCCCCTCATCCACCAATACTGGACCCTTTATTCCGAAGAGCAGAAACGCCGCTTTGAAGTGCTTCCGGGCATCACCGGTTGGGCCCAGATCAAAGGTCGGAATACCATCAGTTTTACCGAGCGTTTCAAGCTGGATGTTTGGTATGTGGATCGGAAAAGCTTCGGCCTGGACCTGAAGATCTTGCTGATAACCGTCGGGAAACTGTTTTCGGGGAAAGGGGTGTATGCCGATGAGGAGAATACCGCGTCCCTGTTTGATGGAAGTAATTGACGCTGCTTAAGCAAAGCAGCACCAAAGCCGGTGCCCGGAACATCAAAAGAACCTATTGCTCGTATTCGCCCCAATCGGGCCTCTCAGCCAGGTGAAAATGCGGATACTTATCCTTGTAATGCTTGCGCACGATTTCCACCATGATCTCTTTCAGGCCCTCCAGGTTGATCTTATTCGCAGCTGAAATACATACCGCTTTGTGCTTGCGGGTCATCCAGGTATCTTCCAAAAGCGTTTGCTCTTCTTCGGTCAATTGATCGACCTTATTGAATACAACCAGCACTTCCTTGTCTCCAGCCCCGATTTCCACCAATGTCTCGTTGACCACCTGAATATGATCCAGGTAAGAGGGGTGGGATACATCCACGACGTGCAACAGGATATCGCTCTCCCGCACCTCATCGAGGGTCGATTTAAAACATTCCACCAGATTGTGGGGGAGTTTGCGGAGAAACCCAACTGTATCGGATAGCAGGAAGGGAACCAGGTCAAAAACCACTTTCCGTACGGTGGTGTCAAGAGTCGCAAAAAGCTTGTCTTCGGCGAGAACGCGGGCCTTGTCTTTGGAAAGGGCATTCATCAGGGTAGACTTACCGGCATTTGTATAACCGACCAAAGAAACCCGGACCATGGTACCCCTTTGTTTCCGCCGGGTGAAGTTCTGTTTGTCGATCTTCTCCAATTCCTTTTTCAACAGGTCAATCCGGTAGCGTATATTTCGTCGGTCGGTCTCGATCTCCTTCTCCCCTGCGCCCTTCATACCAATACCACCTTTTTGCTTGGACAAGTGTGTCCAAAGTCCGGTCAATCGGGGAAGCATATATTCCAGGTGGGCCAATTCTACCTGAACCTTGGCCTGTGCGGTCCGTGCACTTTCATTGAAAATATGCAAAATGACACCGCTTCGATCCAGTACCTTGATGTCCAGCACCTTGTCAATATTTCGCACCTGGGAAGGAGAAAGGTCGTCGTCAAAGATGACCAGATCTGCCTCATTTTCAGCAACATATTCTGCAATCTCTTCCAGCTTTCCTTTACCTACATAAGTAGAGGGCACCGGCTTGTCGAGGCGCTGTAAAAAAGTTTTCAGGACTGTGGCTCCGGCTGTCTTGGCCAGCAACTCCAATTCATCCAGGTATTCCTCCGCCTTTTCTTTAGGAGTTTCCCGGTTATGTATTCCGACCAGCACAGCTTTCTCCGCTTGTTTTTGGGAGAGTTTATCGTCTAAATGAATCATTCTTGAGATTGACAGGCGTTTCTTTTACAAACTAATATCCAAATATACACGTAGAAAATGATATCTTGGGGAAGGATACAGGATGATTCCCAAAAGATACCCGTATTTTAATTTCTACTTTTAAAAGTATATCTTCGTTTTGAGCCAGTGATCGTAAAATGCGTCGCTGGATTCATTCGGGGTCTTTTTTTTGTATGTGAAAGATTTGAGTTGCCCTTGGATTTGAATAAACCAAAAGCGAGCAGCAGAGAAAGAGGAGCTTATCAATCTACTTTGCCATTTGAAGCCATTGTGATGGCCGGTGGACGAGGTAATCGACTTAGCCCTTTGACTGATGACTGCCCTAAACCCCTTCTCAAGGTAGGAGGGAATCCGATTGTCGAATATTCCATTCGCAGGCTGGTCCAGGCTGGCGTGAAAGATGTCACCTTTTGTGTCAATTATATGGGTGAGATGATTCAGGATTATTTTGGCGATGGCAAGGACCTGGGGGCAAATATCAGCTACATTTTTGAACCCAGCCCGCTCGGCACCATCGGTGGAGTTGCCCTTAAGGATGACTTTATTTTCGAAGATATCCTCGTCATCAATGGCGATCTGCTCACCACCATCAACTTCGAACGCTTTTACGCATTTTACCTGGAGCAGGACGCAGACCTCGCCATCGCGACCATCCCCTATCGGATCAATTTACCCTATGGCATCCTTGACAAGGATGGCAACCACCAGGTCCATTCGATCAAGGAAAAACCCAGCTATACCCACTATATCAATACTGGCATTTACCTCATGCGCAGGGAGATGTTCGACTATATTCCCCGTGACAAAGCATTTGATGCGGTGGAATTGATCGATACCGCCATGCAGAACAATGCCAAGGTATCTGCCTTTACCCTTTTGGATTATTGGATAGATATTGGTCAAATCGACGATTACTACAAAGCTCAAGAAGATATTCAGTTTTTGGACCTCTGATTTGGTCGCAGCCCCAATATCTTTAGTGCCTGACACAATATCTGTTACGGCCTTCCGTTCATAATAAACGTAGACAATCAAAACCATCGGCGTTTTTATTACGTTTAATACGTATTACACAGGACTTACACGGAGGTTAACTCATCATGAAAAAGTGGATAGGAGTTTTTGCCCTCGCCCTCACAGGTGTTGCAGCAGGCGTAGGGATTTCAGAATATATGAATCAAGGTAAGTACGAAGCACTTGAACGAAAGCTGGAGATTGTTGCCCAACAAAAGAGTAACAATGTACGTCCGGCCAACTTCGACCTTCCTGCCCCTGCTACCCCGGGATCAAAATCATCCGGCAGCAACACTATGGAAGCACCGAACTTTATCGGAGCCTCCACTAAAGCCACCCCTGCGGTGGTTCACATCCGTTCCACCTACGAGTCCTCGAAAAGCTCTACCCCTACCACCTTCGAAGAGTTATTTGGTGGACGGGGTGGTCAATCTTCAGGGTCGGGTGTCATCATTTCCAACGACGGATTTATCGCGACCAACAACCACGTCATCGAAAAGGCGAAAAAGGTTGAGGTCACCCTGGAGGACAAACGCACCTATATTGCAGAGGTTATCGGAACCGATCCGACCACTGACCTCGCCCTTCTGAAGATCCAGGAAGAAAACCTGAACTTCCTCTCATTTGCCAATTCTACTTCTGTTCAAATCGGGGAATGGGTACTCGCGGTGGGCAATCCCTTCAACCTGACCTCTACAGTTACAGCTGGTATTGTGAGTGCCAAAGGGCGGAGCCTCAACCTGCTCGACGAAGAGTTTGCGATCGAGTCCTTTATTCAAACTGATGCAGCAGTCAATCCGGGAAATTCCGGGGGGGCTTTGATCAATACCGATGGGGATCTGGTCGGAATCAATACCGCCATTGCCTCTGAAACGGGCTCTTTTTCGGGCTATTCATTTGCGGTTCCGGCCAATATTGTCAGCAAGGTGATGAAGGACCTCCGCGAGTTTGGAGAAGTACAGAGGGGCATCATCGGGGTGCAAATCCGCAATATCAATGCCCAATTTGCCGATGACCGCAACCTGACCACGCTGAATGGTGCCTATGTTTCCGGAATCATACCGGGAAGCGCAGCGGCTACCGGTGGAGTGGAGCGGGGTGATGTCATTGTGCAGGTAGATGACGAGAATATTGGTTCTTCTTCTGAATTGCAGGAGGTCATCGGAACCTATCGCCCCGGCGATGAGGTGCGGGTGAAGATCATTCGCGATGGTCAACCTATGACATTGAAGGTTGTCCTTCGGAACAAGGAAGGCAAGACTGCGCTTGGTGCACGTCGTACGGACGACGCCAAGGAACCGGGGGTGATTGGGACGGAAAGCGATCTGGGTGCTACCCTGGCGCCACTATCGACCAAGGACAAGTACCAGTTGGGCTTGAAAGAAGGAGTGAAGGTACTCGAGTTGGTGAGTGGAAGACTGAAGGATGCCGGTATAGAAGAGGGTTTTGTGATTACCAGGGTCAATGAGGAACCGGTTAAGAATGCAGAAGAGGTGGTTGACAAGATGAATGCTGGTGGCAAAAGTGTGATGATCGAAGGCATGGCCGAGGATGGCACTAAAAAGATCTATGCATTTGACCATTGATGCTGGATGTTGAGGCTTTGGCTTCAATGAATGATTCTCGGTGTTGAGGCTTCGCCCTCAGTGAAATGTCAGGCTGGACCCTGGGGTCCAGCCTGACATTTTTTATTTGGAACGGGGAATTTGGAAGGTTGTTAGTTACCCTTTCCGCAAATTGCTATCCAAATGCACTCAAACTTGAAGATTTTCCTGTTAACTGCCGCGCATCTTGGTCCGAACGTATGACCAGTGTTACTCCCGGATTTGATCGTTTTCCCACTATCCCTTGCGGGTCAAGACCCGCAGTTTCGAGGGTCTGAACCCGCAGTTTTGAGGGTCTGGACCCGCAGTTTTGAGGGTCTGAACCCGCAAATTTTGAGGGTCTTGACTCGCAGTTTTGAGGGTCTGAACCCGCAAATTTGCAGGGTAATACCCTCAAGCATGACAGGAGTACTTTCATCTTTTATGGCATTCTTAAGGCGGTCAAGAGGGATCCATGCCGCAGTATTGTACGACCGGATGCGCAAACGCGCAGTAAAACGGCCGAGGACTTCCACCTATTTTGGCTCGAAGCCAAGGGTAGATCAGCGCGGCCTTAGACTTTCTTACGATCAAACTTAACCCGACTACCTTAAAATGTCTCAACGCCCTTCCCGAAATCCTCCGCCCCTTCTATAGGGTATTCAGCACCACAGCTATCGGGAAAAGAATTCTCAGACCTTCTGAATTTATTCTAATTTGGCAACCGTGAAGAAGGCTCCCGCACCCACAAAGGTTCACAAAAGTTCTATTCTGGCTTGTCTCGACGGACAGCCGGCCATTACCCGGTTTGCACCGAGTCCAACCGGCTACCTCCATCTGGGTCATCTGGTCAATGCCATTTATGTCTGGGGCATTGCGCGGGGGATTGGGGGGAAAGTGATTCTCCGCATGGAGGACCATGACCGTACCAGGGTCCGTCCTGAATATGAAAAGGCGATCCTGGATGATCTGGAATGGTTGGGGCTGATTCCTGACATTGGACTGATTTCTGAGTTCAGGTCGGGAAAGCCTATTTCATATCGGCAGAGCGACATGGATGACCGATATGTCTCTATTGCACGGGACCTTCAGCAGCCTGGTCTTCAGCGGCAAGACCAGGTCCAACCAGACCTTCAGCAGCAAGACCGCCACCAGCCGGGCCTCAAACAAGAGGACCAGCACCAACCTCCCCTCCTCTACGCCTGTGACTGCTCCCGCAAGACCCTGCGGCAACGTGTAACGCCTCTTCCCAGTGACGAGTCCCCCTACGATGGGTTCTGCCGGGACCGCAGCTTACCGCTCACCAAAAGCGTTGCCTGGCGCCTGCGACTGCCCCCATCCGAAACCATCCAATTCAACGACCTCCTGCAAGGCCCGCAAGCCCAACAACCGGCCAGCCAATGCGGCGATGTAATCATCCGGGACCGAAACGGAAACTGGACCTATCAGTTCGCGGTGGTAGTGGACGATCTGAGACAGGGAGTTAACCTGATCATTCGCGGAATGGACATTCTGGAATCAACAGGGAGGCAATTGTTGATGGCAAAGGTTATCGAAAGGGTAAAAAGTATATGGGGAGAAGGGCCAATGGCAGATGGGGCACAAAACACCCCTTGCTACCTTCACCACGGCCTCCTGATGGGCCCCAACGGAGTCAAGCTGAGCAAAAAACACTTTGACAAGGATATCCACCAAAGGATGCTTGCAGGGGAAAACGCAAAAGATGTATTGGGAGAAGCTGCCTTCCTGGCTGGGTTGATCCCGGAGGTGAGACCGGTGGAAATCGAAGAATTACCGGGATTGGTAATAAAAAAATAAACCCCTATAAAAATGGAGACCCGCTATGAAGCGGGTGGGTGAAGGGTTATAAAATTGCAAGAATCAGGGTAAGGGTTAGGGCCACAAGGGCAGATAGATTACACCATATAGCTTTTCGGGGTCTCCTGTTAATCAGGAACTTAACATCCCCGAGTAGTGGAGCAAAGATAGTTAAATTTCATTCCCCCGAACAAATAATTCGTGCAATGATACCATTTAATCCCAAAAATAGACGGTTCAAACGGCCTTCCGGCGATTGTTTCAATCGATTTTGTAGGTTAGAAGTGTCAGGGAAACCTGGCAACAAGAGCAAGGGTTAGGGTGATTCTCCGCAATGTCGGATTGAGTCCCCTAGCTTTTTTTTATTTTGTCCCCAATTTGAAGATCCGATCCCAATATCTCAGTCTGGTCGTGATCCTCTCCTGGTGGGGGGCGATGACCTGGAATGTGTTCCAAAACGGAAGCACAAACCATATTTCAGAATTAATTGCTCCTGTTACTCAATCCTCCCCCTTTTCCGGAAATGATTGGATCAACTGGGCCGACAGCGATGCTGGCGTCATTGTGTCCTCCGTACACCCATTGATCAAAGGAAATTCGCTCCTGGATGGACAATACCTTGAAGTGGGGGATGTGTTACGCAAAATCGACTACGAAGACATCTACCGTGCCGAAGTGGTCGACAATATCGTGGCCAATGCCCCGCCCGGCAAAGTTCTCCTCTTTCAGGTGGAGCGCCCCACCTCACTCGCTGGTAAAACGGGTTGGAAAAGCCTGCTCATCGAAACGGGGGTTGATCCCAAATTTGATTTTACGGACACCCATTCCCTCTGGACTGTATTCCCCTGGATTCTCATCCTGGGCTCCTTCCTCTCTCTGATCAGCATGCTGATCATCTATCCGATCATTCGCAGCCGCCTGAAAACGACCTGGCCCCTATTTGCGGTGATCTCTTTTTCTTTCCTCGTCTTCCTTTGCCTCCTGGCGAGGCACCTGAACCTGTTGGTCAGCACAGACTTTATCTCTACCGAAGTGGAGGCTACCTTTTTGGTCGTCTTTTTGAGCCTGACCATGGCCCACGGAATTGTTGCAGTGTATTCGCGGATCAAGGAAGGATGGATAAGGCTCCTGGTGCTTCCCGGCCTCGGGGTAGGTGGCTATTTCTTGTTTCAGGCAAATGAAACACTTTATGGCAATGGGGACCCGCTCCTCACCCACCGCTTTGAACCATTTCTGCTCCACTTTATGCTGAGCGCGGTCATGGCCGTCCTGTTGCTGTCCGTGATTGAAAAATGGAAAGGCAGAAGCCGGATCGATCAACTCTTCCATATCGGCTCCATTGCCTATGTGGGTTCCCTCCTGGCGTTCTATACCCTTATCTCCACGGGTGCATCGGCCCCCCTCGTCCTTGACAATGCCATTCCGGAATGGCCGATGCTGCTTTCTTTCGGTGCCATTCTCATCCCCATGATCAGTGCCACCGCCTCCCAACTGAAGTTTGGCCGGGTGAGTGTCGTCCTGACCAGCTCCATCCAGTATTTGCTGTTTGCCGGGATCGCCTTCCTCCTCTACTACCTGTTGCATTCCACCTTGCTCTCCCTGGGCCTGCAATTCAAATACCAGACCTACCTTGAGATTTCCGCGCTCCTCCTGATCCTGTTGATTTTCCGCTTTTTCTACAAAGCCAATGAGGGCCGCCTCCGAAAATATTTCGTCCTGGCCCAACAAGAGCGTCGCAACCGGATTGACCGCTTTGTGGCCAGAATTTCCCAGTACTCTTCTTCTCAACGGCTATTGGATGACCTCGTAGATGCGCTCAAGGACTATTTCTCTGCCCCCAAAGTGGTGGTTTGGATGAAGGACGAGCCAGGAGCCGGAGGATCGCCCAAGATGGAGGACGCAGTTCTGGAGTCCATTTATGCGCCACTGCAAATGGCCGACCTCTTCTGGGCCAGAAACCGACAAATGGTCGTCGCAGAAATTCCCATGTCCATCGAAGCCCCCTTGCAGGCATCCAATTTTGACTTTGCCAATCCGATCACGGTAAACGACAATATCTATGGCTTGTTGATGATCAGCCGCAGGAACCGGGGGGTCTTCAACCTGGAAGACCTTGAGATCATCTCACGAATTGTGCAGCAAACACAACTGACTTTGGGGGTATTGCACCTGCTGGAACGGGAAAAGCTGTTGATGCAGAAGAACTACGAAGCCAATCTGACCGCCCTCCGTTCTCAGATCAACCCCCACTTCCTGTTCAATACCCTCAATACCATCTCTGCCCTGATCCACGATGCCCCGGACGATGCGGAAGTTGCGATCGAGAAGCTGGCTTTTATATTTCGCTATACCCTCAAAACATCGAGCCGCAACTTTGTCTCCCTGCGCGAAGAGATGACCCTGGTCCGTACCTACCTCGAGATAGAACAAATCCGGTTCGGGGAACGCCTCGAGTTGGAATACAACCTGTCGGACAAAATGATGGATGTGGAATTGCCAGCCTTTGTGATTCAGACCATCGTAGAAAATGCCATCAAGCATGGGGTCGCGAAGATCATGGGGAAGGGAAAGGTCCTGATCGAAGCTTCCGAAAAAGACGGATATCTGGAGTGCGCCATCGAAGACAACGGACCCGGAATTGACTATTCAAAGATCACCAGTTCCACTGGGCTGAATAATATTACCACTCGGCTGGAGCAGATCTATGAAACGAAGAATCTTTTGTATTTTGAGAACACCGGAAATGGCACCCGGGTCACTATAAAAATTCCACTACAAGCATGAGTATATACAAAGTCCTGATAGCCGATGATGAGATGCCCGCCCGGAGCAAGATGAAGCGGCTGCTGAAGAAGTTTGATGACATCGAATTGGTCTACGAAGCTGAAAATGGGGTGGATGCCCTGGAGCATATCCAAAAGTTAAAGCCGGACATCGCCTTTCTGGACATCGAAATGCCGGGAATGAACGGGATCGAGGTCGCCTCTCACCTGGACGATGCCGATCTCCCTTACCTGGTATTTGCCACCGCATACAATGAGCATGCCATCAAGGCCTTCGAATTGAATGCCATCGACTACCTGCTGAAGCCCTTCAACGAAGAAAGGTTGAGCGAAGCGCTGGACAAAATCCGCAACAGTCCGAGGGGTAAATACCTGGAGGGATTGCGTCCCAGTCTGGATTCATTGGAAGAAGCAGCCAGCGATATGAAGTTGCCGTTTTCCAACAAAATCCCCATTCCCACTTTTGACCGTTACCTGTTGATCGACTACGATGAGGTCGTGCTCGTAGAGGTGGAAGAACGCAATACCATCCTTTACACGAAGGACAAGGACTATACCATGAACCAGACCCTGGACTATTTTGAGAAGAAATTGCCCTCGGACAAGTTTTTCCGGGTCAACCGTTCGGCCTTGATTGGACTGGGTCAGGTGGATGAAATCGTCATCTGGTTTGGCAATCGATTCAAGATTGTCCTGAAAAATGGGAAAGAGGTCATCTCCAGCCGGGAACGCTCCCGGACGCTGAAGCAGGTCCTCAAGTGGTAAAGACGTAAATTTCATCCACATTCTTTGCTTCCCCTATTCTACTCTCTTAATTTGTGCATGGAGTACGATCGGAATGATTGGTACGATGGGACAATCCGAATGAACTGTCTCTGAAGTACGATCGGAATGATTTGTACTCGGGAAAAACAATGCCCAACCGGTGGAGTTTTCTCTTTCAAAGACACGATAGCATAATTCGCAATTATATATGGAAATCAACAGAACCAAGAAAACATACCCTAAATGGGTTGGTGATTTTGCCCGGAAATATTATTCCGGCACCATTGGGCAGTACCTTCTCCATGGCAATATCTTTGACCTGGTCGAGGTACGCGAAGGCGAACAGCGCCAATACCACCTGCTCCGTGATTTCCTGAGTGAGGAATTGTTCCGTGGTGGAAACCTGGTGATTTTCTACGACCGCGCCTCCGGCATCCGTTTCAAAAACCGGGAAATGCGGGCTGACTTTATCCGTTCGCTGGAAGCTTATGACACCCTGCACGGGACCAACTTCCACAATGCTCCTCCCCGTGATCCGGTCCGCGCTTTTACCTTGCTGGAAATGCACTTCCGCAAGCGGCTCATGGAGAATAAAGATTATTCCATCGCCTTCATCATCGAATATGCGGATACCCTGATCCCGATGGCCAATGCGGCCAATTACAACCCTGAAGACCGTGCCATCCTGGTCTTCCTGCAGCGCTGGGCCAACGAAGGGCTTTTCAAGAACAATGACCTCGCGATTGTCCTGCTGGCAGAGAAGATTGTAACCCTCAACCAGGGCTATGTCCGCAGTCCCTACAACCACGAAGTTGAGATCGGTTACCCCACTGAAGGAGAACGCCTCGGCTATATTGACTACTACCTCGACCGGTATCCGATCGGGATGGACCTGCTGGAAATGAGTCCTGAAGTCCTCGCCAAAAATACAGCCGGTCTGAACATCGCGCACCTGAAGAGTATGTTGGCCGAGTTGGTCAAAAACAAGCTTCAGTTCAGCTATGAGGACCTGAACAAGAAGAAGAAGGAGATGATTGAAGCGGAGGCCGGTGGATTGCTGGAATTCGTTCAGTCCAAGTTTAGCCTGGAAGATGTGGCGGGTCACCGCCACGCCAAGAAGCACCTGTTGCAAACCGCGAGTGCGGTCAAGAATGGCCGTCAGGATGTGGTCCCGATGGGATACCTGGTGGCTGGACCGGTGGGTACAGGAAAGACATTTCTCATCACCTGCTTTGCCAATGACATTGGAGTGCCGATGGTAATCCTGAAGAATTTCCGGTCCAAGTGGCAGGGAGAGACGGAAGGCAACCTGGAAAAGGTGCTGAACCTGCTCAAGGCGATGACCCCAGTGGCGGTGATGATTGACGAAGCGGATGCTTACCTGGGTTCCCGGAGTTCGGATGGTGATTCCGGTGTGAGCAGCCGGGTCTTCTCGATGATTGCTTCTTTCATGTCCAATACGGACCACCGCGGAAAGATCATCTGGTTCCTGGTTACGGCCCGCCCGGATCTGATGCCGGTTGACTTTAAGCGTCAAGGACGCGCAGAAGAGCATATTGCCCTCTTCTATCCTGAAAATGCGGATGAAAAGCGGGAGTTGTTTGAGATCATGCTGCGCAAGACGGGTATGAAATACTTTGATGCCAGTGGATTGCAGGACGATTTCTTTGAGAATATGACCGTCAACAGTGGAGCTGAAATGGAAGCCGCACTTACGCGGGCCAAGTTCCGTGCCGCCTCTGATGGGCGGGAAGAGGTGACGATGGAGGACATCCACGGCGCCCTGGAAGATTTCCTTCCTCCGACATATCCGATGGAGATCGAATTGATGAACTATGCGGCGGTGCTGGAATGTACTTCGAAGGCTTTGTTGCCGGACAAATACAAGGACATGGACCGGCAGGAGGTCGTTGAAAAGGTGGCGCAGTTGAAGCGTGAAGTCGAAATGAGCCTTTGATATTGCCTATGGCTGAAGAAACCGAAAAATATAGTTTTTTCGAAAATGTGTGGGAGGTGGCGCGGCAAATTCCAAGTGGTCGTGTGACCTCTTACGGAGCCATTGCCGAGTACCTCGGGTCCAAGAAAAGTGCGCGGATGGTCGGCTGGGCCATGAATTCGAGTCCGCCGGATGTGCCCGCGCAGCGGGTGCTCAACCGCAATGGTCTCTTGACCGGGGCCAGCCATTTCCCTCCTGAAAGATCGATGGAAAGCCTGTTGCAGGCAGAGGGTGTGGAGGTCGTAGACAATCAGGTGAAGAAGTTCGAAGAACTCTTCTGGCATCCCAGAGAGTTGGATGCGGAATTGTAGCCATTGCTCAAAATACCCCCCCATATTCCTCCAAAATACCCCTCCATTCTGATTGTCCCCGACTGGGTAATTGATTGAGGTAGCAGCTTAGTTAATTGACTGAGAGGCAAAACCGATTGTACCCAGCCGGGTAACCGATTGGGGTGGCAGACACAAATGGTCAGGGTGGCAGACATAAGTGACCAGGATGGCAACCGTATCTGGTTAACCGAGGCCCCTATACTGATTATCCGCAGCAGGGCAATTAGTTGGGATGAACACCTTAAATAGTTAACCCCGCGCCCCTAACTTGTTGGGGTGTCAACCCTAAAATTTAACCCAGAGCCATAACTGAGTTGGGAGCCAACCGCAATTATTTAACCCAGACACGATATTTGAGTAAGGCGTCATCCGTAATTATTTAACCCCGTCCCCATAATTGAGTAGGGTGCCAAACCGTAAACAGTTAACCTGGCTGCCCTAACTTAGGGGGGTGCCTACCATAGTTGATTGTCCTCGCCCCCTAACTGAGTATGGCTCCAACCGTATTTAGTTAACCCTGCTCCCCTAACTGCGTATGGGTTCGACTACAAACAGTTAACCTCTTTTTCAAATTCTGGCAGGAATCCGAGACTGTTTTTGCTTACAAACAGTTCAGGATAATATACGCTTCTGATAAATGCTTCTCTTTTAGTGGATAAGGGTTATAGGGCTGTTTTTCAGGCAACTGTAACTTTGCTCTTTAAGTTTCCGTAAACTTTTACCGATATGCGAAGACTCAATCCAGTTCTTATTGTTGCCCTTGCCCTGGGTGTTTTGATGGTTGGCTGTAAGACTCCTGAAGCGACAGCGAGCAAATACAAATACCTTCTGAAAGACAAGAGTGGCAATACCATTGCTTCCTCAAAGACCAGCAAAGTTGAAAAACATGGCTCTGAAGCAATGCGGGGCGGTGATGACAGCAGCATGGATGGCCGCAGCCCCGAATCGGGCGTGGTCGTTTCTGATGAACTGAACAAGGTGCTCCGCGAAGCCAAAACTTATTTGGGGGTTCCCTACCGCTATGGTGGCATCAACCGAAATGGGATCGATTGTTCCGGCTTGACCACCAACGCCTACGAGACGATTGGCATTCCCCTCCCCCGCAGTTCCAAAGCTCAAAGCGAATACGGCACCAAGGTCAGTCGGGACAAACTCATGCCGGGCGACCTGGTATTTTTTGCTGCCAAAGGCAATGGCAAAGTCGATCATGTAGGAATGGTGACCAAGGTCGTTGGTGATGAGGTCACCTTTATCCATGCCACCACTTCTAAAGGGGTACGCTATGACCGTCTCGATACTGGGTATTGGGTAGATAAATATATGGTGGGACGTAGGCCGGAACGGAAGTGATAGGGCTGAGGTAAGAAAGCTTTATAGAGGTGTTTTTGTCAATCATCCCTACTCTGATCCCATAGCAGCATCACATCAATTTCATCAACTCTTCCTTCAGTTTAACAAGTATTCGATTACCCAACTCCAGGGCAGACTCCACCATTTCCGGTAATTTGTCAAGGTCGACGCCATCCATGGCGTTGTGTTCGATGTCTTTGAGCTTGCCACGCATGTCCTCCAAACCCAGGTAGGCAAAGGTGGATTTGGCTTTGTGAGCCGCAGCTTTCAAACCGGGCCAATCTTCTTCTCTGCTGGTTCGCTCCATGTCCGCAAAAGAGATGGGCAACTGCTTGACCATTTTTCCCAAAAGGGCGGCCACGAACATATCATCGTCCCCTGCTATTTCCCGCAAGGGAGTCAGATCTATGACTATTTCCTCCTGATCACTCATCAGTTGTCTTCTGTCTCATTTTTATACCGTGCCAGCACTTTGTTCCCAATCTCTGCTGGTCTGAAAATTGCTTCTTGCTGTTGATACTGGTCCCTGAATGGACCTACTCAAAGAATATATCTTTTCCTGACCCCAGGTATCCTTTTCGCTTTCGGCTCAGCCTTCGCTTACCTGGTCAGCTTCTTGTACTTGATCCGGGTCGGTCCGACATCGCCCAACCGTTGCTTCTTGTTCTCTTCGTATTCTGTATAGGTGCCTTCGTAAAAATAAACCGTTGAATCGCCTTCGTAAGCCAGGATATGGGTACATACCCGGTCCAGGAACCACCGGTCGTGAGATATGATGATCGCCGATCCGGCGAAATTTTCCAGACCTTCTTCCAATGCCCTCAGGGTATTCACATCGAGGTCGTTGGTCGGTTCGTCCAATAGGAGGACGTTGGCGCCGGAGCGGAGCATCCGAGCGAGGTGGAGGCGGTTCCGCTCTCCCCCGGAGAGGGTGCTCACGGGCTTGCTCTGGTCACTGCCATTGAAGTTGAAACGGCTGACATAGGCCCGCCCATTGATGCTGATATTGCCCAGCTGGATATTTTCATAGCCATCGGTGATGGCATCGTAAACCGAATCTTCCAGGTTCAGGGTTTCGTGCTCCTGATCCACGTAGGCGAGCTGGACGGTAGAACCTACCGTGAAGGTGCCGCTGTCGGGAGTCTCCTGGCCGGTGATCATCCTGAACAGGGTGGTTTTACCCGCACCATTCGGTCCGATCACGCCCATG
This sequence comes from uncultured Bacteroidia bacterium, assembly GCA_964352215.1. GTDB lineage: Bacteria > Bacteroidota > Bacteroidia > J057 > JADKCL01 > CAWUKT01. The sequence goes on from CAYGRE010000076.1 coordinate 31,045, forward strand.
ATGGCTCCGGGAGGAAGCTTGAAATTCATGTCCTCGAAGAGGAGGCGGTCACCAAAGGCTTTGGAAACGCCCTCTGCATTCAGTACTACGTCGCCCAATCGCGGTCCCGCCGGAATGAAGATCTCCAATTCCTGCTCCCGCTTGATCCCATCTTCCGAAGCCAGCTTGTCATAAGCACTCAGACGCGCTTTGCTCTTGACGCTCTTCGCCTTTGGCGTCATCTTGATCCATTCCAGCTCTCGCTGCAAGGTCTTGGAACGCTTGCTTTCGCGCTTCTGCTCCTGCTCCAACCGCTTTTGCTTCTGGTCCAGCCAGGAGGAGTAATTCCCTTTCCAGGGAATCCCATGACCACGGTCCAGCTCGAGGATCCAGCCTGCGACATTGTCGAGGAAGTAACGGTCGTGCGTAATCGCGATCACGGTGCCGGGATATTGCTGGAGGTGGTGCTCCAGCCACTGAACGGATTCTGCATCCAGGTGGTTGGTCGGTTCGTCCAACAGCAACACATCCGGGGCCTTCACCAAAAGGCGGCACAAGGCCACGCGGCGCTTCTCACCACCGGAAAGCTTGTCGATCTTGGCGTCTCCGGGAGGGGTTCGCAGCGCGTCCATGGCAATCTCCAGACGGGTATCCAGGTTCCAGCCGTCTCCGGCTTCGATCTTGTCCTGAACCTCTCCCTGGCGGTTGATCAATTTATCCATGTCCTCGGCGCTCATCTCCTCCATGAACTTCATCGAGATGTCTTCGTATTCCTGGAGTAGGGCCACCATTTCAGAGGCTCCTTCTTCAACGATCTCTTTGACCGTTTTTTCCGGGTCCAATTCAGGATGCTGCTCGAGGTAGCCAGCGGTATAGCCAGATGAAAATACAACTTCACCGTTGTACTCTTTGTCCAATCCCCCAATGATCCGTAAGAGGGTAGACTTTCCTTGTCCGTTCATGCCTATGACACCAATCTTGGCGCCCAGGAAGAACCCGAGGGAAATGTCACGCAGTACTTGCTTGTTGGGTGGGTAAATCTTGCTTACCCGGGACATTGAAAATATGATCTTTTTATCTTCGCTCATGGATGCTTCTATTGATGTTGCAATTTATCCTAAATCACAGCCTGACGCAAAAACCTGATCGGATTCGTAAGGTAATAAATGCAAAATTGGCTACCAGATTATTGTGATAGCCAATTTTGATGTGATTCTTGTTGCGTTTATAAACCGGGTGATCAATCTTCCCGGTGATCAATCTTCCCGGTGATCAGTCTTCCCGGTGATCAGTCTTCCTGAGGAGGAACGATGATATTGATGGTCCGGGTTGCGGATTGAGAATCAACCGGGGTTTCCATTTCCTCGATGGCTTCCTCCACAACTTTTTCGATTGCCTCAGTCGGGGTAACTTCCTCTTCAGCCACTTCGACTTCAGGAGTTACTTTCTCGCCTTCAGGCTTGGGAAGTATCCCGGGGGTTTCTTCATCTACGTCTCCTTCTTCCTTGACCACTTCGGCCTCGGGCTTCATTTCCGGGGTTTCGGGGATTACTTTTTCGGTTTCCTCTTTTACCACTTCGGCCTCGGGCTTCATTTCCGGGGTTTCGGGGATTACTTTTTCGGTTTCCTCTTTTACCACTTCGGTGGAATCAGAATCGTTGCCCATTTCTTCTTTGACCACTTCTTCGGAAGGGGCCATCTCTTTGGTGGCCGGATCAAGTGAATCCGGAGCAGGTGCCTCATCCCTTTGATTCTTAAAGGGTTTTTCGCCACCATCGCTATCTCCTCCATCTCGCTCAGACTTGGTGATTTTCCCTTCTTCGTCGGAACGCTCAAACTTGCTATCCTTTACCGCCAGGCTGTCCTCTTCACCGTCGTCATCGGTTTCGCCAAGCGGAATTTCGATGGCATCAGGCAGTTCCAGTTTAATTTGCGGTGGCAAAGGTCTGGTCCCGCCATATTCAATATCGGTACGGCGGTTCACCTGGTAATCCTCTTCGGTACAAGGAACGCCATCCCCACAATCGTTGGCGGGTTTTCTCTCTCCTACCCATACCAGCTCCAAGCGGTCCTTGCCTATGCCTTCCATACGGAGGTACTCGTATGCAGACAAGGTTCTGTTTTTGGACAACCGGTCGTTGTAGTAGGTCGTACCACGAGCATCAGCATGAGACACGAGGCGGATTTTCACTTCCGGGTTCCGGTTCATGTAATCGATCACCTTGTCCAGTTCTTTGTAAGCATAACTCCGGATCCGGGCGTCATCGTAGTCATAGAAGATCTTGTACATGGTCGTATCTTCCTGAAGTCCTGCGAGAATGGCCTCCATGGTCAGAGTGCCTGGGTCTTTGCCTTTGGTACTGACAAAGGTGGTTCTGTCCATATAGC
>CAYGRE010000077.1:0-21490 GCA_964352215.1 uncultured Bacteroidia bacterium
CCGGTAGTTGGAGATGGTAACTGTCTGATCGGAATCGTGACCGAAAGGCATTTTGTCAACGTAGCCGATAACTTTTTAAGAGAGTTTGTAGCTTCGCAAGAAGAGGAAAAGAAGAAGAAGAAAGGGAAAAAGTAGGTATGATAATGGAGGTAGTGCAAGAACGACAGGCATCTATGAAGGTTAACCGTGTACTCGGGCATTTCAAAGGAGAATTGCCTGGCCCTACTATGATTGTAGTCGGGGGAATGCACGGAAATGAACCTTCAGGTGTACTGGCCTTGCAAACCTTTCTGGAGGAATTGAAAGGATTTGAAGACCGGTTTTCCGGGGAATTGGTAGCCCTGGCAGGGAATCTGAGAGCCCTTGAAGAAGGAAAACGCTTCATTGATTACGATCTCAACCGCATGTGGAAGATGGCTTCAGACATGCGTTCCCTGGGAAATATTCCGGATTCTTATGAGGCCAAGGAAATGCACGAATTGCATGAACTGGTATCAGAAATAGCTGAAAAGCGGACCGGCCCCCTGGTATTTCTCGATTTGCATACCACCTCTTCCGAAAGCTCTCCCTTTTTGCTGTGTGGGGACACCCTCCGCAACCGCGACTTCATTGCCCCTTTTCCCGTACCGAAGATATTGGGCCTCGATGAGCAATTGAATGGCCCTTTCCTGAGCTATGTCAATGCCCAGGGCCATATCAGCATCGTCTTTGAAGCCGGAAAACACGATTCTCCCAAATCCTACGAAAACCACCTTGCCCTGTTACGCGTCATGGTCGTTCAGGCCGGCTGTATGGAAAAGGATGTCCTATGTAACCATGCGCTCAATCTAAACCACCTGGAAGCCGAGTGTATCTCTGGTCTTCAGCACTTTTTTGAGGTCCGTTACCGCTATGGGATCCGCAATGCTGAGGAATTCAAGATGAAACCCGGCTATTTTAATTTCCGTGAAGTAGAAGACAGAGAGCTGTTGGCTCAGTACCGTAAGTTTCCCGTTTTTGCGCCCCTCTCAGGGCGTATTTTTATGCCCTTGTACCAGGACCAGGGAGACGATGGATTTTTTGTGATTCGGCGCATCCCCAAGCGACGCATCCGCCGTTCCGCCTTCTTGCGTCGCATTGGCTTTCAGAAATTACTCCCCTTCTTTCCCGGAATTCGCCGCCATCCTGAATTTGACAATATGCTGGTCGTCAACCCCCGCTCTTTCCGCCGTTGGGGGCCCTCTTTGCTCTATGTCCTCGGCTACCGTCGCCGGAGCCGGAGCAATGGCAAGCTCGTCTTTGTCAAGAGGCCCTACGATCTGAAAGGACCTCGTCCCACCGATAACCTCAAGAAATGATACCCGGCTATACCCTGGGCATCCGTGCTTATGGACTGGCAGTGCGTCTTGCCGCCAGTTTCAAGCCCAAGGCCCGCCTTTGGGTGCATGGGCGTAAGCAATGGCGTCAGCGGCTCAGGGAAGCCACTCAGGGCCGCAAAAACTGGATCTGGATACACTGCTCCTCCCTGGGGGAGTTCGAGCAGGGGCGCCCCCTGATAGAAGCCATCAAGACCCGCAACCCGCAACAAGCCTTGCTCCTTACCTTTTTCTCCCCCTCCGGATACGAAATCCGCAAGCATTATGCCCTCGCCGATGCGGTCTGCTACCTGCCCCTCGATACACCCGCAAATGCACGTGACTTTCTCGACATCCTTCAACCTCAGCAAGCCTTCTTCATCAAGTACGATCTCTGGTTGAATATGCTGGCCCAACTCTCAGCGCGGCAGATTCCGCATTTCCTGATTTCAGCTTTGCTCCGGGAAGACAGCCGATTTCTGAAGAGCCTGCTCAGAAAGTCCTACCAAAAGGCCTTTCAGAATTTTACCTGGATTTTTGCGCAGGATGAAGCCACCAGGGTGCTGTTGCGGGATCGGGTTGGCACTGATCTGGTTTCAGTGACCGGAGATACCCGGTTTGACCGGGCAGCACAATTGCCGGAACAATTCGAAGAGGTTCCTGGCATTTCTGCTTTTGTGGGGGCGCACTCCGTGGTCGTGGTGGGCAGCTCCTACCCCAAAGATGAGGAAGTGTTTTTACCGGCTGTGGAAGCACTCCGCCACAAAGGGCTGCGTTGGTTGGTGGCTCCCCACAATATTGACCATGAGCGGATCGCTGCCCAGGTAGCGGCTGGCCAGGGTCGGATGGCACGCTACAGTTGCCTGGAAGAGATGGGGCCGGAGACGGAGTTGTTGTGGATCGACAATGTGGGGATGCTGTCCCGCTTGTACCACTATTCCAAAGTCGTCTATATCGGTGGGGGATTTGGCCGTACCGTTCACAATACCCAGGAGCCGGCAGTTTATGGGAACCCCATTTTCTTCGGTCCCAGTTACCAGGATTTTCGTGAAGCGGTGGATATGGTAGCGATGGGAACTGCCTTTTCCGTAAATAATTCGGAAGAGTTTTTGTCGGGATTGTCCGCTCTGCTGGAAGACAATGCTCATTTGGAGCGTCTCAGGCAACAAAATCGGGACTATATGCAGTCCCAAGCCGGGGCCACCCAAGCCATTCTCCAAAAGCTGGAAGAGCTCAAATAGGGAGGCCCTTTTTACTTGGTGCCACTTTTAGGAGGGAGTTTCCCGTTACCTTTTGCGAAATTTTTCCATCCACGCTCCGCGCCGGTTCTGTATCCTTGTCTCATGCCAGTAACCACACAAGACAATTTGGAAAAGGACATGAATCGCAAGAAGGGCGACCGTCCGGGAAAACCAGAGAATCGGCCTCTCGAAACGCCAGGTCGTCCCATTTCATCCTGGAGAGAAGAAGAGAAGCCACGGGAGAAATTGATGGATAAGGGGGTGAACGGACTGACCGAGGCAGAACTGATCGCCTTGTTAATCGGGTCGGGAACGAAGCGAGTCACCGCGATAGACCTTGGGATGATGCTGTTGGAGGAATTCGGTGGACTTCCGGGTTTGGCCCGGCTGGGGGTTAAGGATCTTTGCCAGATCAAAGGGATTGGTCCGGCGGTGGCCTGTAAGCTGCTGGCCGCCTTTGAATTGGGAAGGCGCAAGACGAGCCAGCGCATGGAATTGGCGCGCCTGAGAAGCCCCGAGGAAATGGCCAATTACATCCGCCCCTGGTTGATTGACCTTCCCCATGAAGAATTTTACGTCATTTACCTGAACAGTAACCTCCGGGTTCAGGGAAGATCGAAGATATCGCAGGGAGGAGTCAACGCCACCCTGATTGATCCTAAGATAGTCTTTCGGGAAGCCATGCTGCACCGGGCCCCTTGTATCGTATTGTGCCACAACCACCCTTCCGGGAATCCTCAGCCCAGCAATGCAGACAATCAGTTGACGGAAAAGCTTGTCCGGGGAGCACAGTTGATCGATTCAAAGATCATCGACCACATCATAGTTGCCCAGGATGGATACTTCAGTTACCAGGAATCGGGGAAGTTGAGCCAGATCTATTCCAGAGTGGGGTAATCAGGCTGTGGGGTCAGGGAGTGGGGCCAGGCTGTGGGGTCAGGCTGTAGGGTCAGGCTGTAGGGTCAGGTGCTGAGATCAGACAATTAGAACAGATGCCAGGCTCAGCTGCCGGGCTCAGGCAATTGCCAGTGCCTGGAATTCTTCGATGAAGTCGTCACAGGTTTCGTAGTCCAGTTGCCCGTCTGGTTCTTCGACAAAATCTCCCAGTGAAAATGCATAGGGCTTTAAGCCTTCTTTGGTAAGCATCCCGTAAATAGGGTCCGGGGAAGCGAAGCGGAGCAAGGAACGCTGAATCAGGTTATTTGACTTTAGCGATTCCCAAACAGACTCTTCTGCGACGCTGTATTCGAACAAAGCCTCAGGAAAATGATCAGCCAATTGATTCATCAGGGAGAGGGAATCAGGATCGAGGTCTTTTTCCAGACGAAAAATAATATTTGCCGGAAGCCCTTCAGCGGTTTGCAAAGGATAGTCCAGGGGGACACTGATCCAGTTCACCTTGGCCGCCTCAACCAATTGCTTGATCTCATCCGGGGTTTCATAGCCAAACTCGCCAATGGATTCCGGTCCACTCAACCATTCCATGACTTCTGCGACCTGGGCGGTGGAAAGGGCATTGTTTGCATTTTGCCCCAGAGTATATGCCAACAAATCCACACCCACCGCGGAGCAGTAGCGTGCGTCGTGCAAGGTGGTGATATTGTTCAGCTTTAGTTTCGGTCTCATGATTCAAAAATAAAGAAAATTCCTGTTCCAACCACGGGAAAGCGGCTGGACGTTTTTATATCTTAATTAGAATTGATATCTTTGCCAGCCCAAGAAAATACGGGAAGCGATTAAAATTTGAAGAAGCAATGAAACGTACTTTTCAACCAAGTCGGCGCAAGAGAAGGAACAAGCACGGTTTTACCAGTCGCATGGCCACTAAGAATGGACAGAAAATCCTCGCCGCACGTCGTCGCAAAGGTCGTAAAAAGTTGACCGTCAGTGACGAGCCGCGACATAAGCAATAGAAATATTTCGGCGGATGGATTCGGGAACGAATCCCGGTATACATTCGGCAAAAGAGAGAAGTTGTGCTACAAGCGGAGCTTCGACCTTATATTTACCCAGAAGCAGTCATTTAATTGTGGCGGCCTCTGGGTAACTTATTTTTTCGATCTTCCGGAAGAATTGGTCACTTTCCCTATGATGGTGGCTTTCTCAGCACCCAAAAGAAGCTTCAAAAAAGCGGTTACCCGCAATTTGATCAAGCGACGGATGCGGGAGGCCTATCGACTGAATAAGCATACCTGTATCCCCACATTGCAGGATCAAAAGCGATCAGTAGCCCTGCTGATCAAGTACAATGGTAAAAAGGTACGGGATTACCTGGCCATCGAGCAGGACATGGTACGGGTTTTTGAAAGGATTGAATTCCTGGCCCGGAAATCCGGGCGGAGCCAGGATCGGAACCCTGATCAATCCAGGAAACAGTCCTGATCGGGACTTTGATCAATCCAAAAACAGGTAAAGGATTTTTTTTGAATGGGCTCTAATCCATCCTTATGCATGGTCTGGACTCTACTGAATGGTCTGGACTCTACTGAAGGGTATGCCCTCTACTCCACCGTTACGGATTTGGCAAGGTTACGTGGTTGGTCCACGTTGCAGCCCCGCATTACGGCAATATGGTAGGAGAGCAGTTGCAGGGGGATCACCGATAGCAGCGGAGCCAGGCTTTCCAGGGTCTGGGGGATTTCAATGACAAACTCGGCCATTTCCCGGACTTCGGAATCACCTTCAGAAACGATGGCGATCACACGCCCTTTCCTGGCGACTACTTCCTGGATATTGGATACAATTTTGTCGTAGCTGCTGTCTTGGGTGGCGATAAAGACCACCGGCATATTTTCATCAATCAATGCGATCGGGCCGTGCTTCATTTCTGCAGCTGGATAGCCCTCCGCATGGATATAGGAAATTTCCTTGAGTTTCAATGCACCTTCCAGGGCTACCGGGAAATTGTATCCCCGGCCCAGGTAAAGGAAGTTACTGGCATTCTTGAAGATACTGGCAATCTCAATGATCTGCTCATTGCTCTTAACAATATTGGCCACCTTGGCAGGGATCAAAGCCAGTTCTTTGATGATCTTGGGACCATCCACTTCAAGTGAGCCCTTCAACTGACCGATGTAGATAGCCATCGCAGTGAGGACGGTCACCTGCGAGGTAAATGCCTTGGTGGAGGCAACCCCAATCTCCGGGCCGGCATGGAGGTATACGCCTGCTTCAGTCATCCGTGCAATGGAAGAACCTACCTGGTTCACCACTCCAAGCACCGTCGCGCCTCTTTCCTGTGCTATTTTTATGGCTGCTACTGTATCTGCAGTCTCGCCACTCTGGCTGATGGCTATCACGATGTCGTCTTCAAAGATCACGGGATTCCGATACCGGAATTCAGAGGCGTATTCCACCTCAACGGGTACCCTGGCAAATTCTTCGAAAAGATATTCAGCAACCAGGCCGGAATGCCAACTGGTACCACAAGCGACGAATATGAACCGTCTGGCATTGCGGAGTTTTTCCTGGACATCTACCAATCCTCCCAGTGCAATCTGTCCGGTAGCCTGGTTCAGGCGGCCTCTGATGGAGTCGCTGATGGAACGGGGTTGCTCCATGATCTCTTTGAGCATGAAGTGCTCGTATCCTCCCTTTTCCAGTGCCTCCAGTTCCATTTCCAGGGTTTCTACATGCGGAGTTTTCTCAACATTCTGGATATCCTTGATCAGGATGACATGGGGGCGAATGATGGCGACCTCTTCTTCTTCGAGGTAGATGACCTCTTTGGTAAATTCAATAAAAGGGGTGGCATCGGAGGCGACAAAGTATTCACCTTCACCAATCCCAATTACAATTGGGCTGCCTTTCCGGGCTGCGATCAATTGGTTGGGCTCATGCTTGCACAGGACAACGAGGCCATAGGCACCGATTACCTTCTTGAGTGCCAGCCGCACCGCTTCATCGGCGCTGACTTTGGAATTGGTATAGATATCGTCGATCAGCTGAACCAATACCTCGGTATCGGTATCACTCTTGAATGTATATCCTCTTGAGATCAGTTCCCGCTTGATGGGACCGTAGTTCTCAATGATGCCATTGTGGATGATGGCGAAATTTTTTGACTCGGAGAGGTGGGGGTGGGCATTGACGTCATTGGGTTCACCGTGGGTAGCCCAACGGGTATGACCCATGCCAATATTTCCAGACAGCTTTGCGTCCCCAACCAATGCCTCTAATTCGGCTACTTTGCCTTTTTTCTTGCGGATATGAAGCGATCCGTTGAGAAGGGCGACTCCAGCGGAGTCATAGCCCCGGTATTCGAGTCGCTTCAATCCGTTGATCAGGATTGGGTAGGCTTCCCGCTTTCCGATGTAGCCAACAATTCCACACATAGCTTATTCTGTTGATTCGTTTTCTTATGAAATAAATCAGCCTCCGCCCGGGATCGAGGTGTATACCACCCTGAACTTGGGATGAAGGTCTATATTCGGATGTCCGGGACCGGCAAAAATCGCCCGGTTGACGGTTATCGCACTTTCATCGGGAGCAATGATAAATCCGGCTCCGGGGAGGCGACCTGCGAGGATGTTCTGCAGATTGTTGGTCAGTGGGACAACATAGCGCTGGTTCACTGGGTCATAAGTAGCAGAGCTGGAGATAAACGCCGATGAATCTATCCCGGTACCTTCTTCATTGGCAACATAGACAACGATTTGGTTGGGTGGTTCAAAGCGATTATCAGAACCAAAGAAGTCAGGGTCCAGGGGAAGGATCAACAATGCGCTGTTGATACCGGCTGGGTCCAGATCTTTCATTCCGGGAATTCCGACAAACAAATTGACCAGAGAACCTGCCTGAATTGCTCCATAGGCTGGTTGGTCAAGGACGGTATCCTGAAGGATTTGCTCAAAAAGTCTTCCATTGACATCGGTTCGGATGATCCGGTGGTAGCGGTCAGACAATTGGGAAATGTCAAATCCATATTCTTTGACTGCGGTCGTGTCTTTGTAGTAAAGGATCACCTCCGAGACGCTGCTGGTGGGATCCCATTGGAATACACCACCTGGTTCACGGGAAATGGATTGATTAACCGGTTTGGACCGGATGCACAAACCTTTGAAAAAGTCTGCGAAGACGGTATTGGTGGCCAGCGAATCAGTATCAGCATACAATAGCTTGCGTCCCAGACTGTCATCCAAACGGAAGCGTACGAAATCGAGGAATCCATTCAGTTGACTGAAGTCGATGGTCGCTCCATTGGCATAATCGTAGCTGGAGTCAATTGTCAGGATTGTATTGTTGTCAAAGGCTGAATCAATTGGAAAGTCCTGTTTGATCTCGAAGATTTCCAGTTCTACCGGATCGTTGAACCGACCATAGAAATCGGTAAGGTCCAAAGAGAGCACGATTGAATCGAGCACCAGATCAGCCGGATCGTCTCCAAAGGCCAGGTTGCTACCGACAATGCGCACCTGGAAATATGATTCCGTAAAGATGTGACCGAATTCTTCATCGACATAGTTGCCGATCAGGGAACGGGCCGCATCCTCGGTGGTATTGTTTGCCTCCGGGAGGGTCGTGAAATTAATGGTAAAAGTATCGACGTAGGTGCCGGTGACAATATCATCATCGGGTAAAACGTCCTCTCCCACATCATTGGGTGGGGTGCAGCCGGAAGAGAAAAGCATGGCTGCGGAGACCGTGATCGCAAGCAGCCATGCCTTAAATGTCGTTTCCAATTAGCGTTTTAATTTAAAATGGTAGTGTACAGATTCTGGTAGCCTTCTACAAAGCTATCTTTGTTTTCGGAGTCAAAGTAAATCTTCTCATCCTGTGTACTCTCCATAAACGCTTCCAGAGTGGAATCTATTTCAGCAGAACCTTTGGTAGCTACATCGGCCATCTCGATTCCACCTTTGCAAACACCCAGATAACTGGGTTCTGAGAAGCCACTGGCCGCTTCAGTGCCAAGATTCTCAATATTTGTCTTCGCCAAATAATTTTGGGAAAGTTCGCTGTCAAAGCCATTGTTATACAAGGTGAAGACCACTTTGGTGTTCTTGAACATTGGATCGTCCTTGTAGTGGGTCCGCAGGTAAAGCGGAATAAAGCTTGTCATCCAGTCGTGACAGTGGATGATGTCTGGCTGCCAACCTAATTTCTTGACTGTTTCGATCACGCCTTTACAAAAGAAAATGGCGCGTTCGTCATTGTCAGCATAAAATTTATTGTTTTCAGGGTCAGTCAAAACTGACTTCCGCTGGAAGTAGTCCTCGTTGTCAAGGAAATATACCTGCAACTTTGCGTTGGGGATGGATGCAACCTTAATTGTCAGAGGTTTTTCTTCATCACCGACCCGGATATTGATACCAGAAAGGCGCACAACTTCGTGCAGGCGATTCCTGCGCTCGTTGATAACTCCAAACTTGGGCATGAGGATACGGATCTCGTGGCCTTTTTCCTGCAACTTCTGGGGGAGTAATCGAATGAATTCTGCTGCACTGCTGATCTTAAGGAAGGGATCAATCTCGGAGGTCACGTATAGGATTCTCAACTTCTCACTCATAAATTAGAACATTGTAATCTAACCCGAAGCGCAATGGATTTTGCACTTCAACAATATAGACTACAAAAATACGGAAATTTTCTCACTTTTTCATTGCGTTGTCTAAACAAACCAATATATTGCCGGATTATGAGTGCCTTGTGTCGGTATGAAACTACAAGGCAATTCCCCCTCCCCATTATTTTTTCTCTCCTCCGCAGCACGCTATTCAGAAGGGATTGTATTCTGGCGACCCTGTGTTTTATTACCTGGTTTACGGAGGATGCTGCTGGATTTGTCCATCCCAATCCCTCTCTTGCAGAACTTTTAGAAAGTGGTTTGGGATCAATTGACCTGAAGTATTTATTTTGCAAGCAAATTGGGATCGGAGGGATCAGCTAGCCTCCTGTCATTCTCTGGCCGCAAATATCAATATGATCACTGTAAATGCTTATCAGGAACTCCAGGAGATTTTAGCTCCCCACTATTGCAATAAGAATAGCATCGGTTTTGTTCCTACTATGGGAGCCCTTCACGAAGGGCATGCCTCTTTGATTCGCCGCTCTGCTGAGGAAAACGATATCCGTGTTGTCAGCATCTTTGTCAATCCCACCCAGTTCGGTCCCAATGAGGATCTGGACAAGTATCCCCGAACCTTGGAAGCAGACCTGGCCCTTTGCAAGGCCGCTGGTGCTACGCATATATACGCTCCCCCCATAGAAGATATATATCCCGAGGGAAGGACCACTTATGAAATCCAGATGGGCCTGCGTGGCATGGATCGCCTCCTCTGCGGTGCCAAACGCCCCGGTCATTTCAATGGTGTTCTTCAGGTTGTCAGTAAACTCTTCAACATCGTTCGCCCCCACAAAGCTTATTTCGGCCTTAAAGATTTCCAGCAATTGGCTATTCTGCAAACCCTGACCAAAGAACTCTTCTTCCCGGTGAAGATTGTAGAATGCCCCATTATCCGGGAGAAAGACGGGCTGGCCATGAGTTCCCGTAACCGCTACCTGAATCCTGAAGAACGGCAACAAGCCTTGTTCCTGAGCAAAACCTTGAATAAGATAAAGGGTAAAATCAAGGAAGGTACTCCGGTGGTGGAAATGGTGGCATTGGTAGCTGCTGAATCAACCAAATATCCCCTGATCAAACTGGATTATTTTGATATCAGAAGTGCCGACGGGCTGAAAGAACTCACCCACATCCATAAGGAAGATCGTCCGGTCGGATTCATGGCTGCATTTTGTGGTAAGACAAGGTTGATCGACAACCTTTATTTGATGGATTAGCCCCTTGGTCATGGAGGAGGTTGGTCTGGACTTAGTGAAGGGGCAACTGGGCTACATCCGGAATCAGATTACCTTCTCAAACATCAAACCTATCAGATACTGGAGGCTGTAGATACCGCAGACTCTTCGGGTACCTTGGCTGCTTTAGACGTCTCAGGCTCTCAAGACACCCCAGACCCTGCTTCTGCTTTAGGCGCTGCATATTGTACAGGTAAATTGCGTCTGAATCCGCAACTCCGTATCTTTTCATCTGCTATTGCTTGTCACTGTTTTATTGAAAGGTCTACCATGAGAAAAGTTTACCAAAAACACTACAAATCCTCCCAGTTGAAGAGGTTGGTCAGGAGATTGGATCAACTCGTGCAAACAGGACGATTCCAAAGTCTTGCCGTACGGGAGCAACGTCACCTGCTCAAGCGGTTTGGTAAGTTGAACCGACAGCTCAATCCAGATCTGTCCCGGTTACAGCTTCGCCCAGCTCTTTTCGCCCTTCTTGCCTCCGCAGGAGTCGTCGGGATGCATCAGCAAGCCAAGGCTCAGGTGCCAACCTTTGGCACTCAGCAAACTAATCCTTTCAACTTGGTCACAGTTGGAGGTGAAGCCAAGCCCAGTTATGTCGACATCGACAACGATGGGGACCTGGATTTGTTTGCCGGAAACGCGGCTGGAGAAATCAATTTCTTTCGCAATATCGGGACCGCCACCGCACCTCTGTTTGACACCCTGCAGGTTGATCCCTTCGGACTGGTATCTTCTGCAACTGCAAATTACGTCTCCGTTCACCTCCGGGACATGGACAACGATGGGGACTATGACCTCTGGTATGGAAACGACAGTTTTGAAGCTTTATACTATCAAAACACCGGAACCGCCACCGCACCCGCCTTTGCTGCTCCGGTGACCAATCCCTTTGGCATTGTCATGCCTACCGGACAATACGAAGCGAAAATTACGACTGGTGACCTCGACAACGATGGCGACTTCGATCTCCTGATCGGAGCAAGTAATACGGACCTCTTCTATTTTCAGAATACAGGTACCAATGCAGCCCCAGCCTTTTCAGCCCCCCAAACCAATCCTTTTGGCCTCGCTGCAGTAGGCAGTTATTATGCTGCGCCTACCATTTCTGACATCGACAAAGATGGTGACCTCGATGTCGGGGTTCTGAACAACACAGGCACCTTCTTTTTCTTTGAGAATACCGGTTCAGTCACGGCGCCTGCTTTTGCCACCGCAGTCACCAATCCATTTGGCATCGCTGGAGGATATTACTACTCAGGGGCAGCGTTTGCTGATCTGGATGGGGATGGGGACAACGACCTGACCATTGGGGAAGCCTATGGGAACTTCTTTTACCAGGAAGATACCAGTGGGGTGACTAACTCAGCCCCGGTGGTCAATATCATTCAAGCAGATACGGTTTGCCTCAGTGATACCCTGGACATTCCATTTAATGCGAGCGATCCTAACAATGATCCCATCAGCGTCACTGCAGTTTCTACCAATCAGGCGGTCATCCCGGATGCCAATATCCAGATCACTGGGACTGCTCCCAACTACGATCTGGTTGCAGTTCCGATCCTGGCAGGGAATGCAGATATCATCGTGACAGTAATGGATAGTCTGAGCAGTGTCTCAGATACCGTAGCCATCAATGTGGAGGCTTGTATTCCCAATACCGCACCCGTGGTGATCGCACCCGCTAACGACACGGTTTGTGAAACCGACACCCTCACCCTTTCTTTTACCGCGACAGACGGTGATGGTGATCCCCTGATTGTGGATGCATTCTCTGATAACCAGGCGGTGATTCCGGATGCCAATATCAGCGTCACCGGTACCGCTCCCAACTATATGATCCAGTTGATCCCAATTGCCCTGGGAACAGCCAATATTTCAATTGAAGCTGATGACGGGGAAGATGTGGATTCAACTGCCTTTTCAGTTGAAGTGGAGGATTGTACCGTAGATATTGATGCTGATTTCTTCACGAAGCGGTTTGAGGTCTACCCCAATCCCGCCCAGGACCGGATTCATTATGCACTGGATCTCTTCGTTCCGGTTCGGCAATTGCGATTCGAGGTGATTGATCTCACCGGAAGGTCCCTGGTCGAGGAAGTGTACCAAGATCCGGCTACGGAATTGGATGGCGTGTTGGATGTCTCCCAACTGAGACGGGGCGTTTACTTCCTGAAAGTCAGCTCGGAGCTCTATTCGTTTACCCGGAAAATTGTCATCGAATAAGTTACTATACTTTCCTCAACACTCGAATGGGAGCCAGGATATGGTCTACGTCCAGATTGATGTACCGGGCCAGGTTGATCAGGGCCTTGTTAAAAGATTTAGATTCTTCTCCGGGTTTCATCCTCTGAAGCCAGTGAAAGATGATGTTTTGCACGCCATTCAAATCCGGTGCAATCCCCAGGGATTGCAAATTCTCCAACACTTCCCGGATATTGTTAAAGGCTTCTTCCTGGTTACTGCGGTCAATGATAGAACCCGCCAGCTTGCGCAGCCTGTTTTCCACCAGGAAGTTGTAGTCGTCCAGGTCCAGTTTAATATTCCACTTCTCCAACTCTTGTTTCCGGGTTTTAAGTTTTCGGATAGAGACCCGACGGTCTGAGTCTTCAAACAGTTCATGAAGATCGTAGTGGAGGACCAATTCCATATTTTTGCGCATCGGCTCAGGAACTTCCAGGTTGCTGGCCCGCATCACATTCATCAGGTGATAATTGCGGTCGTTGATCTTGTTGTAGGAGTTTCTCGCCATGACGAGTTGCTCCTCGATGATCCCCTGGAGCAGCTTGATCCGTTCATCCTTGAACATGTCAAAGAAGGAAAAGGATCGTTTGCCGGGAAATTCGCGCATTCTTTCGATCACTTCGCTCAGGTTACTGTCCTGAAAGGAGTGCTTGATCCGCGCGGTAAAATCTCGAAACTGCTTGTGTGAGATTTGGTCAAAGGTGTGGCCGATAACATGGTGCTGCCCAAGGTAGAGGAGTACAAAGCTGAATTTTTCCTCGGAAAGGGTGATTTTGGATTTGACGCGGGTGGTGCCAATGACCAATCGTTGGTGACCTGCATTGTACCGTTCAAATTCCTCACTCTTGCAGATATAATTCAGCACCTCCAGTTTGACCTGGTCATCGGTAAAGATGGAACGCACCGCATAGTGCATACCCACCGCGGTCAGGTTCAACCGGGCTGGGGCAACGAATTTGTCATAGACAATACGGCCATTCTCCAGTTCGGGAAGGTTGCTGGGAGCTTTTTCCAGAATCTTGAGGAACTCTTCTTCATAATCTTCTCCAAAATATACCTCTGCGAGTTGCAATCCCCGGTTGGCATATTGGAGTATTTGGACCGGTTCTATTCCGGAAATTTCGTCGAAAAACCATCCGCAACTGGTAAACATGAGCAGGGACATCCGCTGGATTTCCAGCAGGGCCATGATTAGGGTCTTGTCTCTTTCCTCCAAGTCAGCGGACACAAAGAGTCTGAGAAATGCCTGGGCCCTCTTGGTGCTTCGCTTGAGTGGAACCTTGACATATTGATTGCGCAGTTCCCAGGGATCGGTGTGAAAGCGGGCAATTTCTTTTTCATACAATTCTTTGAACCGGTCCCGGAGCCAGTTCAGGCTGTCCCGTAAGGGAGCCCGCCAGTTCTGCTGCCAATCCATGTGGCCTCCGGTCTGGCATCCGCAGTTGCTTCGCCACCTTTCGACTCCGTGGGCACAGCTCCACGAGCTGTCCTCATGAATCTCCACCTCGTATTCCACCTCGGTAAGGGAAAGGAATTCACTGTAATTGGTCAGGCGAGCCATCCCCGTATTGCGGATGTGGTTCATGCAATAAGCCAGAGCCATATCCCCGCTCTTGTGGTGGTGACCGTAGCTTTCCCCATCGGTCGCGATATGGACCAGTTGATTGTCATCACATTCTCCATCGAAGCCGCTGAACAGTTGTTCTGCAAACTGCCTGCCATCCTTCAGGATTCCGCCAAAGGCAACTGCCTGGGAGCGCTCCCCGTCGTAGAAAAACAAGTAGATGGACTTTCCTGAGGGGAGACGACAGAGGTAAGGACGCCGGGGATCGATACCGGGACTCCAGTTTTCTGAATCGACTGAGTGGCCATTCGAAGATGTCGTTGTCCCTGTTTCCCCAAGCTTGACTGCGGTGTCATCGAAATTCGCTGCGGAAATCTTCCGGTAACGCTTCGCCTGGCGTGGCGCCAGAATGGTAAACTTGATCCCGTTCTCAGCAAGAACCTCGAGGGTTTCCGTATCTACGGCCGTCTCGGACAGCCACATTCCTTCTGCCTTGCGGCCAAAGCGTTTCTCGAAGTCATCCAGCCCCCAGATTACCTGGGTCTCCTTGTCGCGGCGGTTCGCGAGGGGCATGATCATGTGGTTGTACACTTGGGCGAGGGCAGAACCATGACCATTGTAGTGTTCCATGCTCAGCTTATCCGCCTCAATGATCGCCTTATAGACTTGCGGTCGGCTCATTTCCATCCAACTCAGTAAGGTCGGACCGAAATTAAAGCTCATGCGGGCATAGTTGTTGGTAATGTCTACTATTTTCCCCTCGTCGTTGAGGATCCGGGAGACAGTATTGGGACCATAACATTCGTCGGTAATCCGTTCATTCCAGTCGTGCCAGGGACGTGCGGATTCCTGAACCTCAATCTCTTCCAACCAGGCATTTTCGCGTGGTGGTTGATAAAAGTGGCCGTGAATGGTAATGTATTTCATACTATTTTCTCCTGTATACAACTATCCCGAGGGGTGGTAAATTCAGCTCAGCAGAATGGGGACGCCCATGGGATTCCTGGTCTGAAGCTGTGAAATGCTCCAATACTGGATAATCGGAACCATGGTAGCAACCTTTGTCACTGTTGAAAATTAGCTCCCACTCACCATCCTGGTGAATGCCAGCGCGGTACTTCTCCCGAGGTACGGGGGTAAGGTTCGCCGCAATGAAGAGGTCTTTGCGCTTACTTTTCCCTTTGCGGAGGTAAACGATCACTGAATTTTCATGGTCGGAATGATCGATCCATTCGAATCCGGTTTCGCTGAATTGCTTTTGATAAAGGGCCGGTTCTTCACGGTACAGCTGATTAAGGTCTTTAACCAATTCCTGAACCCCCTTGTGAGGACTGTACTGAAGCAGGTCCCAGTGGAGGGAATCCTGGTGGTTCCATTCGCGGGTCTGGCCAAATTCTCCTCCCATGAAGAGCAACTTGGTGCCTGGGTGGGTGAACATAAAGCTGTAGAGGAGACGGAGGTTGGCAAAGCGTTGCCATTCGTCACCGGGCATCCGGTTGATGAGGGCACCCTTGCCATGCACGACTTCGTCGTGGGACAATGGCAGCATGAAGTTCTCCGTAAAGGCGTAGGTCATGCTGAAGGTCAACTCATTCTGGTGGTGACGGCGGTGGATTGGGTCGTACTTGAAGAACTCAAGCGTATCGTTCATCCAGCCCATCATCCATTTCATGCCAAAGCCAAGTCCACCCATGTCGGTTGGACGGGAAACCATCGGCCAGGAAGTGGATTCCTCTGCGATGGACTGCACATCCGGGAAGTGGGAGTAGATGGCTTCATTCAGATCGCGCATGAAGGAGATTGCCTCCAGGTTCTCACGGCCACCATGTTCATTGGGGACCCATTCTCCTTCTTTGCGGGAGTAGTCCAGGAAGAGCATGGAGGCGACGGCATCGACGCGGATGGCATCGATGTGGTAGCGGTCCAGCCAGTAGAGGGCATTGGAGATGAGGAAGGACCGCACTTCGGCACGGCCATAGTTGAAAATATAGCTTTTCCAGTCGGGGTGGAAGCCTTTGCGGGGATCTTCGTGCTCATAGAGGGAGGTCCCGTCGTAGCGGAATATTCCATGGGCATCACCGGGGAAGTGGCTGGGTACCCAGTCGAGGATGACCCCGATCCCGGCTTTGTGGAAGGCTTCGACCATATAGCTGAAGTCTTCGGGTGTGCCGTAGCGGGAAGTCGGCGCATAATAACCTACCAGTTGGTAGCCCCAGGAACCCTCAAAGGGGAATTCCATCAATGGCATGAACTCTACGTGGGTAAAGCCCATTTCCTTGACATAGGGGACCAGCTCAGCGGCCATTTCCCGGTAAGAAAAGGAGCTGAATCCTTCGTCTACCTTGCGTTTCCATGAGCCGAAGTGGACTTCGTAGACAGAAAAGGGGGAATCCAGGGCATTTTTTTTAGCCCGTGAATTCATCCAGCGTTTGTCTTTCCAGTCGTGTTCACCCTCCCATACGACCGAAGCGGTACGGGGAGGATTTTCCCATTGCTTGGCATAGAGGTCCCCCTTTTCCAGTACCTGTCCGCCTTCATTGGAGACGATCTGGTATTTGTAGATGGTGCCTTTTCCAAGATCGGGAATGAACCCTTCCCAGATGCCGGAAGAATCCCAGCGAGGGTTGAGGGGATGCTGGCCGCCGGTCCATCCGTTAAAATCTCCGATCACGGAAACTTCTTTGGCATTCGGAGCCCAGACCGCAAAATATACACCCTTTTTCCCCTTGACAGTCACAACATGGCTGCCCAGTTTTTCCCAAAGGCGGTAGTGCCGGCCTTCGCGGAAGAGGTGGATGTCGAGTTCGGAAAACAAGCTGTATGACATGACCGGCGTATTTTTACTGGTCTTGGTCGATTTCTTGGTTTCAGTCATTGTTCAAAATTTGATTGAGGCCTTTGAGGGGGATGATTACCCATTCCGGGCGGCTGTTCAGCTCATATCCCAGTTCATATATGGCCTTTTCGAAAATATGATATCTCAGCAGGAAGTCGATTTCCTTATAGTATCCGATATTGAGGCCTTCGTCGAATGCGATCTTCAGGTAGGTATCCAGGAAGACGGCGACGATGGCGCGGTAGTAGCGGCCACCTGCTTCGGTGAGGTCCTCCTCACTCATCTTGAAAGAATGCTTTCCGAAGATGGTACCGAAGACCGCATAGTGAAATGAACGCATCATCCCGGCGACATCTTTCAGCGGAGAATGCTTGACCTTGCGATCCCGGATGGTTGCTTCCGGCTCTCCTTCAAAGTCGAGGATAACGAAATCGTCGTCTGCACCCAGCAAGACTTGCCCAAGGTGGTAATCTCCGTGAATCCGGATTCGTGAACTGCTGAGCTTGCGCTCGTCGAAGTTGAGGACGAGGTTCTTCACCTCTACTTTACGGGCGAGAAATTCCTCTGCAAAAGCTTTGACCTTGGGGTTGAACTTGCCCATTACGCTTTCCATGGTGGTGATGCGGTGGTCAAGCAGGTAGAGGATGCGGTTTTGCAACCAGGCTTTGTAGTCCTCAGAGTAATGGATGGGGACGAAATTGTGATCGGTCCGGTCCCAGAAGAGGGCAAGGTGCATCTCAGCGGTACGTTTCGCCAGCAATTCAACCCGCTTGAGGGCATCTTCTCCGATCAGGATCGGGAAGGGTTGAGGGAGGTCTTTGGCATTGACCGGTTTGTACAGCGGAACTTTGGGGAGAGATTCTGCCCGCAGTTCCAGTGCTTCGATTCGGTTGAAATAGCCGGTTACCTGCTCCAGCCAGAGGGGCCAGATATCGCCCTTGTTCTCGACCTTGGCTTGCATCAGGCCCATAGTGATCGAGTAGTATCCGATCTTGGTCCAGTTGATGGCACCACTGTAGGACGGGGTATGGGAGAAATCCGTTTTCTCTGTGAGGAAACGGTTCATCTCAAAGTCCGGGTTCTGGTCCCTGTAGAGCTTGCGGTAGATTTTCAGGAAATAGGCTTCGTTGTAGACGAGGGTGGTATTGCTCTGCTCCAGGTTGAGGATTTTTGAGGTCACCTGGCTGCCTTTTTCCCAAACCAGGCCACTACCCCGGTTGAGGTTCAATTTGCCATCTCCGACATCCATCACCTTATCGGCGGCGATATTCCGGAATAAGCTTTCCCGAAAGGCCGGACAATAGAGGGCATCCACCAAAAACCCTTCCTGGCCGTTGATGGTGATCCCAGCGACCTTGCCATCTGCTTCGAATTCCCCGTCCTGATCGAAACTGAGGGGCAGGAAATAGGTGTCCGAATTGGAGGTCATGAAAATCACCTCGATCATCAGCAAATAGACGAGTTTCCCCTGGTCATTGTATCTCAGGACTCCTTCAATTTCATACTTCTTGATCCGGGCTGATTTGGCTCCAAACCAACGCTTGGTCTTAAAATAGGTGGGGAATTCACGGGTTAGCAATTGGGCCGTAAGGGCCTGATCTTCCAGCAGATTCTGCCAGTTTTGCTTTGTAGCCAGAGGTTTTGTGCCGGTGGTGCTCATGGGGCTTCAGCTAATGCGTCTCGATGAGGAAAAGGTGGAAGGGCATGGCATGGGGATTCAGTTCCACAAAGTTCCATTCCTGGTTCCAAATATACGCAGTGTCGGACACAAGGTCGCGCACTGTAAAATCAGTCCCGGCGGTGATACCCAATTTGTGGAGTGGGGTTTGCACCCAGCCATTTTGCGTATAGTTGGGATCGAGGTTGGCAACCATGAGCAGGCTGTTGCCTGTCTTGGTATCCTGCTTGAACCAAGCGAGGAGGTTGTCATTGTCGACCTGGCACAACTGGAGGTTATGCATCTGTTGCAGGGCAGGATTGTCTTTCCGGGCTTGGTTGACGCGGGTATAGACATGGGTGATCTTGTTGCGCTTGTCCCAGTCCCAGTTTCTGATTTCGTATTTCTCAGAGTCCCAGTATTCTTCTTTTCCAGGCACCGCATCGTTCACCAGGAACTCATAGACCGGACCGTAGACCCCGCAGTTGGGGTTGAGGGTGGCGGCCATGAAATAGCGCACGATATAGGTGGCCTCTTTGCCACTGTGCAGCGCCCAGGGAAGAATATCAGGGGTATTGGGCCAGAAATTGGCGCGGAAATATTCTTTTCCGGGTCCTTCGGTCAATTCCTTGACGTATTCAGAAAGCTCGTGCTTGCTGTTGCGCCAGGTATAGTAGGAGTAGCTCTGGGCAAATCCGACCTTGGCGAGTTGGTGCATGACGGTCGGACGGGAAAAGGCTTCCGCGAGGAAAATGACCCCCGGGTCGACCTTTTTACATTCTGCAATCAGGTATTCCCAAAAGAGATAGGGCTTGGTATGGGGATTGTCGATGCGGAACACACGGACGCCTTGCTTCATCCAGAACAAGACCACATCGGTCAATTCTTTCCACAGGTTTTTCCAGTCTTCGGTTTCGAAATAGATGGGAAGGATGTCCTGGTATTTTTTGGGAGGGTTTTCTGCGTATTGCACGGTGCCATCGGCACGCCAGCGGAACCAATCCGGGTGTTCTTTGACCCAGGGATGGTCGGGAGCTGCCTGAAAGGCGATGTCGAGTGCAATCTCAATGTCGAGTTTTTCTGCAGCTTTGACCAGGCTCTTGAAGTCTTTGAGGGTTCCCAGTTCTGGTAGGATGGATTTGTGTCCTCCCTCGTCAGAGCCGACGCCCCAGCATGAGCCAGGTTCTCCTTCCTTTGCAGTAACGCTGTTGTTTTTGCCTTTGCGGTTGACCTTGCCGATCGGATGGATCGGAGGGAGGTAGAGAGTGTCAAAGCCAAACTCAGCGACCCTGGGTAAAAGTGCTTCCACATCTTTCAAGGTGCCATGCTCTCCCAGGTTGCGGGAGGCGGAGCGTGGAAAAAACTCATACCAGGTACTGAATTCCCCTTTCTTGCGGTCGACGTAGACCTTGCGCACCGGATATTCTGTATAAAACCGCTTTTCCGGGTAGGCCATGAAGTAAGCATGGAGCTCCTCGCCGCGGGCTATGGCCAGCGCCTCTTCATAGCAATCCGCATCCATAAATAACTTTGCCCATTTCTTCAGGGTCTTTTTGTCCTCGCCTTTGGTCTTACTGATCAGGTACTCGAGGTAGGGAATGCCATCCGCCAATTCCACGGTGACCGCCTGTCCATCCTCGATCTTACGTTCGATATTGTGTTGCCAGTTGAGGCCGTAGTCGACCCAACCCTGGACTTTGAATTCCAGCATTCCCACCGTGTCCAATTCGACTTCGCCGGCCCAGCGGTCGTTTTGCAACTCAATCAGTTGCACATCGTTCCATTTGCGTTTGCCGTCCATCCGGTACAGCAAATGGCCATTGACCAGATCGTGCCCATCGCCAAAAAGGTCGACTTCCACCCTGAGCGTGTCTCCGATGACCCGCTTGGCGTAGAATCTGCCGCCGTCAACTTCGGGGCTGAGGTTTTCAATGATTACCCTGCTCTGTGACATATACTTAAACTAATTGTCATTTCGACACTAAGGTAATGAAAAGGGATGATTAGACAAAGGTGTTGGAGGGGCACTTTCCCGTTACCTTTTCCATAATTTTTCCATCCAGATATTTTTGAGTGCCTTTAGCTTGGTCTTCAGGAGGAGAAGACCCATGGCGCACAATGATTACGACCGCATCTTAAGAGAGAATATCCAGGAAATCTTTGTTCATTATGTAGAGAGGTTGTTGGGTATCGAAATTTCGGAAAGCAAAGTATTACCCAGTAAAATAACTGGTACGTATGAAAGTGAGGTGGACCATTTGGTCCGGGCGACTTCCAGGTCGGGAGAGGAGTTTCTGCTTCATTTCGAATTTCAGACTAACAATGACCCTACTATGCTGAGAAGGATCAAGCGCTACCATGGGGTCCTCTATCATAAATACGGTCTACCAATCCATCATTTCGTCATTTACCTTGGTCAGCAAAAGGCTACCATGGAGACCAAGCTTGATGACCATGAAGTATTCAAAGAATTTCATTTGATCGAACTTGCGCGTCAGAAATTGGAAGATTTCCTTTGCGCACCCAATCCAGAAGAGGTTCTGTTGGGGATTCTGTCCGACTTTGGGTCACAAAAGGTAACGGACAGCATACAAAGAATCATTGATGCTTTACAAGTTACCAGCCCTGATGAGGTTCAATTGAGGCGTTATTTGAAGCAATTGAAAATCTTATCCAGAATCCGTAAATTAGATCAAGTAGTTCACGAAATAATTGAAAGAATGCCACTAATGCTCGATATCAGGGATAGTTTTGACTTCAAGGAAGGAAAGGCTGAAGGAAAGGCTGAAGGAAAGGCTGAAGGAAAGGCTGAAGGAA
>CAYGRE010000077.1:21590-32209 GCA_964352215.1 uncultured Bacteroidia bacterium
GGAAAGGCTGAAGGAAAGGCTGAAGGAAAGGCTGAAGGAAAGGCTGAAGGAAAGGAAGAGGGAAAGGAAGAAGGTCGCGTAGAAGCATATGCCGAGTTGGTTGTCTCTGGCACGATTTCCATTGAGATTGCCGCGGATAAGTTAGGAGTCGGCGTGGAGGAAATGAACCGGCATATTGCCAATTTCCAGAAGAAATCCGGAGTGAATTAGATTTTCTTTTCCCGAAATAGCCCAGTTTCCCGTTACCATTTACGTTCGAAATGGTTTGAAGTGTGCCTGGTCCGCCATCGCCAGCATGGCGTTGTCTCCAGAGGAGTCCCCGTAGGCGATCACTTCCGAAAAGTCTTCGACTTTCACATGCTCCCGGATACGTCGCACCTTCTCTTCGCCGTGGCAATTGGCCCCGGCCAATTCACCTGTAAACCGATCTCCGTCCCAGGCCGCCTGGGTACACAGGAGTTCGATCCCTTCGGACTGGGTCCAGGGGGTGAGCCAGAGGTCGAGTGAGGCCGACACCATGAGGACACGGTCCCCATTGGCCTGGTACAATTGCATCGCTTCGATGCCGTCCGGTCGCAAAAGCCCGGGGATCACTTCCTTGGCAAAGCGCTCTGCATAGCCGGACAGTTCAGTGCGGGTCATTCCCCCAAAATGATGCTGAAGAAGTTTCACCTTGGCCCGGTCATTGCGCACCAGCCCTGCTTTCATCCCGAACAGCACCGGTGAAAGCCAGAAGTAACCGAGGTACAAGCGGGCATTGCCACGGACGAATTTGATGAATTCGATCATGGTGTCGCGGGTGGTCAGGGTCCCGTCGAAGTCAAACAAGATCAGTCGTGGTGCCATATTGTGAACCGTATTCCCGCCAAATCACCAAAAATATCGGGACAAATGGTAGATATAGGCGGTATTCATTGATGCGGCCCACCACCAAAACCAAGCCCAGGTAACTCAGGACTAGCAAGTAGAACCATTTCTGCTCCCAGGATTGCCTTAAGAAGTTGAGGACCGGTCTCCAGAAGGCAATCAGCAGGGCCAGGATCAGGTAAGTTGCGGGATGCCGCAGCAGGTAATAGCCGCGCAGGTTGTCAAGCAACATGATCTTCTCCGAGTAATAAGAAGCATCCGGGTAGATGATTTCCTGGAGGAAAAACTGCACCACAAGTGGGATGACCAGCCAGAGCAGGATCAAGGGCCATTTGCGAGTACAGTAAATCGCTATCCATAAAGCAAATACCATAGCAATGTCGGCGCGGGAGAATGCCAATCCGGTAAGGAGAATGAGTATTCCAATTGACTTTGCTATCCGCAAGGGGTTACTTTCAGTCTGTTCAAAAGACTTTCCACTACTACTGCTGCCACTGCTACTACTACTGCCACTACTACTACTACTACTGCCACTACTCCTATCTATTGACACCAGCCGTTTCCCTTTCCATAAACCCACTTCGCCAATGCCGATCAATAAGGGAGACACCAACAATGCAGACAAAAACACCAGCCCCATGGTATCCGGCCGCCAACCCGTGTATTGGGTATAGATATAAGCCCCCGCAAAGAGGGCATTGAAGGCGAATTTATTATTCCGGGAGATTCCCCCCATGATCCACCAAAAGAGTTCGAAGACGAGGAATCCCAGAACGGTATTGTAGACCAGAACCGCGTAGTTAAAGGACAGGTGCTGGCAGAGATATTTAAGGGGGAGTAAGGGAAGGATACGGTATTGGTCGGGTGCATCACCTGTCCCGGCAAAAATTCGTCCGTAGAAATGGTGTTCCAGTTCATAATCCAAATCCACAACGAAGAACTTATTGGCCGCATTGGCCAGGAATACCGCCAGAAGACCGTGCACAAGGATGCGGATCAGGATCTGTTGGCTGCGGCTATTCATCAGAAAGTAGTATCCATCGGTGCAAGGTCGGGGAATTTGGCTTCCATGAGTGGATTGATCCCGAGCTCAGAACCATCCCAGCGGTTGATTTTCGACTTGCGGTGGAGGTATTGAATATCCGCCCCCTCTTCCACGTAGAGAAAGGCACCGGGTTCAATTTCGATAGAAGCATTTTTCTCGAGTATGACCCTGGCCCCTTTGCGGATGATGAGGCTTGAACCTTTGCGGACCCATACCTGGCTGAATTCATTGAGTACCAGTTCGGACCCTGTGGCAAGTTCCATCACGGTGGGATCGGCAAAAATGTCTTCTCCATCCAGGTTTTGTACAGCGCGGACCTTCTGAACCGTGTAGCCCTGGTCGAGGGAAATGCTATTGCCACCCTGGACATTCAGCTTTTCCTGGTGAAGGATGTCCCCACACCAGCGCACCGGCTGCACGATATCGTAGTCATCCCAGCGGATTCGGATCACGAGGTCGCCATTTCGCCGCTGTTCCAGCGTCTCGATCGACAGGCCGTTCAGGTAAACCCGTTGGTTGTCCCGGGCCGTATTGCCCCGGCCACCGGAATGGTTGTACACCGGCACCGCCGCCGGATTGTAGGAAATACCCATTTTCCGCCACGCGGAATCCGGACGGTAAGGAATGCCACGGGTACCGAAAACCGGGTAGGTCTGGTAGGTGAAATAGGATTCCGGCATGGTATCACCGTTGACCACCAACTTGTTCGGGAGGGTGTATTCTGTTTTTGGACGGATGTCGTTGGTGACCCGGATGGTATGGTCTCCATCTTTGTCATGGACGATCCGCATCAGGTAATTGTAGCCGGTAAAAGGGTTGGCGCGGCGGTCTTCCTGGATCAGCACCTGGTTCGTTTCTCCTCCCAGGAGGAAATCGTAGTTGCCTTCTGCCGCGATCGGCCAGAGGTAATTGTTGTTGTCCCCAAAGACTGCTTTGCCCACTTTCTCATCTTTTCCTACCTGTACATACGCATACAATCCCTTGGGAGAGCGTTTTGGGTGGTCGTAGTTCTTCTCCCGAAGTTGGTGGTTTTCCAGCCAGAGGTATTGGTTGCGAACCCCGTCCGGCAGGTGGGGCAACTTGATCTTGATCACATCGCCGTGGTCGATAAAATCACGGAGGATAAAGGTGCCGTCTCCGCACAATTCCTGGCCATAGGTGAGATCGGTATTGAAGGGGAGTTTGGTATCGGTACAAATGGCCTGGAGCAAATAGTCGTTTTTGGGATTCTTCCAGTTCATACGCTCCCGGTCCCAACCGTTCCAGGTCCGGGAGTAGGAATCGCTCGCGCTCATATTGGAATACCCACCTACGGTGGGGATGAACATCCGGGAGCCGACCCCGCCATTGGCGGTGTGGAAGTTGTTGCCTCCATAGAGCATGTGGGAGAATTCATGGCGGCAGATGACATCCGGCAGCACATTGCTGGTCCGGAAGATGGAGTACATATCGGTTTGCGCACCGAGGACGGTACCAAAATTGCCGGGAGATACAAAGCCGGCATGGTCACCCAGGTTGGCCACGTGGATATTGCGCCAGATGAGCATCACCAGATCAATTTTTCCGTTTTTTTCTTCCGTCTTCTCGTATCCTCCCCCGGAAAAGGTCCAGCGGTCGAAATCACTCAGACGGCTGCCAAAAGCGAACCGGGGGTTTTCGATGGCATTGACCTGGTCGAGGACGGTACGTTTGTAGTTGTTGTTGCCAAAGGGTTCGCGGGTAACGATTGCCCCCCGGTTGTTGCGGACATCGCTGATCTTGACCGTAATCAAGGTATCCAGGTAGTCACCGGTCACTGAGAAGTTGCCAAATGAAGCCTGGCGGAAATAGCGGGTCATCAATGCTTTCCCGTTCTTTTTACCTGAAAAGAGGTCATCTTTCCACTCGGGAAGCTTTCGGGCCGGCCATTTCCAGGAGCCCCTTGGGTTACAGGGGTCGAGGTTGGCAAAGCTGCTGTCGAAGTCCATCTCTGCGAAGATGACCAGTACATGCAATTGTCCATGCGGGGCAATGTGCCAACCATTCTCAGCTTTCATCACCCGCTCTGCCACCTCGTTTGGCTGACCAAATGCCAGCGAAACGGGTAGGATCATCAACAGCCCCAACAATTTAATCCAACGTATAAACATGGTAATATTTCGAATCCTCCAATTTAGTCCATTCTTCCATGACGTGTTTGGTCAGAGAAGACTTGTAATGACCGTCCTTCCGTTCGTAGGCATCTTTGAAGCCATCGGCTTTGTCTACGAAGATGATCGGCCTTGTCTCCTCTAGCTTACGCAAAATCCGTTCCAAACCGTATGCGTAGGCGATTTCGGCGTCGTGGGACCAATCTATCTGGAGGGGGGGAGTGGTATTGGTGAGGTAATTGGCCACCGGCATGGCAGGCAGCACCGTGAAATTGTCCCCGTATTTGGCATGGAGTTCCTTCACCTCTCCATACTTCTCATACATTTCCTGGTGGGTATAGATATAGTTCATCTTCGGAAAATGATCGCCCAGGTGGTAAGTCAGTTCTGAGCGATGCGGTTCCCGGAAGGGGTATTGGTACATAAGGAAATAGCAGATGAAGGCTCCCATGGCGATGGTGGGAAAATACCAGGTGGGGATTTTTGCTTTGGCTTCTTTGACGAGGAAATACAGGACCATGAAGAGGCCGGGGATCATGTAGTGGACCGGGGCGGGATAACCCCAGCTGATGCTGGCAGCCCACGAACCCGCGCACATCGTGATGACCAGGGCCATTTGTTTTTCCTTGCGGAGCAGGAAATAGGCGGCTGCGGCGGTGCCAAATACCCAGAGGGCATGGTAGGTGCCATACCGGGGGGGCATGTAAATTTCGTTTTTGAAGGTCAGGTAGACATGGATGAAGTAGAAGATGAAGAAGGCGAGGCCAAAGGCGATCAGGTAAATGATAGGCGCTGCTTTGACTTTGGCAAACCGCAGGGCTGCCCAGAGTATGGCGAGGGGGATAAATGCATAAATGGTCGGCCAAACGTACATTTTTACTCCGGGCCAGATGATGTCTTGCCCGGAAGTAGAGCCGGTGCTCTGGGCGATCATATCGGTGACGAATTCTTTGCCTGGGGCGACCAGGTAGAGGAAAGCGAGGAGTCCTACGCCAACCCCAGCGGCTCCGATCACACCCCGGAATGCTCTTTGCCAGGGGTAGACCCAGAAGAGGGCGACCATTCCCGCGAGGGGAACGACGGCGAATGGTTGCTTGGCCAGGGGGGCCATGCCCCAGGCGACCATGGCTGCGACCAGCCAATACCAATGGGATTTTCCTTTGGTAAAGAACCAGGCCCCGAGGGCGGTAAAAAGGGCACCATCAATGGTGTGCCAGGCCATCGGGGGGTAATTGTGCATGGAGACAAAGAATCCAAGGCAGCCGATGAGCCAGGGGGAGACTTGAAGTTCTGAGAAATCGAAGGCATTGCGGAGAGCCAGGACGGAGAAGAGGACGCTCAACCAGAGGTAGACATAGCCGAAAAACCGCATCCCGATCATCTCAATATTTTCCGGGAGGAGGGCCATTTCGAGGGAGTGGAGCAGGGGCGTCAGCGGAGGCCGGACGTAGATGAAATCTGTGTGGGGGACCTCACCGGTGGTAATACGGTAGGAGAGGGAGAGGATGAATCCCTGATCGGTATCGTCAAAGCCATACCAGGCATAGAGCAGGAAATAGATCAGCGGCAGCAGGAAAAACAGCAGCTTGAAAACCTGGTTGGAGGTCTTGGGTAGAAAGGCCCGGATCCCGGAGTTGGATGACATGGCGGGAAATTCGGAAAAATCTTGGAGTTTATCGGTAGGAATTGAAATGGACTGTACAAACTTACTGGATGCGTCTGGTGAAATACCTTATATTTGGGGAAGACATTTCAACAAAATGGCCGCTGCAGATCAAATCAAATCCTTAATTAAGTCTTTCGGAGAGGGAGATGAGGCTCGTTTTTTTGCTACGGCCATGCAAATTGCTGCACGGGAAGCTCGGATTGGTCACTCGACTTTTGCAAGGGAGTTGAAGAGCCTGATTGAAAAAGCAAAGAATAGCAGATCAAAAGCCGAATTTGAAGAAAATCGGGTCATTTCACTGGCTCCTCTGAAGCGGGAACTGCGGGAATTGATCGAAGTCAGTGAATCCAATATCAAGTTAGTAGACATGGTACTGGCGACACCAGTTCGTAAGGCATTGGATCGTGTTGTTTCTGAGCAAAAGAAATTCGATCAGCTTCGGAAGTTCAATCTTTCACCCAGAAGGAAGTTGTTGTTGGAGGGACCCCCGGGTTGTGGTAAAACCATGACTGCCCATGCTTTGGCTGGAGAACTAGGCCTGTCGGTTTTTGTGATTCGTCTGGATGGGCTCATATCAAAGTTCATGGGGGAAACAATCGCCAAATTGCGGTTGATATTCGATGCAATGGAGAATTATCGAGCTGTTTATCTTTTTGATGAGTTTGATTCCATCGGAAGTGATAGGAATCAGCCCAATGATGTCGGTGAGATAAGGCGGGTGCTCAATAGCTTTTTGGTCAACATCGAAAATGACCAATCAAACAGTATCATTATTGCTGCTACCAATGTACCCGATACCTTAGATACAGCTCTTTTTCGGCGGTTTGATGACATTGTCAAGTATCCGCTTCCTCGGAAGGAAGAAATGATACAGTTGATAGAGCGTCATCTAGTTGGATTTGATTTATGCAATTCGAAGGGGTACTCTACATTGGCGAGTAGGGCAGATGGCTTGAGTTATGCAGATATGGTTCGGGCGATTGAAGAGGCAATTAAGGAAATGATTATTCTCGAAAGGGATTGTGTTTCTGAAGCATCGATATCCGAATTTCTTTCTTCCCGGAGAAGAAGCCGCTAGTTGAGAAAAATATATCGTAATGGCAGACAATGGTAAATTGAGTCATATCCTCTTAGAGGGTTATTCCAATACTCATGAATTTAAAACACCTTCCGGGGGAGGTACTCCCAAGATAGTGCCCCGAAATCGTTTGGAGCATGGGCAGTTCATTCTGGAGGAGATCAATCGCGTTCAGGAGCGGTATCTCCAGCAAAGGGCAGAAGTGCTTGAGCCGCCTTTGGAACAGGATCGAGTGGTGTACCTGGAAATTCTTTCCGAACCTGATTATAAATTGGCATTTGACAAACTGGATCGAAGCCGGGACCAGTTCGAGTTGCGGCATACGCGTAGGCTTGCCCTTGAAGACGAACAGCATTATCAGTACAAAGCCCTTGTGATGGTATCTGAAGAAGGTTTGTCCAGGTTTAAGAAAATAGGCCAGGCATATTTGAATCAGAATACTCCTAAAACCAAACAGCCTAAACACAATGAGTTGATAGCAAACATGGCGGCAATATCTGTTGCTACCATAAAATCGTTTTGGAATGAATCACCAGATATACGATTTCCAGAAGAGTACGAGGTAATTTGGTGGGAGGTATGGCTGAGGCAAAAGCCAACGGAATCTATCGATTATGAATTAGGGCGAGTAATAACCCAAATTGAGTCGGTCGGGGGGATCATGAGCGAAAAAGAAATTAGGTTTCCAGAGCATGTAATACGATACGTAAAAGCGTCTCCCCAGCAATTGAAGGATTCTATTCTGAAGCTTGAAATGCTTACGGAATTGCGTATGCCACGAGATACAGCGGACTTTTTTACAGAGATGGGAATAATTGACCGAGAGGATTGGGTAAAGGATATTCATGATCGACTAGAAATTGCTGGCAATGAAGATTCCGTCGCCATTTGTATACTGGACTCAGGGGTGAATAATCAGCATGTATTGCTTACAGACTTCTTGCCGGATGATTGTATGGCTACCATTAACCCGGCATGGGGTACCGCAGATAGCATGGGGCATGGAACCCCAATGGCGGGTTTGGCCTTGTTTGGAGATTTGGTGGAACACTTTGCCTTTACGGAACCGATCCCTGTTTTTCACCAGTTGGAATCTGTCAAATTGCTTAATTCCTCCATGTCCAATGTCCCTGAGTTTTATGGTCCCAATACTGAGCAAGCAGCTGCAATCGCAGAGTTTATGAACCCTTTTCGGCCTCGAATATATTGCATGGCGGTAACGGCAACAGATGGTCAGGAAACGGGTAGACCCTCTTCTTGGTCTTCATCTCTGGATAAAATTTGTTTTGGAGTTGAGGGAGGTGAAAAAAGATTGTTCTTCGTTTCAGGTGGAAATGTTCCCTTAGCCGAGATGGTTTCCTACCCGGATGCAAATGAATTGACAGCACTTGAAGATCCGGCGCAGGCTTACAATGCTGTCACAGTAGGAGCATTTACCGAAAAAGACCAAATCAATGAGACTGGGTTTAGGCACCTTCCAACCATAGCCGGTCGAAATGACTTAAGTCCATTTAGTAGGACCTCTTTAACATGGGAGACTGCCTGGCCAATCAAGCCAGAAATTGTACTGGAAGGGGGAAATGCTGCTTTGGATGAGGATTCTGCACTTTTGCTTGACTCCTTGCAGTTACTTTCTACAGATCGGGATCCACGAGTCAAAATGTTGTCTCCGTTCAATGCAACAAGTGCCGCAACTGCTCTTGCTTCAAGAATGGCAGCCCAGATATACCATACCTATCCTGAATTTTGGCCAGAGACTATCAGAGGACTCATGATTCATTCAGCAATCTGGACCGACAAGATGTTGAACGGGAGCAAGGTTTCTAATTTAGGAAGTAACCAGAAGTTAACGTTGCTTCGGAAATTCGGTTATGGAGTTCCTATTCTCGACAAAGCGCTGCATAGTGGCAGCAATAGTTTGACCCTAATCGTCCAGGAGGAGCTAAAACCCTACAAGTATGAAGGAAGGGATAAAACGAATGAAATGCATTTTTTTGAGTTGCCTTGGCCAAAAGAAGCATTGCGGCAAATCGGTGACGAAGAGGTGCGACTCAACATTACCTTATCCTATTTCATAGAGCCAAGTCCGGGTGATCGACAATTCACCACTAAATTCCATTATCAATCCCATGGGCTTCGTTTTAATATCAATGGACCCAATGAAACCGAAGACGAATTCCGGAAACGCGTCAATGTTGCTGAGAGAAGTAATCCAAAGGACAAAGCTTCAACGAGTACTGAGGACTGGATATTAAAAGGAATACGAAACAAGGGGTCTATTCATCGGGATATGTGGTTCTGTACCGCAGCGGAATTGGCTGAGAGGAACCTGGTGGCTGTTTATCCGGTAAATGGTTGGTATCGAAAACGGAGAGAATTGGGCAGAATTGACGAGGTAGTACGTTACTCTTTGATCGTTTCAATCGAAACCCCAGAAGTAAATATTGATTTGTACACTCCAATTACTACTCAAATCGGGATCGAGTTATGACCAGTTTTGATAAATAGCCTTTGTTGCAGACTCTAAATTTCTTGTATGGAGGTTCACTTAATAAATCCTGTTCGTGAGGAGTATCTAAATTTACACTCACTAAAGCTACCCAGTGATCTCAGCCAGGCTGACCTATTGAAGAATCAGTTTTCGGGAGAGCAAATTGTCCGCGGATTGAACCGAAAGGAAATAAATTCCAGCTTCCAACCCAGACAAATCTATGGTTTCCCGGAACTCGTCATAAGACCTGACCACCTTGCCTTGTGCATCGATCACCTGCATCGACTCAAGCATCAGCGGTTGGTCAAATTCCAACCGGAACTTCCCGTTACTCGGGTTGGGGTGAACCTTGAGTCGTCGGGACATTGCTTCATCATTGGCGACGAGGCAAGGGTTGCCGGGGCTTGTATAGGCCATATTGGAAAAACAGATCAGGTAGGTAGTACCTGAAACCAAGTTGATCGGGCTGGAAGCGGGTAACCAGGAGTAGTCGCCAACGCCTTCGGTCCAACTGTAGCCAAATCCCGCGGCATGGGCACTGATGGACTCCAAATACCATTCCCTTGGGGTAGCAGCAGAAACGGATTGCACCACGACCGTATCCAGGCGGGGGTTGAAGAAGTCAAAGGTTCGGATTCCCTGGATCGTATCTCCCGCTACAGCTCCAAAATCATACAAGAATTCCGGGGTGGTCAGCCCATTGGGAATGATCCAGACTTTCTGGGTTGTATCCTGGCGAATCAATCCTTCCGGAGAGTTTTCGTGATACAAGACAGCCCAGGTTTCTCCCTGATAGGTACTGTCACCATTCAGGTAAAATGAGTGGTAACCGTAAAGATTCCCAAAATCATCGTAGATCCCATAGAGCCAGGTGGCGTCCTGAGAGGGAAAAGGGATGGCAGTTTGGGAATGAGCAAAAAACGGTAAAGCAAAAACAAGCAACAGGTAGTATTTGCGGAGCATAGACTCAATATAATAAAAATATTTCGATTCTGAGTTTACCTTTTCGATTTTCAGGGTACTAACTCATATATCTGATCAAACAGATAGTGCCTTTTTATCAAAAATCAAGATTCATTGTTCGTTGATTGAGATCCGGATCCAGGGGAGGAATCTGAAAAGCCCTTGAACAGAAAAGAGTAAGAACCACTACAAATCGAAGTAATTTTTCGTGAACAATTCAAACTTGTGGGAAGCATGTCCTTCCTACCGGGCGATTAATGCCCAGACCGATTCTTTGAAAGCCAAGACATTTCAAACCACCCGTGTACGGGTAAAACTGAAGTTGATCATCCTGCTGTTGATGGTCTACCACTCTTCCTGGACACAAAACTGTAACCAAC
>CAYGRE010000078.1:0-32074 GCA_964352215.1 uncultured Bacteroidia bacterium
CCAGACTTTTGCCAGTGCTGGATTCGTCGTTTGCAGTTTTTGCCCACGCTTGTTTGACTACCATCCTCAGGCAATTCCTGCACCCTACAACCACAGCAATATCGACTCCGATGAAATTCTCTATTATGTGGAAGGTGAATTTATGAGCCGGAAGCACGTCGAGAAAGGCATGATGTCCCTGCACCCGATGGGCATTCCCCACGGACCGCATCCTGGCACTGCTGAGAAATCTATCGGAGCCAAAGAAACACTCGAATTGGCGGTCATGGTTGACACCTTTAAGCCGCTAAGCCTGACGGAGTATGCAGCCGGGATCGAAGATCCCTCCTATCTCCGCAGTTGGGTGGAATAAGACTTATTTTGACGCATCATTAATTCGTGACACTAATTCTTGATACTATGAGTAC
The DNA here is from genome assembly GCA_964352215.1 of uncultured Bacteroidia bacterium. GTDB lineage: Bacteria > Bacteroidota > Bacteroidia > J057 > JADKCL01 > CAWUKT01. The sequence goes on from CAYGRE010000078.1 coordinate 408, forward strand.
AGGTACCAATATTTATGATAAACCCAAGGAGACCAAGGACTTCCTGCCGCTTTACGGCACGGATTATGTTGAATTCTGGGTTGGTAATGCGAAGCAGGCCGCACACTTCTACAAGTCTGCCTTTGGTTTTCAGTCCCTCGCATATTCCGGCCCTGAAACGGGTGTACGGGATCGGGTCTCTTACGTCGTGGTCCAGGACAGGGTACGCTTTATTCTCTCTACGGCATTGGTGCCAGACCATGAGATCAATGAGCACTATGTCAAGCATGGTGATGGTGTTCGTACGGTGGCCCTGATGGTGGACGATGCGACCTCCGCATTTGAGGAAACTGTTAAGCGGGGCGCCAAGCCATTTCTCGAGCCAGAGACTCTGGAGGACGAAAATGGTGCTCTGGTGCGTTCGGGAATTCATACTTATGGGGATACGGTTCACCTGTTCATCGAACGGAAGAATTACAACGGGGTCTTTATGCCGGGGTTCAAGGCGTGGAAAACCACCTACAATCCTGAGCCTGTCGGCCTGAAGTACATTGACCACATGGTTGGCAATGTAGATTGGGGTCAGATGAACAAGTGGTGTTCTTTTTACAAGGACGTCATGGGCTTTGACCAGTTGATTTCCTTTGACGACAAGGATATCTCCACCGACTACACGGCTTTGATGTCGAAGGTGATGGCCAATTCTAATATGCGGGTCAAGTTCCCTATCAATGAGCCAGCCGAAGGGAAGAAGAAGAGTCAGATCGAGGAATACATCGACTTTTATAAAGGTGCTGGGGTGCAGCATGTGGCGATTGCTACGGATGACATCATTTCCACTGTCAGCCAGTTGCGTCGCCGTGGGGTGGAGTTTCTGGAGGTGCCGGAATCCTACTACGGGAAAACGCTGACCGACCGGGTCGGGGAGATAGATGAAGAAATGGAGGACCTGAAAAATCTGAAGATCCTGGTAGACAGGGATGAAGATGGCTATCTCCTCCAGTTGTTCACGAAGCCCGTGGAGGACCGCCCTACCCTATTCTTTGAGATCATTCAGCGGAAAGGTGCGCAGTCATTTGGAAAGGGCAACTTCAAAGCTCTCTTCGAAGCGATCGAGCGTGAGCAGGGTTTGCGCGGGAATCTTTGACTATTCCCATGAAGCGATTTCTCCTGATTCTCTTTTTAAGCCTGTCCTTCGTCTCTCTCCAGGCCCAGTCCAGTATTTCCCCCGAAATCATCGCTGACCTGCAAACGGTTCGGCAGGTGGTGCTCTCCCCGGATGGACAGACGATTGCCTATACTTACCATATTCCGGGGGATGCAGATGCCACACCGGGAAAAGCGTGGTATGAAATTCATACCATTGGAGTAGATGGCAGCAACCGCCGTAAGTATATCTCCAAACCCAATTCAGGCTTTTCTATTTCCTGGGGGCCTGATGGCAAGCATCTTTATTTTCTAGGTTACCGGAAGTCTGATGATGCACATACCCAGGTCTACCGCATTCCCGTTGATGGTGGAGAGGCGGAGCGCGTCACGGGGCATGAATCCACCATTAGCAGCTATCAGCTCAGCCCGGATGGAAAGTGGATCGCCTTCACCGCCAGAGATGAAAAGACAAGGCAGGAGAGACTCGATGCAGCAGTGGGAAAGGATTGGATCGTTTACGGGGAGAACTATAAATACAGCCGCTTGTACTTGATGGAGGTGGGTTCTGAGAACAGCAAGTTGATCTTTGAAGAGGATCTTGAAGTCTCCGGCTTCTCTTGGTCGCCGGATGGGAACAGCATTGTCTTTAAGGCGGCCGAGATTCCGGAGACGGACCATAACTATATGTTTCAGAAAATCTACCGGATCGACGCTAAGGGCGGAACGCCACTTCTTGTCTGCTCCACTGCCGGAAAACTTGGTCATTTGGAAGTCTCGCCGGATGGGAAGACCCTGGCATTTGCCGGAGCTGTGGACATTTCCGACCCCTTGCCCCAAAGCTTGTTTACGGTTCCCCTTTCTGGTGGCACACCTCTTAACCATACGGAAGGTATGGAGGCCTCGGTCAATGGCTTTACCTGGGAAAATAATGCGAGCATTCTCCTCCACTGTGCTGAGGGATGCTATTACAGCTTGTACCGGCAGCAGGTTGGCAATCAGAAACGAAAGCTCCTGTTTGGGAATGGAGAGATATTCACTTCCTTCTCTTATCATCCTGAGAGCGGCATGGTGGCTGTTCCGGGAAGTACTCCTTCTCATCCGCGGGAAGTCATGGCCGGGAGGATCGATAAACTAAAATTTGAGCGATTGACGGTTTCGAATCCGGGATTGGCTGGACTGGATTTAGGCAAGCAGGAAGTTGTCTCCTGGAAGGGACCGGACGGCCTCAAAATTGAAGGTATTGTTACCTACCCACCGGATTATAGGCAGGGGGCAAAGTATCCTTTGCTGCTCCAAATTCACGGCGGCCCGGAGGGCATCTCGACCGATGGCTGGAATACGCGGAGCGTATATCCGATTCAATTGTATGCTGCCGCTGGCTTTGTGGTGCTTGAACCCAACTACCGCGGCAGCAATGGCCGGGGGGTTGCCTTTGCCAAAGCAGATCACCGTGATCTGGCGGGGAAGGAATTTGAAGATGTGATCGCGGGTGTGGATTACCTGGTTGCTGAAGGAATTGCCGACCCGGATAAAATAGGCACGGGTGGTTTTTCCTATGGTGGCTACTTCAGCGCCTGGGCTGCTACCAAATACAGTGATCGATTCAAGGCTGCTATGGTTGGAGCAGGGATCACCAACTGGATTTCATTCTCTGGAACGACGGATATTATCTACGAAAATTCATTGGTCCACTGGGACCTGTGGTGGTATGAGCACATAGATTTGGTTTGGGATCGCTCCCCCCTGGCCCACCTCAACAATGCCAATACCCCTACCCTGGTTGTTCATGGGGAAAATGATAAGCGGGTACCAATCGGGCAAGGCCTTGAGCTTTACAACGGCCTTAAACTTAGAAACATTCCTACCGAAATGGTTGTCTACCTCCGGCAACCTCACGGGATTCGAGAGCGAGCTGCCGAAATTGACTATATGGTACGTACCCTGGGATGGTACAAGAAGTATGTTCAATAGCCTTGTATTGTTAGCAGGAAGCTATTCAGGCAACCTTCATTTTTAGGCAGACTGGCTTCTAATGGGAGCTCATATTCTTAGGAACAAAGGTTGTAAAGGGAAGTTCCATTCTTAGGAAGACACAGTTAAAAACTCAGGAAGATTAGCAGCATAATAGCGTATACTAGCTGTGATTGAGTATCCCTGGCCTTTCCATATCAATAAATTTTCGCCCCTCCTATCCACTAAAAAGGCTGTTTACAGACAGTTACGGGTATCTATCTTCTCAAAATCACATTTATCGCTATTCTTAGCAAGATAAAGACGCTCTGAGCTTGCATATATCCAAAATAAGTCTTTACTTGTATCTGGTTAATGTTAGTTGGTTAGTTTTTAGTTAGTTATTAGCTAAGTTGGTTGTTCTTTAAGCTAAGGCTCGCCTTCACACTCGTGAAGGCGAGTTTCTTTTTTGGGCTTCCCCCAACCAATTGTGCATAAAATTAGTTCAGGTTTCATCGTGTATATATCGTTTAGGTTTAAATTTGTAAATTGACTGCCAACGCATAACGAACTCCTGGTCCCTTTTTCGGCCAACCCGATATACTCAGAGAATAAATAGATAAAAGTTTGAGATTTACTGAATTTGATCTGCATAATGGTGTTTTAGATGGATTGGAGTCAATGGGCTTTGAGAGTGCCACTCCAATCCAGCAAGAAGCCATCCCTGTAATATTAGAGGGCAACGACTTAATTGCTTGTGCTCAAACAGGAACCGGAAAAACTGCCGCCTTTCTGATCCCTTTGATTGATATTCTGGAAGAGATTCCGGGGAAATTCATCAAAAGCCTTATCCTCTGCCCCACCCGCGAACTGGCCATGCAAATTGATCGTGCATGCGAGGGTTTGTGTTATTTCTCTGAAGTTTCTTCTGTTCCGATCTACGGTGGGAACAAGGGAGGAAATGACTTCAGCCGTCAAAAAGCTGCGATTGAGCAAGGGTCTGACATCATTGTCGCGACTCCTGGCCGTCTCATCCAGCACCTGACTTTGGGCTATATGGATCTTTCAAAGGTAGAATTCCTTATTCTGGATGAAGCTGACCGCATGTTGGACATGGGATTTCTACCTGATCTCCAACGGATCATTTCCCACATACCGGAAGATCGCCAGACGTTGATGTTCTCTGCGACCATGCCCAGTAAAATCAGGACTTTTGCCAAGGAGATTTTGTATAAGCCAAAAGAGATCAGTATCGCCGTTTCCAAGCCTGCAGCTGGTATCAATCAAAAGATCTATTCTTGCTACGAGGACCAGAAGCTGTCATTGCTCAAGCATATCTTCAAAACTGAAGATGTGAAGAGTATGATCATCTTTGCTTCTCGCAAATCCAATGTGGACCAGATCACCAAGTCTCTGAAGGGAATGAAATTCGATGTTGCAGCGATGCACTCGGACCGTGACCAGATGGAGCGTGAAAAGATCATGAATGATTTTAAGAACCATCAGATTCGGATTCTGGTGGCAACTGATATTCTGTCGCGTGGCATTGACATCGATAATCTGAGCCACGTTGTCAATTACAATGTTCCTCCTGACCCGGAAGATTATGTACACCGGATTGGTCGTACCGCAAGGGCTGGAGAGACTGGTGCTGCCATCACTTTTGTGACGGAGGAGGATCAGTTTAAATATTCGCGGATTGAGAAACTGATCGAGCGCCAGATGGAGATGGAGCCTATGCCTGAGCATCTGGGTGATGGGCCTGTCTATGAACGCGGAGGTAAGAAGCGCGGAGGGTTCAAGAGTGGCGGTGGCCGTGGTGGAAGTGGACGTGGAGGCGGCGGTGGACGTGGCGGACGTGGAGGCGGCGGTGGACGTGGCGGCGGTGGACGTGGAGGAAGTGGTGGGCGTGGCGATCAGAATTCCAGAAACCAGCGTGGTGGTGGCGAAGGCCGTGGTGGAGGCAGTAGCAAATCCAAAGGCGGAAGTGGGCGAAGGCACGAAGGTCCCGGAAATGGGGACCAGGGAAACACCTCTGGAAATGAATCTCAAGGAAATAATTCCGGCAAACCCGGAAAGAAGAGAAAATTGCAACTCAAGATAAAAGGTTCGGGTGGTGGCTCCGACAAGCCCGCCAATGACACAGGTAATTCTTAATCCTAATTGCCCTTTTCCAAACAGTAGCGCTTCATTGGGGTTTTCATATCTTAGGAACTCAAAGTTTATGAAGCGTCTACTCTTTTTCCTCTTCATCCTTCTAACCCTGGCTTCCTGCACCGGCAATGCGCTCGGCGGTCAAACAGGTGAACCATCGGATGGTCCATTGGAAGCGAAGCCTGAGGATTCTTTTTCTGGAGGACACTCTGAAGAATACTGGAGGATTGCATTGCAGATTACCGGCGAAGAAATACCATTTGACCTCAGGGTTCAATACGATCAGGATCATAAGATGGTCGCAGCCACTCTCCTGAATGGTGAAGAGCAAGTCGAAATACCCGGTTTTTCGCACTCAGCTGACTCAATTTCCCTTCCCTTTTCCGTCTTCAATTCCGAAATCAGGGCTGAAATCAAAGGAGATGCATTGGATGGTATTTGGTACAACCATGCCCGAAAAAACAAGAATCGTTTGCCCCTCTTGGGTGAAAAGACTCCTGGACTGCTCCCGCGGTTCTCTCCTTCTTCAGACGCTGAAGCAAAAGATTTTAATGGAAAATGGGAGGTTGAATTTGTCTATCAGGGAACTGAAAAGAGCAAAGCTATCGGCATTTTCGAACAAGATGGAAATGCTCTGCACGGCACTTTTAGGACGGAAACTGGGGATTACCGGTATTTAGTCGGGGCTGTAATGGGCCATGAAATGAAGCTTTCCACCTTTGATGGGGCTCACGCTTTTCTATTCCACGCGGAGAAACTTGAGGATGGGAGCTTGGAAGGTAAATTTTGGTCAGGAGATCACTGGATTGAAACCTGGACTGCTTTCCGCAATCCGGATTTTGAATTGAATGATCCCGATTCGTTGACCTATATGAAACCGGGGGAAACTACCTTGGATTTTTCATTCATCAATACGGACCGTCAACCCATCTCTCCCTCTGATGATCGCTTTCAGGGCAAAGCCCTAATAGTTCAAATTATGGGTACCTGGTGTCCAAATTGTAAGGATGAAACCAGTTGGCTCACCGATGTTTACGCTGACTATCAGTCCCAGGACCTCGAGGTTATTTCTCTGGCTTTCGAATTGTCCGACGATACCACCAAGGCAATTTCCAGTATCCAGAAGCTCAAAGATCACTTTCAGACACCTTACGAAGTTCTGTTTGCAGGCCGTGCCGGAAAAAAGACGGCCGGTGCTGCCCTTCCACAACTGAACCATGTCATGAGCTATCCCACTACGGTATTCATGGACCGCAATCACCAGGTTCAAAGGATTTACACTGGGTTCAATGGACCAGCCACTGGCGCTGTCTATGAGAAACTGCTCACGAGTTTTGGGGAAACGATTCGTAAGATGCTCACACCCTCCTGATTGACAAAAAGACAATATCAAGCGGACATATTTATCTTTGTAAACCATGAATTCGGTACTACAACTTCTCTTTCATCCTTCGGTTTTCCGCCTTGCAGCCATTGCTGGTATTCTCTTTTTTGCTGGATGTAGCCCGAGCCCGGTCCAAACGGCCCAAACAGATAAAAGCCAAGCTGATCCAAGACTTGCCCAAATAAAGCTTCCGGAAGGATTTAAAATCGATCTTTTTGCCGACAATGTAAAGAATGCCCGCTCGATGTGCCGGGGAGAAAATGGAACCATTTTTGTTGGCACCCGAAGCCGGGGAGATGTCTACGCCCTGGTTGATCTTGACCAGGATTATGTAGCCGATACCATGTATCTTCTCGCCACAGACCGTTTCCAGCCCAACGGTGTCGCCTTTCGGAATGGGGCTCTCTATTTGGCTGAAATCAATAAAATCAGCCGTTGGGACAGCATCGAATCCAAACTTGAGCGTCCGGGACCTCCGATCCTGGTCAATGGTGATTTCCCATCTGAGACACACCATGGCTGGAAATACCTTGGTTTCGGTCCCGACGATAAGTTATATATACCTGTTGGGGCCCCTTGCAATGTTTGCGACCGCGCCGACGATCCTCGCTTTGCTACTATCATGCGGATGAATCCCGATGGCTCTGAGCTGGAGGTTTTTGCCAAAGGGGTCCGGAACTCGGTTGGTTTTGATTTCCATCCTGCTACGGGCGAGCTTTGGTTTACGGACAATGGCCGGGATTGGCTGGGAAATGATGCTCCGAATGACGAGCTCAACCACGCCCCTACTGCGGGCATGCATTTCGGTTTTCCCTTTTGTCACCAGGGAGATATGCCTGATCCTGAGTATGGAACTGGACGGGACTGCAACGCTTTTTCTCCTCCGGCGCAAAACCTCGGTCCGCATGTAGCTGCGCTTGGGATGAAGTTCTATGAGGGGGATATGTTTCCCAAGGAATACCACCATTCTATTTTCATCGCCCAGCACGGGTCATGGAACCGGGATGACAAAATTGGCTATCGGATCATGAACGTCCACCTGAAAGGCAACAAGGTGGACTCTTACGATGTCTTCGCCGAAGGGTGGCTCCAAGGACAGAAAGCCTGGGGCAGGCCGGTGGACGTCCTTGAAATGCCTGATGGCAGCCTCTTGGTGTCTGATGACTATGCGAATAAGATTTACAGGATCAGTTATCCTTAAACAGCTTTTGGCCCAACAAAATGCCGTGGTTTACGTACAATTAAGTAGCAGTAATTCAGCTACAGACGTGCCTTTTTATGACCACTACCATGGTAGTTTTCATTGACATTTATTCCGAGAGAGAAGCAGGGACTAATTAAACATTTTAATAAACACCATCAGTCATGAAGTACATTTCCTCACTTAACCTAAATGGTTGCCGATGTTGAGCTGATATAAAGCTCTTTTCGGGACAAAGGACTTGTCCAAATCAGATTGCAATTGCGGGTTCCAGGTCCCCTAAGAATACCTGTTCACCCAGACTGTGAGTCTTGTGCCGGGTTCGGAATGGAAGGCTTGTGCCTTTCCATCTCCGTTTCTGATGACCACAATGGCCCATCTTCGCACCTTTTGAGAATGCAAAAAAGATAAAAGAGATAGCTTTGTTTTGTATGGAAGGGAGACTACCGTGCCGGTGGTTTCCCTGTTTTCTGCACAATGGATTCCTGTCAGAATTTTGCGATTACCCTGAGATTCAGCAACCGCTGGGATAAGAAGTTTGGGATGGCAAATTGGGTATTGAAGACATCCTTTATCCATGTGTAGGAGACTGTATTTGCCCGCTGGAATAAATTGAAAATCTCCGCTGATATCCATAGGCTTTGCAGACCAAATCCGTCCATTTCTTCTGCACCTTTGAAAAGGACCATTTTCGAAAAGCCAAGATCCACCCGCTGGTATGAAGGTACTTTAAATACAGTGCGGTTTTCCAGGTTACCTGGGAATCCGAACCTTAGTCCTGATCCGTAAACAAAGTTGATATGGACCTTGTAGGTTGGGTTGAAAGGCAATTCATCCTGGAAATACATTGAAAAGTTGAGCCGTTGGTCGGTTGGTCTGGATACATAGCCCTGTTCCGGGAGCTCCTCTACATTTTCTACAGTTCTGAGCAAGCCGACGTTCAACCAGGAATCCAATCCTCTGATGAATTCGCCTGTGACCCTGGTATCCAGCCCATACGCATATCCGGTGGCTGTATTTTGGGGATAATATCTGATCCTCACATTGTCCACCTGATAGGGAACCAAATTTGTCATGTACTTCCCATAGCCTTCAACCATCAGTTTAAAGGGCCGACCCCACATTTTGAACAGGTAGTCTCCTCCAGCTATAAAATGGTAGCTGGTTTGGGCAGGGCGATCCGAGTAAACAGTTCCATCGAAATCACGCATTTCCCGGTAAAACAAAGGCTGGTGATAGATTCCTGCTGCAAATCGGATCTGGTAATTTCGTTTGTCACTCCGGGTATAATCCGTCTGTTCCATCCTGTCTTTGTCAGACATCTTGGCACGAGAAGCAGGATCAATCACAAATTGCACGCGCGGTGCGACCAGAAACTGGCCATTGAGGTCATTGTAAATAGCCCGTGCACCTACGATCAATCGCTTGCTCTTATCCTTGGAGACCTTCCAATGGTCCTGAATAAAGACTTTATAAAGGAAGCTGTTCAGCGTCGTTTGGGTTCGGTAAGACTCTTCAAGAGAAAAATATCCTGATGAATCAAATCCATTCCACTCCTTCAATTGGTCATCAATCAATTGCGCCTGGGCACGAACTCCCCAGCTGATTTTGTGCCGGAACCCCTTGCCGGGAAACCAGTCTCCACGTTGCTCAGCTGCGAAAACATTGCCTTTCAAATAGTTCCTTCCATGCCGGTAAAATGTTCCAATCCCTCTGTCAAAGGTGGTTTCATTGTACCCTTCAGATCCAAAATTAATATTGACATCGCTGAGAAAGTATCCTCCTTCCACGTCAAACAACTCGGCTTCACGCGTCTGGAAACCTGTGACTATATACTTAATCTTCAATCTTGCGGTAGGGCGGTGTTCCAAGGTAAATGCTGCCAAACCAGTCGAGTACTGAGACAGGTCCTGGCCTACAAATGCAACCTGAAGACGGAATGCATTCTGGATATTTCCGAAGCTGGTTTCGCGACTTTGGGGAAGGAACAAGTAATCATTCTTGGCATAATTGAAGAAGAGGGACATTTTCAACCGATCTTGGTTGTAATAAATGGTATCCTGGGTCCCATCTCTTTTCTCCTTAACCCGATATTTTTTAATCTTCTGCCTTGGCCTGAATGATAACATTCCCTGGACGTCATTGAACCTGGGTTGATACTCCCCTTGGGTATCAAGAGAACCCAATACGTAACTCGGGGTAAACCGACGAAAGCCTACCAAGTATCCGAACTTTCGTGCACGGTAGTTCAATCCAGCCTCTATGTCCTCAACACTTCTCCCCCCTTCCTTTTGTTCAAAACTACCTTCTATATGAAGATTTTGATTGAGCACTCCCAACTCTACCGATCCATGAAAGTCTGTAGGCTCACCATAGATCACATCTAATACTGAAGACATCTTATCTCCAAACCGTGACTGGAATCCCCCTGAACTAAATCCTACCTCTGTGGCCAGATTCGGATTTACGAAGCCAAGGCCCTCTTGTTGCCCGGTTCTGATCAGGAAGGGGCGATAAATCTCAATATCATTTACATAAATCAGGTTCTCATCAAAGTTTCCACCTCGAACCCGGTATTGTGACGATAGTTCGCTGTTCTGCACCACACCTGCGCCAATCGTGGCCAGTTTGCTGGAGAGGTCACTTTTAACCGAAGCTATCTCAGTGATTTTCTTTGGGTTAATCGGGATCAGTTGGCGAAATGCGCGGTCAGGGTCTTCGATGTCGGTCGGGTCTTTTTGATCGGTTATGCGAACATCCCCGATCTCATAAGAAGCTTCCATTTTTGTAGGAAGGCGCTTAATCTCCCCCGCAGCCAAGGTTACCTCTTTGCGGGTGTCTTTGAAAGATGGGAAGGAAAAGTCAATGAGATGCTTGCCAGCACGAAGCTTCATCTCATAATTTCCCAGACTGTCCGTAAATACCTTGAGGCCTGTTGCCTTCTCTTCTACCTTCACTGAATCCAGTGAACGGTTGAATTTATCAAATACCCTTCCTTTGACAATAGCATCCTGGCCGAAGCCTAAAGAAGGCAGCAGCATCAAACAGACAAGGGGAAAGGCCTTAAGCCATGATCTCATGGGGCCAAATATAGCAATTTGCCCTGCGATGCAGTAGGGAAAATAGAATACCCTGTCGGGGCTGCTACCAGCATTTTTTCTAATAAAGTAATTCAGGAAGGTACTCCTCCTGCAGCATTTTTGAGATTGCTGATCATTTCCATGGGTGAGGGTGCCTTGAATACCGCACTACCTGCGACAAGTACATCGGCACCCGCTTCAAATAGCTTGCACACATTGTCGCCATTTACACCTCCATCCACCTCTATTCTGAAGCCACAATAGGCCTGATTTCTCATTTCCACCAACCGCATGATCTTACTGTAGGTATTCTCTATGAATTTCTGCCCTCCAAAACCAGGATTAACACTCATAATGAGGACCAAATCTACAGCATGGAGCACATCCACCAATGCCTCGACAGGTGTCCCAGGATTTATAGCCACTCCTGCCTGCATCCCCTCCCCTCTGATCTGATTCAATAATCTATCAAGGTGTGGATTGTTCTCATAGTGGACGGTAAGGATGTCAGCACCAGCTTCTTTGAATTGGGAAACATATTGATCTGGGTGGTCGATCATCAGATGCACATCCAAAGGTTTCTTAGCAACCTTGCCGATGGCTTTGAGGACTGGAAATCCAAAAGATATATTGGGGACGAACGATCCATCCATAACATCACAATGTATCCAATCACATTCGCTGTCATTCAGCATTTGAATGTCTCTTTCCAGGTTTCCGAAATCTGCCGATAGTACGGAGGGGGCGATCATACTCATAACATCTCAGGATTTAAATAGCTTCTTTTGGAGTAATTCTGCGTATTGCTTTGCAAAATATGTTATTATAACATCTGCACCTGCACGTCGAATCGAGGTCAACATCTCTACCATTACGGATTCATCGTCCAGCCATCCATTGAGTGCCGCAGCTTTCGCCATGGCATATTCTCCACTAACATTGTAGGCAACTACAGGCAGGGAAGTATTGTCTTTCAGCAGGCGGATGACGTCGAGATAAGGTAACGCTGGCTTCACCATCATGTAGTCGGCTCCTTCTATCTCATCAAGCTCGGCCTCGATCAATGCCTCTTCTGCATTCGCTGGGTCCATTTGATAGGTTTTCTTGTCACCGGCCTTCGGAGCAGAATCGAGTGCATCTCTGAAGGGGCCATAAAATGCTGAAGCGTACTTGGCCGTATAACTCATGATCCCTACCTGGGAAAAACCCGCATTGTCCAGGGCATCACGTAGATAACCTACTCTTCCATCCATCATGTCAGAAGGTCCGAGTATATCAGCACCAGCCTGGGCCTGTGCAACACTCATTTTGGCAAGGATAGGCAAGGTTTCATCATTCAGAATTTCCCCATTCTGAACCAATCCATCGTGCCCATCCGAACTGTATGGGTCCATAGCGACATCGGTAATGATGGTACAAGTCGGATACTTCTCCTTGGCGACCCTAATCGCTTGCAGGTAAAAATTCTCTGGGTCCCAACTGAGGGATGCTTCCCGATCCTTATCCGACTCCGGGAAGGCTGGGAACAAGACAAAATTGTTCAATCCCAACTCCATGCAAATCCCGATTTCCTTCACCATCTCGTCAACACTATACCTGAATATGCCTGGCATTGAGCCGACCGGAATTACTTGACCTTCACCTTGTACCAAGAAAAATGGGTATATCAAATGGTCCAGATGAATCCGCGTTTCCCGTACCATACCTCTAATGGCAGCTGTACGGCGGTTTCTTCTCGGTCTTCGATTCATTCAGTAAAGTTAGTAAAAGGGGTAAAAAAATCCCGGTTCTAAAAAGAACCGGGCTATATATTTGAATTGATATTCCGAAGTTATCCCAGATAGGCTTTCAGCCCTTTACTGCGAGAGGTGTGTCGCAATCTACGAATTGCTTTCTCTTTGATCTGACGTACTCTCTCACGTGTAAGGTCAAACTTTTCGCCAATTTCCTCTAAGGTCAGCGAGTGCTCAACACCTATTCCGAAATAGAGCCGGATTACTTCAGCTTCACGCTGAGTGAGTGTACTCAAAGCCCGCTCTACTTCTTTGCTAAGAGATTCATTGATCAACCCGGAGTCAGGATCCGGCTCTTCCTCATTTTCCAACACATCCAGCAAACGGTTTTCCTCCCCCTGGACCAATGGAGCATCCATTGAAATATGGCGACCGGAGATTTTCAGGGTATCCTGAACCTCGGTCTCACTCATACCTTCCAGAATCTCAGAAATTTCTTGCGGGGATGGCTCGCGCTCAAACTGCTGCTCCAGCTTTGAGAATGCTTTACCGATCTTGTTCAGGGCCCCTACCCTGTTCAGGGGAAGGCGAACAATTCGGCTCTGCTCTGCCAATGCTTGCAGAATACTCTGGCGAATCCACCAAACTGCGTAGGAAATGAATTTAAAACCACGTGTTTCGTCAAAACGACGGGCGGCTTTGATCAGACCCAGATTACCCTCATTGATCAAATCCCCAAGGGAAAGACCTTGATTTTGGTATTGCTTGGCAACCGAAACAACAAACCGGAGATTGGCCTTGGTGAGTTTTTCAAGAGCCAATTGATCCCCTTCTTTGATCCGGCGAGCGAGTTCTACCTCATCATCTGGAGTCAACAATTCCACTTTACCAATCTCCTGCAAGTACTTGTCCAGGGACTGTGACTCACGGTTGGTGATCTGTTTACTGATCTTAAGCTGTCTCATTCGCTTCGATTCTTACTGCGTTAAAGATTAAATGCTGATCTCTGTAGAATTCCTATAAACAATCATAAAGATACAGGGACTCAACCGAAGTTTAAAGTCCGACATGTTCGATTAGCCAAAAATAGCACTCTCAAACTTGGTCTCTTTGTATTCTTTTTCAGGTCTTATCGACAATACAGGAATAGAGGAGTGGTTTACCACGTGGCTTGCATTTGACCCAAGCAATGTCTCCCGGAAGGCAAGTTCCTGCTGAGTCATAATTGCGATCAAATCAGCTCCACATTCCTCGGCGTAATCAATGACAAGATTGGAAATATCCCCTTTCTTCACCAGAGTGGTCGATTCCACTGGGACTTTATGTTTCCGAATCGCCTCTAATGCCATTTTCAATCGCTTGTTCAAACGAGCCTTTGAATCTTCGTCGTTGCTATCAAGGATCGTCAAAAGCACCAATTCGGCATTGAAGTTTTGGGCAAATTCAATACCCAATTTAAGTTTCTCACCTGTTTCACGGCTGAGATCAATCGGAAGCAAAATTTTGTTGAAATTAACTTCCTCCAACGGGTCTCTCAGTGAAATCACCGGGCAAGGTGCATGCTTGATCACACGGGAAGTATTGCTTCCTGATAGAAGTTCTTGCACCCCAGATGCTCCATTTGTACCCATCACGATACAGTTGGCATCCAGTTCAATTGCCGCCTCGATAATCTTTGCGGATGCCCGGCCAACCTTTATCATCTTCCGATAAACAGGACCCTCTGGCTGTTCTGCAATGATGTCATCCAAGCGGTCCATCACTTCCTTACGTGCTCCATTTTCATCCACATTTGAAAACAGTTTGGCAATCCCACTAGGCAATTCAAGAATGTGGACGAGTGTAATCTGCCCATCGTAAATCTCAGCAAGATATTGAGCTACGGGTAGGGCTTTCTTTGATTCACCGGAAAAGTCGACCGGAACCAGTATGTTTACTATTTTTTCGCTCATGTTCCCCTCTCGATTATTAAAAATGGAAAACTTGATTTATACTTGAGTTAAAGCATTAAAAATCCGGTTCAAATTTAGGAAAAATTAACTTCATCATCTACTCTTAGTGAACCTACGCGTTCTAATCATTTCTCAGATTGCCTACCTTAAAGAACTTAATTGTACTATGATCAGGCCTATGAGGTTCTTCCTGCATTCTATCCCCTATTTCCAGTGGCTACCTAAGTCCCTAATAATTGTTGTATTTTTTTTAAACGGATGTGATAATCAGGCATCCCTAAAGAATTCTGAACCGATCTCGACATTCCTTTTCATGGGGCATACTTATGACCACCACGGAAACGGAGAAAGGGTTGACCCCAGATTGGAACAACTTGAATATTCAAATTTTGACCGGGTAATTTTAGGAGGAGATGTTTGTTCGGAAGCTATGCAAAAATACTCCACCCTCCAGTATCTGGATAGTATTTTTGACTTGGGAAATCCCAATACCTTTTATTTACTTGGCAATCACGATGCAAGAAATGACAATTTAGATTGGTACTACCGATTTACCGAAAGGCGTCCCTATTTTGTTCATTCAGAGAAAGGGGTGGTTTCTGTCGTTCTGAACACCACTTTGAATCCAGCCCATTGTGAAGATCTTGACCGCCAATTCAAGATGCTTGAAAGTGTCTGTGATACCATTTCGCAAGCGAGTCACTTAATGATTCTTCACCACCATGCAATCGCAACTAGGGTACCCGGCCTTCCAGATAACTGGGCTTACTCTAATTGGCCTTACTACTACTGGGATTCAAATTGCTATTATTCCGATCCGTCCTACTTAACTTCCATTTATCCTTTGCTCCTCAAAGTGAAGTCCAGGGGAATTCAGGTCATCAATGTGATCGGAGATACAGGGTTCAATGGAAAGGGTATGGATACTATTTCAGACGACGGCATCTACTATCTTGCTTCTGGAATTGACAATAGCCGTTATAGATTAGATTCATTGGCTCTGGCCAGTGTTGCCAAGGATCGGGTTTTGATTTTTCAGCACAATTGGAGAAACCGTGTTCTTGAATGGGGATTCCATGACCTTGATTCCCTTGTTGTGGCACATCAATCTTTCTTGGAAATAGATTGAATGTCTCCGGAAAAGATCAGGATATCTCTGTCCAATTCGTTTTTGACAACATATCCTGTTCCAAAAAACTCACCAGGCCCAACTCGGGAGATGCCTGTTCCATGAGATGAAAAAGATAATTCGACCTTCTTATTTCCTAATTCATTGCCATCAAGATCTACTACAATCACCCCGGCTTTGAATTTTCCATTTTCCTCAAAAGTACCATTGAGAAGCAACATGTTTCCAACCAACTGCATCATACTTCCCTGGTCACACTCTTTTCCTCCATAATGCTTGCTCCACTGTTCATTCAACTCGTTGTCGAGTCTTATCAGAAGAAAATCGAAATCCCCTGAAATCTCATCTTGTGAAGAGCCAAATATGAACCAGCCCTCTTTCCCCGGGCACCGTAAAATCGATTTTGCAAACTGGTGACGTTCCCCTCCGTAAAAGCACCGTCCCACTTCCCGCCCTTGTAAATCTGTTTGTATGACCATCACATTGCTTTCAGGATAGTGGTGGTTGGCTTGACTAGGAAAATAATAGCCGGCAGTACTTCCTACTATCAGGTAGCCATCCTCAGTTATCCCGACGTCTTGCCCAATATCTACAAAGGGGGCCTCATAATAATGGTCCCAAAGTTCATTTCCATCCTTGTCAATAGACATTAGAAAGTAATCTCCATGGAGTCCCTGACTCTTGGTATAACCTCCAATAACATAACCATTCTCGATCACCCGAATACAAAATGGTATTTCACGGAAGGCTCTTCCGTATAACCGTTCCCATTCCAGGTTTAATTCAGCATCAAATTTCAGGATATAAATGTCGTGACGGCCAAAGCCTCCGTCCTTTTCAAAGGCGTATCCGGCAAGGATGATCCCCCCATCATGGGTTGGTTCTAACCATAGTCCCTCATCTTGGTTGGGACCTCCAAAGGTTCTGGAAGAGAGAAATTGCCCTGCCCGGGTGAGATGAAGCAGGAAAATATCTAAATCTTTTTCAGGAGCGGTGCGACATTTTCCAGTTAGCAGTAGGGTGCCATCTTCCAGGGCCAGAATTGCATTTGCCTGCTCTATATTCGATGTTCCCAGAACAGTTTGACCTATTCCTATGAGTGGGAATAAAAAGAGAATCGAGAATACCCATTGGACTTTACCCACCCTGTCAGGCCTCTTTAAGTTTACGCCTGAGAATTTTCCCAACATTCGATTTCGGCAATTCATCACGGAACTCTATTTCTTTGGGAACCTTGTAACCCGTAAGGTGCTCTTTGCACCATGAAATGACCTCTTCTTTGGTAAGACTCGGGTCTTTTTTTACGATACAGGCTTTGACTACTTCTCCGGACTTGGGGTGTGGGATTCCGATTACTCCCACCTCCAGTACTTTATCCAATTCGGCAATCACACCTTCTATCTCATTTGGGAACACATTGAAGCCGGAGACTAGAATCATTTCTTTTTTGCGATCTACAATTTTGAAGAATCCATCTTCCGTCATGATTCCGATATCGCCTGTGCATAGCCACCCATTTTTAAAGACCTTTTCATTCTCTTCCTTTTTCTCCCAGTATCCGGACATGACCTGGGGACCTTTTACAAAAATCTCTCCCGGCTCTCCTTGTGGTACTGGATTACCATCGTCGTCAGCAAGCATTATCATGGTAGAGGGAATAGGCACGCCGATATAACCTATCCTATGATTTCCATCCAATGGGTTGGCAGTTACACCAGGTGAAGCTTCGGAGAGCCCATAGGCTTCAGAAAGGTAACAGTTGGTTGCTTCTTCCCATTTCCTTGCGACCACATCCTGTACGGCCATCCCACCTCCCAAACTCATCTTAAGGTGTGAGAAGTCCACTTTTTTGAATTCAGGATGATTGAGCAATGCATTGAAAAGTGTATTGACACCGGTAAAAACGGTAAATGGATGCTTTTTCAATTCTTTGATGAAGCCGGAGAGGTCCCTGGGATTTGTGATGAGAACATTTCTTCCTCCCTGACCAAAAAATGCAAGGCAATTCACCGTCAGGGCAAAGATATGGTACATTGGAAGAGCAGTTATAATTACTTCTTTCCCTTTTTCTCCCATCCGCGGCTGTATCCATGCGAATATTTGCATCATATTCGACAAGATATTCCGATGGCTTAAGCAAGCCCCTTTTGACACGCCGGTAGTCCCACCTGTATATTGAAGGAAAGCAAGATCGTTATTGTCTATTACTGGCTTTTCATAAATTTTACTTCTACCCTCCCTCAGAGCATTTTTCAATTTAATATGTCCAGGAAGGGCGTATTTGGGCACCATCTTTTTGATATTCTTCACTACAAAATTCACAATGGCCCCTTTCAATCCCCCCAGGAGGTCACCAATTTCGGTAACAATCACCTTCTCTATTTTTGTGTCTGCAATTATTTCGTCCAGTTGGGAAGCGAAATTGGAAAGAATAACAATCGCTTTCGCACCGGAATCACAAAACTGATGACGCATCTCCTTGGGTGTATAGAGGGGGTTGGTATTCACAACTACCATTCCTGCTCTTAAAGCCCCAAATACCACTACTGGGAATTGCAATAAATTCGGCATCTGAACTGCTATCCGGTCTCCTTTCTTGAATCCTTGGAATTGTAGCCACGCAGCAAAATCCCTGCTGAGGTGATCTACCTCCTGATAGGTAATCCCCTTTCCGAGATTCTCAAATGCGATGTTTGTTTTGAACTCATCGAATCCCATTCTTAGGAATTCAAGCATGTTTTCATATTGATCAGGATTGATCTCTTGTGGTACACTCTCAGGATAGTGTTGTAGCCAAGGCTTTTCCATATAAGTAGAAATGGTTGCTGAATCCATAATAAGTATTTAAACGCTTTTGTTTAATTAAGGCTTACTCTGCCCTTTTATCTTCTGCCACCGCCATTGCTGACCATCTTTGGTGACCTCCATCACAAGCCCATTCTTATCACGAAGAAAAAAGAGATCAATTCCTCTTTCTTCTTCGTCCTTCCAAACACCGGGTTGAATTCTGGAGAAATACATGATCTTTCCTTTCGGAGTTCTCACCTGAAGACTGCCATGCTCTTCATTGATCATTAAAATATCCGAAGCGATGGGCAATCCATTCCCCTCTCTTATCTCATCCATCACCTCATAACGACCGGAATAGGCTTGTTGTCCATAAAACTCATCTAGCAGAAAAATCTCATTGACGAACATGATATTGCTGATTTCCTGCCCCAATTCCATGGGATCACTTTCCTCTTTGTTGCTGAGAACAATAATGCTGAGCGTGTCATTGGGGTAATAATACACATAAGAATTCCATCCTGGTAAGTATCCACCATGAGAGATTTGGGTGTGGCCCGCGTGATCCCGGACATGCCAGCCGTAGGAATAGTTGTTTTTTACCGGCGACATCATTGCCCTTGTAGCTTCAGAAGACAAAACCAGATTCTGATTCAAGGAGTGTAGCCATTTGTTGAGATCCGAAGCCGTCGCATACATTTCACCCATCCCATAAATCCATTGGGGCTTGAAATTATTAATCACCCTTGATTTACTTAATCCTCCTTTGTGGCCAACAGCTCGGTTCCCGATCATATTAAAATCTCCTAAACCAGAACTAAGCATCTCCAACGGCTCAAGAATATTTTCCCATAAATAAGTATCATAATCTTGACCTGAGACTTTCTCTACAATCTTGGCTAGCAACACATAGCCGGAATTGGAATAACGGAATTCCTCGCCTGGATAAAAATTAAGTGCGCGGTCTTTGAATGTATTTATCAAATCATCTTTGTTTGGAGTCCATCCAAATACTTGTCTGAATTTAAATTCAACCGGAAAATCATTGATATAATCAGGGATACCTGATGTGTGAGACATTAAATGATGACAGGTTACGATGTCTCCCGACCTTTTGGGGTAATCTGGAAGGTATCGGCTGATAGGAGCTTGAATATCAATTAATCCTTTGTCCTGAAGTTGTAAAATTGAGGCTGCTGCAAAGGCTTTGGAAACTGAAGCGATCATGAATCTCTTTCCCGCCGTATTAGGCTCCCTTCTGATGGGATCTGCCCAACCATACCCTTTCTCTAACAGTACATTCTCACCTTTTCCGATATAAACCACCCCGGAAAAGCCATCCTTATCCGCCATTTGGTTAAGCTTGGCATCAATTCTGGAAACAATTGCCCGGATGGGAGTTTGCGCAGAAAGCACTGGAGGAAGAAATCCGCCCCAAGCCACCAACCAAAAACCGATAATAATCCTGAATACCTGCAAATCAGAGCGATTTTATGTAGACTAAGGTAAAGAGTTTTTCTATCTCTGGCAATTCTCAAGCATGTTAATGAAACGTAAATTATTCGGAAGGGGAACTTTGGATATTTCGCATTAGAGAAATCTTTTAATAACTTCATCCTGCTTGAATTGATCGTTGAATGAAACCTCTTAAAATCTCCTTCCTTATCCTGGCTCTAATGCTACCTCACTTCGTTTCTGCTGGGAATGAAAATCAGCCCATTGGAGCGCGAAGAGTCGGTCTTGGATCAGCTTATGCAGCTGTTAAGGGTGATTTCTGGCAACTTTTCATGAACCCCTCTGGCATTGCAGGACTAGAAGGCCCACAGGTGGGTGCTTATTTTGAACGGCGGTATTTGCTAAGTGAAATGAACTCCGGTGCAATTGGTTTTGTGTACCCCTTCAAGAATAAACATTACGCTGGGGTAGACTTTGGTGGGTTTGGCTTCGCTGATTACAACGAATCCAGAATCGGGTTGACCTATGCAACCTCACTCTTTGATCGTCTTTCTCTTGGGGCAAAAATCAATTATACCAGGACTTCCATCTTAAACTACGGTGCTTCATCGACTTTTTACCTGGACCTTGGACTAAGTCTGGAAATTGCAGAAGGCTTCACCATGGGAGCAAGGATATTTAATGCTAATCAGGCTGAACTGGACCGTGAAATTGGCGAGGAAATTCCCAGCACTCTGGATATCGGACTTGGCTACCAGGTAACCGATCGGGTTCTTGTTGTATTGGATGCTCAAAAACAAGTAAATTTCCCGCTCTCTTTTAGAGGTGGGATTGAATATAAGATCGTCGATTTTTTACAGGTCAGGGCTGGAGCGAGCATGGAGCCAGTGACACTTAATTTGGGGATTGGACTTGAGTATAAAGATGTAGTATTCGATTTCTCAAATTCATACCACGAATACCTGGGCTACACCCCTTCAATTTCCCTTTCTTACCGGTTCAAATCACCCAATAAGGATCAATGACCAGGGCATTACATTTCTTGGGGTTTTTCCTTTTGCTCCCCTTAGTATCATGGGCCCAAGTGAATCCTGATTCCCTTCAGTTTATTGACGATGGTATCGATCCTACCATCGAAGATGCTATTATAGATATCGAGTCTGATGACCAGGTCGACTTCACAATCTTTACAGACTTCCTTGAGGATCTCAAACGTCGCCCCTTGAGTTTGAACTCCGCCTCCAAGGACCAACTACTCCTGCTCCCGGGAATAGATAATATTCTTGCAACCAATCTCCTGAATTACATTCACGATTTCGGTGCCTTGAGTTCTATTTATGAACTCCAGGCTGTACCAGGTTTCGATGTCAATGTATTTCGAAGGATTCAACCTTATGTTGTGGTCAGGGAGTCAGGATCAAAAGATATCAACCCTGGGGTCCTCCACCCTACTGGCCCAGGCCTGAAAA
The DNA here is from genome assembly GCA_964352215.1 of uncultured Bacteroidia bacterium. GTDB lineage: Bacteria > Bacteroidota > Bacteroidia > J057 > JADKCL01 > CAWUKT01. The sequence continues at coordinate 21,830 of CAYGRE010000078.1, forward strand.
CGATTCTTTCTGAATCCAACCATGAACTTTTGTTCAGATTCGTGAGCCTGATTGAAGATCAAAAGGGATATACTCCAGCAGACACCAATTCCGATGGGTCATTGACCTCGCGCTACCTTGGTAATCGCCATAAGTATTATTTCAGATACAGAATGCGATACCAACAAAATTTCAGTGTGGCCTTAGTGGGTGAAAAAGACCAGGGAGAACAGGTAAAGTGGGATCCATCCAACCAGTTTTATGGATTCGATTTTGCCGCAGGTCACATATTTATTCGAGATTACGGACACATAAAACGCCTCGTTGTTGGGGATTATAATCTTCAATCTGGTCAAGGATTGATCCTTTCCACTGGCTTGGGCTTTGGCAAGGGCACCGAAACTGTCTCCGCGGTAAAAAGGACAGATTTTGGTATCCGTCCATACGCATCTGTTAATGAAAATCAATTCATGAGAGGTGCTGCAGCGACTGTGGCTTTTGGAAATGTATACTTCACACCCTTCTATTCCAGAATGACTCTGGATGCCAATATTACTGCGGAGGATACATTTAGTAATGAGGTCTCCAATGTATCCACTCTCCAAACCAGTGGATTTCACCGGACTGAATCAGAATTAGCTGACAAAGATGCCATCCAGGAAACTATATATGGTGGCCGCCTTCAGTACAAAAATAGATTTCTATCCTTTGGAGCTACCCACTATTTCCAAAATTTCGGAAGTACCATTGCTCCATCTTCCAATGATTATCAATTCTATAATTTTACGGGAGACCAAAATTATCTGACCGGCTTTGATTTTGATGCTTCGGTGCGAAACGTGAATGTTTTCGGTGAGTTTGCACGAAGCAAATCCGGAGGCACTGCTACAACTGTAGGATTGATTGCTGCTTTGAACCGAAAATGTGACTTCTCCTTACTATTCAGGAACTTCGAAAAGGATTTCCACAGTACCCGCGGGTACGCATTTGCAGAACGGCCGGTTACCATTCGAAATGAACGAGGCGTTTATATGGGTTTGAAGTTGATGCCAAATACGAAATGGACTATCTCTACCTTTTTCGACCAGTTTTGGTTTCCTTGGCACAATTATCAGGTTTCTTTTCCGAGCAGAGGTCATGAAACGCTGGTTCAAATCGATTACAAACCCTCTCGAAAGTGGTCAATTTATACTCGTTATAGAGTTGACAACAAGGAACGAAATGCTTCTGAATTGGATCCAGGTCAACAACTGGAAGTTCTGGTTCCGACTACAAGGCAAAGTTTACGATTACACTTCAGCTACAAGGTCCACCGAACACTTTCCCTGAAAACCAGAATTGAGCAGTCCTGGTACAAACGAGGAGAAGAAGAAAACTCTCGTGGAATTCTGGCATATCAGGACATTTCTTGGAAGATTGGATGGAAATGGAAACTTACTGCCAGGTACGCGATTTTTGATGCACCGGAATACAACAGCAGAATCTACGCTTATGAAAATGACATCTTGGGATTTTTCTCAATTCCGGCATATTTCATGACTGGTTCCAGGTATTACCTTATGGTCAACTTCCAACCTACTCGCCACATTGAATTTTGGGCCCGCTTTGCCCGCAGTAAATTCCAAGACGAAAAAACGGTGGGATCAGGCCTCAATGAGATTTCTGGTAACCAACGCTCGGAGGTAAAGCTTCAAATGCGGTTAAAATTCTAACCTTCTTCATTCCAAGTACGAAATGAATCTAGAAGAACTCCGTGATTATTGTTTGGAAAAGGTTGGAGCAAATGAATCTTTTCCATTTGATGAAAATACCCTGGTATTTAAAGTCATTAGCAAAATGTTTGCTTTGATCCCTCTTGAAAAGGGAGATCGAATCGTCTTAAAGTGTGACCCGGAAAGATCAATCGATCTCCGTGAAAAATGGGAAGAAATTTCGCCTGCCTGGCACATGAATAAAACACATTGGAATGCAGTTGGGCTAAATGGCCGTATTCCTTCTGCACTAATCAAAGAGTTAATTGACCACTCTTATGCATTGGTAAAAAGAGGACTCAAAAAAGCCGAAAAGAATTCTCTGGAGGAGATGGTAGCAATTCGGAGGAAAGCGAAGGAGTAAATGTCCCTTACTCTTCAGCTATCATTTCCCCTTTGGAGCACGTTCGGGACTCACAACCATGTGCATCCTCCATGCCAAGGGTAACTAAAAAAGGCGAGCCCACTTATGGACTCGCCGCATAATCAATCAACAAAACTAGAAGAACGCAACCTTTTACTTTGTAATAAATCAACTAGCTTGAAAGAACGCAGTTGAATTTTTCATCAACCTCATTGGTAAGATGCCAAACAGTGTTTCATTCCATAAAGTTTTTCACTTTTTAAAGAATAAATTCCCTGGAAGATTATGTTTCCTTTCCCACACAAATACCTCAATGATGTTCCCCCAATTGGGAAATGGTTGATACTTTGCTGCACTCTTCTGCTAATTTTAATATTGGGTTTACCTATCTTTTCAGGATTATCATATTATTCCAAATCGAATGCAGAAACTTCCATTGAAATTCTATTTGCAGACCGACACACTTAAAATTGCCAGGGAATTACTAGGAATGGTTTTGGTTACAGAATTTGATGGAATTCGGACATCTGGAATAATAGTTGAAACGGAAGCATACCTAGGGAAAAAAGACAAGGCCTGTCATGCATGGAATGGGCGCAAAACGCAACGCACCAAGACCATGTTCTTACCGGGTGGACATGCCTATGTATACCTTTGCTACGGGATTCACCACCTATTTAATGTGGTGACTAATCAGGAAGACGAGCCACATGCGATCCTGATTAGGGCAATCGCACCGCTCGATGGAATTCAACACATGCTCAAGAGGCGAAGGCTTAAAGTGGTAAAACGAAACCTTACATCGGGCCCCGGAGCCCTTTCCCAAGCCCTAGGCATTCAAACCAGACATTCGGGGATGGCACTATGCGACTCCCCTATTTGTATCTATAGCCAATCAGAAAAAGTACCGAAACAAAAAATTATAAATTCTCCGAGAGTAGGGGTTGCCTATGCTGAGGCAGATGCACTTCTTCCCTACCGGTTTCGAATCTCTGACTCGAAGTGGACGAGTCTTGCCAAGTGACTGATGCTTCACCCAAAAGGTATCAATTAGTATCTATCGGAAAGGTACAAAAGCCCATATTTTAACTAAATTTGCAAAAAAGCAAGGAATGAAGATCTACTCCGCTACGGAAGAAAATTATCTAAAGGCCATCTACAAATTCTCAGAGGAGGGTAATACTGTTTCAACCAATACCATATCAAAATTTCTTAACACTACTCCTGCATCAGTTACAGATATGGTAAAGAGATTAAGTGAAAAGAAACTTGTAGACTACCAGCCTTACAAAGGAGTTCTTTTGACTTCAGAAGGACAAAGAATAGCATTAAAGACTATTCGAAAACATCGTCTTTGGGAAGTTTTTTTGGTTAAGACCTTGGACTTTTCCTGGGACGCTGTCCACGAGACAGCTGAGCAGCTAGAACATATCAACAGTCCAGAATTGATCGATAAACTTGATGAGTTTCTTGGCTATCCAAAGTTTGACCCACATGGAGATCCAATTCCTTCACCATCCGGTGAGATTGTTTACCGAGAGGCCATTTTATTAGGAGAAGTTAAAGAGGGATCCGTAGTTGAAGTTGTTGGTGTTTCTGAAGATTCTGGAGATTTTCTGAGATATTTAGACAGGATAGGGGTCAATTTAGGTACAAGGTTAATAGTACTTGAATGTATTGCCTTCGACCAGACTCTCCTTATCGATATCAATGGTCGGGAGATTATGCTTAGCGGCGAATTCACAAAACGGATTTCTGTCATTGATGCTTGAGAACGGTATCATCATGCATTGAATTCGGCTAGGTCAGATCGAAATCATTTAATTATTATTACATTAATTAATAATATTAATTCTAGAGTGAAAAACCCTTTTCAAACAGGAGACCTAAAGGTTTATGAAACCACTGTCACGGAGGCAAAGCTTGCCTCTTTTGATGGGGTACTCGTTCATAGAGTATACTCTACTTTTGCCCTAGCCAAAGATGTTGAATGGGCATGCAGGCTTTTTGTTTTGGAGATGAAAGAGACTGGCGAAGAAGGAGTAGGATCATTTTTATCAGTTAACCATTTATTCCCCGCCCCCCTGAGTTCTAAGGTTCGTATTGAAGCTAAAATTCGGGAGGTTATTGGAAACAAGATAGTTTGTACCTACCAGGCATTTGCAAATGAACACCTTATAGCCGAAGGTGAGCAAACCCAAAGAATAATCCAAAAAGAGAGATTTGCTAAAGTATTGGAAGACATTAAGGTTTCAACCGAAAAGTAAAATGGCAAAGAAAAAAAAGGACAGAGAACGAAATTACAGGCCAACAATTGTAAACCGAAAAGCCCGGTATGAATTCACTTTTCTCCAAAAATTTGAGGCTGGAATTGTATTAACTGGAACTGAGATTAAATCTATTAGAGATTCTAAAGTAACTTTAGCAGAAGCCTATTGTATATTCAAAGGGGAAGAGTTGTGGCTTAGGGATTTACATATAAGTCCTTATACACACGGAAGCATTTACAATCCCGACCCAAGACGTGAGAGAAAACTCCTTTTACATAAAAGGGAACTCGAAAAGCTGAAAGCAAAAATGGAACAAGGAGGATTGACTATTATCCCTATAAAACTTTTTTTCAACGACAGAAACCTTGCAAAATTAGAAATTGCCCTTGGTAAGGGGAAAAAATTGTATGACAAGCGCCATGACCTAAAAGAAAAAGATTTAAAGAAAAGTATTTCCAGAGAGGTGGAGGAATGACACTCCAATTTATTTTTTTTATGTAATTTCCCTCCTTTTGGCAGGAAGCATTTAATACCCAGCATATCGAAATTTACCTCCTTTTTCTTGACAAACGTACCCCTTGACCTCTAGGCCAATTAATATACTCTTGACCTTGCCGACATCAATTCCTAATAACTTGGATACACTGTCTGGGTCTTGAGGGTCAGATTCCAACAGTTGCAAAACATTTTGTTCGTTTGCGTCGAGATTAAAAGTATCTCTTTTCTGATTCAAACTCTTAAAATTTGCTGGGGTTAGACTCATACCCAATTCTTCAAGAACTTCTGAGGGATGAAGAACTATTTTAGCAATTTGGTCTCTTATCAAAAGATTCGAACCTCTGGACTGAGATCTTGTAAGATCTCCGGGAATCGCAAATACCTCACGATTTTGCTCAAAGGCAGTCTTAGCGGTTATCAAAGCCCCTCCTTTCTCTCCTGCTTCGATAACAATAGTAGCCCGGCACATACCACTAATGATCCGATTTCGCATTGGGAAATTCCTCGCGTCAGGTAGAGTAGCAGCTCCAAACTCAGTTATCAAAGCTCCATTACTAGCAATAGCAGATGCTTCCTGAGAATGCTCCCTTGGATAAACCGTATCCAGCCCATGACCAAGCACAGCAACTGTCTGCCCACCATTCTTCAATGCTGTTCTGTGAACAATACCATCAACTCCGTAAGCAAGACCACTAACGACAGAGCATCCCTGACTTACAAAAAAATTAGCATATTGTTCAGCGAGGACCTGACCATAGCTGGAAGGCATTCGTGTGCCTACAATCGCTATGTGGAGATGATTATTCAACTCCATATTGCCCTTTTGATAAATGACAAGGGGGGCATCATAAATCATTTTGAGCATCTCAGGATAAGCCGGATCCAGAATACTCAATATCCTCACCCCTTCCTTTTCCGCATATATGAGTTCCTTTTCCGCATCGAAAAGAGCCTTTCCTTTGATTATGTTAGATGCCGTTTGAAGTCCAATTCCTTGGATTTGCTTCAACTCACTCTTCGAAGCACAAAAAACATTTCTGGCAGAACCAAAATATTCTAAAAGATTTCTCCCAATTACTGGACCGATATTTTCAGCCTTGGTTAATCCAACCAAATACAAATCATTTCCTCTCCCATAAATACCTCTATAGCCATGTCCTGGAACAGCTATGTCTGTATGGTGACCTCCATTATTGAAACCATCATGTTTGAATTCATTCCCCCCATCAAAAAGACTTCTGAAAGAATTCACTCTGTAATTTACAGCTCTATCATGCCCTTTACCCAGGAAATTGCTGCTTAAACTCCCCTCTGGTCTTCCCATCATTTACTCCTATTCTTTTGAGACGATTCATTCCTATAAGATACGTACCCTTTTCATTTTTGTTACTCCAAACTTACTGCTTTTATTCCAAATTTGCTACCAAAATTAGCAAATACCAATACAATCTCTCCTGCATTGTTTATTGCCATAGCAGGGCTTGTCTGTTTACTACCTTCTTGCTTTAGCTTCGACAAATTTCTGGAATACGATTTCTCTCCGTTAGGGCGGACTTTCTGAACACAAATCTGGGAATTACCATCAGCTTCTCGCCCTTCCTCAATCCAACTTAATATTAAATACCCACCATTATTTAAAACCATTGAGTATTCTCCAAAATCCCTCATTTCAGATCCAATGAGGACACCATATGAAGTCCACTCATTCTCTCCTCCAATTTCAAATTTCTGGGAAAATAGGCTAGAACCTTCGAATTCAGCATTTCTTTCATCAAGCCATGAAATCCAAAAATATCCGAATTCATTGGCAAAAATGGTTGGAGATGATTGCCTCCCTCGGAAATTGCAAACCATTAACCCAGAACGTTCCCATACCTTTCGACCACTTGGAGTGATACATTGCATAAATAGCTTTTCATACCCATCTCCAAATCGACTTTCTTGCCATACAAGATAGAGGTCATTCTGAAAATTCCTTGCCATTACCGGGTGCCGCTGATTATGCGGCATAGGTACAATACATCTTCCCCCGTATTCCCATTCGTAAATGCCGAAATTATTGACATGCTGGACATAAATATTAGAGTGACTTCCTCTAAAATCCATCCACGCAATATATGCCCCCCCCCTGCCATCAGGTTCTAATACTGGGGAGGTCTGCAGTCCAGGTAGATTCACAAATGCTTTCCCGTTATCCTTCCACATAATCTCGCCAGAATGACTTACTCTTTGAATATAAAGGTCAAAACCAGTCGTCTTCAGATCACGAGCGTCAACCCATGCCAGGAAAACACCCTCTTCCCCATCGGAAACTCCGCAAATCTGTGACTGGGGAGCAGGTGCATCACAAACCTTAACCCCATTGAAACTCCAAAGCAGCTTCCCCCAACCATTTACCCTCTGAGCATAGACATCTTCATCACGCCCATTCCGCTTATCTCCCCAGGCTATAATCACACCACCTACACCATCCTCGATAAGAATAGGAAGAGATTGCGTTCCTCTGGCCAAACACACAGGCACCCCTCCCATTCTCCATTGAGACTGCCCAGCGCTATTTATCTTTTGAAGATAAATGTCAGAATTGTTTTTCCCGTTTCGGAAATCTTCCCAAACCACAAAAAAATATCCATCTCGCGCGGCGATTATTTTAAGCCCTTCAATCCGAGCCTGAGATTCATCGTGATAAGTCCCTAGCCGAATGGCATCTTTTCGAAAAATCTGATTGCTATTTTGATCAACACGCTGAACATAAATATGCGAGGTCCCATTTTCGCGCTTATCAGTCCAGGAACAATAAAGACCGCCATTATTGTCAGGCAATATTGTAGGCTGGGTCTGCTCACCCCCTTCATTACAAATAGAAATCCCTTCTTCACGCCACCGCCTTTCCCCCAGATTATTCAATTTCTGGACTCGGACAAAATTTCCATCCTGTCCATGGCGAAGCCAACTAAATACCTGATAATTATAAATGGTGGAACTGATCAAAACAGGAGAACGTTCATCTACTGGAGTTTTCACAACTGGAATCCCATTGATCCCCCATTCCAGAATCCCATCCCCCAATCGGATCATTTGAGCATATATGTCCCAGTTCCCATGCCGCCTGTCTTCCCAAACCAAAAGGCCTTTATTTCCTTTCTTCTCAATCTTAGGATTCAGCTGTTCATCTTGAGAGAAGCAGGTTGCATAATGAAACAAAAGCTCTCCTGCTCCATTCAATCGCCCCCGGTAAATATCAGTCCCATCTGTGGTCTCGCTGTACTTCTGGTAGACGAACAACATCCCTCCCGAATCATCAGGAACAATATCCGGGTTATGATGGTTCTCTTCAACCCCAGCAAATACGTCTAAGCCACTTGGAGTCCATTTCATGTCCCCTCTCGTATTTAACTTCTGGGCATAGAGATTCCAATAAACCCCGTTTCTAAAATCCTCCCAAATCACAAACAAATCTCCCGACGAGTCAGCCTCCATTGAGACATGTTGCTGAATATTGGGTGAGGTGCAAACCGGCATACCTGATGCACGCCAATGACGGCGCCCACCCAGATCAATATGCTGGCCATAAAGGTCATATTCTGTTATTCCTGCTCGGGAATCCTCCCAAATAATATAAAATCCATTTTTATGATCAGTGACCAACCTCGGGTTTCGTTGAGCTCCGATATTCCTGCATATCTGTAATCCATCATTTCCCCATAAAGGTTCTCCTCGAAGATTCAATCGTTGAGCAAAAATAGCTGGCTGATCCGGACCGTTTCGATAATCTTCCCAGACAACAATGACTCCACCAAAGTTATCTGATACCATCTGAAAATGATCTTGGTTCGCGGAGTATGGGCAAATTGGAACTCCATCGGCTTCCCAAACCCAATCCCCTTTCATATCCAGTTTTTGGAGGTATATAGAGGTATACGAAAGCCCTTTGCGAGAACTTCTCCATCCAACAATCACATCCCCATCCAACCCATGTACGATTTGAGATTCCGAATCGAATGCTTTATAAGAAGTCGTGTTATGGGTAAGAATATCTACAGGATCGCCTATCTGCCCCAGAAGAGAGGCAGACCAATAACATGTAATCCAAATTACCCAAAAGAGCTTCATACCCTTCATACCGGCTCCAATATTAGCCAATTTTCAATCCATCAACTATGTGTAGGGCTATTCATTTGTTGACACTTGCAACCTGGAGGACACCAATTTATTGAACACCCACAATACCAATAATCCAATACCCAATCCTAATACAGCCCCAACGATAACATCCCCAGGATAATGTACTCCCAGATATACCCTGCTGTATGCCACGATGAATGCAGCGACAAAGGCTCCAATCCGAAAATAGTGATTAAAAAAACCACTTAAGAAGGTCGCCAAGGCAAAAAAATTCGCTGCGTGAGACGATACAAACCCATAGGGCCCTCCGCATTTTCCATTAACAAGATGAACAAGTCCAGTCAATTCTTCTGCGTGACAAGGCCGAGGACGTTCTACAATTGGCTTTAACAATCCGCTGGAGAGTTGATCGGAAAGGAGAATCAACGGAACAATTGAGAGAAGAATAAATATTGTAGTAGAGTAACCCCAATTTCTGATCAACCCAATCAGTACCAAAAGGTAAATCGGTATCCACGAATACTTGAAACTTATTAACCACATAAACTCGTCCCCCCAATTGGAATGGTGTCCATTCACAAAAAGAAATATCTCCTGATCAACTGACTGCAACCATTCCATTAGATTCGCATAACTAAATTAATGTATTGAGCGATCAAACCAATTATTGCGATGACAAATACAATGGGAGTTGCCTTCCTCCATTTGTCTTCATTTCCTGGGTGGATTAACTTTTTCATTCTAGGATAAAGAAATAGAAGCAAAACAAAGGCCCCGACGGTGCCCACCACACTACCAATAAATATATCACCAGGAAAATGAACGCCTATGGTGACCCTTGTATAGCAAAGGAAAATCGTAAAGATACCCACTATTACCCCCATCCACCTTTGCCATGAAGAAAGAAAGTAGGCAAAAAACAAACCACCCGTAGCAAATGAAGTTGCGTGACCAGAAGGAAAGGAATGTCGCTTAGGAGGGTGAGGAGCAAATATTTCAACTCCCGATACATCGTTGAAGACTGCAGGAGGACGATTCCAGGAATCAAAAAAGGTCATCTTCCCAGTTTGCGTCAATATACCAGTTGCAAAGATTGCAATTACAGCCGTAAGAGCCAGGGCCGGATCTCGACGCCACATCCAGAGAATTAGGATTGCTGGGAGAATAACACCATCCGCTAAATGAGTGAAAAAATACAACGAAGCGGAATCATGAACACCCCAATGATACTCGTTTAGAATTTGAAAGCTATCTCTAT
>CAYGRE010000079.1:0-10761 GCA_964352215.1 uncultured Bacteroidia bacterium
TCTATAACCTTCCGCTTTGGCATCACCTCCATCAAGCTGGCCATCACTTGAAACGGAAACAATCCCCGCTTCACCTCCGGTAACCCAAACCGCAGCCCCGACTCCGCCACCACATAATTGCAATTGGCCAGGATCAGGAATCCTCCGGCGAATACATCCCCCTCTACAAGGGCAATGGTCGGTTTGTGAACCTGCTGAAAGATCTCCCCCAGCAAAATCTCTTTTCCGGGGTTGGGGATGGTCGAATTGTGCTCCTCGCTTTGCCCCATGAATGCCTTCAGATCGGCCCCGGCACAAAACACATCTCCTTCTGCGGACAAGACCACCGCCCGTATCCCTCTTTGGTGGTGTGCAAAATTAAGTGCGTAGGCGATCTCCTTGAGCAATACCGGATTCAGGGCATTTTTCTTATGGGGGCGGTTCAGACGAACATGAAGGACACGGTCCTTTTCCTCTACCAGCAGGTAGGCAAAGGTCTGATCGGAGAATTTATCGGTCTGGTCTTTGGTATAATTCATGGCGTCAAATGCTTGTTGAGGATTTCTGAGGCCCAATAACCGGATTGCAAGGCCCCTTCCATGGTCGCGGTGGTTAAATAATCTCCCGCAAATACGATGGGGCCTTGTTGTGCCTTCCAGACACTTGAGGCTAACCGGTACCTGCCGGGTGCATGAACCGGAATGGCTTCACGGCGGCGGTTTATGCTGGCCAACCGGGTTGGATTGGGGGGTAATTCGGGATGGTATTGTCTTGCGAGGGACCACATTTGTGCAGCAACCTCTTCATCGGAAGCATTCAGCAGTTCCTGACTGGGCTTGTCCAGCAGCCAGATGCCCAGGATACCCAAGCCAGGATGCTTTCCGGTTGTAATCTCTGACCCATGCCGGGCAATAGCTGCCAATTTATCTGTATGAGGGCCACATCCAGAGATTTGACTCGGAACAGATTCCAGGTATTTTTCAGGGAGAAAGAAATAGGCATTCAGATTGGCAGCGTAAGATTGGCTGTTCAGGAATGATCGTACCGGAATAGGTATTTGGCAGTCTCTGGTGAGGTGATTGGCGGTACTGGCCGTAGCAGCAACGATGATCCCGTCAAATGTCTGTGCATCCGGACCTGTCTCTAAACCAGTCCCCAAGCTTGCTTCCGGACCATTCGCTACATCTTTCCCGGGACCAGTCCCTACACCTTTTCCAATGCCTTTTTCCAGGCTATTCTCCACCCCAGTTTCCATGTTTTCCTTTGGACCAAATTCCAGTCTCAACTTCCCCGATTCTTCAGAACTGATTCTTTCAATCGAGGCATTCAAGTGTAAATTTTCCTCTGCCAACATCCTCTGCGCGACCTGGTCAATTCCCCCTTTTAAGCTGAAGAACCGGGCTGAAGACGCAACCGCTTGCAGGGCCATCATCATAGCGACGGAGGCTTCTTCACAGGAAAAATACCAATAGGGCTCAATCGCGGTCCGTACCAGGTATTGATAGGTGCGTTCTCCCAACTTTCGCCGGCTAAATTCTGAAATGGACTCTTTGTCAAATGCAGCCAATGCGTGGGGATCGGTCAGGTTGAGACGCTTCTTCTTGAGCATCAGAGAAATGGTCAACCGAATCAACTTGAATTTATCCCCGGCTGTCAAGTAGGGAATGCGGAAAAATGAAGGGATAGAATCGAGGTGGTAGTCATAGGAACGTTCTCCATCGGCCAGGGTGACCACTTTGGGGTTCTCAATGATCTTGTCTTCCAGGCCGAGTTCCTTGACCAAAGCCGAAAAATGGGGATAGAAATTGGTGAAGAACCCGGCTCCGGTATTGGTATTGAAACCTTCACCCCGGTAAGTATAAGCCCTTCCGCCCACAAAAGCCTCTCGCTCGAAGACAGTTACCCGATGCCCTGCCTGGCGCAGCTTTCGGGCAGCTCCCGCTCCGGCCATTCCGGCTCCTATGACAGCGATGTGTTTCATTCAGCGTCAGCCTTCAATTTCATAATCAGGACCTTGGCCTCCAGGTTTTGCCCTTCACTGGCATATATCTCTTCTACGACTCCGCTTTGGTCAGAATAGAGGGTATTTTCCATTTTCATAGATACCAATACCGCAACTGGATCATCTTTGGCTACCTGCTGCCCCACCTCGACGAGTATTTTCAACACCTGGCAAGGCATGGGAGTCACCAAGCCGCCTTTTTCCACTTCTGTATGCCGATCCGGGAACCTGGGCAAGGCTTCTACCTTAATGCTGCGGCCATTGAGCAGGAGGTAGCAGTTGTGCTGGTCCCATACCAGGGGAATGGTTCTGGAGACATCATCTGAGATGAACATCCTTAATCCGCTGCTTTTTCCTCGTAGGAGGTCTGCGATGCCCTGAAGTGCGTCAACGCCCCCAGTTCGCAGAGATTCACCAATATCGAGTAATGTAGAGCTGCCACCGCCCCCCATTCTAAGAGATTCGCCTATATCGAGTAAATCGGAGCTCCCCCCTCCAATGCGAACGGTTTTTTTCCATTCCCCGACCTCCACCTCAAATTCGTCTCTCTTGTGTCGGTAGCGGAACAGGTATTCCGTATCGCCAATACGCAACCTCTGCTGTTGGGCCTGATAGTCACTGTTCCGCCAGCCAGATGGGATATTTTTCAGAATACCCCTCTTTTGTTCCCGCTGTTGCCACCCGGAAAGGGCCGCTGCGGACAGTGCCGAAAGGATTTCTTGGTCACTCAAGGGCTTGGCCGTGGTGTCAAAATCATTGAGGAAATGGGTATGGTAGTCGCCTGACTGAACCTTGGGGTCGCAAACCAGGTCAAAAAGGAACTCTCTGTTGGTGGTTACTCCGAGGCACTGCAGGTTTTCCAGCAAATAGGCCATCTTACGGAAAGTTTGCGCCCGGTCCTCTCCGTGGACGATCAGTTTGGCGATCATCGGATCGTAGTATACTGAGATGGTGCTTCCGGACTGAACCGCACTTTCCACCCTTAAACCGCTCACCTGAGGCACTTCCCAGCGCAATACTTTTCCGGTAGCAGGGGAGAAATCGTTGGTAGGATCTTCCGCATAGAGCCGGAGTTCGAGGGCATATCCATTTCCCTTTACATCTTCTTGGGCCAGTTTTAGGGGGCGTCCTTCAGCGGATTCTACCTGCATTTTTACCAGGTCAAGGCCCGTGACCATTTCGGTAACCGGGTGCTCGACCTGCAAGCGGGTATTGACTTCGAGGAAATAAAATGACTCATCCGGTGCGAGAATGAATTCCACTGTTCCTGCATTGTCATAATCCAAAGCCTTGGCCACCGCCACCGCGGCAGCCCCCATTTTCGCCCTCAATTCAGCGCTCAGAACAGGGGAAGGGGATTCTTCCAGCACTTTCTGGTACCGTCTTTGGATGCTGCATTCCCTTTCCAGAAGGTGAATGACGTTCCCATGCTGGTCTCCAAAGATTTGGAATTCCACATGTCGGACCTCTTCGAAATACTTTTCCAGAATGAGGTGATCATCACCAAATGCATTTTTAGCCTCGCTTTTGGCCGATTTATAGGCTTCCTCGAGTTTCTCTGCCTTATATACGATCCGCATTCCCTTGCCTCCCCCGCCTGCACTTGCCTTCAACAAGACCGGGAAACCTATCCCGGAAGCTTCATTCCGGAATCGTTCTGCGCTTTGTTCTTTGCCATTGTAGCCTGGGATCAGGGGGACATCATGGTCGGTCAGCAATGCTTTGGCCTGGGATTTGGAGCCCATGACTTCGATCGCCTCGGGCCTGGGCCCGATAAATACCAAACCTTCATCCGCACATCGACGGGCAAATGCTGCATTTTCCGCCAGGAATCCATAACCAGGATGGATGGCGTCTGCTCCAGCTTTTCTGGCAGCGGAGAGAACCTTGTCAATGTTGAGATAGGATTCCTCGGGTGAATTTCCACCCAAAGGCACCGCAAGGTCTGCTTCCTGTACAAAAGGAGCGTTGGCGTCAGCCTCTGAATAAATGGCGATGCTGCGGATGCCCATGATCCGGCAGGTCCGGATGATCCTGGAAGCGATCTCGCCACGGTTGGCGATCAATATGGAGCGGATGGTCTTCATGGTCAATTACATTCTAAATACGCCATAGGAGTCAGAGCCTTTGAAGGGACGGTCGTATACAGTTGCGAGGCAAATCCCCAGAATTGTACGTGTTTGCCGGGGATCAATCACCCCATCGTCCCAGATTTGGCCGGTTGCATACCAGGCATTCGATTGTTTTTCGTTCTCCGCAATCAGGTAAGTACGGAGTTTGGCAGCTTGTTCCTCATCGTAAACCATGCCCGATTTTGCGGTTGCCTGACGTTGGATGATTTCCATTACACCGGCCAGTTGTTCTGCTCCCATGACCGCAATTCGCGAATTGGGCCAGGAGAAGATGAAGTCGGGATCGTAGGCTTTACCATTCATAGCGTAATTTCCGGCGCCATAAGAGGCACCCATCATAATGGTGATGGAGGGAACGTCGCTGTTGGCTACTGCGTTGATCAATTTGGCTCCATGCTTGATGATCCCGCCTTGTTCGTAATCCTTCCCGACCATGAATCCGGTCACATTTTGCAGATAGAGCAGCGGAACGTCATTCTTGTTGCAGAGTTGGATGAAATGGGCCCCTTTGTTGGCTGATTCCGAGTAGAGCACCCCATTGTTGGCGAGAATACCCACCTTATAGCCGTGGATATAGGCAATACCCGTGATCAGGGTAGTTCCGTAGTCGGGCTTGAATTCGGCAAATTCTGATCCGTCGGTGATGCGGGCGATTACTTCGCGGGCATCAAAAGGAACCTTCACATCTGGGGAAACGACTCCGAGAAGTTCCTCCGGGGAATAGAGGGGGGCCTTGGCTTTGCGGGTAGGATGACCAAAGCTTTCCGGTGCCTTGAGGTTGCTGACGATTTCTCTGGCAATGCGGATGGCATCCAGTTCATCTTCAGCGAGATAGTCAGACACACCTGATATTTTACTGTGCATGGTGGCACCTCCCAGGGATTCGTCATCGACGATCTCATTGGTGGCCATCTTGACCAGGGGAGGGCCCGCCAGGAATACCTTCGCCTGGTCTTTGACCAGGACGCTGTAATCGGACATGCCGGGGACATAGGCTCCACCGGCAGTGGCATTGCCAAAGACCACTGAGATGGTCGGGATACCCAACCGGGAACGCTGGCTGATTTCCTTGAAGCTGTTGCCACCGGTATTGAAAATGCGGGACTGCTCCGGGAGGTTGGCGCCGGCACTTTCGACCAGGTTGACGGTCGGCAGGTGGTTGCGGCGGGCAATTTCGCTCAGGCGAAGCGATTTGTGGAGGGTCGCATAATCGACGGCACCTCCCTTGTGGGTGCCAATATTGGAGATAATCATGCAGAGGCGGCCTGCAATCACCCCAATCCCTCCAACGGTCGTTCCTCCCGGGCCGAAGCCCTTTCCTCCAAGTCCGGCCAGGGGCAAGAGTTCTAAAAAGGGGCTGTCCTGGTCCAGCAGCAGGTCGATCCGTTCCCTGGCAAGGAATTTCCCCTTTGCCTTAGCACGTTCCAAACTGCGCTCCTTGCCTTGGAAACGGCTTTGTTCCAGATGGCCGGAGAGCGTTTCAACCAGCGCCAACATCCCCTGACGGTTGGTTTTGTAGAGGCTGCTGCCGGGTCGAATTTGAGATTGCAATACTTGCATTGTCTTGAGTATTTCAGAGCACGATATAGTCACTCAGATCCCTGTCAAATGCGGGGCCGAGGGTATTATAAAATGCTTCACCATAGTGTTTTATAAATGCATCCACGCCCTTTTCACTGAAGTGGGGGAGAATAAGCGTCCAAACTGCCTTTTCCGGATCTTCTTCTTCTCCAGTGCCCCGGATCGCTTGCTGGGGCAGCCAGAAGCACATCAGCATCCAGGTCGTGATCGCGAGTTGGCGGTAGGCTCCGGGAAATGGTTCCGGTTTCATATTCCCCATTTCCAGCCCAAAGGCTATGGCCGCCATATTGTCCTCAATGGTCCGCTGGGACATCTTTTGCAAGGCTTCGTGGATGAAGGATATGCCGGTTACCTGCGAATCGGCAAAGATAAAAGCGTATTCCCGCTGGTAATGGAGGTAAACGGCCAGTTCATTTTTGAGGTTTTGAAAGGAGGGCAGGGCGCGGGCTTTGTCCTGCTCAGCGGTAAACCCTTCCCACATTTGCTGGAAAATCGTTTGTAAAAGCGTTTCCTTGCTGGGGAAATGATAAGTTAGGTTCCCACGACTAATACCCAGGTGCCGGGAAATGTCTTGCAACGAAGTTGGGCCGTATCCCTGCTCGTTAAAGCAAGCAATGGCACCATCAATTATTCGTTGTTTTGTTCCTTTATCTGCGGCCATGAGGGTTTTGGGAAATTCCTGATACCAAGATAAGAACTATTTTTTAATTTTAGTCACTTGTGACTAATAATAGGTGGTGGGCATCTTTTAATATTGTCTTGAACCAAGCGGGACCGAATCTGGTTAAATTGCTACAAATTAATCCCCTATGGCTACGCAACAGAAAAACAAAACCTTTGCCCTCCTCAACCTCCTTGGCTATATCATTACCCTGGTGATGAATTTCCTGGCCAATGCCCTTCCGATCAATGGAAAGACCACGGGGGAATTGTCAGACCTGTATCCCAACCTGTTTGTTCCGGCTGGTTTTACATTTTCTATCTGGGGCATTATCTACCTCTGGCTGGGCGCATGGGTGGTTTATCAATTGGTACAATCGTTCCGTGGCAAGGACAATGCCGGGGTCAGCAAGATTGGGATTTTCTTTCTGTTGTCCTCCATTGCAAATTCTACCTGGATCGTAGCCTGGCATTATCAGATCGTTCCGCTGTCTTTGCTCATCATGTTCGGTATTCTGGGGTCGTTGATCGCCATTTATCTACGCCTGGGCATCGGAAGGGGACGTTACACCACTGCCACCCGTGCCCTGGTGCAGGCACCCTTCAGCATTTACCTGGGGTGGATTACCATAGCCACCGTCGCCAATGTGACGACTCTGCTGGTAGATACCAATTGGGATGGATTTGGAATCGACCCGGTGACCTGGACCATTGTCATGGTGCTGGCTGCGACCTTGATTACCATGGCTGTCCTCTGGACCCGCCGCGATTATATCTATGCACTGGTACCTATTTGGGCATTCTTTGGGATCGTCACCAAGCGCCTGAATGACTTGGTTGTATTGGATGGCCTTATCACCACCCTGTATGTTGCAATGGGGATAATCGCTCTGGGAGCGATTGCAGCTGTGATCTTCCGGCCTAAGGGAGAATTGGATTAAGCCTACTTCCGAATTACCAGCCGTTTTACCTGCTTCTCTTCGCCATTGACAATGTTCAGGAAATATACACCTTCAGCAACATTGGGCAGCACCAATTCGTTTTCTCCGGCATTGACACCGTTGTCTTGCTTCCAGATCAGCCTGCCTTGACCATCCAACAGGGATAGAGTTACCGGGGTCAATGCTGAACCGACTGATTCCGGGGCGGT
Source organism: uncultured Bacteroidia bacterium (assembly GCA_964352215.1). Taxonomy (GTDB): domain Bacteria; phylum Bacteroidota; class Bacteroidia; order J057; family JADKCL01; genus CAWUKT01. The sequence continues at coordinate 7,505 of CAYGRE010000079.1, forward strand.
GAGTATGACCCGGCCCTGACTTGGATTTGGATACAAGGTCCACTCGTCCTTGACAGCCCCTTCTGCCGAGGCCAAAGTGCCTTCGACGATAACTTGCTGTTCGAGGGTGTCAGAACCAGCCTCGTTGGTGACAATCAATTGGACGTTGTAGGTTCCGGGAGTGGTATAGGTATGATTGGGATGCTGTGCGGTATGGGTGGACCCGTCACCAAAACCCCAATGGAAATGGGCTGCATAGGGTGAAATGTCCCGCATACTGATCGTCAGGTTGTCAACTGTGATCTGGAAATTGGCAGATGGGACTGGCACAACGTCCACTTTGTAGGGACAGGCAATATTGGTAATGGGGGAAACGGCTCCGTTGGGGTTTTGTATAAGTGGGCTGTACAGAGAGGTGCCGGTGGCGAGGTCCACAGTGATAATCTGAGATGCGCTACCGATGCCGCGTACGTAGGTGTAGGAATTGTTAAAAGGGTTGAGGTCGGATACCCCGCTGGAAAACTCGTCGAAGGACAGGGGAACCTGGTTAATCAGACTGACCGTTCCTGTATTGATATTGATTTCCGCAAAGCGCAGGTGGCTGTTGTTGGAGTTTGGATCAGCTTTCATATTCAAACCGTACACTTTCTGGGTAATGAAGTTGTAGGCGATGTTGATAATCGGGACAATGGCGCCATTGGGATTGCTCAGGAAGACCCAGTTGATCAGGTTGCCGTTGTCGAGGTTGACGATATAGAGGCGGTTGCTGCTGATGTAAAAAAACCGTCTTTGGTAAGGATCAATATCAGAAACCCCACTTGAATAGCCATCAGGGCCGATTGCAGTTTGGGAAAGGATGGTCATGGCACCGGAGATGGGGTCTATGCTGGCGAGGTAGAGTACACCGCCCAGATTGTGAATGCCGTATATGACATCCGAAGTTGGGTCATAAGCAATGTTGGTGATGGAGGCGGATGCATTACAAGGTTGATTGGGATTGGCGCAGGATATGGCTGGCGAATGAGTGACGGTGCCAGAAGTCAGACTTACTGTATAGATCCGGCCAGCGCGTATATAGAAATAGCGTCCTCCAAGCCCGTCGATATCGGATACCCCGCTCTCGAATTGGTCAGGACTGGTGGGGCTAGAACTGATGAGGTTCAAAGCACCATTTGAAACATTTACCTCCGCCAATTTTAGCTGACCGTTGGAAAAGTTAAGTCCGTAGTAGTTGAGAGGGGTTTGAGCAAAAGCAGTTGCCACCAAAAAGGACAAAGTGAGGGAAAGGAAGATTTTTTTCATCACCGAATGGGTTAAAGTCGTGACTTGTACAACTGGATGATACGGAATTGGTTCGAGAAATTAGGAGGCAGGGTGGAATTCGGTCTTTTGGGGATAGTTTGGCTTCCTGTTTTGCCCATTCCTGGGAGGATAAAGCCAGGAATTTCGAGTCGTTGGCTGAGATCAACTGAGGCGAGCTTGAGGCACTAACCATTGCGCGAGGCGCATTTCCAGGGGGAGTGCAAAACGTTGCCGCCGCACCCGCCATCGCGCCAGAGCTTGAAGCGGAGCCAATGCCGGATGGTTCTTTCTCCCGGCAAAATGGTTGTAAAATTTGAAGCGTTCTACCAGCTCATATTGCTCCGAACTGACCCAAGGGCCGCGGGAACCGATATAATCGAAATCTGCCCATTCTTGGATCGTAGCAGGTAATTGATAGCCTTGCTTTTCCACCTCTCGGGTAATTTCCGAACCAGGGTAAGGCTTAAAATAGAAGATAGGGGTCGTGAAATCGTGCTTCATGGAGCGCAATTCTGCCGCCATCCGCAGGGAAGCCTGGAAATTCTTTTCGGTTTCGTTGGGGAATCCAACAATAAATGGGAATATAACCGCGATGTCATGACGCTTGCAGCGTTCGGCACATTCGTATACTTGCTCGAGTTTGATGTCCTTCTTCATCCAGTCCATCATCTCCTGGCTACCACTTTCCACTCCGATCAATACGCGTCGCAGTCCAGAGCGCTTAAGTTTGGCAAAGTCTTCTTCGCTCAATCGGTGGCCCTGGTCAGCCCGCATGGTACCCGCCCAGGAAAACTTCAAACCGCGTTCCAGAATTCCATCAGCAATGGCGACGACGCGCTTGCGGTGGGTGAAAAAAGTTTCGTCCTGAAAGTTCACGTCTGTGAATCCGAACTTCTTCTGCCAATGGCTCAATTCGTCCAGCATGCGTTCGGGAGAGATCGAATTCCATTTGCGTTGGAAGACAAAAGGGTCTGCGCAAAATGCACATCGGAAATGGCAGCCCGTAGAACTGAAATAATCGAATTGTCGGTTGCCTTTGGCCTTGAAATAGGCTTCAACATTGATCAAGTCATAGTTGTACCGCGGTAGCGTTTCCATTTCCGTTAACGCTCTTGCTGGATTTTGAAGGACCTTTCCATCCTTGCGGTGGCAAATTCCCATTACACCATCCAGTGCTTCCGCCTTGACTAACTTTTCAATAATATCCTTAAATGTCACCTCTCCCTGACCCTGAACCGTGATGTCCACAGCCATTTCATCTTTGAGTGTCTGAGTTGGGAAAAGTGAAGTGTGCCATCCTCCCCATATCACGGGTAAATCAGGTTTTGATTCCTTGACCAGGCGCGACATTGCGATGGCATCCTTCAGCGGTGCCCCGGTAAGTGTTGTCACCCCAAAAGCAAGAGCGTCTGAAACCTCTGCTCGTACGGTCGACTCTGGATCCGGATCGATCCTTCCATCTACAATCTTTACCTCAAACTTCTCTTGATCAAGCATGGAGGCAATCCCGACCAAAGCCAGAGGGAGGTCGAAGAAGACCGCACGGGGATTGTACAATACTATTTTGTGCTTTTTTACCATAGCCATTCCTCCAAAATAGCAGAGAGATCCCTACCATCAAAGCCCAATGAATTCAAATACGTGGTAGTGTGCTACTGACACGGTTTTGTGGGCGCCACCCAAAATAGTGATACGGGTTTTTGAACATTCTCTGGTTCCCACGCTCCAGAGGGTCATGCTCGCTCTCATGAGGGGCGATTGACCCTTGCCAGAGGGTCACGCTCGCTCTTGAGGGTCGGTTGACCTTCGCTGGAGGGTCACAGCACGTTCCCCTGAGGGTCGGTTGACCTTGGCTGGAGGGTCACAGCACGTTCCCCTGAGGGTCGGTTGACCCTTGCTGGAGGGTCACGCTCGCTCTCCAGAGGGTCAGTTGACCCTTGCTGGAGGGTCACAGCACGTTCCCCGGAGGGTCGGTT
>CAYGRE010000079.1:10861-31934 GCA_964352215.1 uncultured Bacteroidia bacterium
GAGGGTCAGTTGACCCTTGCTGGAGGGTCACAGCACGTTCCCCGGAGGGTCGGTTAACCCTGGCTGGAGGGTCACAGCACGTTCCCCGGAGGGTCGGTTGACCCTTGCTGCAGGGTCGCACCACCCTCACCGGAGGGTCGCATCTGCTCTCCCGAGGGTCAATTGACCCTCGCCAGCCCACGTCATCTGGCCCTCAGCCGAGCGTCACAAGGCCCTCAGCCGTGGGTCACAAGGCCCTCCAGCGAGGGTTTCCCCCTTTCTGGGCAAACAAGGCCTGTTTTGGGCACACCGCAAACCTATTGCGACAGCTTTTCCGCCTGACCAATCCAGTTGTCCCGCAGAATTCGACCTGGAAATGCTTCCAGGGCAGCGGTCACCTTGTCGATCAGGTCATTGTCAAAGCGGGCAATCTGCGCGTAGGTATAGATGCCCAGGGCGTGGAGTTTCTGCTCAATAAAGGGGCCGATTCCTTTGATTGCTTTCAGGTCCTGCTTCTCATGTTCTTCGGCAGTTCCGATCAACCCGTAATTGATGGTATCACGCTTAGACGCAACTTCCTTCAAAACTTCGGATTTACTCCTTTTCTTTTTCTTGCCGGTCGAAATTTCCTTCTTACTGGTCGAACTCTCCTTTCTGCCAGCCGATTTCTCCACCTTACCAGCCGACTTCTTCTTTTTACCTGATACCGAAGCAACGGCAATTCCTGAATTTTCAAACGCTCCGGTATCCTGAGATCGGCAATCAGCCAAGGCTGCCTCTGCCTTGGCATATTCCGCGGTCATAGCTGTCAATTCTAATTTCACCAGCTTTAAATCACCTTTCAGCTGATTGACCTCGGAGTTCAACCCTTTCAACTGGGTCAGCTGATCCTGGTTTTCTTGCTCCAAATCACGAACCTGCGCCCCCAGGCCAGCATTTTTGGTCAAGAGCGCATTGTGGTTTTCCAGCAATTTGGCATACTCTTCATTCAATGTTGAGTGCTTATTTTCCAGCGTGTCGTATTTAATCTGGATCATCTGCAAGGCCAGCAATTTCTCCTTGGTCACCCTCAGTTCTTCCCGACAACCTTCCAATTGCGCTTGCAATGCCTGTATGTCCTTGGCCAACTGGGTTTGCTTCTCCTCAGCCTGTTCGCGGTAGGCGGTAAATTCACCCTCCAAACTTCTGTATTTTTGCCGCCAATAAAACCAGGCAATCAAAAAACCTATGATGGCTGCCACCAGCATCAGGAAGACGATCTCTAGGATGGCATTTGTAGCAAGACTTTTAAAATCGAACATGGTATTTCAGGATTGGGATTTGATTATTTAATAACGACTTCAATGCGGCGGTTAAGTGCCTGCCCCTCTTCGGTGGTGTTGTCGGCCACGGGGTCGTGTTCTCCGCGTGAGCGAATCTTCAACCTGCTTTTGGGTACTCCCTGAGAGGTAAAGTATTCCCCTACCGTTCGGGCCCGCTTTTTACCGACCCACATATTGGCACCGCTTGGACCGACATGATCGGTATGGCCGGTGACGTAGGCGACTTCTCCGGGATGGCGTTCCAGGTAACTCTTCAGTTCGGAAGCATATTCGACCAGTTTAGGATCTGGTTTGAATTCGATCTCGTTGAACTCACAGTACAATATCTTCTGTGCGATCTTTTTGTCCACCTCCACTTCCATCTCTTCGCTCATTTCCATCAGGCGTACTTCAAGCCCGGTGAGAAGGTCACCGTTTTCCTCTGCTTGCTGTCCACTTCCTCCAGCTACAATGGTGATCCGGTCTGCATTGACTCCCCGTGAAACGAGGAGGTCTTTGAGTGCCTGGGCACGCTCCTGTGCCAGCCGACCGTCGAGTGAGTCTTGGGACTCTGCTCCGCTAACATAGCCGGTGATCTCAGCAAAATGTTCGGGATTGGCCAGGAGGTAATTGTATACGGAATCCGGGAATCCTTCAGCTCCCTTATCGAAGTTCAGTTCCGAACTGCCCTGCTTGAACCTGGCAGTAGCCGGGAAATTCAACAGAGTGTTGCCAGTTTGATCTACAATATTCCAGGGGCGGGAAGGAAGGGCCTCTTCTGAGGAGGGCCTGTTTCCTCCGATTGAGATGTCACTTTCCTCTCTTGAGGACAATGTCTCTACGGGGGGGGCTTGAATGATGGCGGAATCATCCCCGCAAAGACAGCGAATCTGGCAGGTATGCCAATAGGCACCAAATCCCAGCCATGCCACCAGGACAAAGGATCCTATAATCAGGGTTCTCATAATGCGAGCGGTTTCGGTATATCTTTAATGTCAGTCCTTTAGAGAAGGGGAGTCACCTATAATGATAATGAAAATTACCCAGTATTCCGAATTTCGAAATACTTGAATCGCGAAGGATGTGCGGGCTTGGAAAGGTTGATCGGGGAGAAAAGGTGAGGGCTTTCTGAAAGGATGTGGGGAAATTGTTTAATTTGCCACTACCTAAAATCACGATGCCGACATGAAGCCCCTTTACCAGGCTACCCTTTTATTCTTCCTTTCTCTGATTTTCGTAAACCCTGTTCTGGCTCAAACCAAGATCAGTGGAACGGTGGTCAATGCCCAGGGGGAGACCCTTCCCGGTGCCAATGTCTATATCAAGGACAGTTACGATGGCGCGACTTCTGACACTTCTGGTGCCTATACTTTCACCACCTTTGAAACAGGTGCGCAAATCCTGGTGGCTAGTTATATCGGTTATGAGAAGCTGGAACAGCCTGTAAATCTGGAGGGTACGGCCATGGAGGTCAAGCTGGAGATGAAGGAGGAATTCAGCGCTCAGAATACGGTGTTGATCACAGCGGGGGGATTTGGCGCAAATGATCAGGTAAAGGCAATCGTTCTGAACCCACTGGATATTGTGACGACAGCGGGTGCTGCCGGGGATATATTCAATGCTTTGCAATACTTGCCGGGTACTCAAACCGTCGGGGAGGAGAATGGCTTATTCGTCCGGGGGGGAGCAGCTTCTGAAACGGTGACCATCATTGATGAATTGGTGGTCCAGCGCCCCTTTTTCAGCACGGTTCCTGATTTGCCCAGCCGGGCCAGGTTCAACCCGTTCCTGTTCAAAGGCACCTTTTTCTCAACAGGAGCCTATTCGGCAAGGTATGGGCAGGCCCTTTCATCTGCCCTGGTCCTCAATACCACCGACCTGGCAGATACTTCATCCGGAGGAGCCAATGTGCTCCCCATCGGTCCCGGTGGATTTTACCAAAAGAAATGGGACAAAACATCACTGGCCCTCTCTGGCAATTATGCGGACGTAACACCGCTCTTCTGGATCAACAAGCAAAACCCCGACTGGGAAATTGCCCCACGTTCTGGAGGTGGGTCGGTCATTTTCCGGCACAAACCCTCCAAATCATCCATCATCAAACTTTATTCGACCTATAACTATTCCTTCTTCGTAGTCAAAAACCAGGACCCCTTCAATCCTTTTGATGCACTCGGCAATGCGAACATCGACCGGACCCGATTGAACTCTACGAATATTTACAACAATGCCTCTTACCGAAACCTCCTCAATGACAACTGGGTATTGTATGTCGGACTTTCCCATAGCCTGGACAAAGATGATATTGATGTCAATGCGGATGATATCGGGCGCAGTGATACCCGGATTCAGGCAAAGTCGTGGCTGAGCCGGGGTTTTGGTAAGAACAACAAAGTTTGGTTTGGAGCAGAGACACACCGGATCATCAACAGCCAATCCTTCAATACGTTCAACCAGGAAATCAGCGATCAATACACGGCAGCATTTGCGGAAACAGAGATTTACCTGAGCCCCAAAATTGCATTTCGCCCTGGGGTACGGTTCGAGCATTCCAGTTTGTTGGGAAAGGTTAACCTGGCTCCCCGTGCTTCATTTGCCGTAAAGGCCGGGAGGGATGGCTCTATTTCATTGGCTTATGGAAACTTTTATCAGAACCCGATCTCCGAATACACGTTCTACGACCAGAACCTGGATTTCGAGCGGGCCGATCACTACCTGGCCAATTATACCTGGATGAAGGACCGGAGGACATTTCGGGTAGAGGGTTACTATAAAAACTACGACAATCTGGTGAGGACTTTCCCGGATGCCAATGGACCGATCGGTTTGTCTTATGACAATTCCGGATTCGGATATGCAGGTGGCGTGGATTTTTTCTGGCGGGATCAAAAGACGATCAAAAATGGCGATTACTGGGTATCTTATAGTTATCTGGATACCCGCCGCTTGTACCAGAACTTTCCCGTTGAAGCCCAGCCCTATTTTGCTTCGAACCATAACCTGAGCCTGGTCTACAAGCACTTCATTGCTGACCTGCGGACTTCATTTGGCGCATCTTACAATTATGGCTCGGGACGCCCCTATTTCAATCCCAACCGTGAAGCCGCCGAGGATTTCCACTCCGATCGCACCGAGGATTTTCACAATTTGTCGTTGAATGCTGCTTACCTGACCTCGATCAAGGACAACTTTACCATTGTATTCCTCTCAGTCGGCAATGTAACCGGAAGGAACAATGTCTTCGGCTACCGCTATGCCGGCACCCCGGATGCATCAGGTCAGTTTCCGAGAATTCAGGTGAATCCCCCTCAGACCCGGAGCTTCTTCATTGGGATGTTTATTTCCTTCCAATAAGCAATTGTACCGCAGACTTAAAATATTCGTATTTTAGATAGACCTTAGATTCAATCAGATACCATGAGAAAAACCATTTTTACCCTGATAATCCTTCTGCTCGGTGTGCAACTGCAAGCAAGAGATGGAGGAGATAAGTATGTGGAGGCCATGAAGCAGGCCTTGGGCATGATGGATTCCGCGAAGACGGTGCAGGATTATATCAATGTTGCCAACCGGTTTGAGCGGATCGGGAATGCCGAGAAGAAGGAATGGGTCCCCTACTATTATGCCGGGATGTGCTATGCGATCATGGTGTACCAGGAGAAGGATGTCAAGAAAATGGATGATATTCTGGACCGGGCCGATCAGTACATTGACACCGCACTGGAAATGAAGCTCAAGGATGAGGAAAAGTCGGAGCTTCTGGTAGTCAAGGGAATGGTTTGCGGTGGGCGGATCATGGTGGACCCACAGGTTCGCAGCATGACTTACGGTCCGCAATCCGGACAATTTTACCAACGGGCTATGGGCCTCAATCCGGACAATCCGAGGGCACTCTATATGAGTGCGCAGTCGACGATGTATACGCCGAAGCAATTTGGTGGAGGGCGTGAAAAGGCGATACCAATGCTGGAGAAGTCGCTCGAGTTGTTCGATGCCTGGGAATCGCCTGAAGAGTTGTTTCCCGATTGGGGAAAAGGAATGGCTGAAGGTGCCCTTCAGTTTGCCAAGAGCGGGGAAAAAGCTCCCTGGGAAGAAGGGGCAGAGCAGGGCGGCGAAGAGGGGGCCAAAGAAGGGGTTGAAGGTGGAGATGGCAACAATGAGGGTGATGACAATGATGGGGACGGGCAATCCGATGAGGGCCAAAATCAGGACAATGAGGCCGAAGAGGGGCAAGACGGCGGGTAAAGGCTTGGCTCAAAGATGTGTATGGCTTACCTTTGCAAAAAGTTAGCACTAAACGCCACGTAATACATGTCAAACGCATATTTCACTCCTCCTACCGCATCCAATGAACACGTAAAGAGCTATGCTCCCGGTTCACCTGAACGTATCGAACTGAAGGCTGAACTGGACAAGGCTTACGCCACTGAGGTGGACATTCCGATGTACATTGGTGGACACAAGATACGGACCAACGACAAGCACAGCTTGCATCCTCCTCATGACCACCAGCACAAACTGGGTGTCTATTCCAGAGGAGACAAGTCGCATGTGGACGCAGCGATTCATGCCGCGTTACAGGCCAGGGCTGAATGGGCCGCCACGCCATGGGAGCACCGCGCTGCCATTTTCCTCAAGGCAGCCGACCTGTTGGCCGGACCCTACCGTCAAAAGATGAACGCAGCCACCATGCTGGGCCAGTCCAAGAACGCGTACCAATCTGAGATTGACGCAGTTGCTGAGCTGGCTGATTTCTGGCGCTACAATGTGAAATACATGACCCAGATCTACAAGGACCAGCCGGAATCGTCTGCCGGGGTCTGGAACCGGGTTGAATACCGCCCCCTCGAAGGCTTTGTGTTTGCCCTCACCCCTTTCAACTTTACCTCCATCGCGGCCAATCTCCCCGGAGCACCTGCAATGATGGGCAATACCGTGGTTTGGAAGCCCGCCGATGCTCAGATTTATTCTGCAGACCTGATCATGCAGATCTACCGGGAAGCAGGTCTTCCTGATGGTGTGATCAACCTGGTCTATGTAGATGGACCCACAGCAGGCGATGTGATCTTCAAGCATCCGGACTTTGCCGGCCTTCACTTCACTGGCTCCACCGGGGTCTTTCAGTTCCTCTGGAAAGAGATCGGTAACAACATCGCGAACTATAAGACTTATCCGCGCATCGTCGGAGAAACCGGTGGCAAAGATTATATCTTTATTCACCATTCTGCGGATGCAGAAGCTGCGGCCACCGCGATCAGCCGGGGAGCCTTCGAATTCCAGGGCCAGAAGTGCTCCGCTGCCTCACGGGTTTACATCCCCAAGACATTGTACGTAGACATCATGTCCAAAGTACTCTCTGAGGTCGGTAGTTTCAAGATGGGCGATGTCCGCGATTTCGGCAATTTCATCAATGCGGTGATTGACGAACGTGCCTTTGACAAGATTGCCTCCTACATCGACCGTGCCAAAGCATCTCCCGAAGCCGAGATCATCGCCGGTGGGAATTATGACAAGACCAAAGGCTACTTCATTGAGCCGACCATTATCAAGACCAACAATCCCAAGTTCCTGACCATGTGTGAGGAAATCTTCGGCCCGGTCGTGACCATCTACGAATACGATGACGAGAAATGGGAAGAAACCATTGAGATCTTGGACGGTACCAGCCCCTATGCGCTCACCGGTGCCATCTTTGCCCAGGATCGCTATGTGATCAACAAGGCTTCCAACCTGCTCCGCAATACTGCCGGAAACTTTTACATCAACGACAAGCCTACCGGCGCAGTGGTTGGTCAGCAGCCATTCGGAGGAGGACGTGGTTCAGGAACCAATGACAAGGCCGGTTCTTACCTGAACCTGCTCCGTTGGGTGTCGGTGCGGACCATCAAAGAGACTTTCGTTCCTGCGAAGGATTACCGCTATCCTTTCCTGGAACAAGATTGATCGGTTTCACACATACTCTTCGTCAAACCATTCTCACAGAAATTCAAAGACTGAAATACAAAGGGGCCAATTCGTAACCGAAAAGCCCCTTTTTTTATTTTCTCTGCTGGAAATCACCGAGGTAGTTTAGGAATCTGGTTCATTCTGCCTAATTTTGCAGTCCAATTCAAAAAGTAATAGAGATGACCGTTCAAGAAAAACACGTAGTCACTTTGACCTACGATTTAAAAACAGATAATGGCGACCTGGTAGATCAGGCGACTCAAGAAAGCCCATTTGCTTTTATTCACGGTATAGGAACTACCTTGGCTGCATTTGATGCAGGACTTTCCGGAAAAAAAGTTGGTGAAGCTTTTGCATTTTCCATCGACTCCGCCAACGGCTACGGAGAATACGATGATCAGAAAATCCAGGATCTGGACCGGGGAATTTTTGCTGAAGCTCCTGAGGGCACCTTGACTGTTGGCAACACCCTGCCCATGCAGTACAATGATCCAAGCAACCCAGCTGGTATGCAGACCATTTATGGTACCATTGCTGAATTGACTGACGATGCTGTAAAGATGGACTTCAACCACCCTCTGGCTGGTCAGAACCTGAATTTCAGCGGCACCATCCTGGAAGTTCGTGAAGCGACTGCATCCGAGTTGGATCACGGTCATGCCCACGGACCAGGTGGACACGAGCATTAAGAATAGACTTCGCCCATTATTTCCCGGAATTCATTCATGATCATTGCGGTGGCACCCCACACAATATGACCATGTACCCGGAAGCATGGGACTTCAAATTCTTCATCGTTCCTACCCCTGACCTTCCCGGTTTGGATCGCACCCGCATCTGTAAATGACTGAATGGGAGCTTCCAAAAGGGATTTGACCTCGATAGGATCAATGACAAAATCAGGCCGCGACCTGGCAATACCAACGACCGGCTGTACCAAATAGTTGCTGGGAGGGATGTAAATTTTCGACAACCTTCCCAGCACTTCTATTTTCTGCCGCCCTACCCCGAGTTCTTCTTCGGTTTCCCTCAGGGCGGTATCTTCAAAACCATCGTCTTCCTGTTCGGTGCTTCCTCCCGGCAAGCCAATCTGACGGCTATGTACCCCTTTGTAAGCAGTTCTCTCCTGCATGGGGAGGAGGATATTGCTGTTTTCATCCGGATAGAGCAGGATCAAAACTGCGCTCTTGCGGGCATTGTCCGGGACTTTGAGGTCCTTGATGCGAATTTTCCGGTTGAGGGATGCCATTTTAAGTTGTGCATCCAGGCCAGGAAGTGGCTGATTCAGGCGGTGGCGGAGCCAGGTTTGGAATTCTTCGTTGAACATATCCTTCTCTATGGTACAAGATTAAAAACCGGGGAGGGGATAAAGGGTTTTGACTTTGCCGAATCTTAGCGAGATTTGCCGCCTATGATTACTGAAATCCCCCGCAACACATGGCGAACCCTGTTTCAGGGTGCAGCAGAAATCTATAAAATGGCACCCTGGACCATTATGGGTGACCAGCATGTCTTTGGAATGGTCGATCCGGTTACGGGTCAAAAGTGCTATGGTACCGTGATGGGGCACATGGGCAGCTATTTCGCATTTGCACTGTACCGTGGCAAAGCGGGCTATAAAAGCATGCTTTCTTTGTTGTCGGAGGAAGAGACTGCAGATCCGGAAGAAGCACTCTATGAGCAGGATTGCCTCATGGTCTCATTTGAATCGGAGAATGATGCAGATGGTGAAGATGTGGCGCTGATGGAATCTGTGGCCCGGGATGTGGTAGACATTGACCGGGTGCCTGGATTCAGGAGTTACCGGCAGGGAATGATGCCCTGGGCCATTGATGAGGCTGAGTGCAAGCTCATGGAAGCGGGGATGAAACTGTGTATGCAGGTAGCTTACCATTTGCAGGAAGATAAAGCTTACCTGACTCCTCAGGAAGATGACAAAGCTAAATTGCGGTTCTTCCGTGAAGACAGTGGGAACTGGGAAAGTGGCTGGGAGACTCCGGACAGCATCCTCGACTTTTCTCCTCCTCAATTGCAGGTTGATACGGGCCAATTAGCAGCCTTAAAGCAATTGCCGTCCAGCGAAAGCATGTGGTTGTTCGAGCGGTTCTTCTTTCGTCAACCTTCGATGGATGAATCCAGTGACCGCCCCTATTTTCCGATAACGTTCTTGTTCATGGACCTGGAAACCCAGGTGATGTGTGGTATGGATCTGGTTCGTCCCCAGCAACTGGTGGAAGAAGGAGGAGAAGTTTTGTTGGATTTGATCAAGGACGCCGGAAAACTACCTTCCGCCCTGGTGGTGTCCAAAAAAGAAAATTATATCCTGATCCACCCGATTGGCAAAGCTCTGGGTTTAGAGGTTCACCTTGAAGAAAGCCTGAATGTATTACCGGCCATCAAGGCAGCCCTCTACGAGCAACTTGATCAGGAAGGCTGAGCGTTTGGATCGGACATCACCCTACCATGCAACTTGATCAGGAAGGTTGAGCGTTTGGATCGGACATCACCCTACCATGCAGGTGATCAGGAAGGTTGAGCGTTTGGATCGGACATCACCCTACCATGCAGGTGATCAGGAAGGTTGAGCGTCTGGATCGGGCAGCACCCTGCCATGCAACTTGAGGGTTTCCATCGGCATCATGTCGCCATTGATGAGGACAGGAAACATCTTTTCGTGGGTTGCGGGCACCGCACGGGCTTGTCCTTCCGTGCGGAACATAACCTTGATTTCCCCAACTTCTCCGGGGGCCAGATTGTGGGTAGGATATTCTGCTGAAAGGCAATAACAGGACACCTTCACTTCGTCGATCTTGACGCTATGGTTGGACATGTTCTGGAAGGGATAAACTGCGTAGACAGTGTCGCCGGCAACCACATCAGCAAACGCCATGTCGAGATGAGAAAAGTGAAGGTCACCAGTTTGACCGGGGATCAGAGCGATCTTGGCCTTGGGCATGCCATCGTCGACGACGGTTCCTCCACCCTCACCACCGGTGGAAGATGAATTGTCACAAGCGGTGAATGCGAACATCACCAAAGAGCAAAATGCAAAAAGACGTATAATCTTCATATCAGGTTCAGGGTTTAGACAAATTTAATCATTCTCCATGACCATTTCATCTTCCCGGACCAATTTTCCGTGCATGTCAAAGGCGAGCTCGACTGCGTGGAGGTCTTTGGCAAGGACTACTTCATATAGGATGCCATAGCTCCGGGTTGAAACTTTCCGGGGCGTTTTGGCGCGGTATTCCGGATACTTTCCAGCGATAAATTGCTGTGCACTGTCCGGCATCTCTTCATAATTGATGGGCTCAACCGTTTGTACCCATTGCCTGTCCTGGATGCTGTATACGGCCTGTACTTTCTTCTTTTCTACTTTGAAGCGGGCTCCGTAGTAGGAGGGAGAATCTTTGAACCACAGGACTTTCGTCGCATTGCTGAAGCGCAATTCAAAATCATTTTTGACTTCATCCGGGACAGCACCACTTTGGATCAGACTTTGAGCATTCAGCTCCATCCCAGCCGAGAGGCTTAGGAGCAAAAGAAGAAACAAGGGTATATTTTTCAACTTCATTACTTCGGATTTTGGCATATTGGTAAAATTTGCAGGAATACTGGTTGCATGAAAGGGGGTTCGTCCACGGCTCTGTGTCAATACCCAGCAATCTGTATCATGGAATGAACAGTGAATTCCGTATTTTTAAAGCCTATGGAAGAGATAACAACTGGTGAGATCGTCTTTTTCCTGGACGGAGAGAAGTATACGACCGAAATTCTTCGGGGAAATGCTGAGGTCGCAGGTGTAGCGATCACCTTTGAAGAGTTCACCGATACCAATGCTACGCGGATCAGTCAGGTGAAGATTGATTGCGGGGAGAAAGAGGTCTTGCTCCATTCTTTGGTACTCACCATGCCTCAGTATTACGAGGAGACGGGGAGAATCCTCGTGAATGGTTTTCAATCCTGGACCGATAGCCGTGAGTATTCACCCAATGAGAAAATGCCCCGGTTACGCGGACCCGCACCCAAACTGATGAATCTGGGAGGGGACTATACCTTCTTCCCGGCCACTGGAGAAAGGGGTTACTTCCACAGCCATGACCATACGTATATCAGAGATGGGGTTGATTACCAATTTTGGAAGGACCTGTCTCCTGAAGTCGGCTATACCATATTGGAACACCGGGTTCCGGAAGAGGTCTTCAAAGTTTACAAAGATATTGGCGGCTTGCGCTGCACTGGTGAACAGGTTATCTGTAAGCTGGGACACTTCAGTGGGAACCGGGACGAAGTGTATGACCGGGCTTTTGCAGCAGGTGAACCCAGGGTCGCAAAGGGACCGGTCTCAGGTTGGACCAGCTGGTATTACCATTATACAGACATTGATGAGTCGGTGATCCTGAAAAACCTTGAAGCTTTCGGAGATCGCCGCATATCCATCGACTACTTCCAGGTAGATGACGGTTGGCAGCAAGCCATCGGAGATTGGGAGGCCAATGAGAAGTTTCCGCAAGGGATGCAGCATATCGCCAAGCGGGTACATGACTACGGGTATGAGGCAGGGTTGTGGGTGGCTCCTTTCATTGTCGACCAGAAATCGGCGGTGTTCCGGGACCACAAGGACTGGCTGGTCACCTTTGACGGAGAGAGTTTTATGCCCGGAGGATACAATCCCGGTTGGGGAGGTGCCCTGAAGGGTTATTATTATGTCCTCGACATCTACAAGGAAGAGGTTCGGGAGTATCTGGCCAAGGTGTTTGACAGGGTGCTGAACGAATGGGGGTTTGACCTGGTCAAACTCGATTTCCTGTATGCAGTGGCCATTTATCCCAGAGAGGGTAAGTCGAGGGGAATGATCATGGCCGATGCGATGGACCTACTCCGTGAATGGTGTGGGGACAAGAAAATATTGGGCTGTGGCGTGCCACTGGCTTCTGCCTTCAACAAGGTAGAGTATTGTCGCATAGGTTCAGATGTCGGTCCGAGTTGGGACATGCGCTCATTTGCCATTCTAAACCTGAGAGAGCGAATTTCCACCCGGAATTCCCTGCATTCCACGATTGCGCGTCGGGGCCTCAGTCGTCGGAAATTCCTGAATGACCCTGATGTCTTCATGCTGCGGAAAGAGAATTGCAGACTCAATGATGAACAGAAGCATTCCCTCTATCTGATCAATCTGGCCCTGGGTGATCTGGTATTTACCTCTGATGACCTGACAAATTACGATGCCGCTACCATGCGCAAGTACCAGTCGCAATTCCCCCATTTCTACAAGGAAACCCATAGCATATTCCAGGTCGGCGAGATTTACACCATTCGTTTTTCCTGTCAAAACCTCGATTATGTTCTGATTTCAAATCTCAGTGGGAGGAAGGACGACTACGAGTTGCCAAAGGGAGTCTATTACAACGAAGACTCAGGGTTAATCAAAGGGGGGAAGGTGCTCTTCAAGCCATTTCAATCCCGGGTATTCCTGCACGTGAAAGACGATGACCAGTTGGTTCTGGGCAGTAATGGGCACCTCTTTCCGGGATTGGATGTTGAATCCGTAAAATGGAAAAATGGAGAGTTAAGCCTGATCCGGCACCCATTGGCGTTGAGCGATGGTGAGATTTTGGTACGGGTTCCGGATGACTCGGGAACAACGGTTCTCAACAAAGGCACTCAAAAGAATGTCGAAGAGGTTCACGGAATTCGGTTCATAAAGGCTTATTGATCAAGCCACTTCCGTCACCAGGTCTTTCTCAACCTTGAGGTGGTCAATGATGAATTCCTGTCGGTGGGGGGTGTTTTTGCCCATGAAGTAGCTCAGCAATTCGCCGATGGTAGAATCTTTGCGCAGGATGACTGGTTCCAGACGCATTCCATCTCCGATAAATCCTTCAAATTCATCCGGACTGATCTCTCCCAATCCCTTAAAGCGGGTGATTTCGGGATTCTTGCCCAGTTTTTCCAAAGCAGCCAACCTTTCGTTTTCATCGTAACAGTAAATGGTTTCTTTTTTGTTACGGACTCGGAAAAGAGGCGTGTCCAGGATATAGACGTGTCCCATGCGAACTAAATCCGGAAAAAACTGCAGGAAAAAGGTGAGGAGCAGCAGGCGAATGTGCATCCCGTCGACGTCAGCATCGGTAGCGATGACAATCTTGGCGTATCTCAAGCCTTCGATTCCATCCTCTATGTTGAGGGCATGCTGCATGAGGTTGAACTCCTCATTTTCGTAGACGATTTTTTTGCTGAGCCCAAAACAGTTAAGGGGTTTTCCTTTGAGGGAAAATACAGCCTGGGTCTTGGGGTCGCGGGCTTTGGTAATGGAGCCGGAAGCAGAGTCGCCCTCGGTAATGAAGATCATCGATTCCCCGGCCCGTTCGTGACTTTCATTGTAATGGAACTTGCAGTCACGGAGCTTTTTGTTGTGAAGGTTGGCTTTTTTGGCCCGGTCATTGGCCAGCTTCTTGATCCCTGCGATGTCCTTCCGCTCCCGTTCACTTTGCTTGATCCGTTTCAGTAAGGCCTCGGCAACATCTTTGTTGCGGTGCAGATAGTTGTCCAGGCGGGTTTTGACCACATCATTGATCCAGGTGCGGATCACTTTACCTTCGCCATTGGGTTCGGTGGTGATAGACCCCAGTTTCGTCTTGGTCTGAGACTCAAAGACTGGTTCCTGGGCTCGGATCGCGATGGCGCCGACCATAGAGGCCCGCACATCGGTCGCATCAAATTTCTTATCGTAGAATTCCCGGACTGTCTTGACGACGGCTTCCCGGAGGGCTTGCTGGTGGGTTCCACCCTGGTTGGTATGCTGGCCGTTTACGAAAGAGTAGTAAGTTTCCCCGTATGCCGTACCGTGGGTCAGGGCGACTTCAATGTCATCGTCCATGAAGTGAATCACCGGATAGCGGCGTTCACTTTCCTCAATTTGGTACTCAAGCAAGTCCTTGAGGCCGTTTTCAGACTGGAATTTCGTCCCGTTGAATATGATGGTGAGTCCCCGGTTCAGGAAAACATAGTTGCGCATCATATTCTCCACGTACTCAGAATTGTACTGGAACTTGCGGAAGATATCGATATCAGGGGTAAATACGGTAAGGGTTCCGTGGCGCATGGTATTGGAGACGATCGGCTGATCATTGGCAATTTTACCTTGCTTGAATTCGACCAATTTGGTTTTGCCATCCCGGTAAGACTGGACCAGGAAATCAGAGGAGAGGGCGTTGACCGCTTTGGTACCAACTCCGTTGAGGCCGATGGCCTTTTGGAAGGATTCTGAGTCAAACTTGCCACCCGTGTTCATCTGAGAGACACAGTCGATCACTTTGCCAAGTGGAATGCCCCTTCCATAATCCCGGATCCTGACCTTGTGCTGGGTCACAGATACTTCAATGGTCTTGCCGGCACCCATCATGAATTCATCGATAGAATTGTCGATTACCTCCTTCAACAGGATGTAGATGCCATCATCGGGTGAAGAACCATCCCCCAGTTTACCAATGTACATCCCCGGACGCTTGCGGATGTGCTCCAGGGGGTCCAGTGTTTTGATTGAATCTTCGTCGTATACAGGATCTTTCTCTTCTGCCATAATCTATCGGTCTCTCGCTCAGTCTTTAAACTAACCTCAAATCTATCCCATCTGGTGGCGGTTCTCAAGGGGGGATATACACAGTTACCTGTGGACCACCTGCCCGAATTTGACCCATAAGGTATACAGGCGCATTGATCGCCCTATTCTCGGTATACGTCTTAAATTGTATTCCGGTCCCTATCCCCGGCCATTTTTTTCCGTAAACCCTAAAGGAACAGCATCAGGGGCGAATATCTTTACTATATTGCGCGACTCTCGCTGTTAAATTGCCGAATTACCCTCGTGCCCAAAGTTTCAAGACCGAATGAAAAGAATTATTCCGATTCTCCTTGTACTAGGGTTGGCGGTGGTGGTATTGATCCAATACCTCAAGCTCCGCTCACTCAATCCTCCAGAAGCATACCAATACACCCTTCGGGAAGATATTGATCTTGATTATCATCAGCCCGCGTCGGTAGGAGCATACTATGAGGCTGCCCGCAATGTAGGCCTCTATGCCCGTGAGATGTGGCACAATGAAGGGATCAACGTCCGTTTACCTGACAACGATGATGCCGAGGACAATGAAGCGGCCCGCCATTACAACCGACTCTTGTCTTATGCCGACTCTCTGGGAGCCAGGTTGTCACGCTCTCAAAAGCTGAAAGATCAGGGATTTAACAATGCTGAGATCAAAAGGCTGGAGGGTGAAGGGATTTCTGCAAAAGAATTGGAAGTAGCGCGGATGTTTGGCGGAACCACCTTTAAAAAAGGCGACGAGTACAACGGCGTCTGGGCCATTCAGGAACTTTTGATCCAGAAAGGATATACCATGCCCCACGATGGCTATTTCTGGGAAGAAACGCGCCTTGCGGTACGTGAGTACCAGAAAAAAAGCGGCTTACCTTCAACCGGTATTGCCGATCTAAAAACCCTGATCCAATTGTTGAACCAATAGATATACCCACATGGCAAAGAAGAAAGAACCTTCACAAGAAGCACCAACCCACACTCCCCAGGCGGCTCCGGAAACACCCGTGCAAGCGAATTACAATTCCAAGATTGAAGCGATCAAGGACCTCATTTTTGGTGAGGAAAATGCTGCCCTGCGCCTGTCAATCAATGAATTGACTGCAACCATGGAGGCAGAGATCGCCCGCCTCGAAGAAAAGTATTCAGCTTTGGTAGCTGAAACGGACGCTACGATCAACAACCGGATTGACAACCTGGAAATGGATCTGAAGTCTGAGATTGACCGCCTGGACGAGAACAAGACAGATAGGTTCAAGCTCGGAAAGTTGCTGGAAGCACTCGGGAAGACCCTCCAAGAATAATCTATTTTCCCCCGGCCAGTGTCGGATAATGCACCCCATACCAAAGATCAGGAGGCTTTCCGTAAGCTTCAGAACCTTCTCTTTGTAGAAGACGGGAAACTTACGGACGCGATTCAGCAGGAGATCGAAGCCTTGCGGAATGAGATCCGTGGGCATAAAGAGATCGAGGAGCGGGTCATGCCTCTTATTGATGGCAAGGTGGAATATCTCCAGGAAAACTTTGCAGAGCTCTTCGGTCCGGCCATGGCGGAAACCATCAAAAAGCAGATCGTCGAGTCGCAGGATGAAATGATCGATGCCCTCTACCCCATTATCGGTAAGTTGATCCGTAAGTTCCTGGCCAAAGAACTGGAACGCATTGTTGCCCGGCTGGATTCTTCCATCAACGATGCCTTTTCCTGGAAGAGCTGGCGTAAAAGGATGGTGCGCTGGTTCAAGGGAGAGAGCTCAAAAGATTCCCTGGTGCGTGAAATGGCCCGCCCGGAATTTGAAGATGTATACATCATCGACAAAGAAAGTGGCTTGTTGGCAGGCTCCTGGTCCAAGCAGCACACCACAGATCAGGATATGGTGGCCGGGATGCTTACCGCAATCAAATCATTTGTGGAATCTGCATTCCAAGCCGGTGAGCAGGACCTGGAAACCATTGAATACGATACCTACAAGATCCTCATCCACAATTTTCACACTTTTTACATTGCTGTCATTGTGTCCGGGGTGGTCTCCCCGCACTTTAAGACGATGCTGTACGATTATGTCATGGCATTTGAAGAACGCAACCGCATCATCACCCGCACCGAGATCACAGGAGAGGTGCTCGAAACCAACTCACTAAAACTAAAAGCGTATTTTGATGAATTTAAAGCCGAAGACCAGTAAGAAGGTAATTCTCCTGGGCCATTTCAGTGTTGGGAAGACCTCCTTGGTCAAGCAATTCGTCTACTCCAAGTTCTCTGAAGAATACTTGACCACGATTGGGGTCAAGATCGACAAGAAAGAGATTGAATTCGACGAGAAATTACTGACGATGATCATCTGGGACATTGAAGGTGGGGCTGCCCAAAGCAAGTTGCCCAAGTCCTATTTCCTGGGAGCCAACGGAATCATTTTTGTATTTGACCTGACCCGCCCTGCTACTTATGCCAATATCGAGGGGGAGTTGCAATACTTCTTAGATTTGCTTCCCAAGGCCAGGGTTCAGATTGTCGGTAACAAAGCTGACTTGCTGGATGAGCTTGAATTGAAGGAAATCAGGACGGAATTGGAGGGAAAATTTGACCATATCAGCAGTGCCAAAACAGGAGAAAACGTCGAAATCATGTTCAGAACCCTGGGAGAGCTGATGTTGTCATGAAGCTGACCTGGGAGCGCTGATGTTGTTATGAATTTAATCTGGTAGAATTGATGTAGTTATGAACCTTGAAGAGATCAAGCAGGAACTGATTGACCGATCGGTGCAGGTGGCCATCCTGGACACGGGCGGAATTTTGCTCGGGAGCGATCATTCGCTGCTGGACCTTCGTTCAATTGAGGGAAAAGATGTTTTCGAGGAGATTGACGTGCTGTTTGGTCTGCGGGATGCGGTGGATGATATGATGCCGGGTGATCCCCCTTTGTTGATGCCCATCATTACTTTTCGGGTGGGAGCTCAGGAAATTCTACTGAACCTTGAGATTCACCGCCGGGAAAGCGATCTGCTCATGGTCTTCCTCAATCACAAAAGGGTCCTGGGACGGTTGCGGGATATGCAGCAAGAGCGCAATGATTCGATGATCTTACTCGAGAAAATCCGTGAGCAACGCGAGGAATTGCAGGCTACCAACCAGCAACTTCAGGCCGCAAACAAGGAGTTGGACCGATTTGCCTATGTGGTTTCCCATGATTTGAAAAGTCCATTGCGGGGAATTCAGAATCTGGCTAAATGGATCAGGGAGGGAATGGAAACCGGCGAGCTGGACGAACTGGGGACCCATGTGCGTCTGATCCAGGAGCGGAGTGGTCACATGGAACAACTGATCGACGCCATTCTGGAATACAGCCGGGCCGGACGGCGAAATACACCAAGAGAAGTAGATGTCGCCAGGATGATCGGTGAAATCATGGCGCAACTTGACCCCGAAAAGCAGGTGCGGTTAGAATTGCCGGAAAGGCTCCCCGTCTTTACCACGCAGGCCACCTGGCTCTACCAGGTCTTTGCCAACCTCCTGACCAATTCCTTTGAATATGGGAAGGCAGCGGATGGTGGTCCACAGGTGATTCGCATCGGTTACCAGGAACTGCCGGATGCACACCAGTTTTCAGTTTCTGACCAGGGACAGGGCATACCGAAAGAGCACCAAGAGCGTATTTTTGAGATTTTTGAGACCCTGGGGGAAAATAAGAGAAGTGGTCACCAGAGTACAGGAATTGGTTTGAGTATCGTTAAGAAGCTGGTTCAGGAAACAGGCGGCCGCATAACGGTGGAGTCGGAGCCGGACCAGGGGGCGAAGTTTTCCTTTACCTGGGGGAAGGATTGAAGGATATTTACCGGAGAGACTCTAACGCAAAGACTTTACCGGAAATGCTCTACCAGAAATGCTCTACCAGGGAGGGATTATGAATCCCTGATTTTAAGGCTTCAACCCGGTTCCTGCCACCACATCAGGATCTTCTTCATAGATGGTATTGCCACTGGAGTCCTTCCCAATAGAATCACCTGCAAAAATAACATTGCCAAGAGAGTCGATGCCCACAGAGTCTCTTTGGGCCAGGTAGATCAATTCGTCATCTTCAGGAACGCAGATTCCTTCGGGCGGCAGGTCGAGGCCCAGCGCATTGTAGATGATTTGTTGTACATTCTGCCGAACTCTGTAAATATTAATCTTTTGGTTCTTACGGTCCGGATAGACGCGGTTGGAGAGAAAAATAAAGATGACATCTGTATCCGGGTCCGCCCAGGCACAGGTTCCGGTAAAGCCGGTATGGCCAAAGGTGGTGGGAGAGGCGCTGAAACAGCACATCCCCCGGTCTTGCTCCGGGACAGGTTTTTGCATGTCGAATCCCAGCCCCCGGTGGCTGTTGGGATGGCGAGAAGTGAATTTTCGTACCGTGCTTTGGCTGATATATCGGGTGCCACCATAGGTTCCGCCATTCAATAGCATTTGCATGAGAACGGCCAGGTCCCTGGTATTCGAGAAGAGGCCAGCCTGCCCACCTACCCCGCCAAAAATGGCGGTTGACTCGTCGTGCACATAGCCGTGGAGTATCTGCTTTCGCCACCAGCGGTCCCGTTCTGTGGGGACCACTTCATCCTCCTTGAACCGGGCCAGGGGATGGTAGCCGATGGATTTCAGACCCAGGGGTCCATAGAAATTGGTGCGGACAAACTTGTCCAATTCCGTATTGTGAATCCGTTCCAGCACCCGCTTCAGGAGGAACATACTCATATCTGAGTATTTGTAAGTGCCTCGGGTCGGGAGCTTCACCATGCGGACCCGTTCCCACATCGTATCCAGGATGGCGGAATTGATGTACAACTCATCTGCAATCTGAAGGTCGTGCACAGAATCCCGCTGTACGCTGTAAACCTGGTTCCGAACAGAGTCCACGCTGTCCACAAAGGTGTAATACTTATAGATGGGCAATCCCGAGGGAAGTCCGGCTTTGTGGATCAGCAATTCTTCCGGGGTGATGTCTTTGATGGTGATGAAAGCGGAGTCCAACTCCTCCAGGTAGTTTTTGATCGGAGAATTCAGCTTGAGGCTGTCCTGGTCATAGGACCACATGGCCATCAGGGTAGTGGCCGCGATCTTGGTCACGGAAGCGATGTCATAGACATCATCAAGGCTGACCCGCTGGGCCCGGTCGTAGTCGTGGTAGCCATAGGCCTTGTTGAAGAAGACCTTCCCGTCTTTGGCGGCAAGTACCTGACAGCCAGGGAAGGTGCCAAGGCGAATGGCGCCATAAAGAATGGAATCAATGGCCCCGAGGTTGGCGGGATCGATCCCGAGGTCCTGGGGATCGCAATAGGAGAGGCGAAGCTTCTTTTCCTGGGGTATCCCGGTTCCAATGGTGAAGAGGGTATCTACAGAAAATGGAAGGGTTGCGGTGGAGGTTTCGGCACCAAAAATGAGTTGGGCCATGGCACGGTGGCTCAGCCGGCGGTCGTCAAAGGCGTGGACCAGTACCTGAAGGCTATCCAGATCGGGCAATACTGAGGGGAGACAGAAATTGGCGACTACGGGCCGGGTATTGTTTTTGAGTCCGTGAAGGAACTCCAGTGTGGCCTGTGGAAGTCGTCCGGCAGAATCGGGGTGGCACAATTCCGGGTGGATGCCTACGATGGTATAATTGTATTTTTTGAGACGCTTGAGCATGGCCGTGTATTTATCCGCACCCGCGTTGTGGTTCAGATAGAAGTGGTCCATATTGGCATAGAGATCCAGGGCGCTTTGCATCTTGGTACGCTTTCCCGGACCGATGCTTAGGGTGGCGATCTTGGTGGTTGCTACTTTCTTGAGGGGCAGACGTCCAGGTTCATCGCGGAGGATGGTGAGAGAAGAGGCCGTGATAGAACGGTTCAACTCTTCCAATCTGACCTTCGGTGCGTGGGTGAGGATCGAATCCGGATGAAGAACGACCAAAGTATCCAATCCCAGGAATGCCTTTTTGAAGAGATGACGGTGCACCTTTTCATCGAGGTCTTTTTCTGCGATTACCCCACCCTGTACTGCTTCCATCAACTTCACCAGGGTCGCTTCCAGTTCTGAGGGGGAGACGACCATGTCCGTTCCGGCTCCGATGGCCATGGTTTCAGCTTCTCCGGGTTCAAATCCATTGAAGAAAAGGCTGTCCTGAAAGGTCGGCGAAAAGATCAATCCCTTGTACTTCAATTCATGGCGCAACATTTCCTGTTGGATAGAGGAAGAGAGGGAAACTGGAAATGAATCTATGGCGGAGATGGCATAATG
>CAYGRE010000080.1:0-2797 GCA_964352215.1 uncultured Bacteroidia bacterium
GCCGAGTTTTTTCAGGGTTTGGCAGCCAACAACCACCGGGACTGGTTCCATGAGCACAAGGAAGCTTACGAGAACCATGTTAAACAGCCCTTTCTGGAATTGGTCGAGCAATTGATCTATCAGCTGAAAGAGTTGGAACCATTTCTATCCCCTGATCCCAAAGAAACCTTGTTCAGGATCAACCGGGATGTTCGTTTCGCAAATGACAAAACCCCCTACAACACCTTGATGAAAGCCGGTTTCTCGCCCATGGGAAAGAAGTCC
The DNA here is from genome assembly GCA_964352215.1 of uncultured Bacteroidia bacterium. GTDB lineage: Bacteria > Bacteroidota > Bacteroidia > J057 > JADKCL01 > CAWUKT01. Next base: position 265 of record CAYGRE010000080.1, read on the forward strand.
TTTCATCCGGGGTACTATTTGGGAATCAGTGCCGACACCATCCACGTAGGTGGAGGACTCTTCAATTTGAAAACGCCCGAATTGAATCAGGTGCGTGAATTGATCGCAGAAGATCCCAGAGCGTTCAACCGGATCGTTAATGCACCTGCTTTTCTGGAGAAATTTGGAGAGTTGAAAGGCGAAAAAGCAAAGCGCCTCCCCAAAGAGATCAAGCATCACCTCAAAAAGGCTCCCCTGATCGCCAATAAACAATTCTATGCCATGGCAGAATTGCCACTGACCGGCCACATAGATTCCGAAGACCTCCCGGATACGATCATGGAATATTTCCGGGTCATTGATCCACTGAACCAGTACCTGAAGAAGGCTTTTTGAGAAGGCCTGATTCCGGTCCAATATGACACTTCAAGCAAGGCATACTTGTGAATTGGGGGATAGAAGTCTATTTTGTATTGTAATGATATAAACCATTGTGTTCATTGATTAAACCATGAAGATTTCAACCATTGTACTTTGCCTTGCAATTCTTGCTTCGTTTTGCTGTAAAGCCATTGGACAGGGACCGACTCAAATTTCCAATCCGGAAAACTTAAGAAATCTGGATCCTAATCGTGCGAATCTTGAAGCGCTCAAGGCCGCTGTTGCCGTCGAGGGCTTATGGGCCTTCTGGGACTCCGAGTTCTTCTGGGACTCCGAGGGCTTCATTCAGGCCCCCCTTCTCATCGAAGGCGAGATTACCCATACAATCCTGAAAACCTCCAACGGCTGTGGCATCGGGAATTACCTGATCCCGTCCAGCGGTGATCCCAGCCAGGGCCATCCCCCCCTCCTGGGAGCGATCAGAGAAGGGTTTCCCATCAGCCTGTGGGCTTACGATGTCATCGACACCCTGCCTGGCACCGAGATCAAAGGGGTTGCATTTACACGGGAGCCTTGGCCGGAGAATACCTCCATCGTGTCCTGGGGATCTCAGAACCCCTACGTGGTAGTGACCGATATTGGCATGTATGCGTATTGGATTCCGGGTGATTTCTCTCCTTATGGAGACAATGTCAATACCCTGAGTTCAGTGTCGGTTCCCGGCGTTCTCAGAATGGCTACCCAGGTCACTACCGTCAAAACAGACCCCATCGTTTTGTATGTAGAAGATTCGACCAATTATTTCAGCATGGTCGTCTATTCATATCCCGGACTTCAGGAGCAGTTCCGCTTTCCCTTCCATTTCGAGCCTGAAGTATTTGAAGTCACTGATGATGGCTTGTTCATCACCGGTCTGGATACCAATGGGACCTACAATCTGTACCACTACGGCACGGCTCAGGATACCCTCTATGCCATTTATCCCCTCAATGATTCAGCCGCCAATGCCCAGGAATTCTTACAAATAGGCGACTCGCTCTTCATTCTCAGTTCTCCCGCCAATTCTATGACGATGTTGTCTCTGGTGCTCAGCTCTACCGGAGCATTGTCCCAATCTGTCATCTACCCCCATTCCGGGGCCAGAGCAACCTACAACGAATACCGAAACGAGCAGAAGTTTACTTTCCAACCGGTTGCGGACCCCAACAATAGCTTTCTGGAAGACCAGATCTTAGTATTTGACCCGACCACCAACCAACGGGATACCTTCCAGACCAATTTGCAACTCGATTACTTCAAGCACCCCAAGGAGGAAAACATGGGCTTCGGGATATTTAACCTCGAGTGGATGGGCTCCAGATGGGATGGAGGTGCCTCGGACATCGTTTATTTGGGCGAATTTTCCACACCGATTGAGATATACGCCGGGGCATTTCCTCAGTTTGTCAATGCGACTTTTGGTTGCTGGGTGAGCATTCTGGATGAGCTTGACAAGATCAAATTTGACGTATATCCCAATCCTGCGGCGGAGCAAGTGACCATCAACCTGATCGGGCTGGAAAAAGGCCGGCAGTATGAACTCAAGATCCTGGACATGTCCGGGAAGCTGCAATACCTGACTTCGCTGGAGGCTTATCAGAAGATTTCGCTGCCCTTGCAGGATCTGGAGAAGGGGACGTATATCCTGAAGTTGGATACGGGTAAGAATATCATTACGCGGAAGTTGGTTTTGCAGTAGGGTGGGGGATGTAGTATGAGAAGAAAGTGTTTTTTGCCTTTGATTGGGGGACGAATGTGCTGTTTGCGTGGTGTATTGGGCGATGGCAGGGATATTTCTCTTTGTAAAAAAAGCACCAAGAGGGCCTGAAGAGAGCTTTTTGCCGCTCCATCCCGATCTCTTTATCGCTCCCTACCTAACTCGCCATCGGTGTGGAGTGAGCTCGATAAGCGTCCGGACTCTTCGCTTCGAGAGGTAGAACCCTTCGTTTGAAGGGTAAGAAGTGTGTTCCTCATCACTTGGACCGATCTGGCGATCGGTATTGAGTCCGCGCGTCAAGGGTCTGGACCCTTGGCTTGAAGAGGTGAGCCCCTTCGCTTGAAGGGGCAGAAGTGTGCTCGTCATCACTTGGACCGATCTGGCGATCGGTATTGAGTCCGCGCGTCAAGGGTCTGG
>CAYGRE010000080.1:2897-30681 GCA_964352215.1 uncultured Bacteroidia bacterium
ACTCTTGGCTTGAAGAGTAGGAACCCTTCGCTTGAAGGGCTAGAAGTGAGCTCGTCATCACATGGACCGATCTGGCGATCGGTATTGAGTCCGCGCGCCAAGAGTCCAGACTCTCCGCTTGAAGAGGTTGAACCCTTCGCTTGAAGGGTTCGGACCCTCCTCTTGATCACCTCGGAGTGGGCTCACCATCGGTAGAGACCGATGAAGCAGTAAATGGACCGATTTATCCACCTGTATCAAGCGTTCGGCAGGGCAGTTTTCACACCTCCGCTTCCGGCAACCCCATGCGCAATAGAGGCTTAAGACCATGGACCTCAATCGCCGTCTTGATATCTCCATCTCCCGATTTGGCATACAACCAGGCTACCAAAGGACTAGAGTCCAAAATCTCCTTTTTGCCTCCAGTAGAGCCCTGCTCATCCTTGCCCTCAACAGATTCCTGCCCACCCTTGCCCTCAACCAATTCTTTAAGCCCCTTCATAACCCGTCCAGCCTCCAGTTCTATCCCATCCGGTTTGAAATCAGCCGAGCACCAGTGCTTAAAGAACAACTCCAGGTAGTCAGCTATGTCAGCACCCTGCTCACCAATCTCCCTCCGCCAAAGCTGGAAATAGTATTTTGCCTGCCGTCGGGCTTCACTGATCTCTCCTTGTTCAAAGTAGCTGATCATCCTTAAGAAAAGGACTTGCGCATGCAACCGGTAGCCCCTTTGATCCACTCTTTTGAGCAAATAACGAACCTCCTCCCAGCGATTGTCATAAGCAGCGATCATTGCGGAGGCAACCATAATCAAATCCAGATCCATTTTCTCGAAGATATCCGGAAGTTGCTTGATTGATTTCAAGGCCACCCTTCCCAGGTCCATATTTCCGCCACAGGCCGCCTGGGTAATACTGAAATAGAACCAATGGCCCAGGATTTCTTTTGATTTGATCTGAGTAGGGCCTTCCAATCCACCCATTTCATAGAGGTATTCAGCGATAAGGTCAAACCGTTTGCCAGCCAAATAGACCTTGAAGAGGGTCTTGGTGGTATTGAATACTTCTTGTACAGGGAACATGTCAGGATACGCCTTCATAACTTCAATCCTTGCGGCCATGACGGGTTGCACCGCTTCATAATCCCTGACCAGAAGGAACCAAATAGCCTGGGCCAAATAAATCCGTGCCTTGGTGCGAGGAAAAAAATGAGGCTGAACCAAGGTTCTGATCTCGTCAACATGTTCATCAAACAGAACTCTTCGGTCATGGCTAAAAATATCCCCAACGGACTGATTGACATATTGATTGGCGCGGAGATAAAACGATTCTGCCCGAGCAAGGGTGAAATACTCCTTCAACAGACCGTCATGGATAACACTCTTCTTTCCAAGTGTCTTTGCGATATGCCAAAACCCGTATTCCCGGCAGGTGAGATAGGTCTTGTAAATTGCATAGATATCCTGTTGTTCGACCGCGAATCTGATATCCTTGCCCAGCCGGTCTTTTGCATAGCGTTCCAGTCCCATAGAAAGAGCAAATTCCAAAGGTTCGCGCTTGCGCAAAAGACAAATGAAATCTATGAGTTTGGTACGTAATTGCCGAAACCCATCGTCCAACAATTTGAAATCCTTGAAGAGTTTAGGAATTGTGTGAATGGGAGGACTCGATTTGTTCAGACTATTGATAAGGACGGTGTATTTGGCATAACTGGATTTGGGAAGTTCGGTCCGTATGAATAGGTCAAAGTGCTGTTTTTCTTTGGCAGACAATTCTTCCAGCAGTCGTTTTGACACAGAATAATATCCAAAAATTTTCCGGTTTGAAGGCATAAACTACTTATGGTCAATTGTTTGTAAAGGCAGAAAGCTATGAATTTTTCCCAAACCCACCAAACCAAACCCGCCATCCGAAAAAAAACTTGCTACTTGTGGTCGTTAACAAATAACACACCTGGCCGGGTATTTTTAGTCTTTTTAATTTTTAATCTTTTTTATTATGTCGAATGTAACGAGAATAACAAACAACTTCTCACAGTCCGATTTTTTGAATGCGATGTCCGCTTTAAACATGTTGACCCAGGTACTGGGCGATTCCAAGGGTTTGAGTCCGAGGGATAAATCTCGGATTAACCGGATGGGAAAAGCGAATCTCAGGTTTGTTGAAGCTGCGGAGCGGGCCATCACTGCCTTGCCCGAGCTCCGTCCTGTTTTCCTGGATCCTGCCGAGTTCGGTCGTGACCTGATGTTGATCAAAAGCTCCAAGAGCCTCCTGCTCAAGTTGATGGAGGTCTACAGCATGGTGGAAGATACAGAGCTGTTGATGGGGAATCATGCCTTCAGGTCATCTTTGGCCATCTATCGAGTCGTACAAGCTGCTTACCGGATGGGATATCCGGGAGTTAAGCCTTACTACGAAGAGTTGGTCGAACGTTGGGATTATGCCAGCCGGAGCAATCCTGATGGCGAAAACCAGGGCGAGCCACTTGGGGATAACCCCATGGTTGATCCCCCTGCTCAGGGGAGTGAGCCTGACAATGAAAACCCCTCGGGTAACGCTTCATAAGTATAGGCTTGAGTTAGGGTGTAAATAAGTGAATAGTTTTGCATGCGGCCGTCTCCTTAATTGGGGGCGGCTGTTTTTCTTCTCTTCCTACCCGAAAGAAAGTTTCTTCAACCGTTCCTGAATCGAATCTGATCCGTGTATGATCTGTTCCCGAACCAAATATGATCAGGCTGCATCCAGAAATCAGCCGCACATAAAGCACATAAAACAGGCGCAACACTTTCGCGCTGCGCCTATCCTGTTTTGGTGTCAGCCATTATAGCTAATAGCATAATGACCAGCCTGATGCTTTCCTTAGATCAGGTATACACAGACCATAAGTCAAGCATGAACCAGACTTTAAGTCAAGCTCGAGAAGCAAGCAGAAACACCGTTGTAATCAACCCCTGGATCAGGGAAGTTCATGTCGATCAATTGGGTTCCACCTTCCTCGTACAGATACAAGTGATTGGTAGAAGCCAGATAGACATCCTTGTTGGGACCAGCAGCAACACTTGCGACATTGAAGCCGGTGGAAACTGCATTTTGCTGGACCAGATCAAGATTACGAACCGTAAACCCAAGCTGTGAACCATTGTAACCAGCATAAACCCGGTCACAGAAAGTGGTTACGCTGGTGTAATTGATGGAAGTACTCGGCCAGGTAAAGGTATTGATCAGGGTTCCATTCGTACCATAATTGTAGATACTGTTGGCGCCGGTCAAATAGACATTGTTGTCTTTTCCGGCAGCAATTCCACTTGGGTTGAATGGCAAGGCTACAAATGACTGCTGAACCAGGTTCAGGTCACGAACTGTAAACCCAACCTGTGAACCAACGTAGGCGGCATACAAACGATTTCCACGGACACTCAGGCTGATATAATTGACACCAGTATCCGGGAAGATCATGGTGTTCAACAAGGTGCCGGCATTGTTGTAATGGTAGATACCATTGGCAGAACAGATAAAGAAATCATCGTTTCCTCCGGCGGCTACATCAGCTACCTTGAACTTGGTAGGAACAAAGTTGATTTGGACAAGGTCCATGGTGCGAACGGTGACACCAAGTTGTGATCCATTGTAGGATGCATAAACGAAATTACTCATAACTTTAATTAATATTTAGGTGGTAAAAATGAGTTTACTATGTTATTCCAGGTCATAAGTCCGGGTACAATTATCCTGTCCCCCCTTTAAGGGGGAGTAGTGCGATTTAAATGGCGTAAAATTCTCTTTTGCAGGCAGCTTATGTAGATGGAGGCCCCAATAATGGAGGTGTTCCGCTGAATGCGAGAGAAATTACGGTCAAAAATTACTAGAAGCTCTGTTCAGGTTAAGTCGGAAAGCCCTTTCCTTGCATAAACCTTGTTTCAATATGACGAATTTAAGCAAAACGGGTCAACCTGCCAACCCCTAAGTGAGGGTATTTTTACAAATATTTCTCAAATATGAACTAAATCGATTGTGCAGAGTAACCTGTGACAATGGCCTCAAATATTTAAGATATATCGTTGGATTTTCCGCACCAGAGGAAAATCCCTGTGATTACTCAAACCGCATGTGCTTCACCGATTCACCCGAATCCCTCAGCTCAATCAGCGAATCGATTCCGATGTCCAGGTGAGAATGGACATACTTGGCGGTGACCTTCTTGTCACTCTCGGAAGTTTTCACTCCTTCCGGGTCCATGGGGTTGTCCGACACAAGTAGCAGGGCACCGTGGGGAATACCATTGACAAATCCCACCGTGAAGATGGTCGCAGTTTCCATATCAATTCCGATCGCTCTGATCTTACGCAGGTATTTCTTGAAATCTTTGTCGTGCTCCCATACCCGGCGGTTAGTCGTATAGACAGTCCCGGTAAAATAGTCAGACCCGTACTTGCGGATAGAATGGGAGACTGCCATTTGCAGGCGAAAACTGGGGAGGGCCGGGACTTCTGCCGGCATATAGTCGTTGCTGGTACCGTCACCGCGGATGGCAGCGATGGGAAGGATAAGGTCGCCAATATCGGTGATCTTTTTCAGACCCCCACATTTACCCAGAAACAAAACGGCCTTGGGTTTGATCGCAGAAAGAAGATCCATAATAGTGGCGGCCATGGCGCTGCCCATACCAAAGTTGACAATGGTAATGTCCTGGGCCGTGGCAGTTTGCATAGAACTGGTCTTGCCCTTGACCTCAACATTGAACTTCTCCGCAAACATCTCGACGTAGTTGATGAAATTGGTCAGGAGGATATACTCTCCAAATTCATCCAATGGAGTGCCGGTGTAGCGGGGGAGCCAGTTTTCAACGATTGCAGCTTTGGTCTTCATGGGGCAAAGATAGGGATAGGAGGAGGGAAAGAAAATGGGTTACCAAATCACTTTTGTCTCCGGAAGTTGTAACCGTAGCCATTTGACCTCTGACTCCTGGAAAGGATTGCCAGAGAGATTCAACTCTTGCAGATGCTTCATATTCGCCAGCACCCTGGGAATCGTTTTCATTTGGTTGAACCGGAGATGAAGGATTCTCAGCCTCGGCAACCGTTCCAGCAAATGGTGGTTGCAAACGATGTGGTTTCTGCTCAGATCGAGCAGGTGTAGCCGGGGAAAGTTGTCCCGCAGGTTTGGCATACTCTGAAAGTGGTTCTCTGCCAGGCTCAGGACCTCCAACTTCGGCATCTTACTCAACTTGAGGACAGGAGCCTTGAATTCCAGAATGCTTTCCTCACGGGCATTCTGGGATAGGTTGAGTTCACGAAGCGTCTTCCGGAAAGGAGTCCGGTGTGGAATCACGATGTATCCCAAATTGTTGCCTTCCAGATTAAGAATTTCCAGATTGGGACATCCGATCTGACTGAGCGGCCACTGGTTATACCGTCCCCAGTATTGCAGGTCGTTGTAAGAGAGGTCCAACTCCCGCAAATTGCCGAGTTTCGAAAAGCTCAAAGGCAGATAGTCGATCTGGTTTCCACTCAGGTCAAGTGTCTTGAGGTTGGGCATCCGCTCCCAACGCACATCCATATCCGATCCATAGATGCTCCATTTGAACCCCTTTCGGGACAAGTCCAAGTGTCCAGCCCCATTGATCTGGAAGTCCTCGTCCTCCTTTTGGTTTTTGGGATTGCCCATGAAGGAAAATTAATGAATTCGGTGGGAGTTTTACTTTTTTGAATAGTTAATTGAGTAGGGTTTGTATGCAGTCACCTTCTTCATTGGGGTTGTTGTTATTGGGGCGGCTATTGTGGATGGAGCTTGGTCAATTTAGTTGCAGTGTTTAATAAATAGAGAACTTTCTTGGGAATTGCTATTTTTGGGTATGATCATCAAGGGAATAGACATTGAGGGATTCAGAGGCTTTAAAAAGGCCGCGATGGATTTTGATCCTCATCTGAATGTGATCGTTGGGGTGAATGGGGCAGGGAAGACGACTTTGCTGGAGGCGATTGTGAAGACGATGGCACTTATTACCCAAGGTTTTGTAGCTGTTGGGAATCCCGAAGAATTTAGTGCATTGAATTTTTCGGGACTGGATATCAACTATGATGAAGACAATATTAGAATAGACTTGAATGCAGACCTACTTCCTTATAAAGGTTTGTTTCGAGATACTGATAGTGTAACGGACTGGGAAAATGTTCGAATAGGAGCATTGGGAAATGTTATCAAAACTGGGTTGGGAATTATATCTAAGTTCGGTAGTTCCTTATCATCTAATGTCTCTTTGGTTTATACATCAGAAGGCGGATGGGATAGTAGAATTAGTGATTCAGAATATCAGGAAACCATCCCTATATTTTCCTTTTTTCCAGCTAATCGAGGAGGTGAGCAATTTACCGATATAAAGAGCAATTCTTCGGCAACCCTGTACCAATTAAAACAATTGGAAGCTTGGGAAAACATAATTCAAGACAACTTTTCAGTCTCTAATTTCCTTAAATGGTTTTATGACCATGAAAATATAGAATTGAGGGTCAGAAAGCAGGAGGGAGAATGGGGTATTGAGATAGCTGTCCTTCTGGGGGTTAGGGAGGCTGTTTCGAGGGCCTTTTCGGTTTTGATGAATGGGGAATTTGTAATTGAGTCTGTGACAAGAACACAAAGGAGAACTAATGCGGTTACTCCTTCCATTAACGTTGTCAATTCGGTTTCTGGTGAAAAGAAATTCTTTGAGCACCTATCACATGGGGAAAAGGCGATTGTCACTTTGGTAAGTATAATTGCCTACAAATTAGCCATTGCAAAGGGGGAGAATACTTGGAATACTATTAAGGTTTTGGATTCTCCCGGCGTGGTTCTCATTGATGAAATTGAATTGCATCTCCATCCCAAATGGCAACGCCAGATCATTCCCCTACTCAGAAAAGTATTCCCCAATATCCAATTCTTCATCACGACCCATTCTCCCCAGGTGGTTGCTTCCGTCAACAGCCAAAACCTGATCCTCTGCGATAACTTTCATCTGAAGAAGGTCGGCTTTAAGTCTTTGGGTGCTGACTCGAATTCTATTCTGAAATACATCTTCGAGACAAGTGATAGGCCGGGAGAGATTGTTTCCCTCATCCAGGACTTTGATAATTTGATGGACCAGGAGGCACCCTCTGGGAAATTGGAAGAAAAAAGGAATGAGATCGCGGCCCTATTGGCCAAAGACCCTGGGACTGACATGTCCTCATTGCTAAGTGAATTGGATACCCTGATAATTGCCCATAAATACGACATGAATGAGGTGGATTAGAAAAGGGGAGCCTCCGCGTTCGTTGCTGGAATACAAGCAGCAGGTAGGGGCTACATATAAGGAAATGGACAAGGCTATCAGGGCTGAGTTGCTTTCTTCCTTGATTAAGGAGCAAGGTGGGGTTTGCGCTTATTGCCAGCGGTACTTTAGACCGGGAATGGGGCGGATTACTATTGAGCACCATTGTGAGCAGAGCAATGATGATTGCAATGGAGTCACCGGGCCGGACCGAACCATGGATTACCAGAACTTGCTCGCGGTGTGTGATGGGAAGAACGGCCTGTATGGTGACTTGACCTGTGACTCCAGAAAAGCCCAGATCAAATGGAAAGAGGGCGAAAAAATGGAGGTTAACCCGCTGGTGGAGAACCATGCCCAATGGATAAAGTATTCAGGGTCCGGTAGAATCTCCTCTGACAATGGACTCCACAATCGGGAAATTGAAGAAGTGCTGAATCTCAATGCTAAACATTTACGTGATCTTCGAAGAGATGAGTACTCTTTTATTTGGAAAGCGGCGACTCACAATAGAAGAATGCGGAACCTTGGAGGCAAACCCAACTTTGATAAAATGAAGAAGGTATTATTGGGGAAGTTGGAGATGAAAACGATTGATCTTGGAACACTTCAGGATGATCTTGCCGGGAATGATGCTAGTCTTTATAAAAATAGCTTTCCTGGTCTGTATGAATACCTCTTGCAGCAACATTGCTCTTAAATGGAGGTTTTAAGTATATAGTCTTTCCACCCCTTCCGCAAGTTCCTTTACCCAATATCACCTAACCATTTAGAAGGAAATTCTCCCTGCCTCAAACAGCACTCCAACCGGCTTGGTTCTTAGGCAGAAATCCATGTAGTACCTGCAAGAAAATTAAGTATTTAAAATTGGTCATACGTCTTTGGGTTTCTCAGCATGAAGTTCTATGCCCTGATGCTTTTATTGGACCATTGTCCTATTTGGGCATAGAATTGATCAGCTGGGAAGTGAAATGGTGGGTTGGAAATCTTTTTTGGGAATAAGCAGTAATGTGGATAAGTACATTGGAATACACCAGGTTGAGTTCTCTACGAAAATAGCCCTGTTGTCCTGTTAGTGTACATTTATATTTAACTCAAATGGAAAAACAGCCACCTCCCCAAATCCTTTCCCTCAATTATCGTTCGCTCCCTCCGTCCTCATTATACGTCGCCCTTTACACTTATCCACTTATCCACAGTGGAAAGGGCGGGTCAGGGCAGCCTATCTTTTTAATAGCTTTGGGGTTCATGACTTTTCCCGTTTACAGGGAAGGGCTGCTGCTGAGTGACTGGCACATTCCTGGCCGGCTACTTTTACAGAATGGCTAACATTTTAAGTAACCAAAAGCAGAAAAATTGAAATAAAAGGAAACCTGACGGGAGGTTCTGCGTAAAGTAATCACGTGTTCCCTTCTGGACTGGAAAATTTGTGAACGGCATTAAACTCTTAAATCCAATCAATCTGGTATGAAATCGATGAAACAATTCTTAACCGCGGCTATGGCACTGGTTCTGACCCTGAGCTTCGGCCAGGCAGAAGCCCACAACCGCAATGATGTATTGTTCTACCAGTCCATCAACGATGGATATTTTAACGTAGTAGACGAAGTATATTTAACCTTTTTCGAAGATTGGAGGGCCAATGGCATCCGCAAGGTGCGTACCCAGGCTGGTGAAGACAAGCCCGGTACCTACCGCAATATCACGGAGCTCAACCTCAAAGGTGATGTGGCCCGTGTGGAAGGTGAGAACGGACGTACTTATACCGTTGCCTATGACAATGCAGGCAAGATTCGCCGCATTCGTACTTACCAACTGGGAAGACAGATTTCCACCGAGCACTTCTACTACAACCGTGAAGGGGAACTTAAGAAGTCAACCCTTCAGGAAGAAATTGGCGACCGCGAATTTGAACGTTTTTACGATTCCAATTACCGCCTCGTCCGCCAGCGGAAGTATGAAGGTGGCTATCCGGTAAAGACCATTTCTTTTGACTGGACTTACGATGCTGACGGCCGTGTACTTTCTATGAAAGGTCCTGGTCGCAATGTGAAGTGCTTCTACGACGGTGGCAAATTGATCCAGGTCCGTAGCAGCCAGGCCGGTAAGATTGAGCAGGCCAATCTCAACTACGACGACAAAGGTCTCGCGACCATCAAGATATATGAAGAAAAAGAAGGTGACCTGATCCGTGCCCAGACCCTGGCTGTTGAATACAACAATGCTGGTTTTGTAGCACGTTTCAAAGAGCAAGGTCGTGACCGCAATGCAACCGCATCCGTAACCAACTTTTTCTATGACTCCTTCAGTGAAACTGCCCTCGCCAAGCGCGGCGACTGGGACGGTGGTGGCTATGGCTACGGAACCCCAATCCTCATTGAATGGAGCCGCCCCGAATACGACAACCTCGTCACTGAGCCAACTCAGGTCATGCAGTTGAAGCTGACTCCTGGTGTCAACCAGAAGATGCCGGATATCAAAACCATGACCCTCCGCCTGAACCACGGCGATACCGAAAATGAAATCGGAGAAGTGGTACTGCGCAAAGTAGGCGATACAGACGAGTGGTTTGTAGAAGAGACGCTTCCCCTGTTGGAAGGACAAAACACGGTCTTCCTGGAAGTCGAAACAGAGTATGGTCGCTTCACCTCCGGTGAGCGTTACATCACCTTCAAAGATCCCAACCGTCAGATCGTTGTGCGCAACCTGCATATCCTGGCCATCGGCATCGAAGATTATGCTGCCGACAACCTCGACCTCGAGCATGCTGGAGACGATGTGGAAGCACTGATCGGTAAGTTGCAGGATCAGAAAGGCAAACTGTTCAACGAAGTAAGGGCACAGACGCTGAGCGACAGCGAAGCTACCCGCCAGAACATTGAAGATGCGGTCCGCAAGATTCGTGGTGCCGCAGCTGATGATGACCTGGTACTGATCTATTTTGCCGGTCACGGTGAGGAAATGGACGGTAATTTCTACCTCAAGCCACACGATGTTGCCGGCAGCCGTTCCGATCTGAAGGAAACTGCCATTGACAACCGCTGGATGCTGGAAGAAATCTCCCGCTACGATGCCTCCACCCTTTACTTCATGGATGCCAGCCACGATATCAAGGCAGGTGAAGACGACGAAGACGTTGACATCGGCGTAGCCAACATGGATGAGGTCAAAGAAGACTTCGAAAATGTAATCGACAGCCAGGAAGACATCCGCATCTTCATGAGCTCGACTTCCACTAAGCAGAAGTCACAGACTTCAGCCGCAGGTAACAGCGTGTTTGCAGCTGCACTCCTCGAAGGCATCGAAGGCAAGGCAGACGAAAGCGGCAACAACAACGGTTATGTAACCGTGAATGAGTTGAGCGACTTCGTCTCAGACCGCGTACTCGGCCTGACCGGATGGAGCCAGAAGCCTACCGCTGTCAAGCGTGGCATCGGCCTCGTACCGATCGCCAAGATCAAGTAAGGAAAATAACGGCGCAGCCGTATACCAGATAAAATATCAGCAGGCTGCCCCCAGGGCAGCCTGTCATTTTTTCTCAAGGCTTCATTCACTCCCTGTCAAAACCGGCAGCTGCACTGAAGAATGAAGGCCAACTGCGGGTTTACCGCAACAACCTCCACGATTCTTCGTAAATTGAACCAAGGATCGAAATCTGGAACCGCGATATGAAAAAGCTTCTTACGTTTTGTTTTCTGGCCATGTTATTTGCCGGGGTCTCCGCCCAGCAGCAGATCATATTGGCTGAGGATTTCAATGGCAATCAAAAAGGATGGCCCGAACAAGACAATGAAAAGGCTTCCGCTGAGTTCGAAGGAGGGAATTACAATATTGTCCACCATTCAGCTTCGGGATCATATTTGTTTGTGGTCGAAGTGGATGAACTGGATGAAGGACAAGACTTTCGCATTTCTACCGAATTGACCCAGTACCAGGGAGAGGACAAAGATGGGTTTGGCTTGGTTTGGGGAGGCAAAGATGCGGGTAATTTCTACGGATTCAATGTAAATGCAGCCGGCCAGTTCCGGGTCTATCAATACAAGGACGAGAATTACAAAGAGATCAAGTCGTTTACCCAGGTAGAAGATTTTATCAATGGAAAAGGACTGACCAATCAGCTGGACGTTCGCAAGACAGGTGGCTTGGTTTCTTTTTATGCAAATGGACATTTTCTCTATTCCACCCCTTTTAAGAATTTCCTTGGCAACCAGGTCGGATTTGTCCTGTACAACCAGACGGAGATACATATCAATTCTCTGGACATCGTGCAGGAAAAGGCGATGCCCCTCGTCTTTGAAGACCCCCTTGAAAACAATGCGAACGGCTGGATTACCGATGCACGGGACTCAGTGATCCTGATCCAGCAGGAAGGCAAACTCTTCATGCGCAACGAGGAAGGAATGGGCGCCACCTATAAGCTCATCTCGAGGCCGATCAATTCGGAGAAGGACTTCGAAGTAGAATTGAATGTCCGGCAGTTGGCAGGCAAGAAAAACAAAGGCTATGGCATGGCCTGGGGGGCAAAAGACGAAGACAATTGCTTTCTGTTTCTGATCAATAGCTTTGGCAGTTATGCTGTCTATCAGAAGAAGGAGGGAGTCAGTATGAAATTGGTGGACTGGACCCCCAGCGATCAATTGCTGCACCTGAGCGTTCAGCCCAATAAACTGGTGGTGCGCAAGACCGGTAAAGAATACTCCTTTTTCCTGAACGACATCTGGCTGCGGAATATCCCATTCCAGCCCCTCCAGGGTGACCAATTGGGTCTGGTACTGACCTCAGATCTGCGGATCGAAGCTGAGTACCTCGCCATTCGCGAAGGTAACAAGAGTTATACCCCCAAGCCTCCGGTTATCACCCTGGTGACCCCAAGTTCCGATGGATTGACCATTGACACCAAGGCCCTTACCTACAAGGTAGGACTGAGTTCCGAATCGAAGATCACCGGCGTTAAGCTCAAGGTCAACGGGCAGCAGATCATCAGTGAGGCCAAAGTGGATGCGGAGGGGAATTTTGATGTGGTCATCAACCAGGAACTGGAACTGATGGACGGAGAGAACGAGATTCAATTGTTGGCTAAAAATGCGGATGGCTTGATTCAGCGTTCGAATATCTCGGTCAAGGTGAATACACCGGATCAACCCATCGTTCGCAATGGCAACGATTACGCACTCTTCTTTGCTACCGATGATTATGACGAATGGACCGACCTGGTCAATCCTGTCAACGATGTCCGTACCCTGGCCCGTGAATTGGAGCAGAATTACGGTTTCAATACCGAATTGGTAATCGGTATGGACAGGAAGGAAATCCTCAAGACCCTGAAGACTTACGCCAAAAAGAAGTACGGGCCCAATGATCAACTCCTCGTCTTCTTTGCCGGACACGGCAAGTTCGATGAATTCTTCGGAGAAGGGTATGTTGTCTGTTCCAGTTCCTTGAAGCTTGATGAAGGCAACGAAAGTTATATTTCGCATTCCAGCTTGCGGACCATCATTAACAATATCCCCTGCCGACATACCTTCCTCTGCATGGATGTCTGCTTTGGTGGGACCATTGACCCCTTCATAGCCCAGGGAGGACACCGGGGCAATGACAATGGAGGCAAAGAGATGACCGAAACCGAATTCATCGAGCGCAAGATGAAATTCCAGACCCGGCGCTACCTGACTTCAGGTGGTAAAGAATACGTTCCCGATGGGACGCCAGGTCACCACTCTCCCTTTACGCGTAAGTTTCTCGAAGGACTCCGCAATTACGGTGGCCATGACAAAATCCTTACCCTGAGTGAATTGACCATTTACTTCGAACGGCTCTTGCCAGAGCCAAGGTTCGGAGAATTTGGGTCCAACGAACCGGGAAGTGACTTTTTGTTCATCGCTCGCTAGGGTTTCTCATTGGTTTGGATTTTTTTTCCGGGGGGGCTTAATATAGTGTCTCAAAATGCACTAATTTAGTTCCCCGAAAGAAATCAGGAATTTACCTATGCGCTGTCCCTACTGCCTTACGAACACCCCATCTTTAGACCGCGATGAACGTAAAGGCACTTACCATTGTCCCAACTGCAAAACGCTTATCCCCAGAGCTTTTTTGAGTGATAGCCCAACTTTGCATTCTTCGGTTGGGGTGGTTGGGTTTGCCGGGCATGGGAAGACCGTATTTCTGACCTCTCTTTTTTCCAGTTTGAGCCGGTTCTCCACTTACTGGGCCGATTACTACTACCGTAGCCTGGACGATTATACCCACCGCATTCTCTACGAGCAGGTCCCGCTATTTGAAGCCGGTGACCTTCCCGAATCCACACCGGCAAACTTCCCCAATCCTGCCCTGGTGCAATACCACGAGCTTCCCGTTTTCGGTGACGCTATTTTCGGGTTCTATGATACGGCGGGTGAGGTTTTCAGTGAAGTAGCTCAGATCGCGCGGGCAGGATTTTTCGTTGCCCATTCGGACGTGGTCTTGTTCATCGTCAGCATACCCGACTGCACCGCCGAAAAGTTAGATGATGACCTGAGTAGGTTGCTCGATACCTATATTCGTGCTTCAGTGGATCACCTGAGCGTGGACCTTAGGCGCAAGCAAAGGATCATCGTCATATTTACAAAATCCGATTTGCTCAACGAAGAGCTGACCCCCCAATTGAAGGGTTGGCTTAAGGACGGAGGCCAAAGCTGGTACGCATTGGATCTGCATCAAAAGTTGACTGATTTAAGCATGTCCTCGCTGATGGTGGAGGAGTGGTTGCGGGACACATTGCATTGCTCCCGGTTCGTGAATATGGCGACGGACAACTTCAGAGAGGTGCGGTACACGATTGTGAGCGCCCTGGGAGCAGAGATTGAAGATGGCGAAAACCCCGAACCATTGCGGGTGCTGGACCCATTCCTTTGGCTGCTGACCTTTGCGCGACAAGACCTGACTCCAGTCGTTCCGGAGAAGATCAGTTTCTGGAAGAAATTCTTTGCCCGCTTCCGACGGTCCTCTCAGCCACGTCTGGGGGCTTCGGCTGAAAGATGACCCTAACCTGTTCTAAGTTCATGGCACAGATCCAGCAGTACATTTATACAAGGCTTCCCAAAGAGCGTTCTCCCCGCGGTAAGCATGGGTTCCAATCGGCATTTCTACCTGCGGGCTGGAATGACCGCGGATTCATCCTTGAATTGGAGTCCCGTATTCACTTTCCCGAGCACGATACTTTCTCCGAAAAGCATGTCGTTTTTTACCGTAAGCTGGGTGATAAACCCCATTTGATTCTGCTCTGGATGCGGCTGCTGCCTGAATTGCGGGATGAGCAGGGCAGAGGAGGTATCTTCATGGTGCATGGATTTATCGTACCTCCTGAGGTACACCAGAAGGTTCGCCGGCCGATGACTTTGATGCAGATTCTCGAGTCAAAGCTTTTTCTGGACATTGAGGATGTGATGAGTTCGCCTCAGGTAAATCTCAAAACGGCGCTGATCAATCCGGTAGAGGTTTCGGATGCTGAGGTAAAAAAGCTGGCTGACACAGAGGCCACAACCGAATTTCCAACCGATGCCAATCAGGAGTTAGGAGACATCGAACGCTGGGAACGGGAATTGTTGAGCTTTTTGTTCAAACAGATATCCGGAGATCTCAAGGACTGGGCACTGGCCGTCAAAGGCGAACCGGGCCTGGTACAGCAGACTTTCAACCGGCTGGCAGGTTATCTCCCCAACGATGTGCGTGAACAGTTGGGCTGGGACCCCGCCTTTGACGGCGGAAAGGTTTTCTTCTCTCCCTTCAATTTCTTCGGGTATTCCAAGGCTGAACCCGTCACAGGGCAGACCATGTTTTTTAACCTGCAGGGCAGGCTTTTCCTGGATTCTTCGCTTTCGCATCGGCTGCTCAGCCAGGACCACCCCTTTGACCGGTTCTTGGAGGAGGTACTCAAGCCAGGGACCCCGCAAGAAGAAATCGAACTGGCATATAAGATTAGCATGTCTCTCTACCAGGGGCATGGGATACCCAAAGGCCTGGCCTTGGAGGGTGACTTTGCGCTTGCTATACAGGGTTTAGTGCGCGGTTATTTCGAGCAATTGCTGGGCAATCAAGTTCCCAGGGACTGGGCTGCTGTGATGCGGGACGCCCTGGATTATGCGACCATTCGCCAGACTTTGAATGGACAAATGGCGGATTCCCTGGTAACGATCGGCCTGGACCGTACCATCATTGCCCAGTCTCTGACCCCTGAGCGAATGGGGTCGCCTTTGCCCCCGGCCTTGGTTGCGCTCGGACCACAGCGCTTGCAGTTGCTCGACAGCATGTGGACCCAAAAGCCGGTTTCAGTTAATCAGGTGAAAGGAATCCCCCCCAACAGCTTGCAGGAGGCATTCAGGTTGATGGGCACGACCAAATTGGCCAAGAAGGACTGGTTTTTCCGTTTGCTGGCGGAGTACCCGGTGATCTTCCACAATATGTTCAACGACAATGCCTTCAACGAAAAGGCGGAGAAGTGGTTGAGAAAGCAGGTGCCAGGAACTTACCGGTCGGTGCGCACCTTGTTGGTGAGCTTTATGATGCAGACGGGAAGTCTGGGGGAGATGAAGAATGAAAAACCGGATTGGTCCCGGTTGATGGAGCAATTCCTCGCTTCGGGGAATTATGACCGAAAAGATTTGAAGGCGATTGTAGGGGCTGCTTCAAGTGCCGGGTTTACTGGAAAGGACTACCCCTTGTTGGAAGCTTTTTCCTATCCCGAAGAAGAGATTCCCAGCGTGATCGGACTGCACAAAGGACGACGAGAACGATTTGCCCAAGCCATGGTGGTCTGTCACAACCTTGGTAAGAAGGCATTGAGAAGTATGGGATTCAGTGATCCTGAGATTGTTATGGCCCTCAGGAACCGGCGGGGAATTATCAATAAAGTGAAATCGCTGTTGGGGATTTGATTTCAGTTCGTGAACTGTGGCCCCGAAATCAGGCAAGGTATTGAAACTATTGCCGATGGACTGTCACTGTTGTGGTTCTGAAATAGCGGTGGCGATATTGGACAAAATACTGCGTGTATTGTTACTCAACTCAATTTCCGGATCAAGCTCGACAGGAATACTCACTTTCTCATCCGGGAAACGGTTCTGCATGGATTCTGCAACCGCACTGATGGCCCAGTCATAGTTGAACCCTCCACCACTTAAGATTTGGATTTTTTCTACCTCTCCCGGGGTAGCACTCGTTTTTGCGGGGTCCCACATGTCCAGGTAGTAGACGCCTTCTTCATCAGGATTCTGGCTTGGCACACTGCCAATACGTCCAACGGCCCTTTTGATGCCTCTTTGCAGATGAGTTGCCTCATTGCAGCTTTTGCAACGTACAAACCGCCAATGCCGATAGATGACCTCTTCGGAAAAGGTATGACATTCCATGCAATAAAGATCAGGGGATGCATTGCGGAGGTGCATTTGGGATTGGATAACCTCCTCAATATTGCGCTTGAACCCATCCCGTTTGGCGAGGAAGCGTTCACGTTCTTCAGGCAAGCCGGAATTCTCTTCTGCTTCGTCGTTCCAGTAGTCGTATTCCCGGAAAAAGTTTTCAAGGGGCTTTACGGACAAGGGGCTGGCTGCTCCAAGGCGCTTCAAGACTGCGATGTGGGTTTGGGCTGCAAATTGGGCAATGGCCGGATCGTTGGAGTGCGATGCTGCTTCCAGCAATTTGAGCATGCGGTCCGATCCCCACTTTCCCATCGCTTCGATGGATAGCATCTGCATCCTTGGAACTTCCTGTAAATAGATATGCTCAAGCACCTCGTCTATTTCATCCCGGTTGCCATTGCTCAGAAAAAAACGGGCTATCCGGCGACTGGTTCCGACTCTGAAGTTGCGCATCCAACGTCTGCCATTGACCAGGGTCAGGATTCCGGTGGCCACCGCGAAACCGCCAAAGAAATAGGGGCTTGCTGCCAAGGGAATAAAAGCAACAAGTATGGGCATGGTTGGAAGGAGCAAAGCCCCCCACGCTGCCAATGGTCCCCGGTAATTCTTCCCCTGAATGTATTTTTTCGCACTTCCGATGGCTTTTACGGAGTCTTTCCTGTAAAGCCGGGCCACATCTTTTTCAGCGATGAATTGAGCCAGAATATCGGTCGAGAACCAGAACAAACTGGACCAGGCAGCTCCAAAAACAGACATGATCCAGAGGGCAGAGTTCACTTCCGGCATCAATATTGGGGTGTGAAGGAATGTTTCCATGGGGATATCAAGTGCTTCGCAAAACTAAGGAAAATCAAGGAGAACCGTGAGGTGTTCAGGGGCAATGGAGATTATTTGAGTTCACAGGTGATGAGGATTCCCGGGCTGGAGGCTCAATGTTCAATGCTAATCTTTCGGGTTACGACTCCCTGATCTCCTTGCACCTTCAGCAGGTATATCCCCGAGGCCAGATTTTCGGTCCCCATGATGATACTCTTCCAGGTACCTGCTTCCATGGGCCCAAGGTTTTGACTCAATACCTCTTTTCCACCGGCTACTTCGAGTATCTGCACTTGAAGGACTTGAGGAGAACTGAGCTTCATCCTAAGGGTAAACTGATCGTTGGCAGGTTGTGGGAAAATGGACCAATCATCTACAAAGTTATTGACCGGCTCCAAAGCAGTGATCATGGGGTTGTAGACACTGGGACTTCCAATGCTACTTCTGTCCCAGTGATTGTCTCCGGTAAATACCTGGTACCCTCCGGCAAAAGATTCATTTGATACCACTGCCCCTTTGTCTGAATACCAGAATTCGGCGACGGTGCGGTCGGGGCGTATATCGAGGATTCCGTAGCCATGGCTGATGAGTTCAGAGTAGACATGGTGACTGTTGGAGAGGGAAATGGCAGCCTGGGCGAGGGTGGCAAGGAAGCCTCCAAACCCTGCTTCGTCAAAATTTCCCCGCGTAATGCTGCTGGGGAGGAATTCAACCGCCGCAGAGCCTGCGCCCGTGCTGGCATTGTAGCTGCCATAGTCGCTGGGGAGATCGTCCACGAATGACATGTGGATGTCGCCACTCAGCACCACCGTATTGTCGATTCCATTGTTCACCAAATGATCCAGAATGGCGGTGCGTTCCAGGTTTTGTCCATCCCAGGCGGATGAATCAGCTACTGGCCCATCTCCGAAGGGGATTTGAGAAGGAATCCCGGCGGTGTTGAATTTTCCCATCATCTTCTGATTGGCGACGATTTTCCAGGTCGCGCTGGAATTGCTGAGTTGATCCAGCAACCAGGTGCGTTGGGCGGTTCCGAGGGCGCTGAGTTCACTTCCGAATATATCCTGGTGGTAGTATTGCTCATAGTCCAGGACCATCAGGTCGACCATATTGCCGAACCGGAAGCTTCGGTAAATGCGGGCGCTGTCCTGGGGATCCGGAACCCGCATGGGGACATATTCTCTGAATGCCTGCACTGTGGCTGCGAATTTTGCCGGGCTGTCTTTGTCGATGTCGTGGTTGTCCCAGATTACAATCCAGGGGTGCTGTTGCCGGGCCAGCCGGAGGTCCGGGTCCAGGAGGTAGTATTCATGGCGGTCCCGCCATTCACCCAGATTTGCGGGTACGGTGGGGTAGGGGTCAGGCACCCTGACTTCTTCGTCTGCATCCACAAAGTCGTAGATATAATCTCCCAGATGAATCACAGCATCGATGTCATTCCGTTCCCCGATCCGTGCATACGCATTGAAGAAACCAGAGTAAACACTGCTACAGGAAGCAACCGCAAAACGGACATTGGCCTGGCCTGTTTCCGGGGTCGTTTTGGTTCTGCCGATGACACTCGTATTGTTGTTTCCATCCATGAACCGGTACCAATAGAACTGTCCGGCATTCAGGCCAGTGGCCTCAACCAGCACGGTCCAGTCCTTTGAGCCGTCCGTAGTATAATTCCCACTCTGAACGATTTGGCTAAAACTGCTGTCACTTGCCAATTCCCAACTTCCGCTTGTGGCTCCGGTGGCTTCGACTTTGGTCCAGAGAATGACCCCATCCTGGGCAGGATCACCAGATGCCACACCCCAGAGATAGGGTGTATGTGCACTGTCAGCAAACATATTGGCGGGGAGTACGATCTGGGCCGAGGCGTCCAGGCCCATCAGGAGAAGGAAGGAAAGTAGCAGTGTTCTCATCGATCCAATATACGATTCTCGCTCAATCTTTCCTGAGCAGAATCGTATGGAGAATGGTTTCTGGCTGGGTGGATTGGCAAAGGTTCCTCACCTCTGCCGGGCTGGAGGTGGTATTGGGCGAGGTGGCGGGATCCTCATCGCTGATGACAATAAGGGTCCGTTTGGCATGGGGCCGCCAATTGAATTCGCGGATGGTTTTGGCAATAGCCCCATACATATCCTCAATTGAACCGATCAGCGGGGTTTCGTAGAGGAATTTGTCAAGGGCATCTATTCCCTGGCCAAAAGGGAGGGAACGGTAGCCGATCTCAGGACGGTTTTTGAGGTCTGAAAAAGTAACCGCTCCGATTCTGATCCCCGGTTTTTGATTGAGTTTTTCCTTGAGAGCAGAGAGCATTTCCCGCATGTCTTCGATGTCATCCCCCATGGAGCTGGTATGGTCGAGCAGGATAACAACGTCGGAGTTGTTGGGGATATTTTCTTCGAACAAGTCGGGGATTACTTGGGGAAGCTTCCGGTCAGTGGCGTCGTGGAAGGTGCCTTTGGGTCCTGCCAGTTGTTGGTAGGTTGCTTTTCGGAGGGTTAATTTATCTTGTGTAGCGGTTGCTGGGGTGACAGGGGGCGATGGTTTCAAATCTGGCTGCTGAGAACTGATGGTAAGAGCGGAATTGTCAAAGGTGGAGGCAGTATAACTGACAGGTCCTCTCAAGTCTTGGTGGATCAGGGGGCGCTCATGGTCCATGGGGGCGGGCTGGCGCCGATGCTCCACCCAGGCATCAAATACAGGAACCTGTCCTGATTGAAGCATGAGGAAGCAGCCCAAAAGAAATATGAGAATACTGAAGCGTCTCACCGAGTGCAAATTCGGAAGAATTTTGTTTTGATCCTCCTTATTGTTTACCCGGTTTTAGCCTCGTTGTCCTTTATCGAATACCCAAGAGATCACTTTTTGTCTTTTATTGCTTGCTGAACCGCACCGTTTTAGTGCCTTCCTCAGAGGTCACCTTGAGAAAGTAAATTCCAGCCGGAACCAGTTGCAGGTCAATTACGGTTTCCGATCCTTCTACCGGGTAGCTTCCCAGCGTTTTCCCTCTGATGTCCAACAAGTGAATTTGTCCATTGAGGATCTGCCCACTTGCTACCCGTACCTGTTCCCTTGCTGGATTGGGGTATACATTGATGGACAGGGAATTGGAAATCTCCAGCCCGACCACGGTGGCGTTGTAGCAAGCACTGGTATCTGTACACCCATTGAAGGTGATGGCGACTGCATAACTGCCTGATACAGATGGGGAAAATGTCTGCGTGGTGGCATTGGAGATGGGGGCCAGGTTGTTGTTGCAATCCAGCCATTGATAGGTTGCATTGGCTTGGCTGGCCATCAGCATTTCGCTTGGTGCAATGATGACAGAAACACTGTCGTCGATCTGGACAACGGATAGATTAGTGACTACGGTGCTGTCACAGCCTTGGGACGAAGCCAGTTGGCTGGTATAGGTTACCGGGGCAGTGATATTGTTTTGTACAGATCCGTCCGGGAAGGTATAACTGGCACCGCTGCAGACTTCAGCAGAATCCTGGATCAGCGGGATCACGATTACGCCGAGGTAGGTGACAATCAAACTGTCGCAGCCTTGGGCAGTGGACAGTTGACTTGTGTAAATGGTCGGGAACTGGATATTGATCTGTATAATACCATCGGGGAAGGTATAGGTCCCGCCCAGGCATACTTCATCGGTATCGTTGGCAGAATAGGTGGGTGCCAGGAGGACATTGGTAACGATGGTACTGTCACAGGTGTTGGCGGTTTGAAGGACACTGGTTTGAGTGGTTGGGGCGGTAATAGTTTGGGAGCTTCCATCGGGGAAGGTAAACGTACTGCCTGGGCAAACTTCCACTGTATCAGTTTGAGAATAAGTTGGGCTGAGGTTGACGGTGGTATTGATCGTACTGTCACAGAGGTTGGAAGCCGTGAGGTTACTGGTTTGGGTGACAGTCGCAGTAATGGTTTGGGTGGTATTGTCCGGGAAGGTATAGACAGTTCCGGGGCAGACGCTTACGGTGTCATTAACGATATAGCCGCCACCGGTAGCAGGGCCAAGGATATTGATAGCTGCGGTGGAAGTGACCCAATTGGAGGTAGTTCCGTTCAGGGCCAGCCCTGCCAAGGTGCCATTGTAGCCGAAGCCGGACTGGTCCGGCAGGGCAGTGACACTGGCATTGTTCCCAGCAGCGGTGCCCTGGTTGAAGTCGTAATAAGCCACGAGATTGGTCGCCGGACCTGCGAATTCAGCCTGGTAATTGCCGGCGATCTCACAATCGCTTCTGGCCTCGCGCCAGATCCGCACCTCGTCAATCTGACCATTGAAATATTGGGAACCACCTGGCCGGCTGGCAAGGGTCATGATTCCACTGGTGCCAGTGGTGGAAGTACCACCAGGGGAAGTTGACACAGTCGCTCCATTGATGAAGATATCGGTTACATTGGTGGATGCCGTCCATCGACAGGCTATGTGGGACCAGGTATTGAGTGGGACGGAACTGGCCGTTGAGGTTGCACTGAAGGTGCTGCCGTTGACATTGACATAGAACCAGATCGATTGCTGGGAGCCATAAGCGAAGTTGAAGAAGTTCGAGGTAGATGGCTGGGCATATACGACTCGGGTGAAAGAAGCAGCGCGTGGGTAAATCCAGGCTTCGACCGTGATATCCTGGGTGCTCAAGCTGTCAAATACACTGGGAAGAGGACAATTCACCAGATCATTGGAACCGTCAAAATCCAGGGCATTGCCGGGGGATTGGGCATGAATTTGAGGGGTAAAGCAGGCAAATAGCAATACGAAGTAGATGATTCTTTTCATGGTAGGGATGAAAATGAAAGCGATTAAGATGGAGGGCGTTGATTGGCTATTCCCCAATTTCGTAAATTCTCAGCGCGTGGGCAAACCAGTTTTCTTTATTCCATAAATTCCCAGGCACTGGCATAGCTTTCGATTTCATCGACATAATCCAGAAAGGCCTGGTAGAAGTTGTGGTTGCCCAGGGTTGCGCTGTCACCTATTACCACCAGTTTCTTGCGGGCTCTGGTTAGGGCTACATTCATCCGCCGTGTATCCCCAAGGAAACCGATTTCTCCTTTTTCATTGCTTCGTACCAGGCTGATATAAATGATGTCCCGTTCCTGTCCCTGAAAACCATCTACCGAGTCGATAGAAATCCGCTTCAGCCAGGGCCACAATGCTTTAGCATCTGTAGCCTCCCGGCGAAGCAACCTCACCTGGTCCTTGTAGGGAGAAATGATCCCAATACTCGGTGACGAATCCAGATCATCTTTGTCCGGTTTGGGCAATCCCTTCAGGAGAGCGGACAAATGGCGTAACAGTACCCCCGCTTCCCCCGGATTGGACCGACTCAAAGATTCGGGGTTGAGCACCTCTTCATATCCACAGCCCGCGGTATCGATAAATTGCATGGGCTGGTACAGCATCGGCTTTTCGGGATTGTCTGAAAGCCGGTGCTCAGCCACGGAGGGATCGGCATGCAGCTCACCCGCGTAAAACTGCCGGCTGGAGAACCCCATGATTTCCTTGTTCATCCGGTACTGGGTCCGAAGCATCACCGACGCCTCCGGAAAGCGGTGCATGCACCGTTCAAACAGGCTCTCGATAAGCCCGTCACGTCCGGCTTTTTGCGACTTGATGGTCGGAGGCAATTGGCAATGGTCCCCGGCAAAGACAACCCGTTCGGATTTCAGGATAGGGATCAGCGTAGCCGGAAGCATAGACTGGGCCGCTTCGTCGATGAATACAGTGCTGAACCTGCGGCCTTCCATGATGCTGTTGTTGGCGCTGCTGATGGTACAGGCAATCACCTGTGCCTGGTCCAAAACACTGTTCAAAACAGCCCTCTCCTGCCGCTTGGCTTCTTTTTGCAATTCTCGGGCTTCCCATTTCAATTGTTTGCGCTCCTCCCGTTCCTGCCTGCCAAAGGACCGCTTGAACTTAAAGGCTTTTTTCCGCGTCTTGTCCGCTTCTTTCCGCAGTTCCTTGATGGTACGGCTATCAGGGTGGATGGCACACTGGACATCCAGGCTGCGCTGTAGAACCACATCCGAGATCCGGGCCGGATGCCCGATCCGAACGACATTCACATCGGCCAGGGCCAGCTTCTCCACCAATAAATCAACCGCGAGGTTGGAGGGGGCCGTCACCAATACCTGCTTTTCTTTTTTCAGACTTTGTACAATGGTCCGGATGAGTGTATGTGTCTTTCCGGTTCCGGGAGGCCCATGTACAATCGCAAGGTCCTGTGCCAATTGTACCATTTTTAAAGCTTCATTCTGAGACGAATTCAGGTCCGGCAATACATAGCTGTTCCCGGCATTTTCTGAATAGGGCCTTCCTTCGCCGAACAGAATCTCTCTCAGCTCAGCTACCCGGTCCCCATTGGCTTCCCGCATCGTTTTCAGCGCCTTCTGCATCTCGTTGAAGGTCCGTTCATCATAATACAAGTCCAACCCCAGCTTTCCGTCATCGGCCCAATCAGGCAATTCGTCTTTGTCCAGTGCAATGACCAGGATCTGGGCCAACGATTTGGTAATGACCCCGGTTACAAATGGCTTCTTCTTACTTTCAGTATTGGACCAGAGTGAGACAATTCTCCCTACCTGAAATACCGGAGATGCTTCTTCTGATTGTGGCTTACCTATTTCTACCAAAAGGCGATCGCCGAGTCCCACCTTCACTTCATCTATGCTCACGGGATAGAGGGTGAGCCCTTTTGCTTTACGTACATCTAATGGGGTCTCGAGAAACCGGATGCGGAACTGCTCGCGCTCCTCTTGTCGTTCGATTTCGACCAGCTTGGCGTAGTGGTCAAGAATCTCGGCGGGGGTTTTCATAGGTGTGATGAAGTTCTTTTGCTGGAACAGGTGCCAATGCAAGTCCAAGCATGGCCAATACCAGATTGACTTTTTCCATATTCAAAAAGGCTTCTCATGATATGCTTTTTGAGATGATTAATCTGCTTTAGCTTTAATGATATGCCCGAGCATACAGTTGAAGCAATTTAGCCTGAATTATATGCATTTGCATATAATCAGGGCGAAATCAGGCTAATTGTATGCAAATGCATATCATCAGAACCCGAATGAGCCCCATTTGCCAACCCTAAAGATTGGATTTTGCCTTACGGAAACGACCGATTAAAAAGAGGGCAGAAGCGATTGCAAATACAATCAGGAAGGGCCAGATCCCGAGGCTGTCTGAATGAAGGGTGGTCCCGGCCCAGGCATAAATGATAGCAGCGGGGAAAGTGCCGACCACACTGCCCAAGACCATACGCCGGAAATTGTAATCGGCAGAGCCAGCTACCACGGCCACGGTTTCTGAAATGAGTGGGATGGGGCGGGAGATGATCACTGCCCAGAGGCCATGTCGCTCAAATAGCTTATTGCCTTCGTCCAGAGCGGCCCGGCCAAACCATTTTGCAAAACGGGCTTTGCCCATCCGTCCCAAACCATACCCAAGTAAGGCAGCCAAAACACCCCCCACCAGGGAAAGCAAGGTACCCCCCACCAGGCCAAACAGGCTGCCAAAGGCGATCATGATCAGGCTGGCCGGGACCGGGAGAAAGACATCTCCAGCCAATAAGGCAAGCCCGACAAGCGCAGCCAGAGGCAACAGCATGCTATCCATTTGCGCGACCTGATCCATAAAATTGAAACCAATGGCCTCCGCGAATACGAAAATCAATATAAATACTCCCAGGATCAGTCCTGAAAAGGAAAGAAATCGCTTCAGAGAGTGCTCCATAACTAATGAATGCCCTTCATAAATATTAGGATTAAGATAGAAATACGACCGGGAATTGTCAAGGCTTCAGAGCAGAGACTCCGCCAACATCCGGTGAAACTGATGCACCCCGGTTTCATACTGCGGGGAATACCTCCCGGAATCATACATTCTGGCTTTCACCCCACGCTGTACATTCAGGACCACTTCTTCATCTTCCTTCTCCACCCGGTCGAGGTCTCCTCCGGCACCGATGCCCAACAATTGATGCTTCCAGACATAGGTGAGGAACCGAACCCTGGTTTTGGTCAAACCTTGGGGCTCAACCACATTCAGGGACAATCCCCAGGGGTAGAAATTGAGCATCAGATTGGGAAACAGCCAGAAGTAGAATGCTGCAATTCGCTGGCCATGTTCAGGATGCCCCTCGGGCAGCTCAAAGCTTTGCTGTCCTTCGGCAGCAGGGGCGATCTGAAGATTCCCATGAGGAAGCAGGACCGTTTTGTATTGGCGGAAACTGAGCTTCTGGTTGAGGCCGGGATGGACAAAAGGGATGTGGAGTCCTTCCAGAAAATTATCAACGTAGAGGGTCCAGTTGGCATCAAAAGTATAGCTTTTCGAGCGGCTGGAATCCAGTTGGAAGCTCTCCAGCGGCATAAAGCTGATCCGTTCGGTGAGACCCTCCGTCCATTCTCCAAATTCCACATCCGGGGCGATGCTGGTAAAAAGCAGCCTCCCCAGCAAACCGAGTGGCAATTGGGGAAGATGGTCCTTTTCATTTGGAAAATCGGCGGCGCCATCAAAACCAGGGGCATGTTCGCAGGTGCCATCCAGTGCAAACCTGCGTCCGTGGTAACGGCAGCGAAGGACAGAATCCTTGCCCCGTGCCAGCGCGATCAGGTTTCCCCGGTGGGTGCATACATTAGAGAGACAGCGGAGGTTTCCGTTGAGGTCACGGCTCAAAACCAGCGGTTCGTCCAGCCAGTTTTCCAGCAAGGTAAAAGGGTAGATATTGCCCGCTTTGGGCGCAGCTTCCCGTACCGCAAACCATTGCCAGGAGCGGGTAAAGACAGTGTCTTTCAACCGTTCATGTGCCTCTGCATCTGTATAAAAACTCCCTGGAAGGGTCCGGGCGTTGGTGATGTCCGGATCAATCTCATATTGAGCCATGGGGGAAGATACTGAAAAATGGTTGGCTGGCAATCAATTTGGATACCCGCCCAACCGAATTGATTTATTGACTTCTGTTACCGGTCTTACCTTTCCCGCTCAGGCGGGGCATTATGACCTGCTCATTCTGGACCTGATGCTTCCTGACATGGATGGAGTGGACTGAATTTTGGTACGAATCGAAATCTTCAGGATGATCGCGGTGACTAAATGTCATTCAGGTATATAAATGGATGATAATCTGGTTTTAGGCTTTCAGAAAACAAACCAACTCCCTACAAATACAGTTGTATACTTAAAGCTTTGTGATCCTTTCGTGATAAATCCCACGTATATACAGGTACAAGGAAAAACAATACAAAGAAAAGAGAATGAAACTCGCACTTATATTATCGATTTTTACCATGAGCCTGGTGACTGTGTCCTGTGCACAGAACCCGGTGACCACAAGTTCCAAGGAAAATACTATGAACAACATTATTGACAACTCCTACGACAAAGTCGTAAAGACGGACGAAGAGTGGAAAGCCCAATTGACGGAGATGCAGTACTATGTAGGCCGTGAAGGAGGTACCGAACGTGCCTTCACCGGTGAGTATTGGGACAACAAGGAGGAAGGTTTGTATACCTGTAGCTCTTGCAATGCACCCCTTTTCGATTCTGAAACCAAGTACAAGTCAGGAACCGGCTGGCCAAGTTTTTACCAACCAGTAGACCCAAAGCGCGTCAAGGAAAATGTGGACCGGACGCATGGCATGGTCAGAACCGAAGCCGTCTGTGCTCGTTGTGATGCCCACCTGGGGCACGTCTTTGACGATGGCCCACGTCCAACCGGATTGCGGTATTGCATGAACTCCGCATCCCTTAAATTCATCCCCAAAGACCAGTTGAACAATGAAAAATAATTACCAGGAAACGACACTCGGTGCAGGGTGTTTCTGGTGCATTGAGGCCGTATTTCAAAATATGAAGGGAGTGGTCTCAGTAGAATCCGGCTATTCCGGAGGCAAGGTCAAAAACCCTTCTTACAGAGAAATTTGTGGGGGAATGACCGGTCATGCGGAGGTTGCTAAGATCACTTTCGATCCGGAAGTAGTCACCTTTGAAGATGTGCTGGAAGTCTTCTGGAATACCCATGATCCCACTACCCTGAACCGTCAGGGCAATGACCGTGGCACCCAGTACCGCTCGGCGGTCTTCTACCACAACGAGGAGCAGCGCCAGATCGCCGAAGCTTACAAAAAGCAATTGGACGAGTCAGGTGCATTCTCCGATCCGGTTGTGACCGAGATCAGCCCCTTGATCAACTACTATCCAGCGGAGGATTACCATCAGAATTATTTCGTTGAGAATCCTACCCAGGCATATTGCCAGTTTGTAGTCCGCCCCAAAGTGGAAAAGTTCAAGCGGGTATTTGCCCATAGAATGAAGTAGAATC
>CAYGRE010000081.1:0-30676 GCA_964352215.1 uncultured Bacteroidia bacterium
ACCCAGGGGCACTGATGCTGGCTTCTGCCATTCGCAAAGAGTTTCCCGACCGCCAAGTGCGCATTGAATACATGGATCTATTCGATGTGATCGATGTCGATGAGATCAAACCCAAAGTGGAACGCCTGATCCGAAAAAACCGTGAACATGAAATAGACATTTTCTGGAGCCCGGGAACCTCGATGATGCAATTGAGTTGGTACATCGTTCATACGGAAGGAATTGCCAAAACCCGCATCGTGCAAGGGGTGAGGGCCTCGGTAACTGGAACAAGGAAGGCACGTTTTTTTGAGACCCGGTTTAAAGTCAGCAAGACCCCGGTATCCATCATGGTGAGAAGTGATCTCCCCGATGAAAAACCAACCGAAAAGGATAACTATTTGCTGACCCCATCTTTAGAGCCAATCTACCAACGGGCATTGAAGATTGCCGCGGTAGACAAAGTAACCACATTGATCAGAGGAGATAGCGGAACAGGCAAAGAACACCTTTCCAGATATATCCACCTCAACAGCGGCCGGAAAAACCGGGAGATCATTACCGTGAATTGCTCTGCATTGGGAGACAGCCTCTTGGAGTCGCGGCTTTTTGGCTACGCCAAAGGAGCATTTACCGGTGCTGACAAGGACCAGGAAGGCTTGTTTGAACAGGCCAATGGCGGCACCATCTTTCTCGATGAGATCGGGGACATCTCTTCGTATATGCAGCAGTCCCTGCTGAGAGCCATTCAGGAGGGAGAGATCATGCGGGTCGGGGAGAATGTTACCAGGGAAATTGACGTCCGGATTATTGCTGCGACCAACCGGGACCTCGAAAAGAGGTGCGCGGAGGGAACGTTTCGATGGGATCTCTATTACCGGTTGGTGGTCACAGAACTTGAATTGCCCTCTTTGCAGGAACGGGGACGTGACGAGATCAAGGAAATGCTCAACTTCTTCCTCAGGTCCAAGGCCGGAAAGTTCGGAAGAAAGCAATTGAAGCTGGCGAAAGAAGCCCGCGAATCAATCCTTAGCTATCCATTTCCAGGGAACCTCCGCGAAATGGAAAACCTGATCGAAAACCTGTATGTATTCTGTGAAGGGAGGGTCCAGCTGAATGATCTTCCAAAGCGTGTGTTGCAAAGAAAAGGCCTCTCCAGTTTCTTGTTGGCCGATATCGAGGCCGCACATATCAAAAAGGTGTTTGAATTCCACAATGGGAACCTGAGCCAGACCGCGCGGGCACTAGGGGTCGCCTTGAACACTTTGAAGAGTAAGTTGGAGAAGGCTTCCGATAAATAAGCTCTTACAGTAGAATTTGACCCTTAATTTTGGGAAGCAGAAAATAGTGACGAGCAGATACAATTGATCCGGAAGTTCAGCCTTTCCCAATGATCTCAAACTTCTTCCTGAGGGTCCGTCCGTTTTCATCCACCAAGGTTAGGATGTGGTCACCTTTTCCTGGATTCAAGGCCATTTGATGGAAGTCCTTCGTAGTCCCCAGAAAGGTCTCGTCGAGATGCCAATGCACCTTTAGGCCCTCTTCCCGGTGGGCGATTTCCACCACCACACTGCTCAGACTGCCATCCAACTGGGTAGGAACATAGACCTTTTTCACATTCCGGGGATAGATGAACTCCATGACCCGTTCGTTACCTTCCGCCTCCGCCAGCGTGGCGCAGTCTGCACGGTAGGGAGGCAAACTGGTGTAATTCACATTCTTGCGGCGGTACCACTCTTCCTGGGCGGGTGGCAAGATAAACCAGGCCTTGTGCTGCATTTCAAAGGGAGAAGCACAATCAGAATGAAGCCGGAACTGACCGGTTTCATCCAGGTGAATCAGCTTGTGGTATGGACAGGCTTCGGTTTGCAAGCCTCGTTGCGGAACGCTCATTTCAATTGTTTCGTCACAGACCTCACTGGCTCGGTGACCACTTTGCTTGCACACCGTAACCGTTTCCATATCTTCAAAAGGCTCCGGAAACCATTGATTGGGAGCCTGGATTGCGTCGAATACGTCGAACATGATAGGAGCAGCAGCATGCAGGCCAACCAGACCTGGACGCCCCTCTCCGTCACCATTGCCTACCCAGACGGCCACCACATGGGTAGGCGTGCAACCGATGGCCCAGGCATCCCGGTACCCATAACTGGTCCCCGTCTTCCAGGCTATTTTGCGGCTGGAATTGAATTCCTCCCAATGCTGGTCGTCGTTGGGGCGGGTGACTTCGAGCATGGCCTCCAGGGTGAGGAAGCAAGCAGAGGCACTCAGTGGAGATTCCGGAACCAGTTCGGGTTCCACAACCTTCATCCCTTCAGGGGAAGCGATGTAATTGGGGGTATGAAATGCGTCCTTCATATAATAGCCACCCCGGCCGGGGTATTCCACCACGGTTCTGGCCATGCCGGCATACATGCCAGCCAAGTCCCAGAGCTGGGCTTCAGCACCCCCGAGTACGAGGGACAGACCATAGTGGTCGGCAGAATAATCGAGGGTCGTCATCCCCACACTTTCCAATTTGTGGTGAAATCTTTGGTGTCCGTAACTGTGTAGCATACGGGTGGCAGGAATATTGAGCGAACGGGCCAGGGCCCGGTGGGCAGGAACGGCTCCATCGTAATTGTGGTGGTAGTTTTCCGGAGAGTAGCTTCCGAAATAAGTCGGAATGTCCGGGATCAGGGTGTTGGGTAGAATGTCCCCCTCAGAAAGCATAGAGGCATAAAGGAAGGGTTTCAGGATACTTCCCGTGCTGCGCCGGGAACGGATCACATCTACCTGGTTTCCATGTTCGGCACCTGCTTTATTGACATTTCCCTGGTAGACGAGCACATTTCCGGTGGCAACATCCAGGACCAGGGTAGCCGCATTGTGGATTCCATTTTGGCGCAAGCGCCGGTGGTGCCGGGCGAGGATATGCTCGGTCCGGTCCTGCAGGTGAACGTCGAGGGTGGTCCGCAGACGGACACCTTGTCCATGTTCCTGAATCACCCGGTCCAGCAGGTGCGGCGCCAGGGAAGGAAGTTCATGGGGTTTAGCGGGAAGAGGTTCCGCCATAGCCATCTGGCAGGTGATGCTGTCAAATACCTCTGCTTCCAGCATCCGGACCAGCAGCCGGTCCCGCTTGGCCTTCAGCGCATCGCGGTTCTTGCCGGGATGAATGATGGAGGGATTGTTGGGGAGCACCGCCAAAGTCGCCGATTCAGCCCATGAGAGTTGATCGGGCCGGCGGCCAAAATAGCGCCAGGAGGCAGCGTCAAGACCGACCACATTGCCACCGAAGGGGGCGTGGGAGGCATACATCGCCAGAATTTCTTTTTTAGAAAATGCGGCTTCCACCCGGGTAGCGACGACCATTTCGATCAGCTTTTGCCCGATGTCACGGGATTTCATTTTTCGGGAAAGGCGAACCACCTGCATGGTCAGGGTACTGCCCCCACTGACAATCCGGCGGTTCCGGATATTTTGCACCATGGCGCGGCCAAATGCACCCGGGTTTACCCCCGGGTGCGAATAATAATACTGGTCTTCGAAGGTGACAATAGCCTGTGCAAACTTCTCCGGAACCGTATCCAGCGGAGGGAACCTCCACTGGCCATCCCCGGCAATGCGGGCACCGAGCAGGTTTCCATCCCGGTCCTCGATCACGGTCGAGTAAGGGTCCTGGAACATTTGTTCCGGGAGGAGGGAATACCAGATGCCAAAGCCAGCGAGGAGCCAGACTGCCTTTTTCCAGTGAGGACGCAGCAGGGGGCGGAAGATGGTACGGAGAAGCTTTTTCATCTTGGGGTTAATTATCACGCTTTTACTTCGAAGAATCACAAACCAAATGTCAGGAAGGGTCAGGGCCAACGACTTCCACCCACTGACCGGGAATCCGGGCATTTACGGTGGCGTCGTACATGGCCTCTGCGTATACACTTGGCAGGTAGAACCGACCAAGGTAGGATGCATTGAGCATGACCCTGAATGTTTTCGTTTTCGGTTCTTCCCGGCGACCATACCAATACCACCAGCCATTCTGATAGCCATCTCCAAGATCAAAGAAGGTATAGATCCGGTCGTCGCGGATATCCTGGTACTCCGGAACTGCGATTTCGTCACCCCAATCAATTCCATCGAGGCGGCTGTTGTGGATTTCCCAGCCGGAGGGGAATATCTGGTTGAGAACCATTTCATCGAGGTCACCTTTTTCACCGGGGTTGGTGAGTGTGACTTCAGCGATAAAGTCAGTTCCCTGCTCCATACGGCTGACATCGATGCGGTCACCTTCCAGATCATAGTAGGCCAGGGTCATTTTCAGGTTGCTTTGGGAGGCATCCTGATCCCCCGCCACCGGAGTCCCTTCAAGGATCAAACGGGTATAGGCAATGGTACCGGACTTTTTGCGGACCTCAACCGTACCACCTTTGAGCTTACCAGTCGGTATTTCTACCTGGCTGATGGCCTTGCCGGTTTTCACTTCGATCCAATTGCCCCCGTTGATGCGGTATTCGACATGGAGGGCTTGGTTGCTGTTCTGATCCTGACCAGTGAATCGGGCCATGGCGATCAGGGAGAAGCCGGTGGCCTGCGTATTCATCCACATATTTGAGGAAAGCTGCTTACTCAAGGTTTCCGCAATGTCTTTCCCTTCGCTGCGGCGGTTCATGATGGCCAGGCACTCCAGGATAAGTGCGTGGTCACGGATATTGCTGCCATAATGGTAGCCGTACTGGGTGTAATAACCAACATTCCTGGTCAGGCCCTTGCTGATCTTAAGCGCCATTTCAGGCTGACCAGCGAGGTGATAGGCAGTTGCGAGACGCCACTTGGCCGGAACACTGGTATTGGCACGTTCTCGCAGTCGGTTCATCGACCCGAGCTCAGGAGACCCGGCCAGGGCCAGCAAGAACAAGCGTTCCGCTTGGATGATGTCTCCGTTCTGATACGCATCAGACCAGTTGCGGGCCGTCTTCTTCTGGTACTTCAACCAGCCATTGAAGAAATCATCCGGGATGCGGTACCCTTTGCGCTTCGCCTCAACCAGGAAGCGGCCTGCATAATTGGTACCCCAATCATTCGTTTGAGACCCTCCAGGCCAGTAGGCAAGCCCACCATCATCGGTCTGGAAACGCTTGAGGCGACGGATACCCGCCCGGATATTTTTGTCGATCTCTGTCTTCTGGCCACTGTTGAGGTCCAGCAATTCACCTACATAAAGTTGAGGCAGCACCGATGAGGTTGTCTGCTCCACACATCCATAAGGATAATGAATCAGGTAGCGGAGGCGACCATGAAGGTTGATGGCAGGAATGCGGCTGATTTCAAGCATACCTGAATTGGTGCCCTCCATCCCGTGGAATTTGAAGTCATGCTTCCAGGGATTGTTGTTTTCCAGTACCGCTTCTGCGACTTTCTTCATCGGAGGATTTGGGTTGCGCACCTCGATGTCGATGTGGTAAGTCGCAGTTTCTTTGCCACTCACCGCCACCACCTTCACCGAGCTGGTACCGACTTTCTCAGCAACCTTGAGCTTGAAAGTGACCATTTCATCACCGGGGCGGCTGAACTGCAAATCCTTCTTGTTCACACCTTGGATCTCAAAAAGGTCACCTGCCTGCAAACCAATGGATACATTCTTCACATGGTCTTCCATGGCAAACACCGAGATGGGAAGGGTTACTTCTTCGCCGGGGCCAAGCACCCTGGGCAGCGTACCCAGCACCATCAATGGTTTACGCACCGGAGTGGCTTTTTCCGCAGAGCCATAGGCTTCTTCATCCCGGGCCACCACCATGGTCCGGACCGAACCCACATAATTGGGCATGGTAAAAGTGTGGGTAGCCGTTTCACCCGGCTTGAGCTCGAAAGGCCCCAGGAATTTGACCACCGGGCGGAAACGATTCACTTTGGTTCCCTCTTTGGGGCCGATGCCATCGCCACCACCGATACCGAGCAATTTGGTAATGTCAGCACCGTAGGCACCGGATACCTGGTCATACAAGTCCCAGGTTTTTACATCAAGGGCTTCGCGGGCATAGAACGTATTCCAGGGGTCGGGGGTACGGAAACGGGTCAGGTCCAGCAAACCTTCATCCACCACCGCGACTGTATAGGTCATGCCCTTGCCATTGGCTTCAGAAACTTTGACGGTGGCTTTTTCCATGGGACGGAAGGTAGCGGGGGTGGCAATTTTGGGCTTCAGAACCGTCATCGGGTCGGTGACCTTCAGAGGGGTTACGCCATACAAACGGATGGGAAGGTCATTGGCGCTCTGGGCATGGGGCTGGATCAAAGTTACGTGGGCGTATACATTGGGGGCCATGTCTGCGGTGGCGGTGAAGCTGTATTCGGTAGAATTTTTTCCCTCCAAGGGTTGTATCCAGGTGGTCTTGATCACCTGGGAGCCGGATTCAATACTGACCAAAGCACGGCTTTCTTGTCCCATGGGAATGTTCAGGGTAATGGTTTCCCCGACTTTGTATTCTTCCTTGTCAGCGGCAAAGGTGAGCATGGTTGCTCCACCCGGTCCTGACTTTTTGTCTTCCCGGTTTCTCCACCAGGGGTACTCCGCAAAGAATATGGTACCGGTTGCATGTCCGTCAGGATGAACTACCCGGAGGAGGTAGCGGCCCCAGTCACCAGTTGCGAAAGTGTATTTTCCTTTGCCATTGGTCAACTTGATCTTCTTGGTAGAAACCTTTTCCCGGTAGAACTTTTCGTTGAAGTTGGTGATGTTCCGGGCGGAATGGTCCCACCACCAGCGCCAATCCAGGCGGTAAAGGGTAGCTTCTACGGTTTCGGTGCCATTTGCTTTTCCCTCGTGGTCGACCGAAACGATATCGGCAGTGATCTCATCCTCGGATACGATTGCTCCCCGATACCCTTTGCCCTTAGGAACCTTGACGCCTACGAATTTCTCATAGGGATAGTAGGGGATATTGAAACGGTCGGTACTGAAGTTCCCACCCGGTTCGAACACTTTGGTCACAAAACTCGCGGTCAACATACCTGGAGCTTCATTGCCAACGGAAATCTTCATGGGAACATCTGCTTGCCCATTTTCATCTACCTGCCCATCAAAAATGACAGTGCGCTCGGATTCAAAGTGCCGCACAGGATCGTCAAAACTGTACTTCTGATAGGTTTCAAAGCTGGTTTTGCGCTCCTTCAGGTTGACGCTGATATCGGCGGCGAGGTTTTTGGCGATGGCACCATGCAGCCAACGAATCTGCATTTTGGCTTTGGGAGCTTCTTCTCCGGCCGCCAGGTATTCCTGTTCGAAGCCCAGTTCTATTTTCAGTCGATTCGGAACGACCGTTTCAACTTTGAGGGTCTTCTCAAAAGTAGCCCCTCCCACCTGTACATTGAGTTGGTAATTGCCGGTTGGGGCGGAAGAAGCGGTCGCGTATTGGAAAGTATAGACCCCATTGAGGTGGATGCTCCTGGACTCCTTCTTCACGACCTGACCACGGGGGTTGGTGAGGGAAAAGTTAACCGGATGATCTTCAGGCAGGCTTTTCAGCTTGTCTTGCAGCATAAATGAAACAAACAGGGTATCGCCGGGACGCCAGACACCGCGCTCCCCATAGATATAGCCTTTGACACCTTGGTGGTAGCGTTGTCCGGCAATGTCAAACTTGCTCATGGACAGAGCCAGGCCATCCTGGAGTTTCAGGTAACCACGCTGGTCGCCTTGCTTGGCTACCATAACATAGGGCGTTTCTTCCGGCTTGGAAGTCGCCATTCCTTCAGCATCGGTGGTATAGGTGCCGATCAGTTGCTGCTGGAAATCGTACAATTCGAGCTGGACACCAGAGATGGGTTGGGTGGTATGCAAATCTGTGACCACCATGGTCATGGCATCGTCGGTCCCCATCTTGGCCATCATGCCCAGGTCAGAGGCCAGCACATTGCGGGAAACGGAACGGTCCTGAAAGGTGTAATAGGCTTCATGGCAAGGATTGTCACGGTTGCGGTAGCGTTCGTAGTATTCTTCGTCATAGTAGTAGTAATAGTCGTCTTCCTCCTCTTCGGAAGCCTCGGCCTGACTCATGCTTTCACAGGGGAAGCTGGAATCATCTTCGTCAAAATCGAGTTCGATCTGATAGATGGCCCCCGGTTCGGGATTGATCAGGGTACTGAGGTCCACCACTTGCCGGTTCCAACGGCGCAGGCTGACCGTCTTGTCTTCGTCCAGCCGGATCTCAGAAGTGTGGATCCGCTTACCAACCCGGTTGAGTTCGCTGGAGCCATTCAGGTTATTTACCTGGAGGAATTGAAGGATATTGTCTTCGAAGATGCGGGTCACCCGGATGTCAACCGACTTGAGGTTAACCGTTTCAAAGGCAAATGGCAGGGTAGAACCCTGACGGGGAAGGATCACCCCGTTGCCGACCAGGCGCACCTGAGGCTTGAGCTCTTCAAACTGAATCTCGAAAGTCTTTTCTTCCTGGAGCTTGTACCCCAACACATTGCGGATACCCCGGTTGACCGTAAGTGTATGTTCACCTGTGGTGCGGTCCCGGGGATAAACCTCCACGATATTGCCATTGATGACGAAACGCAGATCGAGGTCGTCGATCTGGATCAATCCTTTGAGGTCCTGGTTTGCTTTGAGGGGGTCGCTGAACTTGAGCTTCAGGTATTGTTCGGGATCGTTGAAGGTTTCATTGTCCAGGACCTTAAAATCACCTTGAGCCGGAATAGTTACTTGTTTGGAGCCTTCCAGGTCAATTCCGAGTGCATCACCGTTCCAGGCCAACTCGACTTCGGAGGGATCGGTACGGCGGCGAATGCTGTCAACGACAAAATGGTGGGTAATCCCATCGAGACTATGGTTCCAGGAAACTTTCAGTGCTTTTCCTTTCTGTTTGGCTTCCAGCAAGCCTTCCACATTCTCTTCAGTTTCATAGTCTGCGGTGGTGAGTAATCCCTTCACCCTTTGCCACTTAAGTTCCTTGCTGTCAATAGTTTCCAAGCCATCTAAATCCACGGTAAAGGTTTGCCGCATGGTTTCAAAATTGAAACTGAAGTCCTTCAGCTCTTCCGGAAGGTTCTCGATGAACTTCTGGATTTGAAAGGTCGCGGTGTAATAGGTGTTGGAGGGCAGTGCGACCTTAGGTTCAAAGGCGATGGTCCGGGGATTGATGAGCCGGGCCTGGCCTTTGATCTCGGGGCTGAATGAAAAAGGGTTATCTGCCAGAAGGGTACCTGCTTCTCCTGGAATGTCCTGACTCAGCTGGACCTGAATTTCGGACTGTCGGGAGATGGTTTTTGAGGTGTAGGCAGCGACATACGGTGCGAAAGCTTCATCGAATTTGTACTCTCGCACCTCCTGTTGCTTTCCACATGCATTGAACAATAGGAGGGCTGTCAGGCTGAGGAGCACCATGAAGGTGAGCCTGTTAGACCCTGGGGAATGGTGTGTGGGGGTGTGTTCCATTTGAAACGTCGTGTTTGGTTGTGTGAATAGGGATCAATGGTATATCTAAAGATACTGATGAGCCGCTTCGGGGATTTGAGGGTTTGGGACAATGACTTGTGAGTTTGGGACATTAACTTGCAGCATGACGGAAACGGAACATCAAGAGCGCGGAATCGAACGTTATGAAGCGGGTGATCTGGAGGGAGCCTTGGTCGATTTCAACAAGACAATTGCGCAAAACCCGGACAATGCGACGGCTTGGTACAACCGGGCCATTGTCCATGCGGCCCAGGAAAACCATGCAGCTGCGATTGGGGACATGGATCGTGCTATTGCGTTGTTGCCTGGAAATTCTGACTTGTTTCATGCCAGAGCGTCGTCATACCGGGCCTTGGGACAACACCGGGAGGCCTTGGCCGACATTGACAAAGCAATCGAACTGCTCCCGGAAGACCCGGACAATTATCTGTTCCGTGGCAATTGCCGGGTAGATCTCACCGACCGGAAGGGGGCCCTGGAAGATTATGCAAAGGCCATTGAATTAGAGCCAGCATTTCTGGGAGCCTGGTACAACCGGGCCAAGACCTATAAAGAGATGAAGGATTTTTATCCTGCGGTGCGTGACCTGAAGAAGTGCATTGAGTTGGCGCCGAACGAGGTTGGCTTTCGGGTGACCTTAGGGAGTTGGTATGCTGAGATGATGGAATTTGAGGAGGCGGAGAAGATATTCAGCCATGCCATCGGGATGCGGCAACATGCTTATGACATCTATTATTACCGTGGGAATGTTAGGGTACAGTTGCGCAGGCCGGAAGAGGCGATCAAAGATTATGACATGGCGATACGGTTGGAGCCGGGTTTGGTATCAGCCTATAAAATGCGGGGGGCTTGTTATCAGCACCTGGGGCAAGTTGAGAAGGCTTGTGCCGAGTACCGACAGGCCGCAGAGATGGGTGATAAGGAAGCCTTTGAGCAATGGGAAAAAGTGTGCGGGAAGAAGGGGTGATCAGAACTTGTCCAAGGCCTTTTTTGCGGCTTTGCTCCGGTTTCCACCGCTGGATTCTACATCTTTGAGTAACTTTTTCGCATCGGTTTTCTTTCCCAATTGAAGCAGGGCGATGGATTTGAACCACTTGGCATCATCTTTCAGGCTGTTGTTGGGGACAGAAAGGATTCGATCCAGGTGGTAGATGGCGGCATTGGGTTGCTTGAGTTGTAGGAAACTCTTGGCAGCCAGTAAATGGGCATTCAGGTTGTCAGGGGTATCGGCTGCCGCCTGACGGAGATTGGTAGCCGCTTCCTGGTACTGCTTGCGCTGGAATTGTACTACCCCTTGCTCATAACTGCTCTTTTCAGATTCTTTGTATTCTCTGGTTTTGCTGTCAGAGACATCGTCACGTGTGACCGGGGCTTTTCCTTTTGCATTTCGGGATGATACTGTATTGCTTCTTTTGGCAGGCTCGCTTGCTACCACAACTTCATCCAGCTCTCTGGAAATGCCACTGTTAACCCCGCCGAGCGTACTATTGGTACTTCCAGACCCACCAGTGGTATTTTTATCTGCAAGGGTGACCGTATTTTCTATGATGAGGGGTTGATCCACCGGGGGAGATGCAAGGGCATCACCATCAAAGCCATCAGTCACTTCTTCAGTCTCCCCATTATAGAAGTCATCTGCTCCGGCAAACCCGAATTCACTGTCAGCTATTTCATCATCTGCCGATTCAACATCCCCGTAATCCAGGTCCTCATCTTCCATGGCGAACACAGGTTCGGCATCTTTCAAAGGGGTATTGAGAGAGGGAGATTGGGTATTGTAGTGATAGACCACGGTGGAATCGGCAACACCAGACAACCCGTTGTTGACGATTGCGCCTTGTTGTTCAAACTTGAGAGTTGTGGTTTTGGGGGCAGGCTTTTTCTCTAAATCCTTGAACTGATTTTTGGTCGTGGCGGTGGTTGACCCTTCGAGGCCACCCAATGTTTCTTTTCTTCCCGGTGCATCTTTCTTCAGGCCTTCAGTCCAGCCGAGATTTCCCGATGCAGGGGGTGCCATATCGAGTTGTAAGTTGTCATTTGAACGCTCCAGGGCAGCCTCTTCTTCTACCATATTGGGTGACTCTTCGACCACGTCTGCGATTTCGACCGGAACTTCAGAGATACGGTCAATAGCCTCCGACTCTACCATGGATTCATCGTTGCGAAAGCGGGCATCTTCACTTTTGGGAGGCGCTGCACCATCTGCATAGTCCATGACCTCTTCACGGTCTTCACTGCTGGCCGCAGTATCTTCAAAATCATCACTTTCTTCCAGCATGGTTTCGGCAAGGGTTTGAAGGTCTTTGTTACTGCCCGGTCCATCGGTAATGAAATAGCCCACTACAATCAGGAGGAGGATGGCTGCAGCACCAGACATCCAGACATACACACCCCGACGCTTACGTTTTTC
Organism: uncultured Bacteroidia bacterium; assembly: GCA_964352215.1. Classification (GTDB taxonomy): domain Bacteria; phylum Bacteroidota; class Bacteroidia; order J057; family JADKCL01; genus CAWUKT01. Next base: position 11,835 of record CAYGRE010000081.1, read on the forward strand.
ACGCACCGCCACCCGGTTCCAGGCTTCGGCCGTGATTGCTGCCACCGATGCCTGCACCTCGGCCAGTTCTGCATCGGCCAGGCCTTCGTAGGCAATGCTGCACAATTCACAATTGAGCAGGTGCCTTTCGAAAGCATGCCGTTCTACCGGGGGGAGCTTGCCTGAGGCATACGCCTGCATTTCCTCAAATGAGGGGCAAGGTTCTTCCTCCGCGGAGAATAACTGGCCGATATGTGGGTCATTTTTCATTTTTGCTCCGACAAAGCCACCTTCAGGTTGCGTTTGCCATTTTGAATATAGCTTTTTACTTGCTTGTACGTAAAACCGGTGAGGTCGGCTACCTCCTGGTAGGACTTGCCTTTCAAGAAGAACAACTCGACACAGGTCTTTTGTTCATCTTTGAGTTCCAGGATGGCGGCTTCAAGACGTTGGATTTCCAACTCCTTGGCCTCTGATTCACTATGAAGGTGCGGGTCGGCACCCAATTCCACATCCTCTACCTCAGTTTTTTTGAAATCTTCTTCCTTTGCCTCCAGGCTGCGCTTTTTCCGTATCCGCATCAGGCAGAAATTGGAAGTAGACCGTGCCAGCCAGCCCTTGAAGTTTTGGATTTCGTACTTGACCAACTCTTTGATCAGGTATTCGAAGACTTCCATGCTTGCATCCCGGGCCTCTTCTTCATCTTTGAGGTATTTTTTACAGATTCCATAGATGAGGTGGGCATAGCGTTCGAACAATTCACCCACAAATGCGCTGTCTCCCGATGTTCTGTATCGGGAGATCAACTCCTGGTCAGGGAGTTCCTTGCGCTTTTTGCTTGATCGTATGAAAAACATACAGCCGGGTTCTGGTTCGAAACAGATACAACCGCATGAATTTAAACAAAATTTGTGGGGGTTTTATTGTCTACTCAAGCACAATCGGATAAGAAAACTTGTTGTCGTCCTCATACCTTTCCTTGACCCCATTGGCATAATCGATGTAAAAGGTAATTTGATATTCTTTTGATTTGTCCAACTGGTCATATTTTTCCGGATCAATGGTGCAACGGCCCATGAATTGGTCCTGGGAGAGGGCTGGCATGTGAGACATCTTCCATATATGTAGAGGGAGAGAGACTTTTCCATCCAGGGATTCCAGTACGATGGCATTTAAAATGCATTCCGGAGATTCAATTGTAGTGGTTCCATTGTTGAACCAGGCGATGTAAAATTTGGGAGACTGGGAAGAGTTGTCATCTGGATTGGAGACGATTCCGTTGTTACTGAGCCTGCGGGGATTCATGGTACTGGGGTGCTCACCATGGATATTGCGGTTGGGATCCGTCAACCGTTTGCGGTAGCCACCATTGAGAAAAGGGCGAACCAGCGAGCTAACCGCGAGGTTTGTATAGGCAGGAGAATTCTTGGGGTAGGTTCTGCGCAAAAAGGCAGCATCATAAGCCGACAGATGGTCCAACTGGCCTTGCATGATAGAAATGTGAGGGTCAGTGGAGTCCGAGTGAATCATTCCAAAAGCATGGCCCAACTCGTGCATTACATTGCCCCGTTCGGGGTAAGGCAAGGGAACATTGTCAATATCCCGAAGGACATGCGCAGGAATACTGCTGCCACTTTCCCCATAGCAAGCACCATTGACAGCAATGATGAAATTGTGGGTGCGTCCCAATCCACCCCAGTTACCAATAGGATTTTTGTTGAATTTGCAGACGGTTAAATGATAGCCATCAGCGCTGATTTCATCCGTTCCATCATAGAGGATGTCACCACATGGAATGTCATTTCCGTTTCGGCAGGGGATGGCCATCGTTTCAAGGGTATTGTAAACATAATCGAAATAATTGCCGTTTACGGGGCGTTGATAAAGTTCCTGTTTCGTTCGGTGGCCTGCTTCCTCCAATTGAATGGAGACTTCCGTACCCACTAACCGGTTGATTTCTTCGACCCCCGCTTCTACTTCGACCCCCGCCGGACTTCCTGCACCAAAATGCTGTATGCATCTGTGAAGTTTGAAGGTGGGATCTGCTAGTCCATTCTTCAATTCACGGTTCCAGTAACGGTTGTCGTAATTTATTTCAAAGAGATGGTCCTGGACCGGCACTGAATTACAGGCATCTTTGATGCGGGAACATTTCGCCCCCATCAAAACCGGGACCAGAAAAAGCATAGGAATAAGGTTTCGGTATTTCATAACGAAGAGATTAAGAATTGTATGTTAATAAAGGGACTAGTTCACGCTGGCTGCCAGGGCAGCTACATGATTGTATGATGTGACGATGTCATATATGGATTCATTCGTACTTTCAAGTAAGTTTCTGTGGTCATCTCCAATGGCAGATACCACTGCCACCAGGCTGAATTCCCCTGAAAGAGATGCGGGTACATCCCAATTGATCGCGCAAGTTTCGATTCCTTGAGATGGGAGCTCGCCCAGGCTACAGGATCCGATCAAATGAAAGTTGGAAGGGTCGTTCCAAACCTGTGCTTTGGGATTGTCGAGAAAGTAAAGCTGCACTGAACCGTCCACAATGGGGTTACAGGACAGGTTGATTCCCCGGATATAAATCTTGACCGAGTTACCGGGAATCACCTCGGCAGGGCCATTTTGAGCATTGATCCAGATGTCCGGGCTTGTCCAGGGGGAAGGGGGAAAGGGTCCGTATTCAACACCGAGATCGTTTGGGTGGTCCCGAACCACAATTTCAGGAGTAGAAAAACAGGTTTGGGCAGGGTCCAGGGTAAGCTCTGTCTGGGAGCATACTGTAGGAAGAATATCGAGTTCTCCATTGGCATCCATGGTGAAGACAAATCCTTCAAGATCATGTTGGAGGATAGGGCATCGACCTTCACACACCCCACGGCCGATGTCATCAATGTCGACAATACAATCCATGATCTTGTCCTTGTCAGCAAGAACATGGAGTTTTTGCGTGCTAAACATGCCAATATCTACAACCCCGATCTCGGTCGTCGGTGCTGAACTACAAAGTCCATCCAGGTACAAGTCTCTCCCTTCCCAAAACTCATGGTAACCGAGCATGGAATCTTTTGCATCGATAAATCCATTTTCCAGGCCAGGTTTGATAGCGACCACCTTGGTACAGGGAGTTTGGGTCAAGGGTCGGCGGTGGACAATTCCCAGAATATTGCCTACTGGAGGTGCCCCAGGATTGTCCAGGGTAACGATATAGGGCACTTCAACCCTTGGGTTGTGACCATCTATGGCTGGAAAGCAGATGGCTTTTTTATTGGTGTCTGGTTCTACGTTGAATTTGAGGTCGTTGACAAAATCTTTAAGGAACAAAGAAAGGTCGATAGGTTCTAGCTTGGTTTTCATAATCTCAAAGTCCGCCCGATCAATAGTCCCGTCAGCATTGCAATCAGCGTGGGCAAAGTCGATGGCTTCATTGACGAGCCCCTTCCATTGCCAGGACTTTCCCCAGGGCTTCACCCAATTCACGCCAGGAGTCGTGTAGATAGGGGCAGGGTTGGCAATAGTCTGAAAACCATAATGTTTATGATGATAAATCCCTGCCGCAATCGGAGCCATGTCCATGATGTTCACTTTTCCATCGGCATTGGCGTCACCTGGCCGGACCGGAACTACAAGCGGATCAGAGGGGAGGACCTTGACCCAGAAATCAAAAGGGATTTCAGGAAAGAAAACTTTAACAGAGTCGATATGGGGCCATTTGGAAAGAGTGCCTCCCCTCCGACTCCGATTTGGAACCTTTACCTGAAACCGATTATTGGAAAATTTAGCGACTTTCAATTCCATGCGTGGAACACTATCTTCCCAGATCAGAAACTCTCCGGGATCACATTCAAAATCCAACCAAATCAGATCTCCTGGGGTCACCCAGGCAGAATTAAAGTAGGATACCGGAATGGTATTGGTGGATTGTCCTCCGTCGGGGTCTGAAAAGAAGGAATGGTTCTTGACCACCCAGGGTTGACAACCTTCGGGGGGAATACATCGCTCAGCCAGCAGACTGACCAAGGGCAATAAAATCAAAAATGCAAAAGAAGTGAAAAGCGTGTTGGTAGGTGTTTTCATAATGGAGGATCAAAAGAGTGGTTGTCTATTGTTACAGGGTAAAAGTCAGGAAATCGGGAGAGAGCGGCAAAGGAGAAAATGGGGTTATCGTTCGTTTTATGTTTTTGAAAGGGGGATCATATTATGCTTATATTGACTAACGAGAAGGGTAGGTGCTAAAGAATCGTTCGATGGAAAAGCTGGAACTGGTTAAGTATTTGTTTTCACTCAATGCCGATGAATGGGAGAAATTCGACCTTTATCTGCAGTCCCCCTATTTTACCCGGAAAAAATTGCCCCTACTCCTTTTCCGGTTTTTGAAGACATATTCTGACAGGATTGTTGATCGAAGCCAACCACTGCCTAAAATCAGTCGAGCTGCAGCCTACGAACAGCTTTACCCCGGTGAACCCTATCGTGGGCAGAGATTGAGGCGGGTCTCTATGGAGTTGAAAGGGCTGTTAATCAACTTCATCGCATTGGAAGGAAAGCATTTTCTTCCGCAGGAGCTTGAAAAGGAATATGCTGTTCGTAAGCATCTGTTGGACAGGGGAGAACTGGATCTGTATGCCGACCGGATGAAGTTCGGGAACGAGCATTCCCTTCCCCAGCCCTACCACGCGCTTCATCATTTTGGTAGCATGATACTTGGGCGGCTTCAAAATGAATATTTCATTCACAGTGGTCAGCCATCGGATAGTTTGGCTGAAGTGATCGAAGGCCTGGACCAGTACTATCTGGTAAGTCGATTGGAGTTGGGGACTTCCATGATCAACAAAGAGCGTATTTATCAAAAGCCTCACAAGTATACTTTTTCAGAAGAGATTCAAAGCATGGTCCTTTCCCCGGAGGGACAGAATTGGGCGATGGTACAATTATGGTGGCACGTGTGGTTATTGCAGCAGCCGGGGCAGGGAGATCGTGCAATGGATTTTCTCGACCGGTACTTTTTAAAGGAAGGGATGGAAATACCCAAAGGACAAATGAGGCAGATTAGGGGGTTTATGATGAATTACCTGAATTGGTCCATGGAGGAAGGGGAAGAAAAGTACCTGAGATTGTGGTGGCTGTTGCGCGATATGCTGATCGAAGGAACCCTGTATGCCGAAGGCAAGATCAATACGGCACTGTTTAGAGCATCGATCAGGTCGGCCTGCCTGGCGGGAGAATGGAAATGGGCCAGTAATTTTATTCGGGATCACGGGGTCAATCTTAAGGGGCGTGAAGTCAGCGAACACCTGAAGCTGTTTCAGGCATTGGTTGAATTCTATGCAGGAAACCCGGGCAAGGCCTTGATGGCAACCCAAGCCATTCGATTTAAAACCGTTCGCAATGAAATCTACCTGAAGGTCTTGCAGGTCATGTGCGCATTTGAGATAGGAGAGGAGATGGAATTCTTCCGCAGGGCAGAAGCTTTTCGAAAATATGTGGCCCGGGGCGAGGATTTAGGAGAAAAGTTTGCCGTTCGAAATGCCCGGTTTGTGCGTTTGATTCTACGTATTGGAAAGTCCCGGTTTCATCAGCAATCCCCCCTTGCTTCCCTAAAACAAGATATCATGGGGGAGAATGTCGCGGAGAAGTATTGGTTGAGCCGGATGTATGAAAAATATATTCCCGGAACAACAAGCGGCCACCCCCATGACGGAGGCAGCCGCTTCATTTAACAGTACAACGGTTAGACTTGAGAAGAAGGCTCCCCGGATCCGGTAGCGGTCGGTTCTACATCAGCAGGGTTTTCTGCGGGAGTCCCCGTAGGATAATTCCCCTGTGCTGTAAAACGCTCACCCATACGGTCAACATGAAACTTGACACCGGGAACTCCCATGTCAGCAGCTTGCTTGCCAATGGAGTATACCGCCCGGCCTACATCGTAACATTTTGCTCCTATCGCGATACGGGTATCACGAAGTCGTTCAGCGATCTCGAAGTGTTTGGTTTCGATGTCGCGAATCTGGTTGTAGTACGCGAAATTCGTTTCGAATTCCGGTTGGGTAATAAAACCAGGGAGCAACTCCGGCTTGTCCTGGACTGCTTCAATAGCATTCTGGACAAAAAGGAGGTTGTCACGGTGAAGTTTGGGCAAACGCTGCCGGTCATCATTGCTGAGACCCGTATCCAGGGACAGCAGTTGTTCCAGCGCGTCATAATAGCCATCTACAGTTGTCACGTCCGTCTGGGACAGAAAACCGTTGTTCAGGTTGTAGGATAAAATTGCCATAGTTAATTAGAGTATTTTGGTTTTGAAAAGACGGAGCACCGAGGCACGGCACCCGCCTAAAAGACTACTCAATAGGAGCAGGGGGGCTCACCCGTAGGTGAACAGTGTTCAGCTTTGTTAATTCATATTTTCCTCCTTTCTTTTTCCATGTTTATTCAAATTCATAGACCAATATGATTCCAGCCTCCAAAAGGGAGGTATCCGTGGATTTCGATAAGGTTGCTTTGGTCAATCCAACTATGACCGAACATAAAAGGAAAGATTTAAACTGCCAAATGACCTGTTTTGGGGCACAGGCCCTAATTCGCTGGAAATGGGGATTTTGGGAAAAGTGTAAATAAATTTCGTACAATCGCACCACACAAAGTGACAAGAAAAGACCAACAAAGGGCCGGCCGGAGGCTACAATTGTCGGAAGCAACACTCGGGTGCACGGGGCTTTCAGGGAAGCAGGCTGGTCTTTGGGCTTAGGTGGCTGATCTCTTTCCCGGGCGTGCTGGGGTTTCTGGTCAGCTGGCTGATCTCATTCCCAGGTGTGCTGGGGTTTCTGGTCAGCTGGCTGATCTCTTTCCCGGGTGTGCTGAGCTTTCTGTTCAGCTGACTGAGCCTTTACCCAACCCAATTGGGAATTACTTTGAACTGATTGGCTTCTCACAGAAGCTTTCTGAGACTCCAGGTCTGCTTACCGGGCTCCGATCCCGGCTGACCCAGCTCCCAGGTCAGCGCACTGACCTCAGACCTAAACTCCCCGGGTTTTTTTTAAGGCGACTGACCTCAGAGGCCGGGGCGCTCGGAAAAAAGCGTGGACGGCTGAGCCTGGACCTCGGAGCGCTGGGCAAAAAGCTTGGAGCGCTGAGCAAAAAGCTCGGGCCGCTGACCTTTGTATCCCGGCCGCCCGGAAAAAAGCTTGGACGGCTGAGCTCAGACCTCGGGCCGCTGAGCTTTTTCCCCGGGCCGCTGAGCAAAAAGCCTGGAACGCTGACCAGAAAACCCGGAGCGCTGGGTAAAAAGCTCGGAGCGCTGACCTCTTTGGTCAGCCAGCTGACCTTCGAACTACAAGGGAGCCTCTCAGGCATGTTTTTCCTCGAAGTCAGCGATCCTTCAGTAACGATAGGTAGTCACAAATTCCCCGATTAACTTCTTCTCCCCATCGTAAAGCTGTCTTTTCAGCTCCATTCCATCGCGATTGAAGTAGGTCTTCCATAGCAAGTGAAGGTCATTGCCACGGTAAATCTCCTTTTGCTGAAAGATGGCCATTCCTCCCCGGTAGCGGATTTTAGATTTGGTAACCAGTCGACCATTTTCTACTTGCTTTACTTTGGTAGGGTTAACGCTCCCCGGTCATTGTACCGGAGAGCAATAATCCTAAGGGTATCTCCCTGGGCATCCAAATCAACTTTAAGGCCTGATTTTGGAAATGAAGATTGTCCCCGGACCCCCGCGATGACCCAACACATTAAAAGCGATAAAACAACCAGCCGTTTAGGCATGTTTTTCCTCAAATTCAGCGATCCACTGGTTCAATAATTTAACATCTTCTTCACTGACTAAACCATCTTCCTGGTAAGGAACCAAGACATCAATGACAAAATCATATTCGATATGGTCTTTGATCCGTCCCCGCTTCATCAGCTTTCCCAACTTGTTTTCCCGCTGAAAAGGAAGTTCGGCAGCCTTGATCATTTTCCAGAATTCATTGACGCAATTCCCGTGGGCTTCCTGAAAGTAGGTGAAGACGGCATCTTCCGTATAGCGCAGGCTTTCCAGGTTCTGGAAGTGCTTTTCTGCATCCTCGATCATTCCCTTCATTTCCCGGTAGGAAGTACAGATCGAAGCGACATCACCCGAGTTGAAGTCCTCCGGGGGTACCTTCTGAAAAGCATCCACTGCAATTTCAATCGCCTGGATCAGTTCCTGAGACCGTATTTTATACGCTTTGGTAGCCATTTGGGGAAGGTCTGAAAAAAAATTGAAAAAAAATCGCATCCTCGTGTGGAATTCTTTGTGAAGCGGCACCTTCAAACCGAAGACACAGCTCAAAAGCACTATGAAACCATCCCAAAGAATTCGATTCAAACGTACACTTACCCTCTCTGCAACCGGCATCTCTGTGGTCGCACTCCTGATTTTACTGACGGGTGCGGGTGGCGGATTTCCGGTTAAGCTCAATCCATTCCTGACCCAACTCAAGGAAAAGACGGTTGAGTTCACCAAACACGCGCCGGAAGACCGGATTTACCTCCAGTTTGACAAGCCATTTTACAAGCCCGGTGAAGACATCTGGTTTGCGGCTTATGTCCGTGATGCCGCTTCGATGAAGAAGTCTGACAAGAGTGAGATTCTCTATGTAGACCTGATCAACCCCAAAGGCAATGTCCAGCAATCCCACAAACTGGTGGCATTCAACGGACTGACCAAGGGGGATTTCCATATTGATGAAAACCTGCCGGGGGGTCTGTACAAGATCAAGGCGTATACCAAATGGCAGGACAACCAGGAGGATGCTTTTGTATTTGAAAAGGATCTCCAGGTGCAGGCAGTAGTCCTCCCCAACCTGAAGATGAAGCTCGATTTTGACCGTGAAGCTTATGGCTCCGGCGATCAGGTGACCGCGAGTCTGGACCTCAACACGAACGCCAACCAACCCCTCGCCAACTATGATTTCAGCTATGTCGCCAGTCTGGACGGCAATAAGCTGGCCCAACTCAAGGGAAGAACGGATGCAACCGGTAAGGCAACCCTGAAATTTGATTTGCCCAAGGAACTGAAAAGCAACGATGGCCTGGTCAATGTCATGATCCAGTACAATGGACTGACAGAATCTATTTCCCGTTCCGTACCTATCCTGCTCAATACCATCAAGCTGAGCCTTTTCCCTGAAGGCGGTGATCTGGTAGAAGGATTGGAATCCAAGGTAGCTTTCCGCGCCCTCAACGAATTTGACAAGCCCGCCGATATCGAAGGTGTGGTGGAAGATGAGCGGGGCAGTATCGTCGGTCAATTCAGCTCCTACCATCAGGGAATGGGTTCATTTGACTTTGAACCGCTGACCGGTCATAGCTATACCGCACGTATTACCAAGCCTGCCGGTGTAACTGAGACCTATCCATTGCCAGAAGCAATGCCTCGCGGCTATGTTCTGAATGTTCGGGAAAACAACGCCCGCGAGCTGCTGGTAAGGGTCAGCTCTACTGAAACCGAAGCGGTCAGCCTGGTCGCACAGGTCCGTGGCAAGGTACTGTGGGCCAGTGAGGTTGATTTGACCGGCCCTGCACGTGACATCAGCATTCCCGTTCACAAGTTCCCCATGGGGGTGGCTCAAATCACTTTGTTTGACAGCAAAGGTATCGAACGCAGTGAACGCCTCGCCTTTGTAAACCGCGACCGCCAATTGAACGTCGACATCAAAACCGACAAGGAAAAATACCTTCCCCGGGAAAAGGTCAGGATGACCCTGAATGTGACCGATGACCGTGGCATGCCTATGCCCGCCAACCTGTCCCTCTCCGTTGTCAACGACCAACTCCTGAGCTTTGCGGATGACAAATCCGGCAATATCCTCTCCAAATTGTTGTTGGAGCCGGACCTGAAGCAGGAAGTGGAAGAACCCGCTTTCTACTTCAAGAAGGACGAAGAAAAATCACTGGCGGCTCTGGATCATCTGATGATGACCTCTGGCTGGCGTCGGTTCACCTGGGAACAGGTGCTGGAGCAACCCCTTCCCAACCTGGTTCATGCCGGAGAAAAGGCCGTGGTCAATGGTCAGGTGCTGGATGCATATTCCGGCCAGCCGGTCCCCCATGCCAGCATCTCCGACGGAGATGGCAAACTCGGCCTGCTTGCCGACAAGGACGGTCGCTTTCAGATCAACAACTTCCACCTCGATGGAGCCAATTTTCTGACCGTCGTTGCGGACGATTATACCGCCGTAAATCAGCCTGTGACCGCTTACAACCAGAATACGGTGGTCTATTTGTATAACCAAAATGCAGCCTTTGGCTGGGGTGGAAATGACTTCGGCGATGTTATGGAGTTGGAAGAAGATGCCGATTGGGGTGGTGCAGACGGGGAGGCAGATGTGGTGATGCGGGCTATGGATATGCCCGTCGCAGCCGCACCACCAATCGTTGAAGAGAAGAGAAACCAGCCGATGAAGATGGCCAATGTAAAAGCTCCCGGCAGGAAGCGCCTGGAAGGGCAGCAGGCTCCGCTTCAAGACGCGAAATTTGAAGTTGCAGAGATGAATATCGCAGTCATTGACGAAGTGGTTGCGGACCGCAAGGACAACTTCAAAGAAGTTGCTACCAAATTTGATGGAATTGAAAGAGAACAGGAGAAAAAGATCAACGACCATGAGCCTGATCCGGTAGTCGGAGGCTTGGTAATGATGGCAGACAGCATCGTAGCCATCGGAAATGGATTTGCCGCTACCGGTGAAGTCAAAGACTTTCGCTGGGCTGCCATGAACAACGCCGATCAGAATGCACAACAAGGTCCAGCCTTTTACCGTGCCCGTGAATTTGCTGCTCCTGTTTACAACGCAACTAAGAGCACTCCCGAGCAACGTACCGATTTCCGCTCTACCCTCTTCTGGAATCCATTGGTAGAGGTAGACCGCAGTGGGCGTGCCAAAATTGAATTCTATGCATCTGATGAGATCACCTCATTCCGCACCATTGTCGAAGGCATCGGCCGTGATGGCAGCGTAGGCCACAGTGAAGGCCTGTTCTTCACCCAGTTGCCTTTCAGCATGCGCACCCGTGTCCCTTCAGAAGTGGCTACCAACGACCAACTGGTCGTACCGGTCACCCTGACCAACAATACCGATGATCTCCTGACTGGTTCTCTCCACGTCATTCCACCGGCTGGCCTGAAGCCATTGAGTACGACCGGCAGCAGCATCAGCATCGCCGCCAACCAGAGCAAGACCATCCTACTTGCTTATGAAGTTGCCAGCCAGGTCAGTGAAACTGCCTTTGAAGTTGCTTTCGCCAGCCAGGGACATACCGACGCTTTCAAGCAACCCCTCAAGGTGGTCTCCCAGGGCTTCCCGGTCAACCTGTCCTTCTCCGGCAATGAACTCCTTGGCAGCTACGACTTCCGCATGGCCAATGTCGTCCCCGGATCTATGTCCGGTACCCTGACCGCCTATCCGAATGTGGTCTCCGACCTCGTCAAAGGCATCGAATCCATCCTGCGTGAACCTTATGGCTGCTTTGAGCAGACCTCCACCAGCTCTTACCCCAATGCCTTGGTCATGAACTATATGCTGGAAACCGACCAGGTTGATCCGGTAGTGATGAAGCGGGCCCGCGACCTCCTCGACAAAGGCTACAAGCGCCTCACCACCTACGAATGTTCACAGAATGGCTATGAGTGGTTCGGTTCCAACCCACCCCACGAAGCCCTGACCGCCTACGGCCTGATGCAGTTCAACGACTATTCAGAAGTCTATACCGGAGTCGACAAGACGATGGTCAAGCGCACCGCTGACTGGCTGATGAAGCGCCGCGATGGCAAAGGTGGATTCAAGAAGGATCCCAAGGCCCTCGACAGCTTTGGCCGTGCCGATGCCGAAGTCACCAATGCCTACATCGTCTATGCCCTCGCCGAAGCCGGATTTGACGAAATCGATCTCGAAGCCAATGCTGCCTACAAAGAAGCCCTGTCTTCGAAAGATCCATACCAGTTGGCCCTCGTCGCCTGCGCCATGTTCGAACTTGGCGAGAAAGACAAAGGCCGGAAAGCCCTTGCGGCTTTGATGGGCACCCAGGACAAGGACGGCAGCTTCACTGGTAAGAAGCACTCCATCACCTATTCACAGGGTCAATCCCTGAAAGTGGAGACAACATCCCTCGCTGTCCTTGCCATGATCAAGAGCGGCAGCCCCGATGGTAAGAAACTGCAAAGCGCAGTTGAGTATATCACCGGCACCCGCAGCGGACACGGTGGATTCGGATCGACTCAGGCCACCATCATGGCCCTCAAGTCACTGGTCGAATACGCCAAGTATGCCAAGCGCACCGACGAAGCCGGCACCATCGAAGTCTACGTCGACGGACGCAAAGTTGCTGAGAAGTCTTATGAAGCCGGTACCAGTGAAGCGGTTACCATCGAAGGGCTTGGTGCATATCTTTCCGAAGGCACCCATAAGATGGAAGTGAAGTACAAAGGCTGCAAAGAAGCCCTTCCCTACTCCGTCGCCCTCGACTACCACACCTTCCTGCCGACTTCATCCGCTGCCTGTGTGGTAGATCTCAAGACCGAATTGAGCGAAACCAAGGTCAAGATGGGAGAAACGGTACGCCTCTCTGCCACCCTGAAGAATACGACCCAGGATGGTCAGCCGATGACCATGGCCATTCTTGGCCTTCCCGCGGGCCTGAGTGCCCAGCCCTGGCAGCTGAAGGAATTGCAGGAGAAGAAAGTATTCGACTTCTACGAAGTTGTGGGCAACAACATCGCCTGCTACTACCGCCAAATGAAGCCGGGTGAAACCCGGGAGATCAACCTCGATCTGAAGGCTGACATCCCCGGACGTTATACCGCCCCTGCTTCCTCCGCTTACCTGTATTACACAGCGGAAAACAAGATCTGGACTGCCTTGCCGCAGGTTGAGATCACTAACTAAGAGCCCCAGGAGGACTGCTCCTGGCCCCAGTGCCGGTTGCAGCGGTCCTCCTATCTATACCACAAAACCTTCGTTCTTTTAGGTTATTACGGGAAAATGGCTGTCTGTGAAAGCGGGCAGCCTTTCTCTTTTTTACCCTCACTACGTAAGGTTACCCCCTCAATTTGTATCCGCCCTCATCCTTACAAGAAAACATTAAGAAAGTGAGTTGCTAAGACCGCCCACCCAATTGACAGAAGATGATCGCCGTCCTGTCTTAAGATTTCGGACCTACGTCGATTTAGCACTGACGCATACACCGATTATGTACTTAAGTTTCACCCCTAAGCAGGCACTTTTATTTGTAAAATTTATACTGTAAGAGTAGACCAGACAATGGTTTTCAGCTTAACCGGGATCTTGAGATATTGCACCATAATCGTAAAGCAATTACCCTTTTGGTTGGTGTTTGATTTGTTTGGATCAAAAAGTAAGAGAAAATTATTTCTGTCACCCTTTATTTATCGGTTTGAATACCGCGGCAAATAGAATGCTGGTACGGTCCTTATCGCCATTGATTTTCGGAGTCACGGGAATTGTTGGCAAACAGGAGGATCAATGATCAGTGCATTTCAATGTGCCAGGTAGCTCGATCGTGGAACGATATTTTCCCCTTGGGGAAGATATTTCGACTGGGTTAAAAATTGAATTACGGTAATACCGAATATATAGAACAGGTTGTTTGGTTGAGTAATAAAGGGAATGGTTATCCCTTAGATTGAAGTTTTTTAGTATTTAAAAAGTCGTATTTAAGCAAAATCCTTTGGTACGGATAAGATGTCAGGAGCCTTCCAAGTTATTTGGAAGGTTTCCTTATTTTGTTACAATTCCTCTTTCTTGATCGGGGGATGCTTCTGAAGGAAACCAAGAATTTCACCGGGAGAGTCGGTCAGGAGCAGAAGTTCATGGTAGGGCTTGTCGTAGGACAATTGCCGCAACAGTGGGTAGATCAGGGTATCGATTTCGTAGCGTTTTTCCCCCAGGAAGACCATCGGACTGTAATAATTGAAGGTGCAATAGTGGTTCTGGGTGGCTTCCATGAAGATTTCCTGGGTGGTGCCTGCGCTACCGGGGGCAAAAATGACACCGTGCAGGCTCACCGCAAGTAGGGTATCCTCCCGGATGCTGTTGGAGAAGTATTTTGCGATGCGGGTGCCAAAGAGGTTGCTGGGTTCGTGGCCGTAAAACCAGGTGGGAATGGCCAGGCTTTCAGATCCTCGGGGAAACCTTCTCAGCACTTGTTCGGCCGCTTCGATATAGCCGAGGTCTTCATAGTAGGGAGCTTTGGATAAAATAGACAAGGCTTCCACGACGGAGGATTCTGGTTGTCCCCCCAGCCACGCACCGAGATTGGCCGCTTCCATTATTCCGGGGCCTCCTCCACTGACCACATAATAGCCGGCTTCGGTGATCAGTTTAGCGGTTCGGGTGACTTTCTCATAGTAGGGATCGGTCCGTAGTGCCCCGTGGCCCCCCATGATCCCAACCCCCTTTTTCTCTGTCATTCCCTGGTTGTTGTAGGTAAAATCCTTGCGCAGGGCATGGTCGATGGCATGGTCGTGAATCCGTTGGGTCAAAGCCTCCTGAATACCGGGATTGAACCGACTCTTGGAAAAATGCTGGTAGATGCGGTAATCGGTACTGTTGTCGTTTTCTTCCGAATACCCCTCCATCAGCTCGTGACAGCTATAGAGCTTGTTCCGGTAAGGATTGTAGGGAAGGCCGGGTACAACAGGAAAAATAAATCCTCCCTTTTCCTGGACGATCAATATGTCTGATGAATCCAACTGGCACCCCATGAAAACCGTATCTTTCAGGTGAACCGACATCCAGTCCATTCCTGCGCCTCTGAAGTCGATGTCCCTCAGTACACAACCCTTTAAACTTTTTTGATCGCCCAAGTGGGCCAGGACTTCCGGAAGTTCATCCAGAATGGTCTCCCTCTGCTTGCCTAATAATTGCATGCCGGGAAATTAAAAAGAAGGGAGTTAAGGCTGTGTGCTATTTTTCTACATTCCACGCAATTGCGGGAGTTGGAAAGGGATGGTCGTTCACCGGGAAGTTTATGCAGTGATGCCTCCCTAAACGAAATACAGCATTACTGAGAAGGGCAAGCTGGCCATAAAGGGTTCAGGATCCGGGGTTCAGGATTCAGGGTTCAGCACCCGCTCGTCCGGAAGAGAAAATAGTTCATTCGCTGAATGAATAAATGGCCAGCCGCCTTGACCGCACAATCCACGGAACTGAAAACTAAGCTGGAGGTGCCGCAGGGAAATGCAAAGGAATAAATTTCATCAATTGACATAAATATTTTCCATATATTGCGGTACAACTAATCTATGCCATAAAGATTGAATTTGAGATGTCCTATTGACGTTTGAAGACTATCATTGGCATACCTGTGCACTTTTTACCTAAAACAACATGACCAAATTCTTACTCTTCGCAATGCTATTTGCCCTGATGGGCAGCCATTCTTTCAGTCAAACCGCAGATCGGTATTGGTGGGACACCCACGGAACCAAGGCGGAACTTTACAGTCAGCCTGATGTATTTGCTTTTCGGACGACCGGCAATACCGCTGTGCTTAATCCCGGAAATATGCCGGGGGTCTTTTCCTTTGGCCAGGAGGACGAATGAGGAGGAGCACATATCTTAAGATTCGACCCTGCCAGCACCCAGAGCCAGCGGGATGCCTACAAAGACGACATGCGCAACAATCCTGACTTTGAATGCGAACTGGATGTGATCACTCCCGATCCCACCATCCTGCATGGAGAGGACCGGTGGCGGATCGTCGGGAATGATATGATGGTGATGTTTTGGGATTCCCAGATTTCACCCACCGAGGTAGACAGCTTTATGCAAAGGTGGGGGCTTGAGATGGTCAAGGATCCTTATGCGACCCTGAGCCGTGATCTGGACTGGAGCTATATCTTTCGAAATGTCCATCCTGAGCGTTGTGGAAGTAGAAAAGTAATTGACATTGTGCGTGACATCATGGTGGTTGACAGTGCCCTGGTAAAGTTTGCCGAACCTGATATCCTCAACCTGCTCGAGCCGCACAGCAATGACCCCATGTATCCCAGCATGTGGCATGTAGAAAACAATGGACAGTTGTTGTCAAGCATCTGGGCCGGGAACCCGGATGCAGACTCTGACATCGCCGAAGCCTGGAACAAGGGATATACCGGAGCCGGGATACGGGTAGCGGTGATTGACTTCCATGGTTTTCAAAACACGCATCCTGATATGATTGGGGTGTATGATGTTGCAAAGTCAAAGCATTATCTTGATGACACCCTTCCGATTTTTCAGCTGGACCTGAGCGGGCAACGAAATTCTCATGGTCAGCAAATGGCGGGGGTCATTGGTGCAAAAAAGGACAACAATTCAGGAGGAGCCGGGGTAGCCCCGGATGTGGTGATTGGTGCTTTTTTGATTACTCCTTCTCCCGCTCAGGCTGTATCTGCTTTGGAGGATATTTTGGGCTTTGGAGACTATGACATCATCAATATGAGTTGGGACGTTGGGGAAGGGTTTGCATCTTTCAATCAAATGATTGATGCTCTTGACAATCACCAGAATGATGGAAGAAACAGAAAAGGTACCATAATGATTTCATCAGCCGGAAACCTCAATTGGGTTGATATTAGGTGGCCTGGCCGCCACCCCGGCGTCTATTCCATTGGCGCCACTACTCCCACCGATTCGGTTAAGATTGCCGGAGACCGCTGGGATATCTACGGCAGTGGTTCCTGGGGATCTAATTATGGACTCGGGGTTGATTTTGCCGCTCCAGGTGTCTTTATCACAACCCCTGATCTTGAGGGTTCAGCTGGTGTAGTACCGGGGGATTACTATGGTACCTATGGCACTTCAGCGGCTGCCGGAATCGCTTCGGGTATTGCAGCTATGATCCTTCAGATGGATACCAGTTTAAGCTCTACTGGCCCGGGATCAGTCTATGAATTCCTACGCGCCGGGGCTGATCAGGTAAGCAACTACAATTACAATTTTTTCTGGCCATCACATCCTGGTAAAAGTGAAGAAGTTGGCTATGGAAGACTCAATGCCTGTAACACCCTGAACCTGGTCAGTCTGGATCAGGAAATGGCTGCTTTCCAGGCCAGCTTTCGGGTAGCTCAGCTGAGTGATGGTGAAGTGCGGGCCTATTACGATCTCACCGAGGTCAGGGGAGACTTTGCCCTTGAGATCATTGATATACAGGGTCGGGTCATGCAAACGGTGGAGATCAACCGGGGACGCCAATGGATGTCAATTCCTACCGAGGGACTTGCACCTGCGATGTATTTTGCCCGCTTGAGAGGCGGAGACCAAAGCCTGTCTGACACTGAAAAATTCGTTATCTTCAGATAGTAGCATGCACCTGATCAAGAAATCCTGTATTTGCCTGGCTTTTGTACTTCTCGGGGTCAACTTCGGGCTGTCCCAGAGTGTGTTTTTTGATTTGTGGAAAAACGATGGGCATTATCCTGGGTGGACAAACACGGAGTGGGGCTGGGATATTGTAGAACTCGGACCGGATCGCTTTTTAGGAATTTTCGATATCGATGTTCGCTACAATTCCAATTGGGATTCAATTCAGGTGGTAGAATTTTCAGAGGGAAACCCTCCCCGGTCCATTTATGTCGCTCATGGTGGTAGTTCTATCAATAGAGTCATTGGAGAGCTGAGTTCCGACTCCAATTATGTCTACCTGGGGATCAATACCTATACCCCACTGCCCGAGAATTTTCCTGTTTTTGATATCATCAAGATTAACCTGGATGGAGATTTGATCTGGAAAAGGAGAATCTACGGACCTGGCTGGTCACGTGTGAATGACTTTCTTCCCCTGCCCAATGGCAATATGATCTTCTGTGGAGAATCGGCGGATTATTCATTGTACGATACGCGTCTGGACTGGATGGTGGGCTGCATTGATCCTGATGGCAATGTCTTATGGCGAAAGGAATGGAGAGGTCCGAAAAATGACAGGGCAGAATCCATGGCCTTAAATGCAAATGGTGAAATTGTGATTGGTGGCACTTATTCATATCCCAATAGTACTTTTGTGGGAGGGGAGGCAACTTTACAAGCTATCAACGAGGATGGCACCGAGCTGTGGACCCAGAGAGTTGTATTTCCGACATCCCATTCCGGTGCGAGTTCAATAGCTGTGAATTCTCTCGGTGAAATCTACGCTTTGGTTCAGGCCAGGGAACCAGAACTGGCAAAATTCTCCCCCACCGGAGAATTGATCTGGCACATTCCAGCCCCCTATCATGCAACCATCGGCTTGGACCTGAATGAAAATGTTTGTGTCGGAGACGAATACCACAATGGAACATCCATCGGGACCCACCTCTTGAAATACTCCCCTGAAGGTGAACTCATTTTGAACAGGTCCCACCACCGGAGTTTAAGCATTGACGTGAGAAAAATGAAGGTGGCTTCCGATGGGGGAGTTGCTTATATCGGAAGAGTTGTGGGAGATGGCTTCTTCGTCAAGTTAAACTGCCAAGGTGAGTTTTTCGCTGATATTGGGGTATGTTCAGCACCTGCGCCTTATGATTACCCGGATGTCACCAACTACCAGTTGCAGGAGGATATGCTCACCGCGCCCATGCTGGGTCTTGAAGAAGGACAATCCGCAGCCATTGAGGTGTACAACCTCATGGGGCAAAAGGTCGCCACCTGGTTGGGTGTCTCCGACCGCAATACCGGTATTGACTTGACCACGCTTTCGGAAAGCTGGTACTTGTACCGGCTGCGCTCCGGTGAAGCGGTGGTAAAGACCGGGCGTTTGCAGTTGATCGACTAATTTGATTTTTAGTACAATCTGTAGTTGAAATGCTAAGCCCCTTGCAGTCCAAGGAGGTAAAAATTGTATCTTTCGTGTAGGTCCAAAAAAGT
>CAYGRE010000082.1:0-30610 GCA_964352215.1 uncultured Bacteroidia bacterium
GTGGCCCGTAATCCAATTCTGAAAATGCAAATCCCCACTTCTCCTGAACCAGTCCACATTCTTCCTCGGTAAATTGGTGCTTATTTTTGGTATAAGTTCCCAAGCCATCCAGGTATTGTTGAATTTTTCCTTTTGCCGTATCCCAATGGTCCCAGCCAAACTGTTCGTATATCTCTGCCAATATTCCGAACCTGTCTTTCTCCAGGCTTTCATAGCGTACCTCGATCAGATTTTCCTTCGGGATCAAATGCCTCTCCTCGAAATAATGGTGCATCATATCGTCATAGATATCGATGATCCGCTCATCGGACTCCTCCGGACGTAAACGCTGGTGCGCCATCTGAGGCATGGCATCTGCATAAAGCTTGCGGGTGGAATAGAATACATTGACCGGATGCCGGTAGATATGAATGAATTGAGCATCAGGAAACATCTCCAGTAAGGCGGGGATACGAGCTGTATTTGCAGGATTCTTTAAAACCAATCTCCGCCCTGGGTGGTATATAGAAGCTTTCTTCAAAACCCGTAGGTATCCTTTCTGCCAACGCTTCTTCTGCTGTTCGGTGGCCCCTTCGAAGCGAACAAACCGGCGGTAGCTCTTCATGACCCGCTTCGGATAAGCCCATCCATTGTAGAAGGAATACAAGATGGTGTTCGCGGTAGCCATTTCTTCTTCCTGTGGCGTCTCCATGTTCATGGTCACATTGTCCATGGGACGGGTGGTAGGCATAAAATTCTTCAAAAAGAAGGTGACCAGCGGATTGGAGAGGAAGCTGTTGGGAAACAGGCACTGCTTCTGCGTGGTATAGCCAAATTGAGGGTCCTGGACCAGCAAGTTGTGCAGGTGGGTAGTACCCGAACGCCAGTGCCCCAGAATAAATATGGGAGGGCCGGCCAGCTTTTCCCGGCGGATCCGTTTCCGGTATTTCAGTGCTTCATATACATTGAAAGGTGCAAATATCAGGCTGATGAGATAAGTAAGGGGACGTTTCAACCAATATTCAAATGACTTCCACTGCAAAAAGTGATTGGCATCTATTCTGATAAGATTAAAAAAAGAGGACCCAAATGCGGGGCCAAGGAGTCTTTCCTGCGTTTTTGAGTATTGCTTAGCCACTAAATTCAGAATCCCTCGATTTCGTTGGCGATCAGCCAAAATACGTTAGTCCCGGTCAAGTGGACAAGAGTTTTTGTAAATTTGCTGTTCAAACCCAAACGAATGCACTAATGAGTCAATACTTTCTCGCCCGCAACGGACAAACAATCGGCCCCTTTACCCTTGAAGATCTCCCCCGTTACCATCTGACTGCCCAGGACATGGTGTGGCAAGAAGGCTTTGACAATTGGCTGCCAGCAGGCCAGGTCAAAGAAATTGCTGAAGGCCTCAGTTTACAACCCCATGCTTCAACCCAGGGAGCCTACGGAGGTGTCCAGCACCGTCAGCAGCAGGTTCCCTATTCTGCTCCTCAGCAAAACTGGCAACCGCCTGCCGGACGCCCCACATCTGGGGTTGCTGCGAAAGGAAAACGTCAGGTTGGGCTGCTCGTGATGGGTATTTTCGGGCTTCTTCTTTCCGTAGTTGAGCTGATCAGTGGCATCGGTTTCTTTGTGGGAGGTGTCGCGATGCGGGACAGTGTCTCCTATTATTCAGATAACTATTATGCCTACCGGGAGTCGGGAGAAGCCATGACCATCGCGGGAGCTATCCTGACCACTATGGGCTTGTTCTTTCTGATCCTCTCCATCATCGCGGTGGTGAATGCATCACAGAAGCGAGTGAAGGTGTAAAGAAGAAGGAGCCTCTTTCTGATAATCCAGATAGATCAACTCAGCTTGATCGAGGTTTTCACCGATGAATGAAGAGTGGGTGCCGGCAACAAACTGGATTCCTGGAAATGCTTTTTTCAAATCCTGCACTACCCGCCTTTGCCAGTAGGGAGAGAGGTAAAGGTCAAGATCGTCAATCATAACGAGTCCGGCTGTGTTTTCAACGGCATACATTCCGTGGTGTCCATTCAGCACAATACAGCGGTAGGCCAATTCCGCAACCATTTCAGTAAAGGTGACCACATCATCGCTGTGCAAGCGCAAAGGCAAATACTGAGATTGATATTCCGGGGTCTTTATCTCCAGCCACAATTCCCCTGCGATAAATCCGATCTGGGTAATGAATGGGTTGGCAATCTCAACCGCATTGAAAAAAGCATCTTTGCTATGAGGATAAGTACTGCCGCTCATCAACAAAACCTCGTAGGCATCCAACCAGCTCTGATAACCATATACCGAGGATCTCATTTCATACCAGTACTGGTAGGCCATCCTGAAGGTGCCCTTCATGGCCTTGGTCTCCCGGTCAAGATGAGTATTTCCACCCCTGAAAGGCCCGAAAAAAGCAATGACAGGTAAATCCACTTCTTCCCCTGCTGCGATTTTCTTGTACTTCTCTCTGGCAAGGGCCCGGACATTGCCAACATCCGACACCGAGGTGGTACTGCGGATTCCTTCCTCCGTAATCCTGCGTTTCCACGTGATCGGCTCCTTGAGGCCATAAAAAGAGCCTTTGGCTTCCACGACCACTGGCTTCTGCTTTGCATCAAAAGTTCCGTTGCTGACCACCCTGATGTCGTTTTCATGGATGCCCCGCGATTCCACATCTGGTATGCCCAGAAAAAAACATCCACTGGCTATTCTCAGGGCATGTAACCAGGTCGATTTCCCAATCCCATTTCTTCCCGCCAATACGGTAAACTGAGGATGGAATCTACAGGTTGCCTCCGCCACATTCCGATAATTCTTCAGGTAAAGCGATTCTATTCTCATATCCGGTTGTGCTTTCTATGGGAAATTAACCACTCACAACGAGACTATGAAAGCCCTTCACCCATTATGATAAATTCCGTACATCAGTAATTAAATGTGCGACATTTACTTATAAATATTCAGTACATAAGCTCCAATTTCAGCGACAGCCAGACCGGAGGAAAGGACCGATTAAAGAATTGCTTGACTTTGGGGAATTACTCTGGGGATTTATCCTTGTGCCTGAATACCAAGGAGAGGCTACCTCTTTGGAGATAGCCTCTCTTAACTTATTGGACCTCTCTGAAGATTTCAGAACTCTTCCTGAAGAGGTACATTCAGCCGAAATATTTCTTATTGGGTAACGACCTTCTTGGTGAATGCCCGGTCACCCTGGCTAATCTGCAGGAAGTAAACACCCTTGGCGAAATTGCTGATGTTAAAGTCCTTGTCATAAGTACCACGGAACATACCGAGGTCTTCCTTGTAGATCTCCTCACCATTGAGGTCGAGCACCCGCAACTGGGTCTTTCCCTGAGTAGGAAGTTCAAAAGACAGGTTGAACATGCCATTACTGGGGTTAGGGCCTACGGAAAAGCGTGCCATATCCAGGTTGCTCTGGCCTGAAAACTCTTCTCCACTGGCCGCACTCAGTGCTTCCGCCTCAGCATTGCTGACGTCAGAGAGGGCGACGGTCATGCGGAACTCACGTACCTCACCGGCATTGTTATCATCCTCGAAAATGGATTCCACAATTATATTAACATTGTCACCGCCTTTGCGAATGTTGAAGATGTCCATGTTTTCCAATTCCTCAATATCGATATCGTCAACCTCCAGCCCATTCATAATGATACGTTTCTGGGAGGTGGTATTCTCTTCCTGCTTCAGATTGGTCAGTTTGCCTCTCAATTCCTGAAGATTGCCGTCGCCATTGCGCTCAATGGAGACCCTCACTTCATCCCCGGCTTTTGCATCACCCAGGGCAGAGCGGATATCAGCGATGTCCTTGACGTCCTGACCATTGACCTTCCGGATTTTGTCACCGGAACGAATTCCCATTGCGGAAGCTGCAGAACCGGGAAGCACGCCTTGAACGGTTACATCTGACTTGTCTTCGCGGTTGCCATTTCCATCATCCAAAACCGTCCGGTTGATACTGAGGGTAACCCCCAACATCGGACGGTTGGTGTTGATTTCACTCAACTTCTTATTGAGTATTTTTCCACTGGGAAGATTGTTAAAATCCTCAAAATGGAAATTCCTTCCATTCTGGTTGTTCCATTGGAAGGCGGTCTCTTTGCGGTTGTTCTCTCCAAGGGTAATGTTCTTGGTCATTTTCTGGCCATCACGGAGGTAAACAACTTTGACCTTGTCACCTGCTTTGTGGGCGGCAACGGCTTCCTGAAGACTGTTTATTCCCTGGATCACCTCTTTGTCCAACTGAATGATGACATCCCCCTTGAGCAGACCAGCTTTTTCAGCAGCAGTATTGTCCATGACAGAAGTCACCAAACCACCACCGGTTTCAAGGTCTTCAGAATAGTAAACGCCAAGCAAAGGACGCTTCGGAGCTTCCTCAATGATCTTGACTGGACGGTCAGAGTCAAGCTCTACGACCATTTCGCGTACGACATCGTCCTTCTTACGGCGACGAATGATGATCTCGACTTCTTCGCCTGGTTGCAGGTCGCCCAGTTCCTCAGCTGCACCATATTGGTCCAGCAGATCCTGTAGACTTCCTACCTCTTCAACAGCGCGGCTGTCTTGCTGAACGTCCACCTGGCCATTCTGCATCTTGCGTACTTCGATCTTGACATTTCCGTTGTTGGGCTGTTGGGCAACTCCAGGTACAAAGCCGACCAATACTGCCAGCAATACCAAAAAGCCCATTCTTAGTGTAATTCTTCTTTTCATAACGATTCCTAAAATTCAGTTACCACGAATGATTGGTTAAAGAAAACGGTTGTCTATTTCTAACATACGAAGAACGTCGTACATCCGCAATTATTGTAAATCATGGAAACTCAATTTAAATTATTTTCCTGAGCCTGGAAAGCATGAAACGTCCAATCTTATTTATATTCATCATCGGAGTATTATTTTCGGCTGGCTGTTTGCATCGAAAGCCCCTTCCCTTTCAATGCGGATACATTTTCACCAAGGAAGAAGCGGTACGGAAATACTTTGGCCCTGAGATCAAAGCCATCAACTACCAGCCCGGAGACTCGATCGCCTTCATCGGTGCCTCCAATGGTTACCGCGCTGCGATGCTCTCCATGCTGGTCGATTCGATTCATTTCTATTTACAGGATATCGATACCCTTTGCCTCAATACTCAAGAGGTGAATAATGCCTGGAGTTACTACGAGAATCTTCATGGGGCACCATTTTACAGCACCTACGAAACAGTTCTTGGCAGTGAGCACGCCACCGGATTGCCGGAAGGCAGGATGGAAAAGGTGGTGATCACCGCAACCTTTCACCACTTCAGCGACACGCTGGGTATGTTGAATGACCTGAGAAATATCCTGAAACCGGAGGGCCGGCTCTACATTATTGAAAACATTGTGGAAGAAAGTGGTGACCGGAGAAAGAAGCTTTGCCAGCATACCCTCTACACGGAAGAGGAACTGAGGAAACTGTTTGAAGCCAATGGCTTTGAGGTGATCAGCGTGAAAAGTCTGCATCAGGAATTCACTAAAGTGTTCGAATTGAAGGCAGTAAAAATTCCGGCACTGGATTTGCAGAATCACCAGCGGCTTGAAAAAAAGGCCGTCACGAGGTAATATTGTATACTGGTGTAAGAAAGTTATGAGAAACGCAACGCTACTGATCGTATTGTTCCTGACCGGATGGCTGGCTTTGTCTGCCCAATCTGGCACGAACATCAAATTTGAAATCAAGGGAATGCCCGATGGCTATTGCCGAATCATTGGTATGGTAGGAGATCAAAACTACCTTGCAGATTCGGTATTGGCTCAAAACGGAGTAGCAACCCTGCAACGGGAGAACCCGCTTGATGCCGGCCTCTTCTATTTCGTATTCCCCGACCGTCGTACCTTTGTGCAGTTCCTGGCCGACAAGGATCAGGAGTTTTCCATGACGACCGAAACCTCAAACATGGTGGGCGAAATGCAGGTCGAAGGCTCCCTTGACAATGAACTCTTCTACCGGAATCAGAAATTTGAGATCAGTTGGCGAAAAAGTTTCGATTCCACCGAGGCGGCCCTGAAAAGTCAACCTCCGGGGAGCATGAACATCGCTTTCCTCGAAAATAAGAAGGAAAATCTCCTTGAGGCCCGCAAAACTGAGATTGAAAGTTATTCCAAAGAGCACCCCGAATCCTTCTACACCATCTTTAAAGTTGCCGGTCAGAATCCCGAACTCACTTACCCGCAGAAAGCGAATGGTACCCTCGACACCTTGCTCCAACTTGTAGCCTACCGCAATGCCTACTGGGACAACGTCGATCTGAGTGATATCCGCTTGTTGCGTACCCCGGTAGTGGCCAATAAGCTTACCAATTATATCACAAAACTCACCCCACAGACGCCAGATTCGGTCGTTAAGTACTCTGACCGGGTGGTTCGCCTCGCTATGGGCGATCCCGAAGTTTTCAAATTCGTGGTGAACTGGATCGCGATCAAATACGAAAAACCAGAGATCATGGGAGGCGAAAAAATCCTCGTACACCTGGTCGACAACTTCTTTACCGATGAATTGGTAACCTGGTACAAAGACAACCCGGAAGAACTCAAGAAGATCCGCAAAAAGGTGGCGGATATGCGCCCCAGTATGATCGGAAAGGTCGGGCAGGATTTACGCTGTCGCAATCTCAATGGGGACTATGAAACCATCTATGGTATGGGGGCCCAGATCAAGGTGGTCTGGATGTATTCCTATACCTGTAGCCATTGCAAAGAGCGTTCTCCCGTGCTCGCCGAGTTGCTCAAGGAGTGGAAAGCCAAAGGGGTGGATGTCTATGCCCTTTGCCTGGACCCGGAAGAAGACAAGTGGAAGGAATTCGTAGAAAAGTACAATATGCAGGGTTTCCACAATGTGATTGACCCCAATTACGAAAGCCGTTACTACAAGAAATACCATGTAGATATTACCCCGGAGGCCTTTGTACTGGACCAAAACAATATCATTATTGCCAAGGACCTGCACCCCAATCAATTGCCGCCTGTATTTGAAAAGGCGTTGGCGAAGTAATTCGTGCTATTGTTTGAAAGCAATGTCTTCCGAGTACTCCACTGGAATGCTGACATTTTCCCCAGCCAATCCCACATCTACGGTACCTTCGTAATCCATTTGCAGGCTCTTACTCTTAAGTGAACTGAAAGCCATCCCCAACAGGTCTTTGGCTTTGAAAACCTTGCGGGGAGAGAAGCTAACCGTCAGTGGAACTGTAAAATCGCTTTTGGCCCCCACCGTAGTGGTAAACCGCTGGTTTACATCTGAAACATGCTTGCCATTGGCCTTGACCTTGAAATTACAGCCTGCCAGCCGAATCTCCACCCCATTGGGGTTGTGACAGACGACATTGGCCTTGACGGTAATATTGTCTTTGGTAAAAGTGGTAATCCTCACCTGCTCCATCTTTTTGTAGTAGGGAAGGTCCTCATAGAGGAGGAAATACAGGCCGACAATCACGATGATCAAGGCCCCGATCGACATCAGACCAATTTTAAATCTTTTGCCTGCCTTTCCCCCCTTGCCTTTTGTTCCAGCCTTGCTTTTTGTTCCGGCCTTGCTTGTCTTTGCCATAGGATATCTTTATTGGTCGGCAAATTACGAGAAAACCTGTAAACCATTGAGCAAACAGACAGCATCAGATTCCGCTATTTGGACTAATGCTTGGAGAACGGCATGGACTACTGCCTTGACTTTTGCCAGGACTACTCCACAAGCGTCCTCAGAACATACTCTTCCCCCAAAGCATCAAACTTGAGGAAATAAACGCCGGAATTTAGGCCTTCGGTAGACAACAACTCACCTTCTCCCCATTGGCGCAGCAAACGGCCTTCCAGGTCATAAAGTTCTGCCTGCTCCCACTTCGTCATCCCATCCTTATGGGCCAGGCGCAACGGCCCGTGACTTGGAATAGGATAAAGCTCCCAACCGCTGTCAGTACCATTGGAGATGGAATTAAAAGGTTGGACCTGACAATCGGCAGTGGATGTAGGCATCAGGATTACATTGTTGTTGCACCAGGCCAAGGTGGCTGATACTTCCAGATCACAATGATAGGCTTCATTGACTTCAGTGGCTACCCCCACAGCCCGGTATTCGAAATCAATATTTCCCCCCGAATACAGCCAGATCGGATAGGAAAGGGTGGTATCAAACGGAAGGGTATCCCCCACCGCGACCGGGCCATAGGATGTGAAAGTAGACATGGGTTGGGGATTGTTCAGCCCGGTAATGACCGCCACGAGGGTAATCCCATTGGCATAGGGGACCAGATTGGGATCCACCACAATGTTGAAATCCGGATCTGGGGTACAGCCGTATGGGGATGCAGTAACCCCCCAATTGCCCAAAAGCAGGTTGTTGTAAGTATTGGCCATCAACACCTGCGCATCAAGGGAATGGCTGAAAGCAAAGAGGAATAAGGTCAAAACGTAAAGATTCTTACGCATAAACGGAATAGGTTAAAATGTTATGGGTCGGGGTTACTCATATAACCCAAGGTAGGGCTATTGCCCCCAAAAGGCCAGAGGATATTCTGGAAATAAATAGACGGAATCGCCGCACCCTCCAGATTATGATTCCGAGAACTTTACTAAGTTCACGTTGGAACAGAGACACAGAACGAGACCACCGGAGCTACATGCGCAAAAGAAAACTCTACCAATTACTGGCCATTCTCGACTCCAGATCGCTGGATTCACTCCGGGAATTCCTCAGCACCTCATTTTTCAATACCAATCCAACCCTGACCGTCTTTTTTGATGCGTGGCGCAGCCATGTCTTAGGACCTGATTACGATCCTGACCTGACTACGGAGGCCTTGCTGGCAGGAACCGGAATCCAACCGGCCCGCATGGACAAGTTGTCCACCCAGTTGAATCAGAAAGTAATCGAATTCCTGGCTCTGGTGGAATTTCGGGATTCAGACCATTTGCAAAAGGAACTGTTCATGCAGGCGCTGCTCCGGCGTGAGATGCCGATCTCCGACCTGAAATGGCAATATGGAAGGATCGCCAACCGGGTTAAAAAAGAGCCTGAATCTTCTGAACGTATTCTGCACCGACTTCATCTCCGTCGCACCCTGGCTGAGGCTACGGTACACGACCGCAAGACGAGGGTGGTCTGGCAGGAGGATTTCACGGAGTTGCACGATTTGTTGGACGAATACTATCAATTGGAAAAGCTCAAATTGACCTGCGCCTCCCTCAATGCATGGCACATTTTCAACCATGGGAAAGAGGCGATGGATGCATCTCCTTGGCCGGTGCAAATGGACCCGGCCATCCGGTCAGAACTCCCTCCGCTACCCAGAGCTTATGCTCTGATCATTTCCCTCCTCGAAGCAGAAGACCCGACCTCCGATCCCCTGGCTGAATTGCTGGAACTACTGGATGCCCACGCCGCTGATTTTTCTGATCTGGAGGCCAATCAGGTTTACGCTTATGTGCTCAACTTTTGCATTCGGCAGATGAACCAGGGCCGTCATGAATTCGGCCATTCTACCGCTACCCTTTACCGCCAGTTGCTCACCAATGGGCTGATCCTTAACCAGGGAACCCTCCCACCGCAACAGTTCAAGAACATTGTTGCACTGCACTGCCGGATCGGTGAGTTGGATTGGGTGCGGGGCTTTCTCGATCAGGCCCATGACTTACTACCGCCCGAGTTCGCCCCTCAAGCCATCCTGTACAACCAGGCGGTTTTGTCCTTTCACCTCAGGGACTACACCGCCGCCATCCAGAGCCTGAAAAATGTGATCGCAGACCTGCGTGACGATGTCTTCTATGGAATCGATGCCCGAGTTTACCTCTGGCGATCCTATTTTGAGAACCTGGCCGCTGCTTCGCTCGATGAGGTCGATGAGATGTACCGACTCTACGACTCGTTCCGCATCTACCTGGACCGCAACGAAAAGATCTCTCTTGCCCATAAAACCGATTATCGGAATTTCATCCGCCTTTTCAAACGTATGATTGATCTCTATCCCGATCTTTTTCGGGACCGGGGGGCCCTGGAAGCTTTGCAGGCAGAGGTCCGGGATACTTCTCCTCTTCCCAACCGGGGTTGGTTCCTGGAAAAGATCAACTCCGCGCTGCAAAGCCTGGACAAGACCTGATCAATTGGAAGCTTGAGTCATGAGGGTAGGAATGTAGACCTCTTTGGTTGGTTCTCCAAGGGGATTGAGTGACGGGATCGTGTGCAGGAGAGGGGAATAGTACAAGAGGCCGGCATATAGCTGCTTTTCGGTTGCGTCGAGGTTGTCGATGATACAAAGCCCTCCTGCTCCAGCTAACTCATAATTATAATCTTCAACCTCGAAGTCGATGTAGACATCAAAGGTTGGCCCATCGAGTTTTTCGGGCGCGGTGATGCGAATGGTTTGAAAAGGGGCATGATCCGCTACTATTTGAAAGGCGATCTCTTCCCCATTGCGACCGGATACGGTGATTGAATCTGATGAAGGAAAATTGGGATCGGGCTTGAAAAGGATGTCATAGCGGTTGATCCGGCACAAACAGGAGTCTACCGTATAGGGGAAGCCATCGGTCCGCAGTGAAAATGCGACATCGGCCTGGATTTCAAAATCAAGGGGGTTGATGGGAGTCAGGTCAAATTCTCTGAATTCACTCTCGATGCAGTTGGGGTCAAGTCCCGGGTCGGCATCTCCCCCTGCCTGAATCCCAGCAGGGTCGGCAGGAAGAACCGGATCCTCCCATTCCGGGGAACAACTAAACGTGATGAGACTGACGATAAGAACGAGGAGAAAGTCAAAGATCTTGTTTGAGAAAGATTTCATAATTGATTGTTAGATTGAATACGAAGAAAAATGGTCGCAAAACAAATCGGCTACATTCCAATTAAACAAGGTTAGTAAATCCTTCTCAAAGCTCCCTGAACACGATCTTCAATTTCTTCCCTGTGGGACAAAGTCCATTCACTTTGCCCCAGACGTATCTTCCCCCAGAAAATTCACAAAAACCTCTCTTAGGTACCATTATTAGCTAACTACGCCCCCCATTCCCAACTACTTCCTTGCCTGAACCCCGGATTATCTGACCACCTAAATTATTTCCTCCACTTCACCTGGTCAAGAAACGCTGATTCATGTTCAGTAACTCCATTGTCACCCTGAAAGCTCGTTTCCGGGCCTTTTAGATACCGCTGATTGTCATAACCAACCACCGCCCCCCTCAAAATGAACTCGCTGGACAGGGAAGAAACGGGAATCCCGGTTCATCCTTTCCCGCTCCTGGCCTGTGATATTCGACCATCGACAAGCAACACTTTCGCATGCCTGTCTCAGATGTACCCCAATAAAATCGCCTTATGAATCGAATTTTGCAGAAAATGTTCCCCTTACTCCTTTTCCTCTTCCTCTTTGTTCCCTCTAAAGCCATCGTCCTGCTGGGCAATGAACTCAGCTGGGAATGCGACCCCAATGATCCATGTTCTATCATTATGACCTATACCTTGTGGGAAGACTGTCCCATAGTCGGTGTCCCGGACTATCCCGATTTGCAATGGATTTGCAACAGCGGAAGTGGGGTTCAGCCAACCCTCCAGAATGGCTGGGTACCGGTTTCTAATAGTCGGATCGAAAACGTATGTCCAACCGCAAAAACTCTTTGTGACCCTGTTCCTGGTCCTAACCCTGCCCACGGAGCGGTACAAATACGCTACCAGGCCCGCTTCAACAAATGTGGCCCAATATTAGGAACCCTTTGTCCGAACATGACCATTCTCTGGGCTTATAACCGGTGGTCCGCCCAGGTCACTTCCCTCAACAATCCGCAAAGTCAGTTTGTCGCCGGTACTTCTACCATTTCAATGGAAGCATTGACCTGCAACAGTTCCCCCCAGTTTGCCATTCCCCCCATGGTGGAAATCTGCAACGATCAGCCTAGTATCTTCTCGATCGCAGCGGTTGATCCCGATGGAGATGAAATCCGCTACTCGATGAAACCTTGTTCCTCCGCAGCCGGAAGTACACTCCCACACACCTTTTCCCTGGCCGATTACAATACCGCAGGTGGTTACAGCCCTGCCTCTCCCCTCGGCCCCAATTGGGACGTAGACCTGGACATTGAAACGGGCGCCATCACTTTTACCCCACTCAATGGGGGTGCCTCCGTGACTGGAGTTATCTGTGTGGAAGTGGAGGAAATCCGGGATGGCCAGGTCATCGGTTCAACCATCCGCAACTTTGCCGTGCATACCGAACCCTGTACCCAGGACATCCCAACCCTGAGTGGGATCAACAACACGACCAATTTCCGGGCAGAAGCCTGCGTAGGACAGCAACTCTGCTTCGATGTACATTCCAGCGACCCCAATACCAATGATATCCTGACCATTACCAATTTACTCTCCCTGGCTGGCGTTACCCTCACTACCGGTTCCGGTTCCCAACCGATCTCCCAGGTCTGCTGGACCCCTACCGCCGCGGATGTGGGAACCCATCTGGTTGTGCTGCAGGTAGAGGATAATGAATGCCCAGTCCCTGGGCGCCAACAACTTACATATACCATTACGGTCGATTCGCTCTGTGATCCCTGCGAAGGTGTGGTCCAGGAGGCTGCATTCACCTATACCACCAGTCTCCTTGACCTTACGGTACAAAACCAGAGTACTGGTTCCGGGATCACCTTCGTGGGATGGCTCTGGGGGGATGGAACCTTACCAACCTTCCCCACCACCAACTTCAATGATCCGATTACCCACACATACACCGAACCCGGCACTTATGAAGTCTGTCTCTGGATCGGGACACCTACGCCCGACAATTCGGATTTATGCATTGAAACCATCTGCCAAATGGTCACCGTCTACGAAACCGTTTGTGACACGGTCCAGCAGTCTGCCTCGTTTGACCATATCACCAACCTCCTCGACCTCACGGTCGACAATACATCTTCCGGAAATAGTGTGACCTTCACCCGTTACCAGTGGGGCGACGGAACTCCGGACCAACTTTACAGTGGCAACCACCCATCCCCTGTCACCCACAGTTATGCTATCCCCGGAACCTATACCGTCTGCCTGGTCCTGGAAACTTATGTCGGCAACCTTTGCTGCCATGAGACCATCTGCAAGGAGATCACGGTGACCACCCCTCCCTGCGAAGGCCATACTGCCAATTTCCAGTATTATGCGACTCTTGATCCCTGCACCTACTGGTTTAACGACACCTCTTTTCCGTCCTCTGACTCCACCTACTGGCAGTTTAGCAATGACACTATTGTTAGAAGAGGGAGCCCCCTCACCTACACCTTCCCCGGTACCGGAACCTATACACTTACCATGAGATCCCTTTACCATCCCTCTTATGATTCCACTGTTTGCTGCTTTGCTACAAAAACCAGAACATTCAATGTGTACTGTGGGGAAGGCAAGGAAAACAAGCGGGCGGACAATGTGACTTACCAGGAACAAACCAACTCCGTAAAGGTAGAGATCGGCAGTACCTTTGACGTCGAGCGCCCCCTTACCGTCGCCGTCTATGATTTGAAAGGTCAGTTGCTTCTCCGGAAGGTCCACCAGGGGTCCGCCACCCTGGAACTCGACCTGATGAGGGTATCCGCTGGTATCTACCTGGTTCGCATCGCCCAGGATGATCAACAGCGTACCGTGAAATTTCTCAAGTATTGATTGATAGACTGTATATCACCTGCACCTTTGGATTGAAAGGTTTAAAAATTGTCAAGTAGATATTCGCCCTCTTCTCCGGTTGGAGAAGGGGGTTCTTTTTGTAATTATGCGAAATAGATTCAGTCTCTATTGGTCCCGGATTGCGTTAATGTTCCCGTATGGCGTTATCGGGTTGCTTTGATTGCTTGCTTGAGTTTTAGCTGGAAAGAGGAAAAGCCGGTCCGGGAAATTACCTGATTGATCTCCCCATTTGAAGCCAGGTTGTAGTTTTTTGTTTTCCATCGAAAGGAAAGAGAATCCAAGGGATGCCCTGCGATGGGGCCAAGTACACGGGCAAGCGCTAACTCTTCATTGGGTGCCAAGGTCATGTAAACTACACAGGCCCCTGCATCGGATAGTTTTTCTACACAGATCGATTCTTCTGTCCATTTCTGCAACATATCCTCATCAAAAAGATTTTTCATTTTGCTTCCAGAAACCTGAATCGTTGGAGACTTGCAAGTTGGCAGCATACCAAATGGAGTTCTCATCACCTGAATAAACTGGCTGGAGGTTTCCCTGCGAATAATTTCAGCCGTGTCGGTTTCGGTTGGGCCACTTGAAAAGTAGAGCTGGATCGGAACCGGGTCGGGTAAATCATTCTTTAGGGTCGTCACACTCCAACTGTCACACCCACAAAGAATTATCAGAAAAACAATGGGTAAAAAGATTCCGGGACTTATTCTGTGTAGCATATATAGGGTCGAGCAATTATCAGAACGCCTTCCACAAAGTTAAACAGAATCCAAACATCTGCCTTTCGCCCGGATGGAATTAGGATGAGATGCTGAATCCCCTCAAACGTTAAATGAATTCGCCCGGTTCTTCCAGAATGCCATTTCAGGCCACCGCCTTTCGAGGCCATAGACATGGGCCCTGTTTTTCAGATAGGCTTCATACCGCTTGAGGATGGTTTGCTGGTATTTTGTCCGGGGAAATTCAATGCCTTGGAAGTGTTGAGCGATCATTTGCCCGGCTCGGTAACCATCTTCCATCCCTTTGTAGATTCCTTGTGCGGCAACCGGATCAAAACTTGAGGCGGCATCTCCTACTGCGATCCAGTTGTCTCCACAAACACTTGGCAGAATGCCTGAGTAAATGGGCCAGGTATGAAAGGTTGGATCGTTCAGGCGCAGCGATTGCAAGGCGGCACCGACAAATTGGGTGGCTTGAACCGCTGCATCAAAGCCTTTCATTTCTTCGAGGCGAAGCGCATGTAGCCCTTCCAATTCCGTGACCATCATGGTCACCAGTCGACGGTCCGGGAGAAGGGTGGTGTACCACCAGCCCCAAGGAGTTGATTCGATATGAACCTGATCGCTTATGTCCCCGGAAGCAATCTGAGCAAAGCGCACAGTTGCAAACAGTTGGTCCTGAATGTCCTTTTCTATCCCCATGGCTGCTGCGAAGCGGGCCTTGCTTCCGGTGGCGTCTACGACAAAACCGGCCTCGATGGGAAAGGGATTTTTATTCGTTGGGCCTGTGAGCATCAGTCTGAATCCCTTTTGAGCATTTTCAAGCGAATGGAAACGATGCGACCAGGCAAAGGTGACACCTGCCCTGGAAGCTGCTTCCGCCAGCATCCAGTCAAACTTTTTCCGGTCCAGTCTCCAGGATGGACCATAAGGACTGACAATAAAATCATTGTAACCGGGGCGTGGAGTTCCCCACATCGAGGCATAGCCCGGACAAATCCCATGCCCCTCCTGCCGGAACCGTTCGAGGAGCCCGAGGCCCTCCAGCAGTACCAGCACATTGGGTGGACAGTTTTCCCCGATGCGCTCTTGCTGGGGCGCCTGGGCTTCCACCACCAGCACGGACAAGTCCGAATGCCGGGCAATCGTGAGCGCAGTGGTGAGCCCGGAAGGCCCACCACCGAGAATCACAACGTCATATTTGGGGTTTAACCTCAATCCTCAGGGAAGGATTTCAGTTTCTTGTAGGACGGATTCGCATTGAATGGCCAGGAAGCTACTTCAGCAGAGGATTCACCCAACCGCGTCAATTGACTTCCCACCTCGAGGTACAATTCGGGAGAAAACTGACGCCCGTCCTCAAGCTCGATATTCGTACCCTGCATGATAATCCCGATCTTGTCCCATTCCGTGATCGAATCCAATGGATCCTGGAAAGTTGCGGCCGTGGCTGGATCATCGGCGTAGGTACCAGGACCACGAATGGACCATTTTTGCTTAGGTAGGACATTGTTGTAGACCTCTTCCGCTACGTACACCGCGTCCGGGCGTTGAGAAGGCCATGACCAGTAAAGGGTGGTTATTGCTCCGTTGCTCTTATTGACCCCGTCCGTATTGATGGCGGTGGCGTGAATCGAGCAGGAGTTGTAATCGGTCTGCCAGGGGGTTGCCATGAATTTCGAAAGGTCGCCCGGCTGTAATCCGTCCGTCATCCCGTGATTGGGAATCCAGCCAATTTTCAGGAAGGGAGCCTTCTGTGAGGCTTTGGAATAATCCAGCGGGAAATGCTTGATCCGAAACGGGCCAGCTCCACTGGTTTGCCAATCATTAATATAGATTTCCGCGACCATGATTGGATAGCTGACCTCGATTCCGGGTACGTACCGTCCGCCGAGGCAATTCGACAAGGAGGCCATGTCCAGAATTTCACCTGGTCCGTACGATACCTTCCCTTTCAGAAATTTATTTTTGCTCCACTGTTCCAGCATGAAGTACTGGGTCTTGGTCACGGTGAGGAAGGACGTCCCGGCCTGGCCCAGAGAAAGTGGCATGAGCGGTGCACCGATATTCGATTCGTCCTTGTTGGGGTTCCGGATAAAGTTCAGTCCCGACATGATGGTTGCATCCGGATCATCGGTTTCAGTGATCGCATCTACAGCTGAGTGGGCTCTCAAGGCCATTTCAGGAAGATTTGCAGTCCAGCGTTGCAGAGTAGAGGCGACGAAAACGGGTTTGACATCCTGGGCGAAAGATGGCTCGAAATTCGAATTGAAATTACCATTATTATACAATTCCGGCTGCAGTTTCAGTTCCCGGACAAAGGTATCGTAGACATCGTCCCAGACAGAAACAACGTTTCGGATTTGGGGCGCATAGGACGGATCTCCACTGACCACCCAGCCACCAAAACCTTCTTCAGAGCTGCCGTCGCTGAATTTAATCACGACTGAAACAGGTCCATCGGAGGAAGAGTCGTACCAGGCGGCATTGTTCAGGTCCCCCGTAATTTGGACTGGCACGCCATATTCATCGTACTGTCCCACTGCATTGCCACTGCTAGGTAAAACGAGGAGGCGGCCTTTGTCATCGGTGAGGATTTCACCCAGGGTATCGATCGGACCGTTGGGCTCGAAGAGTTTCTCATTGACCTGACCGGGGAAGCGAACGGGATATTTCGGGTAGGTTTGGATATCTCCCTTCTTATCCGCAGCCGCTGGACCGGTAGTCATATCGAATTTAGAATGTTTGTTCGTGGAAGTGTTCACCGCCCGTGGTCCCGGATCGATCACCAACTGATTCAGCCGGTTGGGGGAATTCACATCGCCGTGTACTTCGGGGTTGCGCAATTGCGGAACCTTGTCCGGACCATAAGCATTGATTCCCTGGTTGTTAACGACATTGTATGCGGCGGCTTTCTTATTGGCCAGGTGCACTGTCCAAACGATGTCCTTGACGGTACGATTGCCAATAGTGCTACCAATGGTGATTTCTGTGCCTGCTCCCTCGGGATAGCAGGATTCCCCGTCGAAGTCATAGGCATACAAACGAAAGCGGGCTGCCTGCTTTTTCAGATTGCCTTTGGCATCGCGCAGGTCTTTGTTAGTGATCGTTTCGTTTTCAGTTCCCGCTTTGATCGGCAGGCCACCGGTAATCTTGGTGCCTTCCTGACTGAGCCCGGCACTGGTCTCCGGTGACAAATAATATTCATCGCTGGTGCCGAAGCGGGCAAAATTTACCGTGGGATGAACCCGGAATACTTTTTTATTTGACATGATGGATTCTACTCTGTTGGATTAAAAGGAATGATTGGACTGGTTCAGCTGTATTTGGGAGTTACGCCATGCATCCAGCAGTTGCGGATTGCTCCTCCTACGGTAGCCATGACCGGGAAGAATTGCTCCATATTGAACTCAGGGGATGCGGTGTAATCATCGCCGAAAAGACTCTTCAGGGTAGCCCGCAGTTTCGTAAACTGGTCAATCAGAATCTTCTCCAGTTTCTTGTCATGCTCCGTGTACTTGTCTGTCGGCTTACCATGGTAAATCTTGGGCAATACCCTATTTAATTCAAACAGTTCTTTGATCCTCAGGAACTTTTCGAAATGATCCTCTTCCGGCCAGTTGTCATCAGCCGTGTTCTGAAACTGATAAGGGACAATGGGGATTTTTGCCGCCAACTTTTTGTTCCGCTCCTCTTCGTCCGCTCCCTCTCCCTGGTCCACGATCAGGTCGATGAGCATATTGACTTGTTGGAAACCGTTCTCCCCATTCTCCGTGACTGTCAGGTTGGGAGCATTGCGGTAAAAGGAGGAGAAAAAATCCACCTGGCTCACATTGCCGCGAATAACATCCTTAAATTGGGCTGCGCCATACCGCAACGCGGCGTAGAATTCTCCAATACTGCCATATTCAGTCACGTTGCCCTTGAGATGAATGGTGTCCATGGTCAGGTTCTCTGGAATCTCAATCAGACACATGGCATTGGCATGTTCAATATCCAGTGGACCGATCGTAGCAGTATAAGGCTTAAACTTATCGACCACCTTGGGATTGTCCAAACCGACGTTAATGTGGGGTATCGTTTGGCCTATGTATTCAGGAGCCTCAAAGGTGGGTTTGTGCCCATAAGCATTGGCAATATTGCAGGCAGACTGCAAGTGCAACATTTCCTGATCCACGACAGTGCGGATGAGTTGGTAGGCATCCTGGTTGCGGTCCTCGATGGAATACATCACGGACAGGTAGAAGGGAATGGTCCAGAATTCCAGATCAACCGCAAACTGTAAATGTTTACGCAAATCATGAATGGACCAACCATTGGGTACAGTGAAATTCATTTGCAAAATGTTTGTCGCCTTGTGGCGAGGTGATGTAATAGTATGATAAAAGCCGATAAGTAAATTAGGGCTAATGGGTTACAATTGCAAATGAACTGTTGATGGGAAGAGCTCCCTATGTCGATTGGAAGCCCCTCCTACGTCAGTTGGAAGCGCCTCCTTTGTCGATTCGGATCACACCGTTTAACGCTTGATCAACTTTCGATGGAAGGTAGAATTTCCCATGGCAACCCTTATGAGATAAATCCCTTCGGCTAGTTCATCGGTTTGGACTTCCACTTCTCTGGAAGCCGGGAGGGTCCCCTTGCGGTGAAGTACCACCCTGCCCTGAAGGTCCAGGAGTTCCAGTTGAAACTCTGCAGCCAGCGCCTCGGGGAAGCGGATCTTGAGGCTGGACTGAAATGGGTTGGGATATACCTCAACCGCTGCTTCAAGCTCAGCATCCAGGTCAACGGTGGGACACAGGTTGTGCTGCAGGTAGGTAGCACTGTTGTCCTGGTAAAATGTCATGTCCACGCGTTCGATCGGAGTCTGGTCAAAGAAAACGGGGATCGTATCTCCGGGATAAGGGAGGATCATAGGAATCACAAGGAGGTCGGGACACAAGGTGTCAGATTGCCCTCCCGGATCGGCCCGCATGGCAAAAAGTTCTGTTCCCAAGGCACCAGTATTGGCTTCTCCCACCGCAATGATATCCCCTGTGAAGGTATTCGTCAATCCCCGGATGAGTTCTCCCTGGTACCACCACTGCCAGTTGGGCATGCCCATGGGGTTGGTTTCCATCAGAAATGCAGTCAATGGATTATAGTCACCACCGCCTATCACCCATCCACCTGCCGGCACCCAACGGATGTCGTGGGCCTCAGAGGCCCGGTGCTGCTGATCGTCATAGGTATTTGCCCAGAGGACATTTCCCAGCAAATCCATCTCCATGATAAAAGGAAGCCTCGCTCCGCTCAGACTATCGGAATAGCCGGTGATCCCTACCGTCATGCCTCCCTGTGACATATCGACCCCTAATGCGACGTCGTTGTGCTCCAGATCCACCACCTTGGTCCACATCGCATTCCCCCACTGGTCGATCCGCATGACAAGTACATTTCTTTCTGCCGGGAAGGGGCCAAACTGGGTGGTGGTATACCCTACTGCGACCAAGGAAGAATCCGGAAGCCGGACCAGGTCAAACAATTCCTCGTCCATCATGGTGGCATATACACGAATAAGTTGAACCGCACCGTTGTTGAAGCTCCAGTGGACCATCGCGTTTTTACTGGGTGTAAATGCTCCGAAGGAACGGGTATAACCCACTGAAGTAAAGGTGGTATCTGCGTTGACCTCGGTGGCAAACAATTGATCCTGGTTCGTTCCTCCCACCCTGGCTTGCCATTTACGGTTGCCGGCAGTATCCAGGGTCATGATCAAGCCATCCAACCCGGTTGAATCCAGGCATTCTAAATGCCCTACGATCACCAATTCATTGATTTGAGACTGCTCGACCTCGCGGCCCACGTCGTTGCATCCATCCACATGGTCGTAGGCCCGGATGGGCAGTATATTCCCCACCATGTCCATTTTGGCCAGGAGCACATCGGAAGGGACACTGACCGCGGGAAGGTCTACGGCTCCGGTGATGAAGTAGCGATTGGGAAGAAATCCGGGGGAAACTTTGCCCAATCTAGTTTTGATGCCGCTGTCGTAGCGGTGTTGCCAGCCCTGACCAGGCTGAGCGCTGACTGGTAGGGCCAGCCATAAAAGGCCCAGGAGGATGGCAATGGTAATGCTGTTTCTCATGATGATTCAGGTCTTGGTTGGACCCAAATTTCAAGGAAACAGACTGATTATTTTATGAGGATGGTCAGCTGTGTTTTATGAGGATGGTCAGGTGGAGAGGTGATTAATTCGTTTCTCGTCCGGGTATTGGACTAAAAAAACAGTTCTGATCTGTTGAAACTGTCAAATACAAAAGGATCGCAAGGCAATATTGCCCTGCGACCCTTCAAGTGAATCCCTTCAGTAGGGGGGGATTTACAATCTCTTTCAGGTGGGATGGTCATTCCCCGAAGCGGGTTTAGCCATCCTTTCTCTTTTGAGGTTTCGGGAAAGAAAGCAGCTTACTGCTTCACGACTCCTTTCGAAACTCTTTGATCGCCGACCATGACAGCAATCCTGTACATCCCGGCAGGCATTCCGCTCAGGTCAATCTTCCGCCTTTCAGTGGATTTCAGCTCTGTCCGTAGGAGAACGCGTCCGAACATATCACTGACGGTTACCGGAACTACATCCACGTCGGGATAATTCACTTCTACGAAACAGTGGTCGGAAGCGGGATTCGGAAATATCCGGAGATATCCTTCGCCAGAAAGGCCATTTTCCTGGCCCTGGTTGAGTTTGTCTGGCTGGGTCTCTTCCTCACCTGTGTTCCATTTCTCGCCACCACCACCGTGGCCCTGTCCTCCGCCTCCGCCGGCTGAACAATCTTCAATTTGAGCGAGAAAGACGGCTCCGTCCTCCGTGTTGAAGCCTTCACACAATGTGATCTGTTTTCCGGCCTGGAAGAGCACATTTGCATTTGACTGAATTTGCACCTCATCTGAAAAGGTGGGATTGGCGGTTGAAGCCCAGATGTTATCAATGATGATATACTCTGAATACCCACTTCCTTGCAAATCTTCGTAGTTGAGGTGCAGGTCATACAAGCAACAGGCTTCCGGTGTGATGTTCGGTCCGGTACCACAAGGATCAGCAAAGTTCTCGTATTGACTTCCGGTATAGTTTTGCACTTTGCTTAACCCTCCTTCCAACCGCTTTTCAAAGCATTCATTCCGGACGACTACCGAATACCGATAACCCGCATTGGCAAGATCCGCATAGTTTCCATTCTGACCGATCCAGAAGAGGTCATGGTCAAAGCCATTGGGACAGGAGGCATAGGTGCTGTAAACGGGCTGACCGTTGGTAGTGGTAATGTGCAGTTCTACCTCGGTGACATTGTCGAGTCCCGAAATCCTGAAGGCTCCGTTGGCAGAGATCTGCGTCCCAGAGATCAGCGGATTGGGCATAGTAGTGGTCCCATAGCAACCCTTTTCACAAGGGAATTCCAATTTTACATCGTCGATGAAGAGATACTGGAGGGTGCCGTCGCAAGGTGGTACTTCCTCGTAGGAACGTACATGAAACGCGAGCCAGGGATAATCTTCAATATCTTCCGGGACGGTGAAGGTATGCTCAACGTAATGCCAGGCTCCAGATGGATATTTGTTCTTCATATCATTGTCACTGAAAACCTCTTCCCACTGATTGGAATTGTTCCCTATCCATTGGTATTCGATTTGGCAAAAATCATCGGTTGTGTACTCCAGATGTTTCTTGGCCAGGTAGAAATTCAGTTCCGTACCAGGAAGGATCGCCATTGACGAAGGAATCCGGATCCAATAGCTAATCTTCAGCTCCTTGTTGATCGCATGCTCCAGGATCGGTAACAATCCGGAGAGGTCGTACTGCTGCGTGATCATTTCTCCTACTCCCATGCCTATCATCCCATATCCTTCATGGGCGTAAAAGGGAATATCGGGATTTCCAAACCCACCATCGTCTTGATGCTGCCCATTGCTAAAGGAGGGATTGTCAAACCAACACCAATCCGGGGAATGTTCAACTGTGCCGCTGGAATTTTTTGCACGAACCCAAGTGTTCAGGTAATCTGAAGTATAATGCTTGGTTGTCAGATTAGTGCTTGCATTGAATGCATCCTGGTACTGCCCTAACTCAAACCCACCATTGTATAGGTAATTCGTTTGTCCGTAGCCCGTTCCCCACATCAGCATGAGGAGCCCGGCCCAGGAAAATATATTTTTAATCGTTTTCATATTGATTAATGCTTAAGGGCTTCAACTTGCTGCTTCAGGTCTTTCAGAATGCTTCTGAGTTCCTGATTCTCTTTGTTCAAGTCGATGACATACAGACTCAACTCTTCGATCTTCTCCAACAACTTGGCATCCATTTTAGCGATGTCAATCCCGGATTCAACGACTTCTTCGGCACTGGGGACATTGGGGAGATGGCCATTTTCATTGATGAAAGCCTCTACCTCATCGATGGGCATCAGTTTGTAATCGTCGGCAAATACATAGTCCGCCCAGCTGGTAGAATAGGGGATCGCCACTTTCACCTTTTTGGTCATGATTCCACCTTCAACATAGAGGCGGTAGTCACCTTTGTAAGTATCTGGGTTGTTCGGATCCAGGCCTATGCTGACCTTACCGCTGTCGGTCAAAAACATGAAGTAGTTACCGAAGTTGTTGCTTCCATCTGGCTTCCAGAAATTCAGTCCGGGTTGCAAGCTGTACTCGTTGTATTCGATGCCCCATTCTCCGTATTGTGCACCGGTTTCCCGCCCCAATAACAGGGAAGCGTCTCGCCCATCAATCAGGTGAAATCCGCGCACATTCAAATCCACCTGGGTAGGACTCAGGTCAGAGACGATCAGACGGGTATTCGCCAGGCCGGGATCCGAATTTTGTACCCCAATCCCGACGTTTCCGTTTTCCATGACGACAAATTTCGTTCTGGGAGTGACGGGCAACAGATTGGGATTTCCTTCTTGTCGGATTTCGAAAATATTCTCCAGGATGGGGGTTGGAGAGCCTCCGGGATTCTGCGGCCAGGCATAAGTGACCCGGAGAACCGATTCGTCGAGATATTGATAGCTCGGATTGGCGCGGATATCCAGTTTGGAGGTGGGATCGGTCAGCCCAATGCCAACCTGCCCGACATTTCGGTAGGTATCGTTTGGATCAACGTTTGAAGGATTGAACTGAGCTAAGAGGGGAAGGCAAAACAGAGTTGCCCCGATGAAAGACAGTAAGTTTTTCATTTGATTGTTTATTGAATTAATGATTAAGAAAATTGTTGGAACAAAGATCTACTTCTCGAATTCTCTTTCAGGGACACGTTTCCGTATCCTTCCCTTTGATTTCTTGGGGTCGGTTTGTTGAAAGCCGCTTAGGTTGCAGCTTTTCATCCCTTTGCAGGGATAACATTGTCAATTCTTCTGAGAAAAGATTTCTGCTTACAAGCAAGCTTTATTGCTCAGGCTCCTCAGTGCCTGGCTATTCAACAATCTGGAAAATACTATAACCAGCTGCCACCAGCTGACAAAACTCCGGAGGCAACCAATCCGCTGCCCATCGCATCGAAACAAGGCCTGCCAGCCTGGAGTTCTGAAAACAGTCGTTACATCATTTTCAGCTCAATAGTCATCGCTTGCACTGAGGTAATCATCATTCAACTTCCTAATTTGTCTATTCCAAGAGGTTTTGTTGAATACAGCCTGCGCTTTGGAATCCGCATTTTGTCCACCTCTCGCTGCCTCAGTAAGGTAATCATTGAATTTCTCAATGGTTTTC
The DNA here is from genome assembly GCA_964352215.1 of uncultured Bacteroidia bacterium. Lineage (GTDB taxonomy): Bacteria > Bacteroidota > Bacteroidia > J057 > JADKCL01 > CAWUKT01. Next base: position 24,123 of record CAYGRE010000082.1, read on the forward strand.
TCCTTTTTCTTCGCACTACCTACACTGACCATGTCATCCAGAATCTCATTCAGGACAGAATCTACACTGTTTGCAGTAGCATATTTATATTGGTCCTCAACCATCCTGTCAAATACATCGTCATCGATGGGAGTGTAGCCTTTTGGTAGCTTCTTCAAGGGAGCCTCAATATCCCCTGTCTGAAGATTGCCTTCAACCCATCCACTACCAGGAGTACCGGAATTCGTGTTAGACTCCTGCGAAGTAGCATTCGTTGCACCTGAAGGATCGGAGTGAATGGTTACCTTTTTGCCCTGTCCCGCCTGATTTTTATTCTGATCAATCGGGTAGGCTTCACAGACAAAATCGGCCTTTCCATTGGCATCATCTCTGTTTGTAACCTCTACCTTGTAATAGACATATTTCAACTCCACATTGACCCATTGCTTGACTTGTTCTTCAATTTTTGTCTTGTGGTTGCTGTTTGCCATCGGAGTAATCGGGAATAAGTTTTCTGGGTTTCCAGGTCCTCCCAGGTTGTCATTGAGCAAATGCCCTCGGAACATCTTTGGCTTCCCGAACTTGTTGAACATGTCAGTATCGATGTGCTGCTTGGTAGCATTTTGGTAAGGTGATCCTCCCAGACCGTGATCAGGTCCCAGCACTTCGGCCTCCATGAAGATTCCAACCTTCTCCCCAGTAGTCGACAGGGTATCACTCCGGAAGGTAACATCAGTATGTTCTATAGGTGTAGGAAGTTTCCCGGCGGCATCGCTGTGCCCATCCAATTTGTGTTCATCAACGCTGGAACCATTGGCAATACCAGATCCGGGAGTGACTTTTATTTTCTTATGGGCCGGAGCCACCATTGTGGGGCTGGCAGTCCATTGCCAAAACAGGTAATTGAAACTGTTTCCAGGGCCGTAGGTAGCTTCCCCACTTACATCATTGCTGTCAACCAGTTCAAAACGGTCAAAGACTTTGTGTTTACTCTTAATGGAACTGATCAGGCCCCGCAAAATCTCATCGGTCAAATCCTCTTCCTTGTAATTGCTGTACTGCTCGTAGAGGTCTAACAATCCAGTCAGTACTTCGAAGGTATGCTGTAATCCTCCATCTTGTTGAGAATATACCGGTGCCTGAAATTCACTTTCATCACTTGAATCGACAAAGGCATCAATTTTATCATCAATTTCACCAGCCAGATTATCTACTTTGGTTCCAAGCTCTTCTGGTTCCACAAATCCAGCACTTGCCTCGGTGGTGGTGTGGAAAGAGTGAATGTTTTCAATCATGTCTTCTACACTGGCGATTTGGAAGATTTGATCCTTACCTTCTGGGGGTCCGAAGCGGAATTTATTGTTCTCGGCATCGGAATTGTAGCCCATTTCTAAGTCCATGTGTCCCAGGTGGAAGGGGTCACCCGATAGGATTACTTCAATCTTCTGGACAGCATCGTGGCGGAAAAAGTGTTTGATCTTATTCTCGGCCAGTAGTTTTCCGGTCAGGTTTACGTCCAGGTCTTGACTGATATCAAGGGCGGTGTTAAAATGTGGATGGAAACCATCGTCGTCAAAATCAGCCCGGAAATTGGCTTCGGCTGTGCTGTCACCGTGAATGGTGGCATCTACTTCAACACTGAGCTGAATCCGGCCACTTTGGGTCAATACATGCTCCTGAATTCCCAGTTCCAACCCGCCTCCTAAGGTCACGGTGTCGCTCATGGAAAGCCCCCCGCCAAGATTGATATTGTTGGTGATTCCGTATTTATTTCCCTCCTTGGCGTAGGTTCCGGATAAAGTGGCATTTGTGAGGCGAATGGGAGAAAAGTTGTAGCCAAACCTCAAAATAGCTCCCAGGTTAGCAGAGATATCTGCTATCAAAGGAAGTCCAAAATCTGCGACAGGATAATTTTCTTCCAATTTCCACTCACCACCACCTCCATCGTTCAATTCAAGGTCGCCAGTTTGGTTAAGCGCCAGGCTCAGAGCGTAATCCCCTTCTGAGTCCAGGATACCTTTGGCTGAAGCATCAAAATTTTCTCCGATGGGTACTGTCCCGGAGACAATTCCTGCCCAGGAAAAGTCACCGAGGGTTTCCTCTGCTGGAATGGTGGTGATATCAGGGTCCTCTATGTCCCCACTTGGCGCCTCAGTACTTGATGAATTCAAACCAAGGATGCCTACTCTTTCTTGTACAAGACCGTTTACCCAACTGGATGGTCCGAAATACAGGTCAACTTCACCGTTGAGCTTATGGGTATTGAGGGTGGCACTCCCCTCTCCGGCCAGGCCAGTTATTCCGGAATAGTTGTAATAAATACCCAGGGAACCACTGATGTCACCATAATTGACATCAATTGCGGTGCTTCCACTCAATTGCCCATCTACATACTCCAATTCCAGATTTCCTGACATTCCTTCCCCCAGATTGATGGCAAGGCTCACATCCATGATGACCTCTCCTCCGACACTACCGATCGTACCCGTTCCCTGAACAAACTGTCCAAGACTCAGTGGGATATTGGTGAAGGAAAAATCCAGATTACCCTCACTGTAAGAACTGACCAATGTAACCTGGTCCAGTCCAGTGTCTCCAAATCCAAGGGACACTCCTCCGGTGTCAAAACCTACTTGCTGCAGGGTGGTGCCCAAATTACCCTCTTCCAGGGTAATTTCGGTTCCCGCAATTCGGATTTCGGGGGCAATGGTGATTGCGTTATTGACCATTGTCACCGCTACGCCATAATCCAGGGTGTTTCCTGTAATTTGATTCAGGGGATGGTTTATTGCTTTGATGAATGCGTTCGCACCTTCCGGGGTCTGATAGCCATTTACGGTGGAGTAAACAGGAATTGTGGCCTCTTCAAACAATTCGCCTAAACTAACCGGAACCCAAATACCATTCGCATCAGCGGCATCAATCCGCTGGGCATCGGCCAAACTGCCCGGTACGAAAGTGTCCTGGGTGATGTCCACTACCGCCAATCCAGCACCCGAAGCGGCTTGATGGTCTGGCCCATCCAATATCGCCTCTCCATTCTCTCCATCATGGGTTTCCCCTGCTTCGTGGTGTAGCAAATCTTCTCCTTCTCCGCCATCGAAGGTATCCGTACCTCCGTCACCGATGATCAGGTCATCTCCAGAACCTCCACTCAAAGTATCGTTTTCCGCACCGCCCTCAATGCGGTCGTTTCCGTCACCGCCGAAGATGGTATCGTGACCTTCCTCGCCCCGGATATAATCGTCTCCGCCCATTCCGAGGATCAGGTCATTGCCGCCCCCACCGTTCATGACGTCGTTGCCATCGCTGCCCACAAGAATGTCGATTCCTTCATCCCCCTGGATCACTCCTCCATTGGCTACCCGAATGGTATATCCCCCTCCGAGTGGAGTCAAGTCATTGGCAATCAAAAAGTCGAAGATGATGTCGGTGGTATCGAAATCCAGACCATGAGAACCTAAGATGCGATCCCGGAACTCTACGCGCCAACTGCGCTGGCTGGCACTGTCCTTGGCCAACAATCCCTGGAGCTTGCTCTGCTCGGTGCCGAGGGATGACCCCAGGCTGGAGACGACCACATCTTCAATCGACCGATACAAAAGCTCATAGGTATTTTGGATTGTCTCTCCGGTGCTCAGGGTGTTGAGACCGAATCCGGCTGGTACGCCTTTGATCAGGTTGAATTGACTCTGAAGAGAGGAAACTTTAGTAATGGCTTCGTTAATCTCAGCTAACAGGCCCGCCTCCCAATTGGAATTGTGGGGGACCAATTGGAGCAATGTCATCTGATTCATCAGCCCTTGGTATTGGGTATTGAATTCAGTAATATATTCCTGCAATTGGGTCAGACGTTCATCTATGGCAGGAGCTTCTTCCTGTTGGAGGGATTGGGCTGCCACCTCAGTGGCCGCGACTCCCACGGCTTGGTGCATACGCAGGGTCAACCGATCGGCAATATTAACCGTTCTGGCAGCGGCAAGTCGGAAGAAATCACTGGCTCCACCTACCGCAAGCGGAACTTGTGAACCCAGCAATAGCATAGAGCTCATTTGAGACATCTGTAGTGCGATTGCGTTCTCAATTGCCTGCTGGAAATGTGGCACGGCTTGTGCCATCATCATCGCATTCGCAGCCTCAACCTGGAGGGAAAGCTCATAATTCAGCGTCTCAACAAATCCCTCCAATTGACCTTCAATGTAGTCGTAGGGCTCGGCCTTGCCGAATTCATCCATCAGGCTCCACTTGGTTTGTCCAAACAGGGATTCCCGGTCTGCTTGTCCTTGCTGATCTTCGTTACTTCCAAGTGCACTCTCCCCTTCAGCAAGGCCGGAAACCTGATCTTCGTCCTCCCGGTCTATAACTGTAGTTCCTCCGCCATTGGTATTTACCGCATCGGACCCTGTGCCTCCATCAACCACCGTATTCTCACCTGCCACATGAACCGTATCATCCCCGGCTCCGCTGAACACAACAGCACCTTCTCCGGAACTGTATATGAAGTCATCACCTCCCAAAGCATCTACCGAGCTGGTGCCTGGACCAGCAATAATGATGTCCATCCCTGCTGTTCCCTGGACATCGCCGCCATTGCCAATGACAAAGTTGTAGGCATTGTGGTCAGCCGGATCAACTCCATTTTCTATCAAATGGTCAAAGATGAGGTCGATCACATCAAATTCCAGACCGTGGGTGGTGTTGACATGGTCCCGGAAGGCGATCCGCTTGGTACGGTTCTCGGGGGTGTCACGGTCAATTAAAGCCTGGATCTGGTCATCGGTGCTGTCATTGGAAATCCTCGTCATCTGGGTCATAAGGGGATCAAAAGCAGTCAGACTCGTTCTGATCGCTTCTGTATTGACACCTGGGAAGCCTGGACGGAGTGGGCCAACAAAGTCGATTGGGGAAAGGAAATTTCCGTCAAGAGGAAATGCCGTCAATCCTCCCGTCGGTTCCCAGAGAATTGGTCCCCAAGGATCAAGGGGGCCAAGGGTCGGAAAGAGGAAATTATCCGTCACCCATTGGTCAAGCCGTATCAATGCATTGCGGGATTCTGTTGCGAAACTCTCGCAACCACCCATCCAAAGCAGCAAGGTGTCTTCCCAGGTACTTGAAATACCAGTAGCATTCAGATCGGTGATATTGGCCGTTAGGTACTCAAAGAATCCCCTGAATGTGTTAATCTCAGCCTCCATTGGAGTGAGGTCAATCGGTTCCGGAGGTAAAGGATTGCTTCTATCAGGATACCAATCAGGCAATTCACCGTCGGTCACAACGGCATCCACGGGGCCGCGTTCGAATTCGATTCCTGAACCAAAATCAGTAATGACATCCTGACTAAATCCCGGAGGGAATCCCAGAAAAGGTATTTCATAGACAGGATTATTGGCTGCCTGAACTGCCGCCCTCAGATTTTCGATGTATGCATCCAGGGTCTCGATCGTCAACAAGACACCGTAGTTGGTATTAACGGTTGCTTTGAAGGTGTCAAACTGGGAACTGGTAGTCGCTGCGGGTTCGGAAGCGGCCATTGCGTTTTGATTCTGACCAGATTGAAGCATGCCCGATTCTCCCTGGTAAGGATCTGTAGAAGGTTGTTGGATGGCTACCGGAGACGATACCCCCGAATGGACTTCCCCGGATTCACTGATAGAAAAGTTGGGCGACATCATCCTCGTGGCTGGAGCGATTGCTTCTGGCCCCCCCAGATCCAATGGAGGAGGAGTCATAGGTGGAGCTCCCCCATTCGCATCCCCCATCCCCCCACTGTCCAGTGGATGTTGTCCGAATCCTTCTACCTGACCTTCATGCTGCTGAACAGCATTTTCCTGAGCACTGACCTGTTGATTTTCCATGAAAAAAAGATTGCACAAACAAAATGAGCTCCCTGACTGAAGCGACCGAGGAAGGAAAGTGCCGCTGTTGGAGGGGAATTACGTGGTGACTAAAAGACTACGATTGAAAAAGGAACGATTTTACCTTGTTATAATCTAACCGAATGTAAATGCTGGCACAAAAGTTTGTTCCGAAGAGCCATTCTTTGTTCCGAACGATCATGATTTTGTTCCGGAGGGGTGGTGTTTTATTCCAGATGCCAATAGAATCGCTATGGAATCGCTATGGAAAAGGTTCGCCTTTTTCTTTTCTTCTGTCTCAGCCGGTCATTTTAGGTTGGTGGCAAATGGTGGTTTTTTAGTGGAGGAAACACGCGGATTGGGAGGTGTTGGGTCGCGGGTCTGGAGGTGCGGAGCCGAAAGTCTGGAGGTGCGGGGTCGCGGGTCTGGAGGTGCGGTGCCGAAGGTCTGGAGGTGCGGAGTCGCAGGTTTGGAGGTGCGGAGTCGCAGGTTTGGAGGTGCGGAGTCGCAGGTTTGGGGATGCGGGGCCGCGTGTCGGAACCCCCGAGGTCGCAGGCTTGGGGATGCGGGGCCGAGGGTCGGAACCCCCGAGGCCGCAGGGTTTGAGGCGCGGGGCCGAGGGTCGGAACCCCCGAGGCCGCCGGGTTGGAGCCG
>CAYGRE010000083.1:0-30535 GCA_964352215.1 uncultured Bacteroidia bacterium
TCCAGACCCGTGGATTCGCGGGTTCAGACCCGTGGATTCGCGGGTTCAGACCCGTGGAGTCGCGGGTTCAGACCCGTGGAGTCGCTGCTCTAACCCCGCGGATTTAGGACTTTTTGCCTCACCGCAAGCGGCCTCCAATATGCACATCGAACCCATAAACCCCTCACAAACAACACCTAAGAGGCCAATTTTACCAAGATAGAGCCCTTCACACCATCTACGCATTCCCACACGGAAGAAGCGATAAATCTCCCTGTATTCACCTCCGATGATGCAGCAAAAGTCCCCGGTCGTTGACCCTCACTCACCCTTCTCCGCCGCCTTCCGCAGGGGGAAGTTTTAAGCAGCAAAAGCCAAAGGTGTCAAGCAGGATCTGCAGAGACATCCCCAGGTCCGCCTACAATAAAAGAAGGATGTGTTGCAGTAAAAAACAGAATCGCAGCGATTTCTGTATTTCCTGAAATTTTGTGTTCACGTGGTGGTGGGGTGCAGAAAAAAAACAAGAATGTCGAAAAAATCAGAAAATGCAGAGAAAGCAGACAAAACTGAGAAAACTGAGAAAACTGAGAAAACTGAGAAAGCAGAGAAAACTGAGAAAATTGCACACCAGAAAGACCCCGTTGGAATTCGATAAATCCCGGAAAAACAATACCTTCAGGCATCAAATAATCAATCGGTTTCTTCCTGTCAATATGGTGAACATTGCCCATCTCCTCCGTTCGGTTCCTTACTTTTCCCAGGTTTCAGAGAAAGATCTGGAAGCGTATTCCACAAGAGCCAAGGTGATCGAGCTGCAATGCGGGCAAACGCTGATCCAGGAAGGGGATCTGGACGACCGGATTTATATCGTGATGGATGGGCGTTTACAGGCCTCAAGTACCAAGGTCAGAAAAGGGGAAATCATCCTGGGGGAAATTGGCAAGGGGGAGGTGGTCGGTGAAACGGCAGCCCTGATGCAAGTCCCCCGGGTGGCAACCGTGAAGGCCCTCCGCAACTCTCATCTACTGGAAATCAATGTCGATGACCTGATCGACCTGGTAAAAAAGGACCATGAAACCCTCCGGATTTTCTCGAAAAACCTATTGCAAAGGAGTCAACCCCATTTTGCCTTCCAACAAAAAGCCGATTCCCTGCTCCTCTTCCCCCTCAGCCCACAAGTTGACCTGGACGATTTTGCGCAGTCATTGGAAAAAGAAATTCGACCTTATTCTGCTGCCACCCTTGCCTCACCCAAGCACCTGGAAAGTCGAATCGATTTGTCAAATGCGCAACAGGTGGCCTATGAATTTGTCAAACTGGAATCAGACCATCCCCAGGTAATCTACCTCTCCAATGGAGAATGGGACCTTTGGACGCAGCTGGCCGCCCGTCGATGCGACCGGGTATTGTTGGTTGCCAAGGGTGACCAGGACAAGGGATTGAGCGCGGCCGAGCGAAAATTGTGGGATGAGCTCCAGGCCTCCAACCATGCGCGGATGGAACTTGCCATCCTCCATCCTTCGGATGCCCATTCCCCCAAAGATACCAAGGGGTGGTTCACGCAGCGCGACATCAGCCGGCACTATCATTTGGCAAAGGGAAACGAAAAGCATTTCCAAAGGCTGGCCCGCTTCCTCACGGGGAATGCGATTGGCTTTGCCTTAAGTGGAGGGGGCTATAAAGCGGCCATGCAGGCTGGGGTTTTACATGCCATGGAGGAGGCCGGAATCCCGATGGATGTTTTGGGTGGGAGCTCAGGAGGCGCTTTTTCCAGTGCCATGTTCGCCATGAAAACAGATTTTGAGGACATTCCCGAACTGATCCCCCAAGCATTGGACCAATTCAGGAAAGCCGGGAAACTGACCCTGCCATTTGTCTCTTTGTTTACGGGCAAATACCTCACCAGGGGCTTTCAGCATTTTCTCGGCGAGGTCGAAATTGAGGATCTGTGGAGGACATTCTTCTGCACTTCGCTCAACCTGGTCGATGGCGCGATCAAAGCCCACCAACGAGGCCCTCTGTGGGAAGCGGTCAGGGCCAGTTCATCGGTTATGGCGCTATTTCCCCCGGTTATCAAGGACGATGAATGCCTGGTCGACGGTGGGTTTGTCAATCCCTGCCCGACGGATATCCTGCACCAGATGGGGGTGGGAAAAATTGTGGTGATCAGTGCTTTTGAATCGGGTGGCGTTAAATTGGATGCCTATTTCCCGCCCGAAACCAGTGGCTGGCAAATTTTGAAACACAAGATCAACCCTTTCTCCCGACGAAAATTTACGCCTTCGCTGGGTACCAATATCGTCCAATCCATGATGTTTGCTTCGGAACACCTGCTGCGGGAGACTTTTGCCAATTCGAAGATCGACCTGCTGATCGAACCGGACCTGAGCCAATACAGTTCCCAGGACCATTCTTCGGTGAAAGTCTTCTATGAAATCGGGTACAAGTATGCCCGTGAAAAGGCATCCCATTGGAAAGCGATGCTGCTACCCCATTCGTAAAAACCCTCATTTGAGCTTCTATTTTCCCTTTTATGAATACGATTCCAACGCAACTCAATAGCAATTGGTGGGCCGGTCCTTCAGATTGGCAACCTGAGCTTAAGCATGATTTGAATGTCGATGTTGCCATTGTCGGTGGTGGGTTTACGGGTCTGCATACGGCCTTGGCCCTTCGGAAGGCGGGGGTTGAGGTGGCTATTCTGGAAAGGGGGTTTGCCGGTTCCGGTGCCAGTGGGAAGAGTGCGGGCTATGTGGACGGTCTGATCGGGAAGGACCTCCCTTCTTTGCTGAAGATTACCAGGTTGGAAAGGGCGCGGGATTTGTGTGATTTTGCCAAGGAAGCGGTCCTCAAACTTGAAGACCTGATTCAGTCGGAGGGGATTGATTGTGATTATGTCAGCAATGGCAATATCAATGTGGCGGTCCATCCCCGGCAAACCAAGCGGCTGCAAAAACTGGTGTCCGCCGGTGAGGATTTGGGCATGCACCTTACTTTTCTGGACGCGGATGCCCTGCGGGACCGGGGAATTCCTCCGGCATTTGTTTCCGGGGTTCACGATCCGGTGGGAGGCGTTCTCAACCCTGGGAAATTGGTGAAGCGGCTCCGGGAAATGGCGATTGAGGCGGGGGTAAAATTGTACGAAGGGACTCAGGTGCTTAAGATTAGAAATGCGGATCCGGTGCTCATCGAAACGGGCCAGGCAACGGTGACGGCCAAGCAGGTGGTGCTTGCTACCAATGCTTTTACCATGCAGCTGGGATGGAAGAAGCGGTTCATGGCCCCTATTTGGAATGGGATGTTTGAGTCGCAGCCGTTCACGCCGGAACAAAGGGAAATCCTGGGTTGGCCGGGAGAGGAGGGGCTGTTCACCGCCCATGAAAAGCTGGAGAGCTATCGGCTTACCAAGCGGAATACGCTGATTTCTGGTGGGAAGATCGTCCATATTCCCTATGGCTTCAAACTGAAGGACATCTCTCCGGAGAAAATCGGCATGGCATTGGAGAAGGTCTTTCGCCAGCGTTTTCCTCAGTTGCCGGACCTGGAGTTTCAGGCATTTTGGGGAGGCTGGATCGGTATTCCCCTGGATTTTCTGCCTGGGATTGGGACCATCGGGAAATTCAAAAATATCCACTATGGGATCGGTTATGCCGGGCATGGGATTCCCCAAACCCTGTTGGCCGGGGAAATCCTCGCGGCTAAGATCCTTAAGCAAACGCATCCATTTGGGGACTTACTCGACCGCCGCACCTTGCCGATTCCGCCGGAGCCTTTCAAGTGGTTGGTCTCCAATTTGGTCGACAAAGCTTTGGGGATTCCGGATCATAAGACGGACCGGTTGACCAGGAAGGGGAGTTAAGGAAATAGCCAAAGCCCAAAAAGATTACCTTTACCCTTTGACTTCATTCGAATATTACCCTGAAACCACCATGCGCTTCAATTTTACACTATCCGTCGTACTGGCAGCACTTCTATTGTTCTTGCTTCCCGGCCAGCTCCGGTCACAAAATGCTCTGCACTTTGATGGCTCAAATGATGTGGTGCAAACCTCCTATGGGGGCGTTCTGGGTTCGGCAAACAGGACTTTTGAGGCTTGGGTCAATGTGAGTCCCAATATCACTACCAACTCTGCCATCTTAGACTACGGTTTGAACGCGGTGGGGTCGAGAAATACCTTCCTGGTAAATCCCAACTACCAATTGGTATTTATCTCTGGCGGCACCAATGCCAATATTTCGTCCTCGACCAACGCTGTTCCCCCCGGTCAATGGGCCCATGTTGCTTTCGTTTTGAACAATGGAACGGGGTTTTTGTATGTGAATGGGGTTCAGGTAGGGACGGGTTCATTGACTACTGTAAATACCCCCTCGGGGAATGCAAATATGACGATTGGTCAACGGGTCGCGGGTGGCAGTATTCCCTACGAGGGTGCGATTGATGAAGTACGGGTTTGGGATGTGGCCAGGACCAGCGCTGAGATTCAGGCAAGTATGAACCTGGAGTTTTGCGTGATCCCATCATCGCTCAAGGCCTACTACCAGTTCAACCAGGGGACTGCCAATGGTACCAATACTGGGGTGACTACCCTGAATGACAATTCCGGCAATGGCAATCCGGGAACGTTGAGTGGGTTTTCTTTGTCGGGCACCACTTCCAATTGGGTTCCGGGGGCCTCTCTTTCGACCAATATCACGGCGGGTGGCACGGCTATTGTTTCCGGCTGTGTTCCTTATCTGTCCCCCGGGAATCAGGTCCTGACTGCCACGGGGATGTACCAGGATACGGTGGTGATGCTGACGGGCTGTGACAGCATTTACACTTTGGATTTTACCGCGATCAGTCAGAGCAATTCGACCATTAGCCCCAGTGTCTGTGTCGAATATACTTCTCCGGGGGGCAGTGTTTTGACTACCTCCGGAACCTATTCGGATACCCTGGTCAATGCGGCCGGGTGTGACAGTATCATTACCATCAACCTCACGATCCTGGACAATACCCTGTCTAACCAAACCGGATTTGGCTGTGATTCATTTGTCAGTCCCAGTGGGAAGGTGTGGACTACCCCGGGAACCTATCAGGATACGATCATGAACAACGCTGGTTGTGATAGCATCATGACGATTAGTGTGGTGATTTTTTCGGGTGATTCTACCAGCATCACGGACAGCTCCTGCGGCCCTTATATTTCCAGCCTCGGCAATTCCTACCCAACCAGCGGGACCTATACGGAGACTACCCAGAATGCGAACGGTTGTGACAGTGTCATTACTTTGAATTTGACGGTCACGAATACCGATACCTCGGTTTCGCAAAGTGGCAGCTCCCTAACTGCTAATCAGAATGGGGTCAGTTACCAATGGTTTGATTGTGACAACCAAGTCCCCATCAGCGGGGCGAATGCGCAGTCTTTTACGCCCAGTGTGAGCGGCAACTATGCGGTGCTGATGCAAAATGGGGTGTGTTCCGATACCTCGGCCTGCTATGCTGTGACCATTGTCGGTGTCCCGGAATTTGAAACTATTCCCATTGCGCTTTTCCCGAATCCGACTACGGGCAGGGTAACTATTGATCCGGGTCGTGTTTACAATTCTATTGAGGTCCGCGTCCTGGATGCCCAGGGTAAGATGGTTCAGTCGATCAAGCGGGAATCTGTACGGGAGGTTCACCTGGAACTGGGACAGAGCGCCGGATTGTATGTGGTTCAGGTTTTGACGGAGGATGGGGTTCGGGTGTTTCGGGTTGTGAAGGTGGAGTAGGATTTGGGATTCGCGGGTCGTCCTCTTTGAAAATTTCCCCATTGGTTTTCCCTCAGGGAACTGGCTACAATAAGCCGAAAGAAGCAAGGAAATGCTCGGCAACCGCTTCCTCATATAACTCCGCAGGCCCCATGGCTACCATCTGATATTGGATTTTCCCCACCACAATTACGATGCATTCCACTTTCAACGCTGGTTTGCCTTCGCCTTTATCCGGAACATCGATCTGTCCTTTGACGCCCATCGATTCTCCATGGCTCCACTCCTCCTCTGCTGTTACATCACCTCCCAGGTTTGTCGCCATTTCATGTAGCGTCTTTATTGCCATGGCATTCGGGTTCCTGACCTCAGAATTCATGACAAATATCTTCGCCATATAGGTACATGCGGCGGACTGGGCGTAGTCGGTAATTTTGAACCCTTCCGGAACATTTTTGTGCACTGATAGCGGTAGCTCAGGAAACTTCACCGTGTACCCGTGATCGTAATCGGTACTTGTGTTCCAGTTTTGCGCACCTACGAATCCCGCCGTTGAAAACAGGAAAATCAAGAGAACGAAGGCCTTTGTCAACATTTTCATGTCTCAAAGCTACTATTTTTTCTCAGTTTTTATTTGTCTTCTGATGCCCTGAATCACGTTCCGATCCCTTTTTTTTCCATGCCTTGGGATTCTTCCGAAAGCTTTATGCCATCGAACGACAGGCCAGAGATTATGAAAAAGCGTGTCGAAGCAGGTTTAGTGTTGATCGAAAACCAGATCAGGCCTGTGGCACTGGGACGGAAAAACTTCCTATTTGCTGGCAGTCATACTGGAGTCCAGAGAGCTGCATTGATCTACTCCCTCCTGGGAACGTGTAAACTCCACAACCTGGATCCCTTCCAGTGGTTCAAGGATGTTCTCGAAAGGATACCAGACCATCCAATATTGCGCTCTTCATGGAACAAAATATGATGATATAACTCATTCTTTTGAGCCATTTCACCAATATTGAATACTTTTCGGGGCACGATAAAAATAAGCAGAATCTATGAAATTGATGATTACCCTATTGTTAATGGCCTCGGCTACTCTCGCCTATGGCCAGAATGACCGCTGTGGGACCATGGAATTGCTAAAGGAGAAAATGGCTCAGGATCCAGGCTTGGAGCAGAGACTGGACTCCATGGAACAAGCTACCCAGGCAATGATTTCTGAATTGGGCCCTGTCGAGGAGGAGGGGAAATTCAATCCTCCCTTGATCCCGGGATATACTCCCACTGGCGACCGAAAAACAGATGTCAGAAATTTTTGTGCAGCAAAGCAGGCACTGTATGACAGGGACCCCGAATTGTACAGACAGCTCACCCGAAATCCTACTTCTGCTAACCAAAAGAAAAGCACCAAATGAACCGATTTATAATATTGTTATCCGTTTTGGGCCTGTCTTTGCTCAGACTAAACGCCTGGGCCCAATGTCCCAATGACAATACCTTTTACGAAACAAAGGCGGCTCCTACCGTGGTTGGGAATTCCATTACCACAGAACTTTACGGTGGAGAATATTCCAGGATCACCGGCCTGATGGCTGGCAAGACTTACCGGATTTCAAACTGCGGAGACAATGCTTTTGACTCTGAGATCACAATTTATCAGACCGGTGCCACTGGAGCCATTGCCTACAATGACGATTATGAGGTTTGCGCCCCACAGTCGGTGATTTACTTTACCCCACCCGTTTCTGGTGATTATGATATTGTCGTTGATGAATACAATTGTGTCGATAATTTTGTTGCTTTCACCACCGTGACGGTAGAATTATTTGATGAACAAAGGCAGGTGATCACCATCCCCACAGTGGTTCATGTGGTGTACAACACGAGTATACAGAACATTTCCGATGCACAAATCAATTCCCAGATAGACGTTCTCAATGCCGATTTTCGGCGTCTGAACGCAGATATAGGCATTACCCCGGTGCGGTTTTATGGATTTTCCAAAGATTTGCGGGTCGAGTTCTGCCTGGCTTCGCTTGATCCGGTCGGGGCTGCTACCACTGGGATTACCCGGACATTTACCAACCGTACTGGCTTTGACCCCTCAGATGACTTTATGAAATTCGATGCCGACGGTGGCAAAGATGCATGGCCCCGTGATCAATACATGAACATTTGGGTTTGTGATGTGGACGGCCAGACTTTGGGCTACGCTCAATTCCCGGGCGAACCTGCTCCGACCGATGGGGTTGTGATCGACTATGAATACTTCGGAACCACCGGGACAGCCACTCCCCCCTTCAATTTGGGGCGGACGGCAACCCATGAGGTGGGCCATTGGTTGAACCTGAAGCATATCTGGGGAGATGACGGTACCGGTTGCACAGGTTCTGACGAAGTCAATGATACTCCCAATCAAGGTGGTTCCAACGATGGGTGTCCTACCGCACCGGTTTCCTGCAGCAATGGAGGCTTGGGTGGTGATATGTATGTCAATTACATGGATTATTCGGATGATGCCTGCCTCACCATGTTTACTTACTGGCAGTATCGCCGGACCGAGGCTGCTTTGTTGGGACCTCGTTCGGGATTGCTGTCCTCACCTGGTTGTGGAGCTATATCGAGCACATCTGAGATGGGAGCGGCTTCGTTGCTGGTAACACTTTACCCCAATCCAGCTTCGGATGCGATTACGGTTCGGTTGGAGGGCGATTATCAGAAAGTTAAAGGTTTACGGTTTGTGATAACTGATCTCCAGGGCCAAAAATTGATCGGTCGGGAGGTAGGATCAACTCCTTCCTTTGAAGTTGACGTTTCTGGTCTTGCGAAAGGGATTTACCTTTATCAGATCATCGGTGATGACAATCGTTTCGCAACTGGAAAACTGGCGGTGCAATAGGCGCTGTTCGTCTCTGGCGGTGCAATAAGAAATTTTCGCTTCTGGAGGTGCAATAGGCGCTGTTCGCTTATGAATCAGTTGTAATTTGAATAAGACAGTATCACCATGAATATATTCAAGATGAACTATTTAAGGGCTTCCTCATTCCTTTTCGTGCTCTTGATCTCTATGGGGTTCCTGGGTGCCAGTTGTAATTCCGGGAGTAATGGTCAGGAATTGAATCGTGCAACTTCGGGAAATTCCGTGATTAATGACCAGGAATTGAATCGTGCAACTTCGGACAGTGCCGAAACCCTTATTGACACAGCAGAGGGAGAAAATACGACCGGAGCTGAGGATAAGGTCATAATAAATGATTCGATGGGGATGGGCGTGGATCCCCCTACGGGAACAAGGGACAAGGGCCAACGCGGAGTTGCCCCTACGGGAACAAGCGGCAATGGCCAACGTGGAGTTACCCCTTCGGGCGGGAAAATTCCATCCCCTGGCAATGAAGAGGAATACCGCCTGAAGGTTTCCTTTATCAGCTATGGTGGTGGGATCAATGGACCAGTCAAAAAGGATTTTGAAGTTTTTATCAAGGACTGGGGTAAAAGCCATGCTCCGATTGCCTACTCGGTTAAGCCTTGGGGAAGGGAAGGGGAAAGAGACTATTGCTTTTCACTTGGAGAGCTGAACGACAAGGAGATCGAAGTTTTTTTGAAGGAAGTAAAGGCAAAATTTGATGGAAAGGACAGGGTGTTGATCAAATGATCGATCATGGTGTAGCTTGGAAAAAAGCGAAGGGGGGCTCCCGGACCAGGCGGCAGGTAAATTCAGAATGGCATAAACCCAAAAAGCTATCTTTATCCTTTGGCTTCTTTCGAAAAATACCCTGGAACCACCATACGCTTCAATTTTAAACTATCGGCAATACTGGCGTAACTACCCTGGATGACAATTCTGGCAATGGCAATCCTGGTACGCTGAGTGGATTTTCTTTGTCGGGTACTACTTCCAATTGGGTTTCGGGGGCCTCTCTATCTTCTAATATCACGGCGGGTGGCACGGCTATTGTTTCTGGTTGTGTTCCTTATCTGTCCCAGTGGGAAGGTGTGGACTACCCCGGGAACCTATCAGGATACGATCATGAACAACGCGGGTTGTGATAGCATCATGACGATTAGTGTGGTGATTTTTTCAGGTGATTCTACCAGTATCACGGACAGCTCCTGCGGCCCTTATATTTCCAACCTCGGCAATTCCTACCCTGCCAGCGGGACCTATTCGGAGACCACCCAGAATGCGAACGGTTGTGACAACCAAGTCCCCGTCAGCGGGGCAAATGCGCAATCTTTTACGCCCAGTGTGAGTGGCAACTATGCGGTGGTGATGCAAAATGGGGTGTGTTCCGATACCTCGGCCTGCTATGCTGTGACCATTGTCGGTGTCCCGGAATTTGAAACTATTCCCATTGCGCTTTTCCCGAATCCGACTACGGGCAGGGTAACTATTGATCCGGGTCGTGTTTACAATTCTATTGAGGTCCGCGTCCTGGATGCCCAGGGTAAGATGGTTCAGTCGATCAAGCGGGAATCTGTACGGGAGGTTCACCTGGAACTGGGACAGAGCGCCGGATTGTATGTGGTTCAGGTTTTGACGGAGGATGGGGTTCGGGTGTTTCGGGTTGTGAAGGTGGAGTAGGCCTAGTATTTATTCCTGTATGTAACGCCAATTTTGGTTGATTCATCGAAGATTTGAAACCAGACTTTCTTCACTTCATGCTCACCGTATAAGGAGAATTCACAGTAGTTCTCCTTGTCTTGACAATCCATCTTAAGATCAGGGTAGACTTCAGATATGGTGTTCTTTACCTCATCCATTTCGCACCTTGGCAGGATAAACGTTTCGATAAAGTGTCTCGGCTTATTGGAGTGGATTATGGTTTCATATTCAATACCACTTTGAAAGGTGTGCCCGTATATTTCAAAATCCTCCGTTGCACCTTGTTCGCTGTAGGTGTTAACCGCTTCGAAATTCGAGGAGATGTAATAATAAAATTCAGAATATCCATAGGCCCCGGCTTTCTTCAGTTTCGTGATTTTTTGCAGCTCTACCTTTGGAAATTTGAAGCTCTCTTTGGGAACATCTTCCTCTACTGGTTGCACGGCAAAAGGACTATCGTCGGATAAGATCTTCGAATAACTGCTGTCCTCTTCTGTTTCCATGTCGTCGCATGAATACAGGGATGTACATAAAATCGCAAACAGGGCTAGTACTTTGAGAAACTTGTTGTGGGGCATTTTGTGTTTGTTTTATCTGGGGCAGTAGAGGCCGGTTGTCTTAATCTGTTTGTAGTTGGGCAATTTAGCGAAACTATATTGGTCATGGTTAATGGGGGGGCAATGAAAAAAGAATTCTATGTCCAGGCTTGCGGCAGCTCCCCGTTTTTTGCATCATATTAGAGCGGACAGTTCGTGGCGACTCGTTTAATTGAAATGGTCATCACAGTATTCAGTTCTGGCGAATAGACAAGGTATTGATGAACATTCTTTTGAAGGCTGTATGGTAACTTCCTTGTATTACAAAACGCCCCCATAAAGGGAACATTTTGACTTGGGAAAATGCATTAGTTTTGAGATTGATCGTCCAGACCCCTTACTTATTGGCAGTACCCTTTTGCATGCAGCAAAGGTTTCATGCGGAGAATTGGCACTCTGAAACACCGCAATGTTTTTACCCAACCATCGATTATGCGAAATACGAAGAGAATTGGCTTTTTAATCCTCTTAACCTTTATGTTGTTCTTCTCGTGTCAGCGAGATATGGACGTTCCCCAAAATGAAATTGGCAATGGGAATGGACCTCCTCCATACTGCGAGGCTGTAATGGTGCCTATCAACCCCAATGATTGTGGAAATATTGGGATTACCCCACTGGTTGCAGGGAAGTATACCCAAGTCGGATATATCAAGGCTGAGGTTATTAATGGGGAACTTTTTGTCACCTATGTGATCACCAAGTCTGACTGGAGATTGACCCTTACCCACCTTGAAGTCAGGGAAGTTTATACCGACATGCCAATTAATGGTGGTGGAAATCCTCAAATCGGTCACTTCGAATATTCCGAAGACCTTGCGTCGGGTGTTTTCCAATGGACCTCCCCGGGCATTGACATCAGCAATTGGAACAGTGTTGACATTGCTGCACATGCCGAGGTGGTTGAGGTAGACCTTGGTCTTTCTCCTGAACCCGGAAATTACTCAATGGTGGCCTCCATTAACAATCCCAATGACAACACCTACATTAGCGTGGTGCTTTCAGACGCTTCCGGAAACTACTCTCATGACACTTGGTGCATTGACCGCGGAGCCCCGATCAGTTCATCCACTTCTTATGACATCTATCTTCACGAAGTCGCCAATCTTACGAATACCGATTACAGTTGCCTGGGTGTTGAAATGGAGGAAAACATGGATCTTGTTCAATATCTCATCAACCAAAATTACCCCTGTGCCTCCAAGTATGATCTCCAAGTTGCCGTTTGGAATTTGATCAATGACAATCCCCCTTCGGCCTCAACGAGTACTATTCCCTTTGATTCGAATTGTGTACAATCCATTCTTGATGATGTGTATGCAAATGGGGAAGGTTTTATAGCAGACCCATGTCTTGACAAGATAGGCCTGGTCGCAGATGGATATTGCGACCCATCTGTTTCTGGTCAACCACAGGTTCAAACCCTTTTGGTTATCCGCGAGCCAGGTTGCCCTCCAGGAAATATTATCGGCTCAGAAACGGCCTGGGCTTGCGGAACCGGATTCCCCGGGAATAATTGGGCCATGTATTTCACATACTGCATCAACTGATTGCTGATAGTTGTCTTGTAGGTGTTTTATCATACCCATTCTGGGGGATTTCGTGTAAATGAGATCCACGGAAAACCTTCCCAATTTCACCTGAGCAGCTATATGCCCTAAAACTCCTGGTTGTAAAATCGAGAACATAGTAAGCCCAACTGCTACATTTGGGAATCTATTTTCCAGAATCTGAGTGCAAGCCATAACTGATGCCAAATCCGGTTACCTGCCAAATTGCCTGTTTCCTACCTCAAGAATAGTTGTCGGTCAGTACTACATGGCAATGGTTACCTGAACTGAGCTCAGCTAATTATTTGTAATAAGATTACCGCCTCTAAGTTAGTTATCTGACAGGTTGGACAGTCCTGAAGTTGTACCAGTGCTAAGGATCATTTCATCCTAGGGAATGACAAAACGCCGGAACGAGCTTATTGGTTCGCCCTTGAGCCCCCCCCTTGAGAGGCGATCCTTGTTGGGTTTTGAGGTTAGGGAAGGAAAAGCCCTAATGGCTGCCAAATTCGGGCAACCATATTTTCACGAAGGAAAAAGTACTTATACGCCAAATATATCCTAAATCGTGGCAATGTATCCCTTTGGGGGAAATTTTCCTCTTTTACAACGAGAATAACCTACTGAAGACGGTTGCTATCTAGTTCGGAATGGAAACCTCTAGATTCCAAATATGGTAACAAAATATACTATTCTCTTGGTCTTGCTTGGGTTATTTGCAATGAAAGGTACTGCAAAAGGAAAGGATTCCCTCCCGGACACAGTTCTGGTAGAGTCGACCCTTGAGGCAACAACTATTGCCGGGTATTCACAGATTCAGTATCTCGTATCTTGCCTGGAGTGCAGAGAGTTCTTAGATCTTATAGCCACCATTGACTCCTTCTCAAGTGCTGGTTATGGGGTGAGGAAGGAGAAGGTTGGTCCAGATGTTTTCCTGGTGACGATATTTCGTACTGACGGTCTTCCGTTTGGCCATTCTCCCGATGTGCTGAAAATGGAAATTGGATCCATCGTTATCCTTGACATAGGGAAGCGTACTGCCCAACCAATAGTTGAGTGTATCCAGCCCAAAATGAAACCTCTTCAGATTGGTCCTCAACCTCTGCATTCTGATCAACAACTCCATGTTGAGGTGTTGAATCCTGAAGCCAACCATGTCAAGGTTTGGGATATTCTAGGGCGGCCTTGTGGTACATTCACTGTCCAGCTCAATTCCCTTATGGATTTCAATGTCGACCTTTTTCCCCCCAACATATATGTGATGGAGGTTTATGACGCCAAGGGCAGAAGCCTTGGAAGGGAAAAATGGGTGAAACTACCATGAGTGAACCTTCCCATGCCTTAGCTTTGCCTGGGTCTCCTTAATAAGCCACTTCTGATCAGGGAGTGGCTTATCTTTGCTTTGAAGCTCTTCCAGTAGTGCCTTTAGCTGTGGTTTGCTGTTGGCCTTATGTAGCTTAGAAATTAGATTTACCCGATACATATAGTTGCGGGCTGTTATCTCAGGGATTCGGGTGTTTCGACGAAGGAATTCTTTAAAGGCAGGAATCTCACTTTCAAGCCGATCGTGTTCATCTGGCAATTGATAAAGGCATTTCAACCTGAGTAGACGCGCTGAAAGCCGGAGAAAAACATCTCTTATATGAATAGGGTAAAGCAACTGTAAACATTTACGGTACTCTTCCAGATAGAAATGGTATCGGGCCAAACAAAGGCTATATGCAGCTTCCTGGAACTTGGGACCAATTTTATGCACATGGGTTTGAATAAAATCATAACAGAAATCTGGTTGGTCCACGAGAAGGGATACTTCGGCAATGTTTTTGTAGAAAAAAGGTGGAAGTTGAGGCTCCTCAAATAATATATGCTCCAAACCAAACCGGTACAATTTAAACAATCTGTGATAGGAGTCATCTGCATTTTCCCCATTGATGTTGGCAGCCAAGGTGTTTTGTAGTCCTGAGAACAAATCCCACTGGTGGTTATATGAAATTAAATTGAGGTTGGACTTTAGCTGTCCAAGCAAGGATTCCCACTCTTCAAGATCGAACTTTTCAATCAATGCATTAAAACTGTTCATCATTTCAACCGCTATAGGGATGTCAACAGCTTCTGGTTCAATTGGAATAGGGCGCCCTGTGAGGGTATGGTTCCGGGTTCTTATCAAGGCTTCCAGGTGGGATTTTCGATACATAAAGAAGTAAAGGTAGTTTTGGTACAAAGAATCGAGTCTTGGCTCCCTTTCTGTACGATCTTTGACTTTAGCGCGGTGGCATTCGTAGATTTCGTCGATCTCAGATCGATGAAGAAAATATGTGTCATCCCTCAAAGATTGATCTTCCAGCTTCTTTTCAGCCACCTTTAATTCCTTATTGAAATGGCGGTCAAGATTTCGCCTGGAAAGACTTTTTAGGAGTAAAATATTTTGCCCATTTTCGTCTAATTCAAGGGATTGGAATACGACAAACTCTTTGGAAAGACTGTAGATTTTAGTGACCATCTTTCTGAATCTGTCGTCATCGTAGGAGTTCTTCATTTCCAGAGCTTTCCATATTTCTTCTTTTGAGGGTGGGGAAACTTGGAATAAAAATTCCGCCAATCTGATTAGGATTTCATTTTGATTGAAGAAAGGAGAGTTCAGAAATCGATTGAATTTTGCCCTTTCACTTTTATTGAAGGTTGCCATTAGTTGGTAGACCAGGCTGTTCTGTATGCTCACGTCACAAGTACAGGTTAATGTAGAAATTCAGAAACTAACAGAATTTATCCTTTAATGGAACCAATCAGCCTGATTGAGAAAAATAAATTCTAAAAAAGTTCCATCCAAAAGAAAGAGATGACCAAATATGATCATCCCTTTTCGGTTCATTCTTAACGGGTTATTGACCGGCTATGTAACCTGGCTCAACAACCCTCTAGTTACCAATTCACCTCCGCTTCCCTTGCTCGCAGAGTATTAGGTAACTGGAGATCATTCAATTTGAGCTTAAGCGATCCATTTTCCGCGCTTTCCGCGTTGAGATCAAAAAGATTAAGTCCGTCATTCCTTTCAGCAGAAAGGGGTTGGCTTCTTTCTGCATCAACGGTGAAGTTAGTTTCAGCCATGTTACTGCCAAGGCCAGTAATGTGAAAGCCGAGGGTAAGTGCTGCACCGGTGACAAGGCCAAGGATTGAATTTGAAAATAATTTCATGATAATTAGATGTTAAAAGGTTAAAAGGTTAAAAAATTGCAAGAGCAGAACATTGAATTATTAAAGTCAAAGGGTTTTGTTTATTTTTTTTGCAAGGGGCTTGATTTGGTCATTTTCCGGAGGTCGGTGTTGGGTGCCGGGAGGTTCCACTAGGCGGGCTCCGACCTGATCCGACCAGGTATGGTGGGTCGCGCCCAAAAAATCTGAGCTGTCTTTTACCACTTCCCAATCCCAAGGAATTTTCGGATCTACGCTTTCCTTTCCCCAAGTTTTACCCCCCTCTGAATTATTCAATTGCTTCACAGAAATTCCATGAATTACCAGGGTCAGGAGGAAAAAGAATGCCATAACAAGGAGGGATAGTTTAATTTCTGTATTCATGATATTGTGAATTATGTGTTTAATAATTCCAATATCCCCCCCTTTTCCCTTCCTTGGTAGCAAAATGATGTCAACGACCGAAAATATGTGCAAAGAATAGTTTGTTTCCTGAACGGGTAATTATCTGCTGTTTACGTTGTCAAGTTTTTCCAGAAGTAAATGACCGTCAAATAAGTCTTCATGTCCGGAATTAATCTTAAGATCAGAGGTAATCCGATTTGAGATATCTAGTTTGTCACTGTGAAAAATGATTTTGTGATTGGGGTTTCCCAACCCTGGAAGAGAGTTCATCGTACCATTCAAGCCATAAATGGCGGACTTGATCTGGTCCTGTCGGTCCTTGCTGACACGGTTAGAATTGAAAAACTCATCAAATCCAGGTATTCGGAGTTGTGGGATCGTAGTCGGGAACAATCCCCATTCCCCATTCTTGAGGTACCCATATCTAAACAACAAAGGCAAGGTGTCTCTTGCCTTTGTTACTTCCCTAAATTGTTCCCTGAGGAAACACAAATAGGAACTGATCAGGTCACCGTTATCGTTGGGAATGACTGGCTTCATAACCGGAGCCCGGCCTTCAAATATTACATTCAGTTTATTGATCAAAGCACCCAGGTAATATATATGGTCTTGGTTGTGGTTATCATTAAGAGAATTCATCACCATCAGTTCCGTTTGATTATCCAGATCCTTGTAGGCCAGTTTCGTACATACCTCACCATACATCCCGGGAAACCCAGCGATGGACTGTGGAGTTACCCATTGTTTCGGGAAGAATAGGATTTTGCATTCCCAATCCTTTCCAAATGATGACTCCCGAATGAATTTACTATGGTTCTGGTAGAAATCATGGATCATTTCCCGGGTAAAATACTCCTTCTTAAAAACGCGTTCATAGAATTTACGCCCCCCTTTTGTTTCAGCATTGGGAAGTACCGGATAGATGGAAATACTACCTGCGGCCATAGTGAGTAGGAAATTGTCATTCTTTAATACCTCCGGACTACTCACCGGGTAGATATCCCCAAACGATTGCCCTTGATCAATACATCTGACTGGAATGTGGAACTCTCTTCTAAATCGCCGATAAACCCGGTCCCGGTTTACCGCAAGAATTTTGGAAAATGACAGCTCAGCGGATCCTTCGAGCAAAACGCCAAAAGGAAGGGGAGCATAACTTAGGTCTTTTTGCGCCTGGTGTTCAAGGAAAAGTTGACTCCGAGGCAAACTATACTGAAGTACGCCTTTCTGGCTGATAGGGTCGCCATATCCATATGAACATTCATATGCGATGGCATCGTCGCCAAGATTTAAGGCGATTTTTGCCAGATGTTTAGAGTATTTAGTGGGTAAGCGCAACTGAATATCGCGCCACCCCAATTGAGAAATGTGTTTCATTTCCAAATGAATTCTTAGGTGGTGGCCAACAAGTTTTTTCTTTCAGCAATTGGTCAAGCCTCAATTGACTGTAGAGTTTCCAAGGCGTTTCGGTTCACCGATTTTAATCGGACTCACAAATTATTCTGAAGTGATGCCATACTTCAAATCATATTATTGACATACGAATCCTTTTTGTTGAAAAGGTGTACCCAAAGCTAAACACCCTGCATTGGAAAGCAGGTGAGCAATGGAATTTTCACTCACCATTTTGGGGGTGAAATTTTAAACAAAAAATTTCATTCGGGATTATAAGGTGGAAATTCCAAGTAAAAACATTAACAAAAAGATTGCATTGAAATTGATGGGAACTCAATAATGCGAGGGATAATTTATTTACCTACTCGTATTAAAAATTTGCCATAATTATGCAAAGCGAAACACGTTATTCACAGGATCTGTTTGAACGAATTTTAAGTATTGCCAAACGGATCGCAAAATCCAGGAACCTTAATGAAATAAAAGAAGTTTTCCCAGACCTGGCTGATTTACTGAACTCAGATGTCGTTTGGCTAGGGCGGTATGTGCCAGATGGAGACCGCCTGTTATCTGATCCTCCAAAAGGAATACTGAAATTTTGGGTTGGAGTAGAAGATGGTGAAACCCTTGACGATATCACCGAATATCATACAGATGAGAAGGACCGCCCCGCCATCTGGTGCCTGGATATGCAGGAAGAATCGGAGAATGCTTCAGGGGTTACCTTAGTCGTTAATGATGTAGGCAATGAGTTTGAAAAGCGAAACCAAACTCGCCCAAAGCCTCGGTATGGAGATCCCGTTAATTCATTGGTTTATTTGCCGCTTTATTACAATAAGATTAACGCCACTCCCGAAGAGACCAATGGCAGAAGATTGGTGGGAGTTATGTCGATTCAGTCCCAGAAAATGGGTGCATATCCTAACCCAATTCAATTTGGAGACCCCCGGTATATCCTGGAGAGTTTACAGGAGATTCTGGCCAATGCCCTGGTTAGGATATTGGAAACAGAGGAACGTAAAATTTTGGAGTCCCTGCGGCTGGTGGCTATTCAGTATAGCGTTGCCATGAACAGGCATTTTGTGACCAATGCCTTAACTGTAGTGAAAAATATGGTAGACAAACCAGACCATCACTCGAATGGAGACCTCACCACCTACTTGGGAACTCTCACCACCATGACCAATGAGATGATCGACACCTCCACCACTATACCTCTGATCAAGGAACTGGAATTGGTGAAAAATTACCACGATGTGCGAAAAAACTTTTCAAAAAAGTCATGGGTGGCTAATCTCCAAACGGATTTGAATGGAGACCATACGGAAATTCTGATGCATGTAATCCCACGGATGTTGATCCAACCATTTGTTGAAAACGCCATCAAGCATGGGGCGAAGAGCTATCACAACGACTATCACATTGATATCTTAATCCGCATCCACAAGGACGATGAGTACTTGGATATTGAGATTATCGATGACGGTATAGGGTATAAACAGGGAACAATAAATACGGAAAACTTCCGAAAAGAAAATGACGAGTTCTACAAGAGTTCTGTTACGGTACAAAATATTGAGAAAAGAGTTAAGGTCTACAATCAACTGGCCAGGCTTCACGAGCAGGAAGTTGACACAGCCATTATGACCTTTGAAATACAGGACAGGAAAGATCTGGATTACTCCAAAACCGGAACTCATGTTATGATCCGAATCCCAGTCCAATATGATTTTAAGAATATGCTGAATGTTGACATCATCACACCCCATTTTGCCGGTTCACGCTAAAATGTTAAGAGGGATCAGCAAAACCACCTAGCTTGAAATATATCAGAATAAAGTAATCCGAGGTAACAAAAGCTATAATTATGGGCATTAAAAGTAGGATATTGACACATTCGCTTGAAACTGCAATTATCGATGACAGTGAGGTCTACTTGGTCGAGCAGGCACTTGAGCTAAACCGAAACGTAATCTGGAACCAAAATACGATTGCTGATTCTATGATAACCGGTTTATTGGTGTTGAAGCGGAATTACCACCGATTGAATTTGGTTATAATTGATATGCAACTCCATACCGAAGATGAAGCTCAGACCGGACTTCTGTTGCTGAAAAAATTCAGAGATTGGTATCAGAAAAAGGTAGGTGATATTACGGCTGAATTGCCCTTTAAGATTATTGCTATTACCAATCATCCACAATTTGCCTTCAGCCTCTCCAGAATTAAGGAAAAATACCCCAATATCTTGGGAATTGTAAGTAAGCAACCTATCTATGATGGTGGGAAAAAACTGACGTTCAAGGACCAACTTTGGGCTATGATCGATAAGTATTTGGAACAGGCTGAGTCAGAGATATTTATTCCCGTAAGGCAGGTCACGAACACCGGGAATGTGATCAAAAGATTGGTTCCAATGAACCAAATTTTCTACGTTGAAGCAAGCAATAAGAATAGCAGAATGATGCTGTCGGAAGGTCTTATTGATGTCAAAGACCCCTTCAAGTATTTTAAGCGTTTTTGGATTGATTATGAAGAAGTAGTCCAATGTTACAAATCCTACCTGGTGTTTTTAAACAAAGTTGTCGGGATAAATCAACAGGGTGAAATAGGTGGCATAGTCCAAAGAAGCGGGGTTCTGGTATTATCAAATGATTGTGTGATCCCGATTGGGAGATCCTACTTAAAAGCAATAAAAGCGAAGTTTGAATTTTCTTTTTAAGCAACTAACAACCATTTCCGACCGAATTTGGCCGTTCACGCCCAAATCCTTCCATTTGCGCTAAAACGGCATAGATTTGTGTTGAGAATACAAACTTTTTTATATGAAAACATTGAAAGTAATCGTCATTGATGATTATCAAATGCATCTTGACGTGATTACGAATTGCCTTCATTCTATGTCAGAGGGCATCTCTGGCGTAAAAGTGGAGTCCTTGCTTTTTACCGACAACTACGATGACGGAAAGCAATTGATCCTGGATCATTACCTCAGCATTGACGTTGCGATCCTGGACTTCAATCTCGACGAAAGCGAAACCCGCACCGCTTTTCAACTCCTAAAGGAAATCTTAAGGGAGAAAAAGGATAGGTGGGAAGAACTTCCTTTTAAAGTAATGTTGATTTCTGCAGATGATTTTCCCCTGAGAAGGTGGGAAGTACACCCCGAGGCCAGGAAGGTTTTGCGTGGTACTATGCTGAAATGGCCAGAAAACCCAGAAAAGGAATTTGCAAATTGTCTGTCCAACCTAGAAGACCCAATAAAGAAATCTGACCCCTTGCCTCTTTTTTAAGAATTCCATATTTATTCAAAAAATCAACGAAACCTGCCCCTTTCAGGAAGGATCGCGGTTTAACTCTTAAAGCTATATTATAGCTTCACGTTAAAGAAGCTGGTTCACGGAGCCAGCTTCTTTCATTTCTTGTCCTTTTTGATACCCGGGAATGCGAAGCTCTCTACCAAGCCCAAGCTCGCTCTCAATTATATTCCCAATCTTTGGCGTCCGGATAAATCATGACCGTGCTCAAGAATAGATGATTCCTTCTTGTAAGCCTTGTTTTTTATTGAGTTTCAAACGTGCCCCTTCATGGAGGAAAAGTGCGAGTTGTTTTGATTCCACTTTTTGGAGGCTGTCTCTGATTTGCTGGCGTAGTATTCTCTCGGGGGCTGCTAGGAAGGCCGCAAGGTCAGTATAGGTAAAAAGGTGCTGTCTGATCAGGTCACAGAGGTTTGAGAATGCCCATTTCGGTTTGATCTTACTGAGGATTACCCTGTAAAGCAGGTGGGCAATCAGGCAAGACCAGATTTGGGTCTCAATTGCATTGACATTGTCCCCGAGGAAGTATTTCAATGGAAAGTTTTGCTTCAATCGTTTGAAAATCAGTTCAATTGGCCCGCTTCGTTTGTAGATTTGGTGCATAATCCTGAGTAAAGTGGCTCTCCCGCAATCTAGGTGAATGAGAATGTGGACATGTGGATTGCCATTCCCCACCGAGGAGTATCATCTGTCATGATTCTCAAAAAGCTCCTTCCCTCGATTCCTGGCCTTAATATTATTGATTTACAGGTCTATGATAACGGTTTCCAAATCTCTTTAAAGCTCAAGAGATCCACTGCAGGATGTCCCCACCGCAATATTCGCTCTTCCATAATCCATAGCAGATAACAAAGAACTGTTTCTGACCTGCCTTGGGCAGGAATACCAGTTTGTCTGTTCTTCCAAATTCGTAAGTTCTTTTGCCGCAACAAGAAGAGCAAGCAATCCATCTTTGCGGAAAGATTAGGGTCTTCTCTTCTCTCCTACCAAGGGCGAACACAAAGGCTGAATTGTGCGCTGATCCAAATTTGCCACAGTTGTATAGCCGAGTCAGGGGCAAGGCTGGCCCGGTATCTTGGAATACCTATCAGCCCAGATACCATGATCAGACTGCTCCTGGAGAGAAATCCCAGTAGGTTTGTCGGCTCAGTCCGGGTGCTTGGCGTTGATGATTGGGCAATTAAAAAAGGTTGCCACTATGGGACCATTTTGGTTGATCTGGAAAGGAAATGTCCAATCGATCTCCTACCTGATCGTAGTACCAAGACAGTGACTGACTGATTGAAAAAACATCCGGAGGTGGAGGTCATCAGCCGGGACCGGGCCGATTGCTACGCTAAGGCTGCAACCAATGGTGCTCCAAATGCCATCCAGGTTGCCGACAGGTGGCATCTGTTCAAAAATCTTGGAGAAGCCACCCAGAGACTTCTTGCAAAATACCCTCTGCAGTTGAAAGAAGCGACCAACAAAGCATTCAATTGCAAGGCCTATTCCGAGGAAGAGATCATTCAATCGATCGGAACTGAAATCCCTGACGAAGATCAACAGAGAAAAAATGAGCAAGCAACGGAAGACTCTGAAGATTCCCGTTTCAATACTGGACGCAGACTAAATTTCGAACGGGTAAAACAAATGCAGAAGGAGGGCATGAACATAAAGGCTACCGCCAGAGAATTGGGTATTTCCAGGACCACAGTAAGAAAATACAGGGTGTTAGAATCTTTTCCCGAGAGGGCCAAACCTGTCTCCAGGCTCAAGGCCAACCCCTTTCGCGAATACCTCTGGCAACGATGGAGTGAAGGAGAAAGGAGCGGCATTATCTTGTATCGGGAAATCCAGAAAATAGGTTTCGATGGCTGGCCTTCCAGTGTCTACCGACTCCTTGAGGACTTCCCTGGATATCCCGAGAAGGCTCGAAAACCACAAGCACCGAAAAAGATTCCAATGCTGTCTCCGCGGAAAGCGAGTCGAATCTTCACACGGGAGAAGGCAAAGCTGAATCAAAAGGAGCAGGATTTTTGCGATTTTCTGGAACAATGCCATCCAGAACTTAAAGCTGCCAGTCCGGTGATTCATGATTTTGGAAGCATGCTTCGAGGTGGGATGGTCGAATCTTTTGAATCATGGCTGACTTCGGCAGAAGAAACCAAGATTCCCGAATACACCGAATTTGCCAAAAGTCTCAGGCGAGATTTTGATGCTGTCAAAGCTGCAATTGCCCTTCCTTGGAGCAATGGTCAAGTCGAGGGGCAGGTCAACCGACTCAAGACGATCAAGAGATCCATGTATGGGGCTTGTAGATTTGAACTCCTAAGGACCAGAATTCTAGGACCAACCTGAATTGGTATCACCTAATTTGCGGGAGAGCCACTTTACTCAGGAATATGCAGTTCAGGTGTTTCGGGTTGTGAAGGTGGAGTAGGCCTAGTATTTATTCCTGTATGTAACGCCAATTTTGGTTGATTCATCGAAGATTTGAAACCAGACTTTCTTCACTTCATGCTCACCGTATAAGGAGAATTCACAGTAGTTCTCCTTGTCTTGACAATCCATCTTAAGATCAGGGTAGACTTCAGATATGGTGTTCTTTACCTCATCCATTTCGCACCTTGGCAGGATAAACGTTTCGATAAAGTGTCTTCGAGATACCGATCCCAAAATTCCACCAAAGCACAAAAAATCTACATCAATTCAATTTCCTGAATTCACTTGGACTTAATCCGGTCTTTGATTTGAACAAACTGCTGAAGTGCTGCGGGTACTCAAAGCCAAGAGAATAAGCTATCTCGCTGATGGAGTAACTTGAATTCAAAAGGTTGTTTTTGGCTTTCTCAATTATAAATAAATGAATGTGTTCTTTGGCTGTTTTTCCCGTTTCCTTCTTCAATAAATCACTCATGTAGTTGGTGGAAATGTTCAAGGCTTCAGAAAAATATTTCAGAGAGGGGACTCCCAATTCCTCTGTAAAACTCTCTGAATAATAACGCTTCAAAAGCTTTTCAAATTTTGCCATTATCTCTGAATTCAAACTGGACCTGGTTATAAACTGCCTTTCATAAAACCGGACACAATAATCGAGGATCATTTGGATGTTCAAGTTGATCAAGTGGTGGCTGTGATGGTCCAGGTTTTGATTGTATTCAATGACGATTTTCTCCAGAAGTTCTTCAATGATCTTTTGTTCTACTTCCGATATATGAAGCGCTTCATTGGAGTCGTAATTGAAGAATGAATAATCTGAGATCTTATCTGAAAGTACCGACTTCCTAATCAGGTCCGGGTGAAAAATCAATGTCCAGCCTTCAACAGAATCCAAATTGGCTTCTTCACTGTCGAAGGATAGAATTTGACCTGGCGCAATAAATAGCATCGTTCCTTCCTGAAAGTCATAGGATGTCCTGCCATATCTTACCATTCCTTTGCCGCCTTTTTTCAAACTTACCTGAAACAGATTCAATACAATCTTTATACCGAAGTATTCCGGGCTGTTGGTCGCATCTTCTGATCGGAAGACGGAAACCAGCGGATGCTTGGGCTTAGGCAGCCCTAAAGCTGTGTGGACCTGACTGATAGAATCGACTTCAATGATGTGTGACATAAACTAGAAAATTAACTCGGTGGCATTATTGTTTAAAATACCAGTCCTGGTTTAGATCTCGGCCTTATTGCTGGATCAGTTTTGACATTTGATTGATCACACTTTTGGATTCTGATAAGCCTACCATAATACACCAATTGTGGAACATTTTGGGGTACTCGTAGTAATTGAGTGGTATATTTTCCTTGCTCAAATTTGATTTTAGCTTCTTTACGTCCGCCCAGAAAATGTCATGCGTCCCGATGAAAATGGAAATTGGGGGCAGGTTTTGGAAATCCCCGTTGATTGGACTCAACCGGCTATCATCGAGGTCCAGCTTACCTGCGTATGCTTTCCCAGCCATTTGCAAGCCCGTCACCCCCAGCATTTTGTCATTTTTATCAATCTCCAAAATCCCTGGATTGGTAAGGGTAATATCTAGCCAAGGGGCTGATAGGATGAGTTGCTCAGGTAACTGCTTGCTTTGTAAGGCAAGCGTTTGGGCAAATGCCAAGGCCAAGCCACCACCCGCAGAATCACCTACGAAAAGAATTTTCTTAGAACCATATTTCTCCAGTACCATTTCATATACCTGAGTTGTGTGGTCAAAGGTTTCTTTTTGGGTGTGTTGTGGTACCAGAGGATAATCGTGCATCACAAACGTGGCTCCCGTTTTCTCGATTAACTTCTCAATGAGGTTCCAGTGTTGGGGGTAAACATTGAAAACATAAGCGCCACCGTGAAAAAAGAAGATGACTTTGTCCGAAGGGTTTTCCTTTGCTGCAATGGTCCAAACCATACGCCCACCAATTAATTCTTCTCTTGTATTGAATTTTTTTGGAAACGACTTCGGCATTGGTGCTGCGTCGTTTTTGATCTTTCCCTTTTTCAGATTCTTCTCTAAGGCGGATTTAATCCCAGTTACCTTCATGATAAATTTGAGGCTTTTGGATTTGAAACTGACCTTTTCCGGGTGCACGTATGTGTTTGGTTTTCTATTTTTTATCATACCCAAACCTAGGATGCCTCCCCTCTGGAAACGTACAGATTTCACAGAAACTCTTACAGAATTTCCAGAAAGCATCAATTCAGATTTCCGTATTCTCTTTGACTATGGCTGGTTTGGTTGGTCTATTACTGTTTTAGGGCAATTGTTTAAACCTGCCAAACTGACCCAACCGTTCACGCACTTTCGCAGGATTTTCCATGCTACTCCCCGGTTCCCGGCTTTAGAGTATAAATTTTCCCATAACAGACATGGGTTACGTTCTTGAAGCTGAATAGGAAGACCACCCAGAATGCGAACGGTTGTGACAGTGTCATTACTTTGAATCTGACGGTCACGAATACAGATACCTCGGTTTCGCAAAGTGGCAGCACCCTATCTGCTAATCAGAATGGGGTCAGTTACCAATGGTTTGACTGTGACAACCAAGTCCCCATCAGCGGGGCGAATGCGCAATCATTTACGCCCAGTGCGAGCGGCAACTATGCGGTGGTGATGCAAAATGGGGTGTGTTCCGATACCTCGGCCTGCTATGCTGTGACCATTGTCGGTGTCCCGGAATTTGAAACTATTCCCATTGCGCTTTTCCCGAATCCGACTACGGGCAGGGTAACTATTGATCCGGGTCGTGTTTACAATTCTATTGAGGTCCGCGTCCTGGATGCCCAGGGTAAGATGGTTCAGTCGATCAAGCGGGAATCTGTACGGGAGGTTCACCTGGAACTGGGACAGAGCGCCGGATTGTATGTGGTTCAGGTTTTGACGGAGGATGGGGTTCGGGTGTTTCGGGTTGTGAAGGTGGAGTAGGCCTAGTATTTATTCCTGTATGTACCGCCAATTTTGGTTGATTCAGAATTGTCTGGTTGTCATGGTCACGTATCGCAGGTCAATTCAGTGAAACTATATTGGTCATGGTTAATGATTTTATCCGGGAATAGATTAGAGGTTGGAGTGTCGGGAATTAGGGTGGGAAGTGTCATTGGTTGAGCCAGCGAAGTCTGAAAGGTGAGGGTGCCGAGTGTCTCGGTTTGACACTCCCAATGGGAATTGGTTGATGGTAACGGGCTGCAACAATGATGGTATCGAAGGGCAAGGGTAGCGGCTTCATACCCAAATGAATGACGGTCCGGACCCTAATTCATTTACGGTTGAACCCCTCAGGTTCCTCGCTCTATTGCATCAGAGGTCCAGGCCGAAAGGCGACCGGGGTTATGGTCTGCACCCTCAATCCTGAGGGTACAAAGGGGAAAGGGTTGATCGGTTCGACCCTCATTTATTCAGGTCTGCTGGGAAGATTAATTATGGTAAGAACCCTCATCTTTGCTGTTTGGGAGTGTCGGATAATTACCCATCGGTCCCGCATAGGATTCCCCTTGCTACCCTCCAGTTCCCGGCTTTAGAGGATAAATAGTGAGGGTGTACTGTAATCAGGTGTGGGGGGGTAGCCTCTCTATTTTCTTCTCTGGTCAAAATGAATCAGGAATCTAAGAACTCTTAGAAAACGGCTGTCTATTCTGTTTGGGGAGCCAATCGAATCCCCCACTCGAGATTTCTCCGATCTGTGCTGCAATGGTGGCAAAATCTATGTATTGCTCTGCTTTAACATGAAAAGCGGTAGCGCTATCAACCAAGCCAAAGACCTATGCGCGGCTGGCCTTGTCCCCTATCCCATCCCCTAAAACAAAAATCGCTCACCCAATTATTAAGGATCAGCGATTTACAACTTTGAGTTGTACCAGGAGCGGGGATTAGGTCTAACCCGATGAGGGAGGATTTGGGCTTCTATTTGGCGGGTAATTCCTATTTAAATAAAATCGGCCAACTCGCTATTTCAAACATTGGTTCTCAATAATGTCTCGCTCGTTCATCCAACTTTAGGAGTGATGATGGTGTTTTCCATTTTCCCCAAGACTTCATAATGCAATATGATTATATTGGGTGATCATTTATTTTTGTACATCATATACCTAATCATTTTGAATAGCATGAAAAACCTGTTGACCCTGTTTCTTGGAGTCGTATTTATTTCCTGTTCGTTCGCCCTGCATAGCCAGAACTTAGTCCTTTCTTCAACTTATTATGAAGAGGGTGCTGAAATCCCCAAGAACAAGAATGTGGTGTTTAAGGACGGCGATCTCATTTATGCCTATTTTATTGGGAAAACGGATATCCTCCTGGAAGGCCATGATTTCGACATACTAAACAACCCCAGGGGAGATGGATCAGGTAAACTTAAAATGGATGAGTCCGTTTTGCTATACCGAAGTCCAAAAGTAGCTTGCTTCGAGGTAATTGGTTCAAAGTCGGAACGAAGTACCCTCAATTCAATAAGCGTCCTGAAATACCTTACTAGTTTTGACAATATGTTAGATCTGAAAATTTTTTCCTACAAGGACTTCTCTAAGGAGATCGTCACAGCATCATTTCAGGTAGATCTTTCCAATGGAAAAAGTAAATACCTTCAACTTTTGCAGGATTTTGAGGACAAAGCAGCAAATAACGCTCCCGCACCTCCCAAAAAGGGGCTCAGTGATCCTGATGTAGAGAAAATGGTAAACGAAGAAGTGATTTCCTATCTCGCCAAGAAGGGAATTAAGGCGACGACAGTTGAAGGGTATTTTATCAATAAGGAATGGCGCCTCGTCAAAAATGAATTCTCTGGCATCGTAAAGCATCGAAATGCAGGCTATATCTACCGTTACAAAAGGGACGATAATCGTTGTTTTTATATTGAGGTGTCAGTTAGGCAACAACGTGAAGAGGCTGGAAAATATCAGCGCCCCTACCTTTTAATTTATTACGACTCCAGAGAGCCGAATTTGTATAAAATCCTGCAGGAACCCTGTAGGTAGCTTGTATCCAGGTCTAGCTACTCCCCTTACGCAGTACATGATTCGTACCTACGCATCAAATTTCGAGAAATATACAAGGGCTGCATGCGAAACCCGCCGAGGGCTCAGCATAAACTCCTCGTCCCACCAAACAACAGAAAGCCAAGAACCCTTACGGGACCACCGGCTTCCTTATGTACCGGGAGCGGGGCTTACTTCGACTCCCTTCGGTCGCTCAGCACAGGCTTCTCGCCATTTCTGACCACCATGAAAAATCATACCTATTTTGATTCAAGCCCATCGAAATGGGATATTTTGTAACTTATCATAACTGTCAAAAACATTGCGATGAAATCCCATGTCCTTATTTTCAAATATGGCCATTTCTATATCAAGGAAACAGGTGAACGGATTCAGCTGAACGATGGTGGTGAGTTTATGATTGGAAGTCTCGAAGGAAACTTCCAGAAAACGAAACCTCCAGGCAACGATGTAAGTACTTCTCAAAAGCACCACCAAAAACGAGAAAGAATCCTTGAAGAGATCAATTCAAATAATCCCAGGGATCTTAAAAGGATAAGTTCAAAAGGAGATCACCTCTACTTTGAAATAAACTGCAATGTTCCGGACACGCCACTGCAAGGGAGATAACCTATTAGGCCATCTTTTATGTTATCGGATATAAAGGCAAAAACAGAAGCGAGGTCATCCTTAGTCAGCCTCGGATAGTTCTCTAATACCTCTTGCTCTGTCCAGCCTGAAGCAAATAATTCAATAATGAATTCCACGGCCAGTCTTGTACCCTTGATAGTTGGTTTACCAACCAGCACATCAGGATCAGAATGAATATGGTCTTGCCATTTGATCATAAAGTAAATATACGGAATCAGGGAATATAGAAAACCGCTTTCTCTGAGCTCTAGCCTCCATAAGAGAAAATTGAATCAAAAAGCCCAAGGCATTTTGAAACCTTGGGCTTTGTACACCGGCGTGTGCCAAGTTCGAACCTGGAAGAAGATTTGGGGATGTGGTGAGTTAATTTATTCGATCCTCCTATCTTAGTGATATGAAGATCCCGCAGGAGTCAGAGCTCATTTTCTACCAGACGAAGGACAACACTGTAAAAATTGATGTCTATTTTCTGGATGAGACCTTCTGGATGACACAGAAAAAAATGGCAGAATTATTTGGAGTCCAACGTCCTGCCATTACGAAGCATGTCAACAATATACTTTCCAGCGAAGAATTGAAAGCAGATTCAGTTAGTTCCATTTTGGAACTAACTGCCGATGATGGAAAGAATTATAAGACGACCTTCTATAATCTGGATATGATCATTGCGGTTGGGTACCGAGTCAATTCGAGGGCTGCGACCCATTTTCGAATCTGGGCTACCCAAACCCTAAAGGAATTCATTGTAAAAGGATTCGTCCTGGATGATGAGCGGCTGAAGCAAGGAAAGAATTTTGGCAAGGATTATTTTGAGGAACTTCTGGAACGGATTCGGGAGATTCGTGCTTCTGAAAGACGTTTTTATCAAAAGGTTACTGACTTATATACAACTGCAATTGACTACAATTCCTCTGAAGGGGTCACCAAGTCATTCTTTGCTGCTGTGCAAAACAAACTCCATTGGGCAATTGCAGGGCAGACCGCCGCAGAGATT
Source organism: uncultured Bacteroidia bacterium (assembly GCA_964352215.1). Lineage (GTDB taxonomy): Bacteria > Bacteroidota > Bacteroidia > J057 > JADKCL01 > CAWUKT01. The sequence goes on from CAYGRE010000083.1 coordinate 29,842, forward strand.
ATTTATCATTCCGCAGATGCTAGCAAATTGTACATGGGGTTAACAAGTTGGAAGCAGGCACCAGAAGGAAAAATATTGAAGTCGGATGTCACAGTGGCCAAAAATTATCTCAGTGAGCAACATGTTAAAGAATTGAATCGGATTGTCTCTTCCTATTTGGATCTTGCTGAGAGCAGGGCTAGCAGGCAGGTGGCAACGACGATGGAAGAATGGGTACAATTCTTAGATCAATTTCTTGAATTAGCCAACTACCCAATCTTAGAAAATAAAGGGAAGATCAGCGCATTGGAGGCCAAGCTAAAAGCAGAAGGCGAATACGAAAAGTACAGAGTCGTTCAAGACCAAAACTTCCTTTCAGACTTTGACAAAGAGATTAAACGATTGAGGGGGAAATAAGCGATTCCCATTTATGAAATCATGGGTTAAGGCTTATCTCGATGAGAGAATATTGAATGACAAAAGCCCAAGGCTTATTGAAACCTTGGGCTTTGTACAGCGGAGCGGGAAGAGTTCGAACACCTTGGAGAAGGATTTGGAGTTGTGGTGAAGATGCTCCATTCTCACAATTGCTTCTAAGAACCAATAGGAAATTGACTCCCAAGCTGTAGAGGTGGAAATCTCCTAGAGTATTGAAAATTAATAATCATTGGTGTCCGGTTAAGATCGGATAATTCGAATACGGTAATGAAATTTC
>CAYGRE010000084.1:0-29782 GCA_964352215.1 uncultured Bacteroidia bacterium
GATCGTAGGTAGTGCCGCGGAGGTTTTGAATCACATCCATCGGGTTTTCAATGGTTGAGCTTGATATAATTCTTCTTAGCCTCGTTCACATATTCGCGGAGGATTTCAAATCGACGCTGACCACTGGCGGTGAGTCGGTTATAGGTTTCGGCCAGTGCCTTCAGATAGGCGTATGCAGCCAACTCCTTGCCGTACTTTCCATTGATAGCGCGGCGGAAACGCCGGCTCTTGGTAATCAGCGTAAGCGTCACCAATTCGACCCCACCAAATATGAAGAGGAACCCAGTGGGGTCCATCCCGAGGAAATAGTTGGCAGCAAATGCCGCAGCTCCGGTGGCCAAAGCCAATATGCCAAAGGTGATCAGGTGAAGGGGCCACATAAAGGCTTCCTTCGTATAATTGATGAATTTAAGTATTTTTTTGCCCAAGGCGGTAAGGTTTAGTTACCCCTAATATACGGTAATTATGGGGCTTTGGTTTACAAAATCGAAGGGATATCGGGATTGGTAGGGGGTAAAATACTTGCTATTTAATTTTTGCCGCGCTACTCCTGGCCCGGAGCCACAACCGCCAATTCTGCCAACTGATCAATCTGCTTCAATTCAGCATCCTTAATGAAAGCGTCAATCAACCGGGAAGTCGTTTTGGGATGTACCATGTGGTAGGTATGTTCCCGGAAGAGGTCGGTTTCCAACTCATTGGTAATGTCGATGATCTCCACCATTTTCCCTTCATAGAGCCGGTGAACAAACTTGGCCACCGGATCCCGGCCACTCTTCAGGATAAGGACCGGAATCCCATTTTTTTCCATATTCTTCAAGCCCACCTGCTTGTCAAACTTCTTGGATTCCAGCATCCCGGAGTAGGTTTGTAACACAAATACCTTGGCGGGAAGACGACTCAATGCCCGCTGAATGGGAATGCGGTTGATATGCGGCAAGGAACCCAACTCGGTCATCACCTTCAAGATACGGCGCTTAACCGGATTCCAGATCCGGTCAAAAAATGCCTTGTTCCGGTTGATCATCCAACGGGTGAGGGTAATCCCTCTGGCCCTGACACTCCTTTTTGAGTTCAAAGGGATGAATTTACGGAGGGTATAAAACATGGTTTTCTCGACAAAGCTGATATCTGCCGGGAGGATAATTTCATCCAGAAAACCCAGCAGCGCATGTTGGGTCTCTTCGCCAAACCAGGGATTGGCGCCGATCCTTCCCCGGAGGTAACGACTGGCACCGGGAAGTTCATTGAAGTGCCGGTCCATGAGGAGGAAATAGATATTGGCCATGCTGTGGTCAAACAGGTAGACCGGATGCCCCTTGGAGCCGAAATACTCGATTACGGCATCAATATTGCGCATGATGTGCATCGAATATTGCTCGGGCGGAAGGTCGTATGGGATGGACCCGTAGTGCATCGCCGCGGCAATATAATCATGAGATGGAATGGAGGTCAGCAGTCCGTCGAAGGTATTCAGACCCAGGAAGCCATGGACGAGCAGGACAACCGGTAATTTGGGGGCATACCTTTCATAGGGTTTGGGAAGATCCACCCGCATCACGCTGGTGCCGTGTGGGGTCTCGCGGTAGACTTCGATCTGAGGCCAGGTAAGGGCCTTGTCATCGATGAAAACCGTCATGTGCTCCTCTACATTGGGGATATACCGGAGGAAGCTGGGACTCTCATCAGGCTTGCCCCAACGGTAAAAAAGCCAGGCAAGGGCACGGCGTTTATCAGCTTTGGTGGCCAGGAAGGCAATCCGCTGCGACTTCATCAAAAACCACGGGGTAATGGTCAATTCCTTTTCCTCGCGGTCGTGGACCACTGCTACCAAGGTTTCCATGCCAAAGCTTGCTGAATTCCGACTGATCGCACCGACCCGGCCCAAAGGGTCAGAGGCGATAAATACATAGTCCAGCCCTTCCTTGCCATGCTCCTTCAAATAAGCCCCCAATTTGATCTCCATATCATCCTTGTAGGCTTCAATAGAGGCGCGGTTCAAGGTTCTTCCCAGAATCTGGTCTTTTTTGATCAAATCCCGGCGGGTCAATTCGAGTAAAAACGACCGGGCATCCATAATATTCACCAGGTCGCGCTGCCGCTTCAACTGAGAATGTACAAAGGTGAAACGAATCCTTTCCGGGTGCTTCAGTTCATCAAAATGGTCCAGGATGTATTGATGCGGGCCGGAAGGAGATTGACCATGCGAAAGCCCAACGATGAAATTTTCACCGTTTTCAGTAACCTGATTGGCATGCTGGATAAAATCCTGGCCTACCGCGAGGTCAAATTCACCCGTTGTTGCAAAATGCTGGGTGTCAGGGACCGATTCATTGATCGCGTAGTCGTGCATAACAAACCTCTCCAATTAGATGGCTATCAGTAGCCTACTCTCTTTTACTGCCAAATTAAAAACATGTTTTCCTCGAACCCTTAATAAATCAAAAAATAGCACAGGAACTGAGGAATTTCATTCAAACCACCATATTAAGGAAAATTCGTCTGAATCCCATCGGCTACCTCAGGAATAGAATTCAGTAAAGCCATGCAACCCATTGGAATTTTTCTCGGACTTTATACCAAACACAATTGATCTGTCAGGTTCGCTTAATCAATTTGCCTTTATGTCCAGACGCACGCTTCTCTTCTTCTGCACCATTATATTATTGGCATTCCCCCAGGCAATCCAGGCTCAGCAAGTACCAGCAGCTGGTGATTGCCCGGAAGCCATCTCCTTGAATATAGGAGAAGAGTACCGGTACGGAGCAAGTCCGGTCGGGCCGGGTGAACGCATGGAAATTCAGAGCCACAAGCACGATCCCCTCTACTTCGAAAAAGAGCACAATACGGTCTGGTACAAATTCAAAGCGCCTTCGGCAGGGATGCTGACCATGGAGCTGGTTCCCTTTGACCCAAAGGATGATTATGATTTTCTGATTTTCAAAGCGGAAGACGCTTCGATATGTGATGCGGTTTTGAGCAAAGAAAGCCTGCCTGTACTCACCAATATTTCCCGGACTTCGAAAAAAGAAAAAGGAATGACGGGCTTGCGGCCCAATTCGGGAAAGCAATTTGTCGCTGAAGGTCCCGGACAGGCATTCAGCCGCCCTTTACAGGTACAGACAGGTGACGTCTTTTATATCGTGGTAGACAATGTTTACGATGGAGGTGACGGACATACGATCCTCCTGAACCTGGAGAAGATGATCCACGTCAGCGGAGAGGTGAGAAGCGACGAAGACGGGAGTCCTTTGCGAGCGGAAATCATCTATGAAGAAAAGGAAACCGGCAAGGTGCTTGTAGAAGCCGAGTCAGACCCGCTTACCGGAAAGTTTGACCTTGACCTTCCCCTGAAAGACGGCGTGGACTATAACCTGGTGATCAATGCCGATTCGCACTTCTTCAAGATGCAGACCTTCAATTCGAAGACCATCAGGAAGCAATCCCTGATGTTTCGGGTGATCATGCCCAAGTTGGTGATCGACAAGACTTTCCCACTTCCCGATATCAATTTTCAGCCTGGAGTCGCCATTTTCCTGAAGTCTGCTTACCCCACGCTGAGGGCACTCAACCGGTTTATGCGCAAGAATTCCAATATTGATATTGCCTTGGAAGGCCATGTGAACGGTATGAACGGTGGGGTACGCATCCCGCCCAACCCGATCTTTGAGCAGAATCTGTCTGAACAAAGGGCCCTGGCGGTCAAGCGTTACCTCGAAAGCAAGGACATCGCCAAGAACAGAATGACGAACAAGGGCTTTGGGGCGGTCTATATGCTGTTTCCCCAAGCGAAAAGCGGCAAGGAAATGTCTGCGAACCGCCGGGTAGAAGTACGCATGGGAGGATACAGTACCCCGGGAAAAGGGATGGAATTCGTCAAGGGAAGTTGGGACGAGGTGAAGGAATTGGCTGGCAAGCAGGACAAATTCATCATGGTAGATGCCTATACCACCTGGTGTGGCCCCTGCAAGTTCATGAGCAAGACCGTGTTTACCGACCCGAATGTAGCTGCCTATTTCGACCCTCGTTTTGTGTCTTATAAGTTGGATATGGAGACGGCCGCAGGACAGGCTTTTGCTGAGGAATTCGACGTCAAAGCTTATCCAACCTTGTTATTTTTCAATTCAGCTGGTGAGATTTTAAGTAAAGTAGAAGGTGCGAAGAACCAACCCGATCTGATTGCTTTGGGGAAATCGGTGGTGAATCTGAAGAAGATGACCGATGAATACGAAGCCGGAAACCGGACCTTTGACTTTCTGTTTGCTTATGTGAATACCCTGGCCACTACGGGGGACATTCCCGCTGAGATCATGGCTACTTATAAGTCGACTGCGCCCAGGGACCAATGGTTCTCAGACAGGAATTTCAACTTTCTGCTGGGGATGATTGGCAACTACCGGCATCCTTTTTTCAAAGAGCTGTATGACAACAGAGAAGAATTTGCAGGTGTTTCCGGAAAGAAGAAGGTAGACGGGGCATTGCTGGATATTTTGGCAGGGGTATCCGTTTGCAATGCCGGGGCCAACCGGAGCAAGGCCGATCTCGCCGAAATCGAAGCCATGATAGTGGGGGTGACTGGTACCTCTGACCACAAATCAGTTTACCAGGCCCGGATGGGCTATGCGACCCAGGCCAAGGACTTACCCCTCTTTGAAAGTGCTGCCAACAGTATGCTCAAGATAAATGACAATGACTGGCGTACCTATTTGACCCTGGCCAAGATGGCCGCAGGAATGGACATGGAAGGAAGTTTCGAATTGGGGATGAAATGGATGAGCAAGTCGATTTCCCTGCAAAAAAATGCAACCAATACCCTGGCCGAAGTGGTGCTTCTCACCAAATACGGAGACATGGGGAAAGCTGAAAAGCTGATGAAAACCGCGCGGGAATTGGGCATTATAGAAGGTCGTTCTTCGGAAGAATATGACCTGATTGAAGAAAAACTCTTCAACCAGGCATCGAGTGGAGCGGTGATGCACTAAAAGCAATTCGGGGAAAGCTCGTTGACCGAACTTTCCCCGAACGCTGTCCCGAACTATCCGCGATCTATTCTTAAACCGGCATTGCCACTACTGCCGCATCGATCCGCCGGATCGACTCCTCCTGCCCAATTAACTCCATGATCTCGAAGAGTCCGGGTCCGCCGGCCACGCCGGTGAGGGCCAACCTTAGCGGAGCCATTACCTTTCCAAATCCGGTCTCTTTCTCTTCCACAAAAGCTTCAAAAGCAGCTTTCAGGCTGGCAGTTTCCCAATCTGAATGGCCAGCGAGACGGTCCTTGAATTCGATCAACAACTCCACGGCACCGCCTTTCCATTTCTTCTGGGATTTGGCATCGTATTCCGTCGGGCCCTGGAACAGGTAAGCACCAGAATTGGCCAAGTCACTCGCGAAAGTCATCCGCTCCCGCATCAGCACCACGGCTGTTTCCAGGTATTCCTGGCTGGGAATGGCTATTCCCGCAGCTTCCAAACCGGGCTTCGCCAGTTCAGCCAGCTCTGCATCAGAACGCTGACGCAGGTAATGCTGCTGGAACGAATCCAGTTTCTTCATATCGAACCGCGCCCCGGCCTTGTGGCAACGCTCCAGAGAAAACGCTTGGATCAATTCTTCACGGGTCATGAGTTCCTGCTCCTGTCCGGAGTTCCAACCCAGTAAGGCGATATAGTTCATCACCGCTTCAGGCAGGTAGCCCAGGTCCTTGTAGCCTTCCCAGGTTTGGCCTGATTCCTTGTCGAACCAGTTGAAAGGGAAGATGGGAATCCCGAATTTATCCGCTTCCCGCTTGGACAGTTTCCGGCCTTCAGGGCTTAGCAACAGGGCCAGGTGAGCGAAATCGGGCATGGTATCTTCCCATCCGAAAGCACGGTACAGCAATACGTGGAGGGGGGCAGAGGAGAGCCATTCTTCCCCGCGGATCACGTGGGTGACCTGCATATAATGGTCATCCACCACATTGGCCAGGTGGTAGGTCGGCAAACCGTCCCCCTTGATCAATACCTTGTCGTCCACTACGCTACTGTGAAAGTGCATCGGGCCACGGACATGGTCGACAAAACGGATGTCCTCTTTCTTAGGAACCTTGAAGCGCACCACATAAGGCGCACCACTGGCCAACCGTTCCTTGACCTCAGCTTCAGACAAGGTCAGACTGTTCTTCATCCCCATCCGGGAAACGTAGTTGTAGGTACGGTGTTCTACCTTGGCCTTGGTCAACTCTTCCCGCATCTGCTCAAGTTCTGCCGGGGTATCGAAGGCATAGTAAGCGTGGCCGTTGTCGAGCAGAAACTGTGCGTACTTTTGGTAGAGATCGCTGCGCTCACTTTGGCGATAGGGCGCATGGGGCCCACCGATATGTACGCCCTGGGTGAATTCCAGACCAAGCCAATTGATGGCCCGGACGATGAATTCTTCGGTTCCTTCAACATACCGCATCTGATCGGTGTCTTCGATCCGCAGGATGAGTTCTCCGTCGTTTTGTTGAGCAAGAAGGTAGCAATAGAGTGCAGTCCGAAGGCCACCGATGTGTTGAGGACCAGTGGGACTGGGGGCGTAACGGAGGACTATATGTGAGTGAGCCATGAGATTATATGAGAAATTCTTTGATCGAATGAGTATACCCGGAGAAACTGAAATCTCTCTCCAGGGGATGATTGGGCTGAAGAATCAACCAGTTCGGAGTGGTCAAACGCTTTCGTGACCGGAAATGTTCATCTTCCGGTCGATGCGCTTGACCAGACCCTGGAGCACTTTGCCGGGGCCGAGTTCAGTGAAGGTGTCGGCACCGTCGGCGATCATGGCTTCCACAGATTGGGTCCAGCGAACGGGTGAGGTCAATTGGGCAATCAGGTTGGCCTGGATGGCAGCGGGGTCGGTTTCAGCCTGGGCGCTAACATTTTGGTAAATGGGCACTTTGGGGGAGTTGAAGGTCGTGGCGCGGATGCCGGCCTCCAATTCCTCTGCTGCGGGTTGCATCAGGGGGCTGTGAAAAGCACCATTCACGGGGATTTCCTTGGCGATCTTGGCACCCGCTTCTTTGCAGGCTTCAATCGCCTGGGCGATGCCGGCATTGGAACCAGAGATGACCAGTTGACCAGGGGAGTTGTAATTGGCAGGGACGACGATCTCGGAGATGTCTTCACAGATCTTTTCGACGACGTCGAAGTCGAGCCCGATGATGGCGGCCATGGTGGAGGGCTGGGCATCGCAGGCCTTTTGCATGGCATTGGCGCGGATGGCCACCAGGCGGAGACCGTCTTCGAAGCTGAGGACATCGGCAGCTGCGAGGGCGGAAAGTTCACCGAGAGAGTGACCGGCTACCATGTCACATGCCAGGCCCAAAGCCTTGGCCAGAGCCACAGAATGGATGTATACGGCAGGTTGGGTCACAGAAGTCTTGGTCAGATCTTCGGCGGTACCGTTGAACATAATGTCGACAATGTCGAAGCCTAACACTTCATTGGCTTTGTCAAACATTGCCTTCGCGGCGGCGGAACCTTCGTAAAGTTCTTTGCCCATGCCGGGTTTTTGGGATCCCTGTCCGGGAAATACAATCGCTGTCTTCATAGAAAGAGTCATTTTTTTGATGACGCGGCAAAGATAGTCAGGGTGGCTTCAGGGACAAAATCAAGGGGGAGCTTCAGGGCAAAATTCCTAAATTGAGGCCGATGAAAACTTTGCTCTCCATTATCGGACCGACAGCTTCCGGGAAAACGGCCCTTTCCATAGAAATTGCACAACGTCTAAAAGCGCCAATTGTCTCTGCGGATTCGGTGCAGATTTACCGGGGGCTCGACATCGGTTCTGGCAAAGTCACGGAGGAGGAGAAGCAGGGAGTTCCTCATTATATGCTGGACGTGGTTGATCCCGATCAGGAATTCAGTGCAGGGGACTTTGGCAGGGCCGTAGACAAATTGCTGGAGGAGTTGTTTGCCGCGCACGATGTGGTGATTCTGGTGGGCGGGGCTGGTTTTTATTTGAATGCGGTCTGGGAGGGAATGGACGACATTCCGGCGGTTGATCCGGCGGTCCGGGAAGCCCTCAACCAGCGGTTTGCCAAGGGAGAATTGCGGCAATTGATCCAGGAACTACGGGAAGTCGACCCGGCAACCTTTGAGGTGATCGACCGCAGCAATCCGGTGCGGATCATCCGGGCATTGGAGGTGTACTATGGTTCTGGTAAGCCGATTTCTTATTACCGGGCGCGTCGTTCTCCCAAGGAAAAAAACTATGCGGACCTGAAGATTGGTCTGGAACTGGAGCGGGACGTTTTGTACCCCAGGATCAATGCGCGGGTGGATCAGATGCGGGCCGACGGTTTGGAAAAAGAAGTGCGGGATTTGGTGGAGCAGTGGGGGGCGGATGCCAAAGGATTGCGTTCGGTGGGGTACAGGGAATTGGTGGACTTGTTTGCGGGGAAGCATGACCGGGACGAAGCGATCAGATTGATCAAGCGGAATTCGAGGCGCTATGCCAAGAAACAATATACCTGGTTTCGGAAGGTGGAGGACATTCAGTGGTTTTCGGCGGTGGAGCCGGAGGTGGTTGTGGAGGAAGTGGTGAAGAGGTTGGGAACTGGGAGTGGGGAGGCTGATGGGAAAATGAAGCATCCTCTTGCTATCGAGGGGGAAGCTGGTGCTACGGAGGGAGGGGATGACGAAAATGACTAATTTCAGGTGAGGAGAAAAAGACAAGTGGCTTGAAGGAAGCTAGTGGACAAAGAGGATAAATGGGGCAAATGGAACCGATTGGACAAATAGAAAACGACGGAATCAGGTTGGTTCTGGCCTCTCAGGAGGTCGACACCGCGATGGATGAAGCCCGACAAATGGTCCGGTTGCAGCGCATGGTGGGATGGAAAGGGGAGGAGGTGCCGACCCATACTTTACGGTCCTTTAGTTTGGGGGCGGTAACGGGGCTGATTGATCTGGGCTATCTGTTGTTGGCGAAATCGGAAAAAGGGGAAGTGTTGGGATTTGCCAGAGTGGCTGCTGCTGGCACTGGTCTTGGCACTGGTCTTGGCCCTGGCACTGGCACTCGTCTCGGCCCTGGCACTGGCACTCGTCTCGGGCCTGGTACTGGCCCTGGCCCAGGCCTTGGTGGAACTCGCCGGCAGCATTACCTCCATGAATTGGCGGTGTCAACAGACATTCAACTAAAAGGGCTGGGCAAAAGGTTGATGAATGGGGTAGTGGAAGAATCCCGCAGGCGGGGCGCCCATGCATTGCTATTTACCTTCAATGCCCTCAACCCGCGAAATGCCTTCTTTTACCTGGAGAAATGTCGGGCCAGGGGGTTGAGACTACTTGCTGACTTTTACGGGAAGCCAGTGGATGGAAAAGCTTTTGTATTGTTCTCCTGTATTGATCTGAATGAATTTGGCAATCCCCCCAATGCCATTCACTACCCTGATATTCCGGTCGTTGCCCAACCGGCCCAATTCAACGGTCAAGCGCTATTCAAGGTCCCGGTTCCACCACAAGCACAGGATTTTTTAGCCTTTGACCATCCCCTGACCCAGCTCATCGACAAATTGCTACTCGGATTGCTGGCGAATGGTACCTACACCATCACTGGCTACCACCGTTCCCGCAACCATTTTTGGATCGTTTCTCGTCTGGAAGCATAAATCTTCATCTTCTTCGCTCTATATTTACTGGCAGCAGCGCTCTGAAATTCTGTTTCCTTGCGCCCGGATGCTTAATTTGGTTCAATGCGAAGATTGTTGTTTTTGCAATATTCTCTGACGGCAGTGGTGATTGCCGGGTTTGGTTTGTTGGCCTTCGGGATGCTGATGGTCGATTTTCTCTTCCCGGAGACGATTCGCAGCTGGTCGATTTTCCGGGGAGATATGGACCTGAACCTGGCCTTGTTACTGGTCTTTGGTTTTCAGCACAGCATCATGGCCCGCCGCCCGGTCAAGGCACTGTTGGGCAAATTGATCCCCAAAGAGCTTGTTTTACCTACCTATGTGATGTGGAGCGGGTTTACCCTGTTTGTCCTTTCTGCTCTTTGGGTACCGCTTTCACCCCCCTTGTATGACCTCTGGGGAACGCCCTGGGGCTATCTGACCCTGGTTCCCTGGGTCGCAGGCCTGTTGATCACCGGGATCGCGGCCCTGCAAATGGGCGGTGCAGAACTGATCGGGCTCAACGCTGTCAAGGCGATCTGGACAGGGCAGGAGCAGGAACCGATTCAATTTGCCGCCCCCGGATTGTACCAATATGTCCGTCACCCTCTGTACCTGGGGATGTTGCTGATGTTTTGGAGTACGCCCACCATGACCCACGACCACCTCTTCTTTTCGGAGGTGATGACCGCCTATATATTGATTGGAACATACTTCGAAGAACGCGACCTGGTTCACAGATTTGGAGACGAATACCGGGAATACAAAGCCCGCGTCCCGATGTTATTGCCCTTTTCTAAACCGAAAAAGCGAGGTTGATACCCTGAAAATGTCGTCTGGCAGGCATTGCCAAGGTGCGAATACCTTTGCGTCTGATATTCCAAATGGAAAGTCTTATATTGAGGTTTGGTTACTTTGACTTTAATAACACCCCGACAGAATATGAAGAAGAATCTACTTTTACTCTGGATACTGATCCTCGGCGGCACAGGTGCTGCTATGGGCCAGTTTTCCAACCCCTATCCTCTCCTGGAAGAATACACCGGTACCTGGTGCCAGTACTGTGCTGATGGTGCGGTGCGGGTGGAGCAGGTATTGACTAACAACCAGAGTGTGCACGCCATTGCGATTCACGCTGGCGATGTCATGGAAGTTCCGGATGGCAGTGTAATCACCAATTTTTACAACCCCGCCTTTCCGGAAGGCATGATCAACCGGGATGGTGCTTTGTATAGCCGTACCCAGTGGTTGAGCCTTTGTAATACAGCTTCTCAGGGAGCAACTTCTGCTTCGGTATCTTTGGACAGTGTAGCTTATGATGCCAATACACGTGAGATCACGGCGCGGGTTCGGGTTCAATTCACAGGTTTGGAATCAGGCGATTTGCGCTTCAATGTAGGCGTCACCGAGAACAATGTTACCGGTGGGGCTCAGTACAGCCAGCAAAATTCTGACAACAATACCCCCGGCCATCCTTATCAGGGAGCTGGCAACCCGATCTCCGGATTTGCCCACCAGCATGTCTTGCGTGACTACCTGGGCGGTCCCTGGGGAACAGCTGGCATCATCCCCAGCTCGGTCAATTTTGGTCAGATCTTTACCCATACCTATACCTACACCCTGCCAGCTTCTTATGATGAGAACGAAATCAATCTGGTAGCGATTGTTCAGCGTTATGGTAACGCAGCTGCTGACCGTGGCATCGTCAACTCCGATGAATCTGGGCTCCCCGGGCTCGTTGGTATAGAAGGCCCACTGACCTCCGACCTGGATTTGATGCACATTGCCCCCAATCCAACCAGTGATTTCTCCCGGATCACCTATACTCTCAACACCGATGGTATGATTCGCATGGAAGTCCTTGACATTGAAGGCAAGCAGATTGCGGTGCTGGCCAATGGACACCAGACTTCAGGGGTTCACACCCTTTACTGGAATGGCGCGGACAAGCAAGGAACTCCGGTTGCCAATGGCATTTACCTGGTACGTTTGGTATCAGAGCATGGTGAAAGCAGAACGCAGCGGGTCATGATGGCGCGTTAAGGTGATGCTTTTGTTTTGATGAATGAGCCGGGTCGATTGATCCGGCTTATTTTTTAGGGGTGTGCCTGGTCTGACACCTGTCTCAAATTCCGGTCGGTCAAAGAGGCCTTCCGGTGGACATTAGATTTGGGGAGAATGGAGGCTGTCACGTACCTTTACAACCTAATGGTCGGTTTTTCCGTCTATTATAAGAATGGCTGCGGATCTTTTGACACGCAATAGAATTGATAGACTAACATGCGCCTAACCACTTTTGTACTGCTCGCCGGATTGCTCTTGGCTCCATTGCAGGATGTATTTGCTCAACCCGCCAAGTTCTATACCAAGTCGCAGGTAGAGGCCTATACGCGCTATACCCGCCTGAAAGGAGCCCTTGAGGAGATCAACAACGTCCGTTTCCTCGATCTCTCTTTCCATACCCTGGTCGAATTGCCGGTCCAGGTTGCGGGATTCAAAAACTGCGTTTATATCACTTTTGCCCACAATAAGATCGATTACCTGCCTTCGAATCTGTTTGAAATGACGCGGTTGCAATACCTGGACGGGAGCAACAACCTCATCACCGGCATTCCCAAGGAGGTTGAGAAATTGACCCATCTGCAGGAGATCGATCTGGGATTCAACCGTCTGAAAGGGATTCCCAAGCAGGTTTCCACGCTACCATATCTGCAGCGGCTCTACCTCAACAACAACCTGATCGCGGTGGTTCCTTCCGACGTGGAGAACATGCACAGCCTGAAGGAGCTCAACCTGAGCATCAACAGCATGCAGCAGTTGCCGGAGGCGATCGGCCGTTTGGATTCTCTGGAGAAGCTGGACTTGTCCTATAATTTTCTGGAGAAGCTGCCCGATGGGATCGGGGGATTGCAGAGCTTGAAGTGGCTGGACCTGCGGGGCAACCGTTTGAAGCACGTCCCTGATTCTCTTTGTCAATTGGAAAACCTCGAATACCTTGATTTGCGGAAGAACCAGTTGCGGGCTTTACCGCGGGAGATTGCCCGGTTGAAGAGTCTGAAGACCCTATTGCTAAAGGGGAATGACATCAGCAAGAAGCAGCAGCTGTACATTCGGCAGCGGTTGCCGAATGTTGACATTAAGTTTTAGGACTGTTGTGTTAGGTTCAACGAGTTTCCAAATCAGCGAGGCTGCACTAATGGCCGCATCCATCAAATAATTTCATTTAGTCTTGGAAATAATGGGGGAGGTGTATTACCTTTGGCCTTCCATCAGCCCAGGTGGCGGAATTGGTAGACGCGCTACGTTCAGGTCGTAGTGTCCGCAAGGACGTGAAGGTTCGACTCCTTTCCTGGGTACAACTGGCCCGAACTGCAAAGTTCGGGTTTTCTTTTGGGGTTTCCCGGTCACGGGATGGTCATAAAAGGGACAGAATGGGGTTACGAGGGTATCGTTGTATTCCAGAGGCTCACTGTTCAATCAAAATCCGCGTGGTTGGAATTTCTATCTGGAATAATCCAAAATGGAAAGCCTTCATAGAAGATTAAAAAAAGAGCCTTATCCTGAGGGTCTGCGGTAAAATCTATGAATGCATATCGGAATATAAGTGGATTATCCCCCTTAAATTTCAGGGAATCAAGATCTTCAATAAGGGTTTCGAACATGTCTCCTAGATGATCATTCGACATATTACTCATTTTGATTTGGTTCGTAGTAGCTGCCAAAAGCCTTTCCCAAGAATATCCAAATTCATGATAAAAAAGCGCATATGCGACTTTTCGAATTACACGATCCAGCCTTTTACGATCGAACTGGATAGCTTTGGCCCCTTGCTTGTAGGATGAGACATCCTTCAAGGTTTGAATAATTTTGGAAGTCATGGCTCGACTTCGTTTAAATGACCTCAAAGATTTATCCATGAAATGGTTGATTGAAGTCTGGTTGTTTTCAATGGACGTAGTAATGATGTTCCTTACGTATTCGTCATCTTTTGAAGTTTCCTCATTGTGTTTTGTGCAAGAAGGAACTGTGATTAATTGATTTCGCATTCCTTTGGGGAAAAATCCTTTTGGAGGGGCATGCTCGACTGAGGTGCTTTCCTCATCACACATATAACATTTTGCCATTGAATTAAAATTATTTATCTCCTTAGAGTACCTTTATTAAAAACTGAATTCAATATACCAAGGATAGATTTGAGGACAGGAAAAAATAGTAGCCTCGAGAACAATGGCCACTCTGGTCTATTAGGATATCAGGCAAAATCTCCTTCCAAGGTAAACAACAGCCGATAGGCAGTCGCTACGGTATTCGACACTTGGCCGTTGTGGGTACAAATTATGCCGAACTGCAAAGTCCTACATTTTTGATGTGTGGAATAGATCATAGGGAGGTCACGGAGAGGCCAACTAGCTTCGCTCATGCTTGGCTAGTCTTTGAATAAAATTTGGTTAGGTGAGCGGAGAAATACTTAATTTCCATAAAAAATTTAATTCCTCTTTCCATGTCCCGTATATTTTTCCTAGTAGTCTTTTCTCTAATTGGGCATCTTGCTCTTACCCAAACCCATTCAACTTCTTATGAGCGATTTGGAACTTTTGTAGAAGCTGTTGGAGAGGATGGAATACGGCGAGAATATGAGATAATCAATGAAGATGAGGCAATTCTGTTATATTTAAATTCTTTTAGAAGTGAAGGTAGGCTCGTGTTCTCAAAGGAGGCATTCTTCTATAAGATCACAAAAGTTCATCAGAATTTATCGCAAACCATTTATGAAACAGATCTGAAGGATACGTTTTATATTATTCAGGAATTTCCATTTGATGTTTTCCTCTCTAGTCAGGGAGGTCTAATTTTTTTTATTAAAGATTCTGCAACTGATGAAATTGAGATAACTAATGAAATGAAGAATTTTAGGAATCAATTCAGAGATGCACTTAGGTAAGCAGGGACGTTAATTGGGACAATAAATTTCGATTATATGCTGTAGGCATACCCAATCAGAATTCTACTTTATCCCAAATCCAACTACAGATTTTCCCCCTGGGACCCCAAACGCCCCGCCGCAGGTGGGGCGTTTGGGGGTTGTGGCGTTACGCCACCCCATTGAGGTATTGAGCGAAATTACTCTCCAAGGCCAAGATCTGGCGGTAGGCAGTGGCCACGGTGTTCGACACTTGACCGCTGTGGGTACAACTCATAAGAATAACTCACTGATCCTTAGCTATTTGGGTCAGCGTTTTTGTTTTGGGTGACGGTGGGGGTGACAGTTTTGACTCTATACTCTCCGAATTCTACCGTTATGAATGATAGAGGTATCTGACTTTTCCTGATCACTGACAGGAAATATTGTTATGCAATGGGAGACTAGGTGAGGGATTGAGTCAATAGGGTATTTGTTTTTCAAATCGCTAATTGATTCGGAGATTGTTCTTGATTTATTAGAAAGAAATTTTTGGACCATATTTCCAGGATTGATGTCCGTATAGGTCCAGAATAAATCTCCATTAATCGAATCTTTCACTTCGATGATCTTAGACAGTTCGAAGATAAAGAACCAATCAAGGGAAACTTTAAAGAAAAAGTCTCCATTGTAAAAGGAATGAGGGAATTGCTTTAACTTATACAATACGTTTTTAGCACAGATTTCAACCTCTTCTGGTTCGTTTCCTGACTTGATCACCTCTTTATTGAATTTACTTGTGAGCAAATTCCTTATTTTTTGATGTATGGTAAGTTCTTTGTCATCCTCAAATAATCGATAGTCTTCCAAGTAGATTGACGATCTATTTTGTAAGTTAGTTCTGGCGACCTGAGTTAGTTCATATCCATTCATGTTTCCCACAGCGAGAATAAACAATGCTTCCCGTTTTGGCTGGTTGGGAATTGTTGGCTCTAAAAGATCAATATTTTTCTTCTTTGCCCTTTTTACAAATGGACCAGTAAACCCATTATTTGAAAAGACCACGATTTTGTTAGCTTGCACATCGCCATCTACGTATTTCCCCATGATCTTATCTAAATCTCCTGAGTCTAAACGCTTGTTCCAGTATTTTGCTTCGCCTACTATTTTGATGGAAGATGGCCCAATTTTTCCATGGATTACCATATCGAGTTGCCTAAGTCCTTCACTGTCATTTCCAATTTCCCTCTCGTTATGTGTGACTGTAAAATCTGTTGGGACTAAATCTTGGTATAGCTGACAAAGTAACTTTTCAAACTCTTTGGGTTTGAATCCCTTTTGGGCCGGATTATTCATTTTTTCGTAAATGTTGTGAAAGGGATTAACAAGGAGATAAGAACATGGCTAGAACTAGTCAGACTACCTGTTCGACTTAATTTTTTTAATCTCTGCAAGAGTTTCTTCTGCCCGTTTTTTTGCCTTTTCTGGTGTATCACAATCTTTCGCCCTTATTCGTTCAACATAGACTCCTTCCCCCTTCAGGATTTTGAGTCTTGTATTAGCTTCAGCAGGTAACTCCTGGTGGAATTTATCTCCATCAATTTCTACCACCATTCCTACTCCTTCATGGAATATAAAGAAGTCAGGTTCGATGCGTTTGTAGGTTTCTCCTCCTCTTACAAATACAGGTAGAGGGGCGAATGAAACCCCTAATCTTTTCAAAGCCTGAAAAAGGAAAATTTCTGATTGGGACCTAAATAGTAGTCCTTCTGATTGGAAGGGAGCAACATTGTCAGACCTCACCCTGCCCTGGTTGTTTATTCCTTTTCCTTGCAACCATTTATTTGCCTTGTCTTGCCATTCTGGGTCATCAATAAGTTGGCAATCAATTCTTACAGTGCTTAAGTCTTGAGCTACCCCCCTTGTAAATGGGGAAAGTTCCTCCGTCATGAACTCTTGGATCGCTTCAAGGTCTGGTTCTATCTGGTGGTAGATGTGGAATTTAGTAACCAATACCAGTGTAAATACCTCGGTTTGGTAATAGTTAGATGCTTCTTCATCGAGTTCAAGTTTGTAGTCTGAGTTGGCTAGGATCGCAACGTAGATTTGCAATCCTTTTCGTGCCATTGCCCTTGAAAGAGTACCTAGAATTGAGTCCAGCTTGTCGGATATTGTCTCTACGGGCATTTCGTTGAGCGTGTTATTGTGAGTAAATAGAAAAGGTAATTTCTAATTTAATCCAACTAAAATAGGTGAAATGCCTCTATTGAGCGAACCTTAATTAAATAAAAAACGTATAAAATAAAAAAGCTCTTTGAAATCTTCCGTGGTGGCACTTTCGTCACTGGAGCACTACCATTCGCTTCCTATGATTTTGATAGGTTTCCTTTTCTTCTCGGCTCTTACACTGTTTGAGTCCCTTGGTAAATCATTTTCCAAGAAACATGAGAACGGTAAAAATAATAATCAACCTAAAAAGGAGGTCAATATGAAATCATTTAGAATTCGCGTTAATTCGCTAAATCAATCTGCTATGGCAGTAATTTCAAGCGTGGGAACCTCAATTCTAGGAGGCGCAGTGTTGCCACAGAAGACTTTCAAAGATTCATAAATTATCCTTATTTATTTTGGTGTTTCGTTCTGATCCAATTCCAACTAACCTCCTTTGTAGATCAGTCATCATATAAAGGGCAAAACATTGGTCCTCTCTTAGGTCCAGGTCCCTCCTTACAAAGACCAGAAATTTCAATTCAGAAATTGCACTAAACAGGTCACACAAATATTCCCCTTGCTCTATGTTCCCAATTGGTATTACAATGTCTTAGCCCCCTGAAAGACTGGACAATTTCTGGGTTTCCGAATTCTGACTGTTTTAGTTATCTTTAAAT
Organism: uncultured Bacteroidia bacterium; assembly: GCA_964352215.1. Taxonomy (GTDB): domain Bacteria; phylum Bacteroidota; class Bacteroidia; order J057; family JADKCL01; genus CAWUKT01. Next base: position 17,417 of record CAYGRE010000084.1, read on the forward strand.
ATGGATTTGCAGCGAGACAGAAATGAGTTGATGGAGATGATTGGCCAGATTCAAAATGCTCAATTGATGGCCAGTATAAAAGAAGTCGTCAGTGACCTTTTAAATCCTTCTCATGGATTTGAATTAACAGAAGATCATCAGAGGATTCTTGATGAACGGATGGACAAGTATAACTCAGGCAAGGGTAAGCTATTCACCTGGGAGGAAGTAGTAAAAGAAGTCAGGAATAAGTGAGTAGGAAGCATAAATTCTATTTTGCCGAGGAAGCAAAATTTGAAATCAAGGAAAGTTACAATTGGTATGAAGCAAGGGTTCCCAATCTCGGGGAGAAATTTTTACATGACTTAAGCAATTGCCTGGACAGGATCGATATCAACCCTAAACTCCACCGTGTGGTCTATCGAAATCATAGACAAGGACAACTATCCCAATTCCCATTTGTGGTGATCTATGAAATCATGGATTCGAATATAAGAGTAATTTCTGTATTTCATACCAGTAGGAATCCTCAAAAGAAACATAGAGATAAGTAGTTGGCTTATCATTTGAGAATGTTTTCAAGACTCGATTTCTCCAATCAATACTGCCTCCAAATCCTCTAAAAAGTTCGACCTTGGTCCTTGCGAGGGTACAAAAACCGCTTACGGGCGGATTTTCCATTTAGCTCACCCTATGAATAGTATATATCAGTCAAAAACTGATCCCTGTATTCCGCTTTCCCAGCCTTGGTTAAGTAGGGAAACAGTATGGAAAGCAGTTTGACGGCGTAATGATCAATTTTGGATTTGGTCACCCGTTTGCCCTTGTAGAGGGTAGAAGCGTATAACCAGGTATTCCCATAGTCGATCATACGGTCAATCAAGAAATCGTATTCCTGGGCAAAGGTGGGGGAGTGCAGCAATTCTTTCTCGATTAGCTTTGAAAACAGGAATTGATACCCCTTTACCCGAGTCATCCGAGCTTCTTCAAAATGTTTCCTGATGATCTTACTCAGGGAGAGCAGATTGTAAAGATCAGTCCAAAAGAAGCGGTAATCCACCATCCGGGCCATACTGGTTTTCATGTCATGATGGACGGCTTTCAGCGTAAAGGAGTGTTGGTCCAAAGCTTCTACCCTCTGATCGAATTGCTCTACCATTTGGAAGTACAAGGTTTCCAGGATCTCTTCCCGGGTTTTGAAGTGGTAGTTCAGATTGCCGGAACTCATGCCTAAAGCCGATGCAATTTGCCGAATGGTTACTTGGCTGTATCCCAGTTTGTTGAATAGCTCTCGGGCAGTGTCGAGTATTTTTTCTTTGGTTTTTCCCACTAGTAAACTTGTCCTAATCGGTGAATTATTAGTAAACTTGTCCTACACTCAAATATAACCCCGAATGTTTAAGAACGAAACCGGAAAAAGAGAGATATTGGACTTGTACGATCAGAAGTTGGCAAGCCTAAACCTCGTTTATGAAACCAAGCAGATTGAAACCCGATATGGCATGACAAATGTGATCATCACAGGAAACGCAAGCAAACCTCCCTTGGTGCTTATCCATGGTTCCAATGGTTCGGCACCTATTGTATTGGAAGCCTTCCCACAGGTCTTTGAGCACTACCATGTTTTTGCAGTGGACGTTCTGGCCCAACCCAATAGGAGTCAGGCCAAAGACAAGGCCATGAATCTGAAGGATAATTCTTTTGGCGAATGGATGAATCTAGTGCTTGAGGAGTTGGCCTTGGAAGAGGTCATCATGGCCGGTTTCTCATTGGGAGGCTTGATTTGCCTGAAAACCCTGCTGCACGATGAACGCAGAGTCAAAGAGGTTTTCCTGATCTCTCCGGCCTACATTGTACGTACCCCAGTACTGAAAGCCATGTTTAAGGTGTTTTTACCCATGCGGAGGTACATGAAAAGGAAGAAATTGATTTATGTTGAGCAAATCGTAGACACACTATTCACCGGGAAGAATGAATTTGCGGTGAATTTTTTATCCAAGGTATTTCTCCATTTTGAAATGGATTTTACTCCGGTCCCCGTGATTAAGGCTGGGGATGCGAAGAGGATTACCACTCCAATTAACCTGTTTGCATCAGGAAAAGACTTGCTGTTCCCCGGTCAAAAGATGATAAAAAGGGCAAATAAAATCTTTCCCTCTCTCAAGCGGCAACTAATATTGGAAGATTCAAAACATGTTCAAGATAGAGAAGGGATGCAACGAGTGGAGCAATACTTGCTCGAAACTAAGTGATGTGACCGGTACTCCAAATGCATAAAATTCTGACTCCAATTGTGGAGTGATTTTGTTTTCCAATTGTGGAGGCAGTGAATTTCATTCGGAGGAACAAATCAAGCTCAAGTTCAAAGGTGGCTCAAATCGAATCTTACACTCGTTCGGCTTTCTCCGCTGTTTGGGATTATCGGTAGCCAGTGAGACGAGAATCGGTGAGGTAGTAAATGCTACTCTTCTTTTGGCAGCTTTGGTTTAGTACGAGTTCGATGAAATCGGACGCGTCCGTTTGATATGTTAGCCTTTCTTTGCAACAGGATTCATCCTCATCCTTCAATAACCACATCTCCATCCCTCAATGCTTTAAATAACCACTTATTGTCTATACACCTTTGGATCTCTTTGCCTATTGCTTCCGATTCAGGGTGGTCGGAATCATAGTGCGGCATAAATGAATATTGAAAAACTCCCAGTCCTTCGTAAATAGGTTCGTTGATTGCTGGATATGGGAAATTGTTTGGGTCATCAACAAATTCAACTGGTTTAAGTGAATCTGAAAGGATGCAAACTCCGGCACTGTATCCTCCATATAGAAAATCACTTCTGTCTTTTACTTCATTGAATAATTCATCAAACCCGCTTAACCGCATAGCCATTCTGAGAACGAATGTATTTCCACCACTCACCCACAATGAACCCAAAGAGTTCAGCTTGGCTCTTAATTCACCTGCTTTGTTGAAGTATGATTTTAAATCTAATGGTTCAGCATTGAAGCCAATTCCATTAAGGAAGTCGATTTCTTCTGTTTGGTGTTTCTCTGCTCTTTCCGGGTCTGCACCAACCCAATCTCTTGCATTGCCGATATGACCAAGTTGATTGTTGTTGGGAATCAGCATTTTTAATTCCTCAACCCTGTTCCCGAATTTGTATGATGATAAGTAGTACTTCATTTTATTACTCAGGTATAGCGTTTCGGATACTATCTGAATTGCTTTGGCTTCATATTATTACTGGCGTTCTCGACGACTTCTAAAATCCTCCTTTGCCTTGTTTCCTTTCTTTTAGCAGAAACGACCCAGTACAATAAACCTTTCTTAGCAGAATTGCTCAGGCTGTCAAAGTATTCAAACGAACCATCGTAATTTACGAATTTTTCCTTCAAATCCTCCGGAATCAAAAGTGCTTCCACCGCATCCAATACCGTCCATGAACCATTCTCTTTTGCGACTTCGATGCTTTTGTAACCAGCTTCTTCCATCAATCCTTGGTCAATTAAGGCTTCCACTTTGTCCTTATTGATCCTGGACCAGTTGCTTTTTGCTTTTCGTTTGCAGAAATACTGTTTGTATCTCTCGCTGTCTATTGTTCGCTTGGTGCTGTCGATCCAGCCAAAACATAGGGCTTCATCAACTGCATCACTCCAACTGAGGTTATGGTCCGGAGATTTTTTCCTGTAAAAAATAAGCCAGATGGCATCCTTTTCACGGTGGTTCAATTCGAGCCATTTTCTCCAATCTTTTTTGTCATGGGGACTGTATTCTTCAACATCTTGCATAGGCGATTTGGGGCTTAAGATAAAGCAGGCTCACCCCAATATAAATTCCCTTTTTCTGAGACAAGCCAATCACTTTCCAAGGAAGGAGAGGATAGCCTTCTCGGGATTCTCAAGTATAAATCCAAAGGGCATGATCAGGAGGACGATGGCCCAAACGAGCAGGTTCCGGTTCTTAAATATATTTCTTGTTCCTGTCATGATGCTCAATAGTTTAATAATGATCTCAGTTGATGGTCAATAAGATAAGCCATTCCGCTATAATTTACGAAAGGGATTGCAAAGTATTTCTACTCGACAATCCCTTTCATCTTGGGGGGGCGAAAAAAGCCTTTTCAACTTACAACCCAACTCCACTCAATCCAACTTCACTCAACCCAACTTCACCTAGATAAAGATGATATGGGTTCCCTCACCAGTGGCCCGTTCGTAGAAATCGCCTACGGTCAGGACGCCGTCCAGGTCATCAAAAAGGTCTTCTTTTTCCAGGTTGAACATATCCATGGCCAGTTTGCAGGCCCAGAGTTTGCTACCCGAAGCGGTCAGCATCTCGAGAAATTCCTCTACCTCTGGTAGATCCAATTTCTCCATCTTCTTCTTCATCGCATTGGTCACCAAGCTCTCCATGCCAGGAAGACCTCCCAACATGGTGGGAATGTGCATGCCTGGGTTGCCTACGGTTGCCGTGCGCAGATGGTTGAGCTTCGTCTTCTGGATGGCCTCAAGGCCAAAAAAGGTAAAGAAGATTTCTGACTCGATGCCCTCCATGCGGGCGCCATTGGCCAGGACAAAGCAGGCATATACATTTTCGAGGCTCGCCTTGGACAGGATGAGCATCATCTTTCTTACTTTCTTGGTTTCCTTTTTGGTGGTAGGGACTTCTTGTACGCTTTCCATATTCTGGTATATTTTTAGGAGTACTTATCGGGTGGTTAAAATCCAGCCAATGGCAGGATTAGATGGAACAAATGTTCATTTGAGTTTTAGCCAAAGGCTGGAATAGTTCCAGCAAGCTGCTGAATCAAATACAACTGGCAGGCTTAGGAATACCCGCAATGCGGCTGGCCTTCTTGAGTGGCCCACCAGGGAACAATTCGTAGAATTCTTTGATAGATACAACGCCACTCTTGCCTACTCTCCGGATGGTGAGCGGAGTTTCCTGACGGTGCTGCTCCTGCAGGTAGTCAATCACCTCCCAGTGCTTTTCGGTCGCCAGTTCGACCTCTTCCTCAGAGGCAATTGCAGTTGCGACTTCGCGGTTCCATTGATCCAGATTGGTCATGTAACCTTGCTCGTTGCAGTCAACACAGATGTCTCCAAAAGTTTTCTGATACATAATATCTAATTATTTGAGTGTTCAAGTTCTTTGATCTCGTCTTCGTCGAAGTTCTTCCCGGCCATTTTCATGTGACTGGGTACCATAGGAATGTGGCGGCCCTTGAGCAGCAAATTCCAGTAGACCCAACGAAAAGCCAATTTCCCCCAGTGGTTGGTCCGGGTTTCTTTCAACAGTTTCAGGGGGCCAATACCAGGAATGGGAAAGTTGCCGGTAACGGGCTGGTATTCATAGTTGAAGTCGATCAACAGGGCTTTGCCCGCGCCGGTCTCAACAAAACAGTTGGCATGGCCGTCAAACCCTGCCTTCAGCTCCTTGCCGTCGATAAAGCTCAGGATATTCTCGGTCAGGATCTCAGCTTCAAAATGCGCTACCGATCCGGCTTTTGAGGTAGGGACATCGGTGGCATCTCCGATCACGAAGATATTCTCCTTCACCTTAGACTGAAGGGTGTCCTTATGGGTAGGGACGAAGTTCAGGTCATTGCCAAAACCGGAGCGTTCGACCATGGGATCGCCCATATTGGTAGGGACAGTGACCAGAAGATCGTATTCCACTTCGGCTCCACCATAATCGATGATCTTATTGTTCGCCGCATCTACCGCTTCGATATTGAAATTGGGAACAATATTGATCTGCTTCTCCTCCAAGAGATGAGAAAGTTCCTTGGCTGCACGTGGCTTGGTAAATGCACCGTCCATGGGAGTGACATAACTGATCTCAACCTTGTCCCGGATGCCTTTTTCTTTGAAGAAAGAGTCAGCGAGGAAGGCAAACTCTAACGGGGCGACCGGGCATTTGATGGGCATCTCCGCAATATGTACCACGAATTTGCCACCCTCCCAGGTTTTCAGCTTCTCCCGCAGGTTCATCGCCCCTTGAAAGGTATAAAAGTCAAATATATCCCGCTGCCAATGGTCTCCGAGCAACCCTTCGATTTCCTCAGGGGCTATTTCGGTGCCGGTGGCGATGATGAGAATATCATAGGGGAGGACCTCTCCATTCTGAAGATAAACGCAGTCCTTGTCCTTGTCGATGCGGTCAATCTTTTCCCGTACCAGTTTCACCTGCTTGGGGATGAACTGGTCAATGCTGCGGTAAATCTGCTCCGGACGGTAGGAACCAAAGGGTAGAAATAGAAACCCGGGTTGATAGTAATGGGTCTCTTCCTTGTCGACAATGGTGATTTGCCACTGCTCTTTGTCAAGTTTTTTCTTCAGATGGTTGGCCATGATGGTACCGGAAGTACCAGCGCCCAGGATAAGTAGATTTTTCATAGAAGTAGTAGACTGATAAATATCTCTCTCTAACTATGAAACAAATTTGCAATGTCATCCAGCGGGTAAACATGACGACCGTCAGTTTATTACTTGAGAGTTGCAGCCTTAGCTACCAACACTTTACCTTGATGGCATAGTAGCAGTTTCCCCTTCCAGTTGCACAGGCGCCTAAGGGACTTGCCCCACCATTGTTCCGGCAAAATTGGTCCCGGGGCAGGACCTGGCTACCGGGGAGACCATCTCGCCAACCAGCGGGCTCATCCCAGACAATGCGCAGGTTGCGGAGGGTATCAGTGGTGATGGTATTGGAATTGCAGGGCGCGGCGCAGCGAATGACATAACGGCCAGGTGCCTCGGCCAGGGTTTTCGCATCGTAACGCATCATGCACCGCATGTCCCCCGAATACTTACTACCCGCATGCATCGTGAAAAGGTCCTCGCAGACGCCATTGTTCTGCACCGAGGGGTCGTAGGCGCATCTTCGCACCCCAAAGCTGCCCCCGTCGAGACTTGCTTCCGCACCGTGGTGCTGAAGGTAGCAGCCATGCCCCATTTCGTGGGCCACCACCTCTTCGACATCCTGCCCGTCCGCCCTGATCTTGTTCAGATTCAAAAGAATCTTGTCCACCTGCCGGGGAAGGTGGGGCTCACCCTCAAAATTTCCAGAACGGAGGATCGCAATACCCAGGTTATTGTGCTGAGGTTTTTGGTAGTTGTAGCTTACCCCAACCACAGGTACATTGCTGGACAATGGTGGAATGCCCGATTCGATCCATAGGCCAAACTGATCTCCCCTTTTACCATCTTTCCCGACCTCAGAAATCCAATTGATCACCTTCTCCTCGCTCATCATATCGCTGGCAATAAAATGGGCATCTATGTCAGCCGCCCGCTCAAACCGATTCAAGGTCAGGACCACCTTGGAATGGACAAACAAATCCACCCTCCCAGGATCGGTCCGGATATGATCCGGGGAGACACAAGAATTCATCCTGCAATAGCGAAATCCCCGGTATTCCTCAAAAGTCGTAAAGCCATCCCCGGATTTATTTTCATCGGTAACTCCCCCGCGCTGTTCTTCATCCCATACCGGATTGTAATCTTCGTGCATTTGCGAAGCATCCCCGATGCCATCGTGGTCGCGGTCCACCGGAATCTGATAGGGGCTCAGCATATTCACCTCATAAGCAGCCTGGTTCACCGTTTTGAGCAACAACTCCCCGTAGGCACCATAGTCCCGAATCGAAACAGGGAGCCGGATGGTATCCTGGCCTTTCAGCAAATCTTTACGCTCTGCATACATGCACCGGTTCCGGTCCAGTTTGGACCATTCATAACACCGGTAATCGTCATACATTTCCTTGGCATCGAAAAACATATCCGGTTTGTTTCCCTCCGGACCGTCGGTAGAGTTTGCGGCCAATTCAAAATTGGTGCAGACCCCCGTGAGGCTGGAAACATCCGAAAGTTGAAAATTGACCAGGGTGGAGAGGTGGGCGAATGCCGGCAATTCGACTCCCCTTCGGCTGGGGTGGTACACAGAAAAATAAACCTTTATCGGATAGGGGCTGCGGTCGTAAACCGGGAGAAAATCTGCGGGCAGGTTCTCAACCACGATTTGCCCGCGGAAGATGTTCAGACTGACCTCAGCCGGTTCGGAGTCCTTGTCCTTCAGTTTTCCCGGTAGGTTTTTGACGGTAAGGCTGATCCGCTCGCTGCGTACCTGAGTAGGCAAAGACGGGGCCCGGTAGATGACAGCGTCTCCGGTGGCCGTGCGGGAGGGTTGACCATTGACTTCGAAATACCCATCTCCAAACTCTAATTTCCAGTGGTATACAGCCGCGTCATTAACAATGAATTTCCTCTTTCCGTCACTTTCACAATCGGGGTGTTGGCATTCTACGGTGAAGGTGTCCACGTCCACAACCGGTTTTGCCCGCAGAATGATCCGTTCCCCCGGGATGAGGCCCTGGTTATCGGGTACATCCGGCAAGAGAATTTCCGCTTTCAAATGCGACCCAGGCTGGTATTCCTTTACCGCCTTACAATCACCAGCTTTTTCCAGACCATTGAGCGGAACCCCAGGGGCAACATAAGGAGGGCCTTCCAGGGAAATATCGTAAACTTCCTCCACGCTGGGCGACCTGCTGATATTCACCCGGACCGTGACCGGGCTAAGTTTGTCAACGGGATTGCGGGGAGACAGAGAAATGGCGCTCAACTGAATAACAATGGTTTCCGTTTCGCCCACCTTGAGGTCGGTGGGAGGCATGAGAACCACATTTTCCCCGGTGGTACGCCTTTGCTTGGAGGGAAGGCAACCCAGATCAACAAAAGAAGCATTCCCACTGGTGATTTTCCAATGCAAAGCCATTCCACTTTGCAGGGCCAGATGGCTCGTCTCTCCCTTGCCGGAGCAGGGTTCCTCCACCTCACAGACAAACCGGATCTGGTCCGGATCGCTGGCCCTGGCACTGATGGGAATAAAGTCGTCCCGGCGGATTTGCCAGGGTTCCCTGGGAATGATCCCAAAAGCAGCCCTCGGTGCGGCCTGCATTTCAGATTTGAGTTTGCAGCCTCCTTTTGGGGAATCCTCTTCTGGCACATCCTCCTCACCTGGGGAATCCTCGTCTGATTCATTCCCGAGCCTGAGAGACCGCGCCATTTGCATGACCTTACCCTTGATGTCGTGCTGGTCCAGGTTGCGGATGCCAATTTCCAGTTTGTACCAGGCCTTGTCCAACTTGAAGCTGAGGCGAATATGACCCGTGATATCGTCTTTTACCTGGTTGGGGCCTTCAATTTCATACTCCCAGGTATAGACAGCACAGACTTTTAAAGAGCCAAGATTCCAGAATTCAGCTTTGACCTCAATGGGAGCATCTGGCTTTTTATCGTTCTTGCAAGGCAGGGGAGCATCGGAATTGAAGTTGGGAGTATAATCGAATTCCTCGAAATTCAACGTAACCTGAAATTCAGAACTTTCCAGCTTGTAGCCTTTGATGGGCTGACCTTCCTGAGCCTGCTCCAATATCTCGGCCATTTTGGGCGCCATCTTGCGGTAGTCTTCCAGTTCCTGCTTCTTTTTGTCAAACATCCCCAGGACAGCCGGACAAGAGAGGGTAAAAGTCGCATGCTCGAATGCCAGGGTCTGCCTCTGGCAAAACAGAAGATTCACCGTCAGAAGTTGAAGGAAAGCAAGGAAAAATAAGAAGTAGATTTTCATGTTTTGACCACTTTTGTGAAACAACGAATGCTCCCGCGCTCTTCCTTCAAGATAAGAAAATAGACCCCAGTCGGAAGGGCTTCCAGATTGATCTCAATCCGATTCTCCCCCTCCGTAACCGGGTAGGATTCCCGGATCAAGCTTTGTCCCATCATATCATACAACTCAATTTGTACCTTTTCAAAACCGTTAACATGGACCTGGGCATAGAGAAAGTCTTGGATTGGATTCGGGAACAATTCCCAAGCGAAAGGCTCTCCTGGATTCGGATTTGCATTCACGAGTGCATCCACCAGTACTGAATCCTCAGACTGGCAGCCATTTCCATCCGTCACCGTCACCGTATACCAGCCCTGGCTCAGGCCGCTGGCGACGGAGTCCGTCTGACCAGAGGGGTCTGACCACTGGAAGGAGTAGGGGGGCGTTCCGCCAGTGGGGCTGACGCTGGCGGTGCCATTGACAGCCGGCAGTTGCTGAGGGGTGGACCCCAGGGTGAGCGAAATTGAATCCGGGGCCAGCAGGGTCACCGTATCATATACGACGCAGCCCTGTGAATCGGTGACCACCACGGAATAGGTTCCCGCTCCCAGACCGATCAGGTCTTCGAGGGTGTCGCCATTGGACCAGAGGAAAGAGACAGGAGGGAGACCATGCGACAGGGTCAGGTCAATGGCGCCGCTGTCTTGCCCGGCGCAGGGAGGATCAAGCGCCGCCAGATGGGTGACGGGGGGAAGGGAGGCATTGATCATCTGGTAAAAACCCTTGGCCACCGATCTGCCCAAAGTCTCTAACCGGGGAATGGTATCTGCCGGCAGGGTGTTTGGCTCCAGGGTGTAGGAAACCGCGCCCATGGTCTGGTTCATCCAGTTGCCCGCCGTAAAAGCAGTCCCGCCATAGGTATCGGAAAAGATCGTATCGGTAATGATGGTGGCTCCGTTGTGGTCCAGGGAATCCCAATAGTGGATGGCCTGCACAAGTGCTGCCGCTTCCGCAGCCTGGGGACCGGACTTGAGTCCGAAATAATAATAGAGGCCCCGGTGTCCCGGATTGGAGTGGATGTCAATGGAATAATCCACATGCCCTTGGCAATCGTTCCACACCGTAGTCCGCATCACATCGGTTTCGGTGCACCCGCCAGGGGTAAGGTATCCCGGCGTCCAGGAACGGTTGGGGTCTACCCCGTTTACATTCGTGCCGATCCCCTGGAATACCCCGTCCGGATTGATCATCGGGTAAAAATGGAAGACATAGTATTTTCGCAGTGAATCCGCCACCGGGTCCGTCGAATACAACAAATAATTGGTCATGCCATTGGTGACATAGTTTTGCTTGAATTCCGTAGGGTGTTGGCGGCCGGTCCAGACCACCCGCTTTTTAAAGCAATCGGGCCAGGCAGGATCGGTGATCTCATACCCATAGATATTTCTCCCCTGTACCGACAATCCCCGTACCGAATCGTTGCGCAAATAGGGGGAACTGCCCGCAATCTGGGCCATATAACTCACCTGTTGACCGTAGCTCCAGGGATACCAGTAAGAAATAAATACGGTATCCGCGGTAAAGGGCTGGTTGTTGGAAAAGTGGTAATAGGCTATGCTTCCCGTTTTTTGGCCGTTGTCGAAGAAGTGCCAGTCCGTCAATCCATCATTGCTCCAGACCATCTTGTGGTCAGTGCGCAGCCGGTATCCTTCCCAGTCATAAATTTTGAAAAGTGGGGTAGAGTCCTGAACCCCGGTAACCCGGCAAAACATACTGATGTGTGGAGCGAGAACATATTCATTTGAAGTGGAGAGGTAGGCGGAGTCCAGGCGTCCCGAGTCAAAGTTGTCATCAAATGTCAATTGGGCCGACAGGGAAAGAAATCCGAAACAGAACAGGAGGAAGATGGAGAATTTCAATGCCATGATGTGATTCAATTTTAAAGGAGGTTTTATATGTCCATTGCTTAAAGTCGAGTTGTTATTCAAATTCTTTGTCAACAAAATACTTATGAGTGAAGAAGGAAAAAAATCTGGAGCAAAAGACAATGCCACGGATAACACGGCGAATTATGAAGCCATAGGGTAACGCTTTATCTTTTCAGGTATCAAAAGGAAACCGCGAGCCATCCTGGCTGATGGAATCATACTCCGGGCAGGGGAATTCAATATCGATTTTCCTTGTTAATTTATACTGGTACTTGTCACTTGTATCGCAATCATAAAAGAATCAAACATGGCACTTTCAGAACTTCAACTCAATTTTCTCTTGTCAATGTCTTCCAATGCGGCTTCCGGGCTTTCAGGAACCAATTTGGGGCCGCAGGCGCTCAAGTTGGTCACCGAAAAGCTGGATCAAATCGGAGGGGATTGGGAAGTGGTCTGGGGGCCGGGTATCTACCAGGTTAGAACCGGATCCACCCCCACCAATACCATGTATGTGGCCCACAGTCCATCCCGGGAGGAGTATTTTGTCTCTATCGCAGGAACCAACCCCAATTCGCTCTATTCGTGGATCTGCCAGGACTTCTATGTCAGCAAAGTGGTCGCCTGGCCTTATGGAAATGCCGGGGCCGGGGTGAATATCTCCGCTGGCACCTGGGATGGCTTACAGGCATTGCAGGGAATGAAGCCGGAGGCGAGTTTGCCGGGCGCGGGCATGACGTTGTACGAATGGTTGAAAGACCTTTCCAGTCAGGGGAATCCATTCAAATTGGTCACTGGTGGGCTGTCAATGTCTTCCAATGCGGCTTCCGGGCTTTCAGGAACCAATTTGGGGCCGCA
>CAYGRE010000085.1:0-29663 GCA_964352215.1 uncultured Bacteroidia bacterium
AGCCTCCGTGACGAAGGGGATGGCCGTGCAACCATCGATTTGCCCCTGGAAGATGTTCATACTGTACACCGGGAAGTGACCCTCAACCAAGGCGTTCCTGGTCCTTATCGCCATGATACCACCTTGCCAGTTGGTACTCGGGTCCGTATCGAGCAGGATTATTATCCTTTCCCAGGAGATTTCCCTGAAGGAAGTCGGGTTTACATCAAGGTTGTTGACGGTGAATTCACCGGAGACAACGGATGGGTTCCTTCTGCTGACCTACAGGACGAGAATACGGATATCAACTAGGTTTATGCCAAGGACCTATCACCAGTTACTTTCACCGATATATGGGGTTTTGTTGTTGATCCTGTGCGGTACCATCCTCCTATCTTGTAAATTGAATATGTCATCTAAGGAACCTACTGATTCCGGACTGGAAATGCCCACCGGAAACCTGGAGGCGGGTATGGTCAGATACAAGACCCGCTACATAGGACTTGATACCAACTACCCGGACCTTCCCTCTCCCGATATCTACTTTGCTTCTCAGAACATTCCCAGTAACTGGCGGATACAATTTGATAGGCAGCGTTTTCGGATCGATGAGGGATCCAATGACTGGGGTTGGACCGGGGTCGGGACCATTGTCATGGATCGGGGAGCTAGTTCCGGTATCTACGGCAAGGAATTGCAGTGTTTGCCAATCAAGGTTCCTTATGTTTCTGAACCCCAACCGGATAATTTTGAAGAGGTCGATCCCCCTGAGGTTACCATTTTCGATCAGGAGACCATGATTAAAGGCTATTCCTGCAAGCGGGCCGAATGGCGGAACGAGAACCAAGCCTGGGTAGTTTGGTTTACCACCGAATTGAGCTTCCCCGAAGATCTCCCGATTACTTATCGCTTGGAAGGGATCGAAGGGACCATCGTCAGGATGAGACAGGTTCCCCGACCGGGTGACCGTGGGGTCAAGGAGATCGAATTGAGTGATGTCATTTCTATCGCTCCTGAAGAGGAGGTCTTTGCCTTGGAGAAGCGTTACCAGGAATTCCCGAATATCACTGAGGCCCGAGCGGCCAATATGGCCTGTCTGGAGGATAAATTGGCTGCCAAGCCGGAGGCTGACCCTGCTGCTTACCAGGGGGGTTGGACCATGACCGGAGTGGACCAGAGCCTTCGGATGCAGGTTGAGGTGGAGGGTGATCAGGTTACTATGTCCCAATATTTAAATGACCGGGACACTCCCCAAGTGAAAAATGGGACTGTGAGAGGGGACTGGATCTATCTGCCACAGGGAAAAAGCTATGAAATGTATGAGTTGAGGACCAATCCTGAAGTGCTATTGGTTCACTTGACCCCACCCTATACGGTTTGGAAAAAGGCGGATAATTGAATGCGGCCAACCCAGCTATAGTTACTCTTTGGGTTTTCTCTTCCTCATATTTGACAGATATATTGGGGACATCGGAAAAGGATTCCCTGGGCTATTTCTTTGGATGATATTCCTTCCGGGAAGGGATATTCCAGTTCAAAACCCTGGAAAAAACCGGTCCTCATCCACCCTCGGCTGAATCCGCAATACATTCGCCTTGACCAGGTGCACCAAGGTGCGCGATGCGATCTGCTTGGGAAGCTTGGCGATCTCTTTGAACTTGCCTAACGTGATAAAGGTGTTTTGCTCGAGGTATTCCATCAGGACCTTTTCTTTGTCCCCGAATTCAACCCTGGTATTGCGTTCCCGACCTTCGTATTTAAGGAGTTCAAATACTTCCAGGCTGGCGGTACAGCTCTCGTCGTCAATCCTGATCAGGGCGGTGCCGCGTTTGTCTTCGGGATGGGTAAGGGCGCGGTGAGGTTTTTGGTCACTCCTTGCTACATGAATGCAGACCACAGAGCGCTTGCGGGTCAAAGGAATAGTTTCAATGCTGACAGGTGCTGGAGGCCGTGCGTATTGGTTGAGTTTGATTTCGATGGCTTCTTCGATCTCGCGGGGGTCCTTCACGCCAAACAATTGGCCGTCGTCGTCCACCCCGATGAATACCGTACCTCCTTGGGTATTGGCAAAGGCGACGACTTCCCGGATCAGCTTTTCCCACTCAGGGAGTTTCCGCTTGAACTCAATGTGGAGGCCTTCCCCCCCCGATACAGCACGTTTCAATTCTGGAAGGGTCATCTGGTAAATATAAAGGATGTCCCGTTGAATATAAAAAAATGCTGGTTCAGACGGTGACGCTTAGGGGATTGACGGAATTTGTGCATTTTTATAGTATAGCTTCAGTAACGACCCATGAATTTAATCAAACGAGTATACCTGCTCTTTGTCCTGTTTCTCTGGATTTCGTCTCCCCTAAGTGCCCAATTGACGGTTGGGGGGGGATTGACTGCGCAGCAACTGGCAGATATCATCTCCGGTCCCGGAATCAATGTTTTCAATGTTACCATGAACTGCGCTGCTGGCGCGTCCGGTTCATTCAACGGGACCAATACCAATCTCAACATCAACTCAGGGATTTTGTTGACTTCGGGTACGGTCGCCAATGCCGCCCTGCCCCAGACTTCGGGGGGCATCACCGCCGCCAACGGCACCCCTGGTGACCTCGACCTGGATATACTCAGTGGAGTTCCCACCTTCGATGCCTGCGGCCTTGAATTTGATTTTGTCTCTTCCTGTGATACCATCTCGATTGCCTATGTCTTCGCCTCTGACGAATACGACGAATGGGTCTGTGCCACCGTTAACGATGCTTTTGGCTTCTTTGTGACCGGGCCGGGACTCAACAATGTCAATATCGCCCGGATTCCGGGTACCACCATTCCAGTTGCGATCAACTCGGTCAACAACGGCAGCATTGGTGCGAATGGATTTGCAGGTGCGCCCGGCTGCAACATCGGTAATTCTGCTTTCTTTACCAGCAACAATGCCGGCACCACCCATGAATACGATGGGCAGACCATCCGCATGGAAGCCAAGACCTGGGTGATGCCCTGCGATACCTACCATGTGAAACTGGTGGTCGCAGACGGTGGGGACCAGATTCTGGATTCAGGCGTATTTCTGGAAGAAGACGGCATCCGTTGTACCAGTGCCGCGATTGAAATCTCGACCGTATTTTCTGGTGGTGGGGGTTATCTGGTGGAGGGCTGTAGTGATGCAGAACTTCAATTTGTCAGGACCGGAAATCTCAGCCAGGGATTGACTGTCAATTTTAATATCGGAGGTACAGCTATCAATGGGGTTGACTATGCGCAGATTGCGGACAGTATCGTCTTTGCTCCTTTGCAGGATACGATCTCTTTGTTTGTTTCCGCCCCCGACGATCTGATCGCCGAGGGTGCTGAAAGCATTCTCATCATCATCGGAGATACCACTTGCGGCATCGTCTTCGCCGATACAGCTGAGATATTGATCATTGATCCGCCCATCGCAGACTTTAACTTTAACAATGCCTGTGCCGGGCAGACGATCACCTTCACGGATGCCTCCGTTTTTCCCCTGGGGGTCATCTCCACCTGGGAGTGGGATTTCGGTGACGGCACCACTTCAAGTGTGCAAAGTCCCAGCCACAACTATCCAGGTCCGGGTTCCTACAATGTTTCCCTGATCATCACCACCGCGGAGGGCTGTACCGATACCACCACCCAGGTAGTGAGCATATTTGACCCTCCCACCGCCAATTTCTCTTTCTCTGGCCAATGCTTTGGGGAAGTCACCAGTTTCACGGACTTGTCTTCCGTAGCCGCTGGGGATACCCTGATTGGTTGGGCCTGGGATTTGGGGGATGGCTCCGTAACCGGGACTCAGAATCCCTCTCTTGTTTATTCGGCCGATGCTTCTTATACAGTTGAGCTGGTGGTTTTCAACCAGCATGGTTGTACCGATACCATAACCCAGAGCGTGGACATTTATCCGAAACCGGTGGCTGACTTTACGTATTCAGATGCCTGTGATGGCAATGCGGTTCAGTTTCAGGATCAGACCGTCCTCACCAGCGGGAGCCTCGTGTCCTACGATTGGGACCTAGGCGGTGGAAATACACAGAACCAAAGCTCATTCAATTATACATACACTGGACCGGGCACCTATACCGTGGTCCTCGAAGTCGAATCGGATCAAGGTTGCCGGGATACGGTGGACCACGATGTCAACATCCATCCCAAGCCGGTGACCGACTTCGCCTGGGGTGACGTATGTGACGAACAAGAGATGCAGTTCCAGGAGTTGACGGTGATTTCCGCGGGGAATATCATCATTTACGATTGGGCTCTGGGTGACGGGACGAATGAAAACCAGGCTGCCTTTGGGCATTTCTACCCCGGACCGGGGGTCTATACCGTGACCCTGGAAGTCGAATCGGATCAGGGATGTCTGGATACTGCTATCCATGACGTGACCGTGCATCCGAAGCCGGAAGCGGAATTCAGCGCAGCCGATGTCTGCGACGGCTTGGAGGTGCAGTTCCAGGACCAGACCAATCTGCTTTCCGGAGCGGTCGCCAATTACGACTGGGACCTTGGGGACGGCAACACTTCCAACCAGTCCTCTTTTGCTTATACCTATGCGGCTCCAGGTACCTACACCGTAGTCTTAATCGTGGAATCTGACCAGGGATGCCTGGATACCGTGACCCACGATGTCACCGTCCATCCGAACCCCATTGTCGATTTTTCGGCCAGCTTCGCCTGCGAAGGGGACACCTCATTCTTCACCGATCAGAGCAGTATCCTCAGTGGAGCCATTGTCACCTACGACTGGGACTTTGGCGACGGGGGGGCTTCAAGCGACCAGAATCCGGCCCATATTTATTCGGTACCGGGGACTTATACGGCTACCCTGACCCTGACTTCAGACCAGGGCTGCGTGACTTCCCTTTCTATTCCGGTGGTGCTGCCTCCTGGTCCTCCGGCCCCGCTGCCGCTGCCAGACACGGTTTGCTCCGGCTTCACCCCCTTCCTGGCCGCAATTCCACCGAATATCCCTGGGACGATCAATTGGTTATACGCGCCAAACAGCACCCATCCGTTCCATACCGGCAACAGTTACAGTCCCGGTCCGATCGTCGAATCCCAGGCCTATTACCTGCAATATGTTTCCGACGAAGGCTGTAGGAGCGAAGTCGTCTCAATTGTCGCAGTGTCCAATATTCCCCCACAGGTACCCATTAATTTCAGTGATACCGAGGTTGAAATCCCCACTGCAATTGTAGAATTTACCTCTGATCCTCCCCGTTCCGTAGTGGGTCAACTCTGGACCTTTGGCGATGGCTTCAGCAGTACCGATGTCTCCCCGGTCCACCAGTACAGCCAACCCGGCGTCTACGATGTCTCTTATTGGCTGGTCGATGAAAATGGCTGCGAACGCAATTATGAATGGCCGCTCCTCATTACCGTCACCGAAGAAGTCTATATCTGGGCGCCCAATGCCTTTACGCCCAACGGGGATGGCACCAACGATTCCTATTCGGTTACCACCCGCCTCATCACCGACTTCAACGTCAGGATATTTGACCGTTGGGGCAAGGTGCTCCTGGAGTCGGACGATATGAGTTTCGAATGGGATGGCACAGATTCGCGGGGACAAGCGGTTCCGGAGGGTGTCTATACCTATGTGATCACCGCCCGGGATTATCTGGGACGGCCACTGAAGGTGGCGGGGACGATTACAGTTTACAGGTAGTTAGGTTTTACAAAGCTTTGGTCAAGGTTTTCTTCACGGGAGATTTGGGGAAGGTTCTCTGAATTGAAGCTTTCGGAAAATTACAATATTCGAACTATTCGTATATCCAATCATTCTGGCTACCTTTGCGGGAAGAATTTATCTGTGTTTCCAACACAATACCTGTTTACCTACATTCATTGCAAATTGGAATCATCCTTGATCAAACGTCCCGGCCTCGCCAACGTACCTGAAGTCGACTCTCCCTGGCTCCATGACTTCAAAGCCCTCACCTATACTTCCGGGGATAAATCCCTCAATTACCGGCTTTTTTCTCCGAATGAGGATCATGGCGAGCCCCTTCCCCTGGTGCTCTGGCTCCACGGTGCCTATGGCCGCGGCAACCACAACCAGAAGCAATTGTTCTACGGTTACAACGGTTTTGGCCCTGCCTTTTTCTCTGATCCGGAACGTCAAAAAGAATTTCCTTGTTATGTCCTGGCTCCCCAATGTCCTGGCGGCAAGCTTTGGATCAAGTTTCGCAACAATACTTCTACCCGCTACCTGCGCTGGGTGATGGACCTTATGGATGAATTGGTGGAAACGCATTCCATCGACCGGAACCGGATTTATGTCACTGGTCAAAGCATGGGTGGATTTGCGACCTGGGTGCTGCTGGCAGAATATCCTGGTCGGTTTGCGGGTGCGGTCCCGATTTGCGGAGGAGCGCCACTGCGGAAGTTGAAGAAGCGGTTGGAGACCCCGGTATGGGCCTTTCATGGGGACAAGGACCGACTGGTGCGGCCCTGGCGGACGCGAAAGGCGGTTGAAGCGGCGAGGACACGTCCTGTAGAAGTCAAGTATACCCACTTTCCGGAAGAAAGGCATTTCATCGGACCCAAGGTATTCAGCGAACCGGAGTTGGATGAGTGGTTGTTTTCACATGCCCGGTCTTAATTGTTTAGACCTTCAGTGATAAGGTTCGAGCTCCTGTGAGAGAGCTTCGAGCTCCCGTGAGAGAGCTTCGAGCTCCTGTGAGAGAGCTTCGAGCTCCTGTGAGAGAGGTTCGAACTCCCGTGAGAGAGCTTCGACCTCCCGTGAGAGAGGTTCGAGCTCCTGTGAGAGAGCTTCGAGCTCCTGTGAGAGAGGTTCGAGCTCCTGTGAGAGAGGTTCGAACTCCTGTGAGAGAGGTTCGAACTCACTTACTGACAGGTAAAAACACACCGGGTCGGAGTTCCGACCTCAAATGAGGTAGCCTTTTGCTATGGGGCGTGTAGCAAAAGGCTATTTATAATGTTTACGATATGGGGGTGAAATACGCTCTTCAGCGTGTGTATTTCGACTAAAATGCTGTATGGAGCCAGCAGGGAGGCTTTGCGCGGTCAGGAAATAGGTCATACAAAATGTGTACCTCCCTTTACCGTACTTATAGGTGAACATGGCATCTGTTTCCCAGGACCAGAGGCAGAATTGGTGGCCAGCTAGGTGGGAAAAACTGAATTCCTTGGTGTCAGAAAGCTAAAAGCTGGCAATAGGTCATTTTTAGGCTTATTTTTTGTCAGGTCAAAGCAAGGAGCCTGAGAGCTTCGACCTTGATAGGAGCGAGTTAAATGCTCCCTACCAGTAAGTTCAGACCTCTCACCAATCAGGTCCTAACTCCGGGCTGGGAGCTCAGACCTCTTTACCAACAGGTCCGAACTCGCTTTCAACAGGTCCGAACTCATTTACAGCCTGGAAACGGCGATTTTGAAAAATGACGACGGCGGCAATGCCTGGGTGGAGTGTAGAGTTTTTGACAGAATCTGTCAAAAATCATAGAAATACAGAGCTAAATGAAGGGGTTTGGGAAGCGGAAATGTAAAAATGTCAACTAAAAGCGGCATGGGTTTATGCGAAAATGAATGCAACCCTTTGGAGTCATTCCACATCAGGGTAAAGGGTAATAACAACACTCAATAACAATGCAAGTAGCATGCGCAATTTATTTTCTCATCAAATTGAATACAATATGAACAAACTGCTTTTATTTACCTTGGTCTTCCTCGGAACTTTAAGCCTTTTCAGCTGCGGTAAAAAAGATCTTCCTTCGGACTTTGAACCTTCTGCTACAAATGGTGAATCCGGTACTGTTATAGACATGAGTTCACTGGAGGGAGGAGCTTGCGGGGACATGGGCTTGATGCTCGATCTCGACAACGGTGCGCGATTGAACATCCAGCATGACTTTGATTTGGACTGGCAGGCAGGAGACCGTGTAAGGGTAAAATACGAACCCCTTTACGTCGCCAGCGCTTGCCAAAACGGAGCCTCAGCCTATCTCTATGAAGTAGAAGCTGCCTCGGGTATTTACCAGCATACGGTAGTCCGCTATGGAACCTCCTTTAGCATGTGGACCATCAATTGTGTAACCTCTTGGACCTTCGTTCCTGGTTATATGAATCTCAGTGACCGTCCCTGGACCTCTCAGAACGAGGAAGATGAACCTTGTACTTTTAGTAACTCGGATACGGATTGGAGCAATATTCTGAACGCCATTGCTGAAAGTGACTTCGCCAATGCGCCTGATACAATTGGATGCCCGGACTGTCAGGGGCAGGGGGCAGAATGGATCGAGTTCGAGCAAGATGGCAAGATTCAAAGAGTTGTCTTTGAATACGATGCCGTTGATCTCCCAGTACAGGCTTTGGTGGATCAGGTCCGCTTGATCCGTGACCGCGAAGGCGAGTGTCCAAATTGATCCGGACCTGATCATAAAAAAGCAGCCACCTCATTTCCGAGGCGGCTGCTTTTTTTTTCAAGAGACGGTTAATTGGTCTCCTTCTTTTGCTGTCGGTTTTTCCGAAAAAGTCTGGCCAGTCAACCGGGCTCTTTGAGCTCAAACTTGACGGTCACTCTTTCTACGCCGGGATTGCCATTGTAGATGACCGTAAAGTATTTGGTCTTCTCGCCAGCTTCCATATCCTTGGTGTCGATCTCGGCATGGATGGTTCCGCTTTCTCCCGAAGGTATAGCGGTTTCAGTCCAGGTAAGATCAGAACAGGAGCAGGATGGCTTGACGTGTTCGACTTCCAGATCTTCTCCACCCGTACTCTTGAAGGTTATGTCAAGGGTAACGACATCGCCCTTCTTAAAGGTTCCCAGTTCGATGGTGCTGTTTTCAAACTCAATCGCTGGTTCACCTTTATTGGTGGAGAGGTTCAGGTTGCCATTGCCAAATGTCTGGGCAGTAAGGCTTCCGGAAAAGAGCAAGCTTAGGAATAGCAGGGCGAACAAATTACGCCCGGTCCAATATAAGTTCATCACGCCTTGGGATAAGGTTGAGAATTACTTTGTAGCAGCTGCCCCGTTGGGTGCTGGCTCGCTCTTTGGCTGATCCACAGGATCTGGAGGAACGACATTGCCTTTGAAGGATACGCGCTCGACTTCAGGGGTTCCGTTGTAGCGGATGGTGAAGTACTTGTATTGCTGTCCCATTTTACCACGAGAGTTGAACTGGGTTACGATGATCCCGGATTCACCTGGCTTGATAGGTTCTTTGGGCCAATCCAGGGCAGTACAGCCACAGGTAGGCTTTACATCCTTGAGGATCAGGTCGTTTTCACCATCGTTGGTAAATACAAAGTCGTGCTTAACGATGTCCCCTTGCTTGATGGTTCCAAAATCCCACTGAACTTCCGGGAAGCCAATCTTGGTTTGGGGAACTTGTTCCTCGGCTGGTGCAGGAGCATCTGCAACAGGCTTGGGAGCAACAGTAGCGTTATTAACATCGGCTTTGTTTGCAGGAGTGACAGTGCCGGGAGTCTGGGCAAGAGCATTTCCGGCGAACAACATGGCGCCAACAAAGCTAAAAGTGTAAAGAATCTTTTTCATTGTGCTCATTTTTTTAATGCAGCTCTCTATTAGGATACGAAATATACGAAGTTAAAATACAATTTTCCTTACGTCCCGCGATTCAGTTTAGTATTTAACCTGATTCATCGGGGCGAACGTCTGCCAAACAACGGGTCTTGATTTGTGATTGACTTGTATTTCAAACTTACATAAAGTTTAGCAATTAGACCTGTGTGGGGTGGAGCAAAATTGGTGCCAGAATAAGCAGATCAGGAAAATTGTCAGGCCTGGATGACCTGCAATCCACCGAAAAGGAACTTTGATCAATCCGAAAAATCAATCCCATAGTATATCTCACTGGCAGCCAGGGAAACCTCAAGGGATTGCAGGTCAACCCTTGAATCCAAGCCATCGTACCTTCTTAAAACCCAAAGTCCCTGGGCATTACGTTGAAACACCTCAACCATTGGATGGGATTGCTCTACCAATACGTATTCTTGCAAGGAAGGCAGCAATCCATAATTCTGAAATTTGGTCCCCCGGTCATATCCCGCGGTTCCTTCTGAAAGGACTTCAACAATAAGGGTGGGATTGGTAACGATGTCTTTCCGATCCGCGAAGTGTTCCCTTTCACCACAAATAACCAACACGTCAGGATAGGACGCTACATCCGCTGCGTCAATACGGACTTTGAGGTTGCTGTCATAAACGAGGCAGGGCTTTCCCTTCAAAGCATTGCCCATTTCCCGACTGATATTGGAGGAAATCAGGCTGTGCTCGGGAGTTCCACTTGGGATGGAAAAAATATCGCCTTGGTAATATTCGCTCTTGTTCGCCGCCTTTTCTTCCAGGGCGAGGTATTCTTCAAATGTGAACTTTGGCTTTTTCTTTGGGACGGCCATAGTTTAAAAATACAAGAAAGCATGGAAAGAGGAGGGAAACCCATTTACTTATTTCTTACCCAATACTCACTCTGCCTCAACACAATCCCAAACCTACCTCATTGTGGGATTCTTCCCTTCCGGCCAGACAATCTCGCCCTTGAAGCGGGCGCGGTGAATCTTCTGGGGGGTGTTGGCTTGCAGGTAGATGGTATTGGCTTCTTTGCCGATCCGGTTGCTGGTATCGAAGACCATGGTCACTTCGCCGATTCCGCCGGGAGCAATGGTATCTTTTTCGTATTCGACCTTCACACAGGTACAGCCTCCCTTGGCAAAATAGATGATCAGGTCTTCGTCCCCGGTGTTCCTATATATAAAGGTGTGGCGGATTACGGTTCCCATCTCTACTTTGCCGAAGTCGTAGTTGGCAGAATCGTATTCCAATTGGGGGCCTGGCAATGTTTGGGTGGTTGTTCCTGAATCAGATGGTTGTACAATTTGCTTCCCTGCTGCGGATATTAGTCCTGCAGTCACTGCCTCTGCTTTGATACTGTCACCCACTGCCTGCCCATAAGCGGCCTGTCCACCTATACCGGGCAGCATTGGCAAAGCGATGAGAAGTAAGAAGGCAGTTACCAGGGAATGAACCATTAGCGAACCATTGAATATCAGTTGTTGATCTTTCTTATATTGTAGATCAGAACAAAAATCAGTCCAAGATTTGAGATATTCAAACCTTTATTTAATAAAAACGAAGCATACAATGAAACGCTTTTCCCTTCTTATGGTGATGCTCTTTTCCGTAGCAGGCATCAAATCGGTAGCCGGTCTAAAATCGGAGGCCGGTCTCAAAGCCCAGGTAGCCTCGACCATTTGTCTGGATGAAACCCGGGAGGTTTTTGCCGGGATTGATCCGGGGGTCTTGCTCAATGCCAATTCAACAGTGTTGTTGATTTACGAGCATACATATATTATGCGGATGGACCCCAAGCAGGAGGAAAAGTCGGCCAGTGAAGTTCGTACCTACCGCAAGGATTTCTACCGGCATGACAGCCCCGACCAATTGGTCACCGGGGATGCCAAAGAGACCTTTACCTATAGAAAATTCCAGAATGTGATCTACCAGACCAATCCTTCTCTCGAGAAAGCGGGTCTGATTCCACTGGCTACTACCGAATTGTTTGACCATTGTCTGGTCCGCGAATGCCATTTTGTTCCGGCCCCGGGTAGGGACAGCATCAGCTACAAGCGTGCTTTTATGACGGTCGACGAAGCGGGGCAGAAGAAGTTTCAAATCAAGGACCTCGAGTTCATCAGCAATCCCCATGACTGGAGCCTGGTCTCAATCAGAGTCAACTTCACGGAGAAGAGCCTGTTCAAATGGTCCTTTTTCGAGTTTGACCAGGGAGATATGGGTATCGGCCCCGTTCCTGCCCCTTCTACCGCAGCTGAGGAATTCCTGGGAGAGGGGGGAGCACTGAAGGACGAATTTGAAGGGGTGTCTCTGAAAGATTACCGCAGATAGAGGGGGCAGGCACTACCTGCATCCCCCGCAGACAGGCAGACACTACCTGCATCACCCAGAGAACTACCCCCTAAGCCTTTTCATACTGACTCAAACGGGCAGGAAAGTTCAACGCTTTTTTGCCCGTTTTTTGTGCATGATTTTTCCGCTGTATATAGAATACTTTATCGAATTGTCGGAACCTGCTATTGCACGGCAACAAATTCTGACACCTCTCCAAGTGACCCCGATATGTTAATCGACTGATAACCTGATGCAATAGGTAACTTTATGGCTATAATCTACAAGTTGCCCCATCCATGCCAAAAACATTTTTATGGCTATTCGGCTAAAAAAAGTCATGTAAGACTCCAGCGGGAAATTTCATTTTCCGATTTTAGGCCCTGATGTAAGATTTATATGAATCTGTGAATGTAGGATTGACACCCAATGGTAAAAATTGCACTAGAAGCCGTATCGAAGCGATTTTAAGGATTCCTGAACTGTAAGAAAGTATCTGGTTTCAGTTGGGCATTCAGCGTTTGGTTTCGCACTTTTGATAAGTATCTAGTCAAGAGACACCCACACAAGCTAGTTTTTAACGGAAAACATTTTAACCACCTCTTAGGGAATTACCCTTCGATGGAAGATGCCATTTATTCTGTAAAACCGATACGCGATGAAAAATCTTTTTACACTTTGTCTGTTCTTACTGCTAGCATACTCCGGTGGATTCACGCAAGTCAATTACGTACCTAACGGTGGATTTGAGTCTTACCTGATCCCTCCACAGGGTGAAGGCGACATTTACGAAGCTGTCGGTTGGTCCAACCTTAATGGCGGTACCGCATATCCGAATGCTACCCCCGATTTCTTCCACACTGTCGGCACCAATGGCGTACAGATTCCCAACACCTATGCAGGTGACATTACGGCTCTGGAAGGCAACGGTGCAGCTGGATTCATCACCTACAATTTCTTCGTTCCCAATTTTCGCGAGTACATTGGCATTCCTTTAAATAATACGCTTACTGTCGGTAACACTTATAGCATCTCTTTCTGGTTGAGCAATTCACAAGGCAACTCTTACGGTAGCCAGGGCACGAACAGCATCGGTGCTGCATTCACCGTCGGCGCTCCTTCACAAAGTGTAAATCAACCGATCAATGTATTGCCACAGGTTGAGATGCCCAATATCACGTATCACAATGGCTGGATTCGTTATTCCTTTACTTTCATCGCAACCGGTCAATTTGACTACCTGACCATTGGAAACTTCCGCAACGATGCCAATACCCAGCGTTCTACCTTTTCTACTGGCTTCAACCTGGCTTACTACTTCATCGATATGATCAGTGTATCGGAAGTCACGCCGCTTCCCATCGAGGGATTGGCCCTGAACCGTACGGGTAAAACTGATGGCATCGAACTGGAGTGGCGTTTCCCTGACCACAGTGCAGAAGGCGATTGGTACCTCGAGCGTTCTACCGATCAGGTATCCTTCAAGACCCTTGAGATCATAGAAGCTGAGAATGGTAGTCTGGCCGGTCAAAGCGGAAGCCACTACGACGAATCAGCTTTTGCAAATATCCAATACTTCTACCGTATGCGTCACGTGAACGGTGAAGGTGAAGTTGAATTTTCAGACTTGGTACTGGCCAGCTTTGAAGGTGAAAAATCCTACACTGCCGGTGCCCTGTTTCCCAATCCTGTAGTTGACCGTTTCTCTCTGGAATTTGCCAGTGCAGAAGGTGGTGAAATGCAGGTTGAAATCGTAGACCAACTCGGCAAGTCAGTTTATTCTGAAGTACGCAACATCGACGCTGGTGAGCAAGTCATCGGATTTGAATTTTCAGAAGAGCTTGCTGATGGATTCTACTACGCTACATTCATCTACGAAGGTGATCGCATCACCCGTAAGATCGTAGCCGCCCCAAGCTTGTAATCGAAGTAATATACGTTATGCAAGTCGCCAGGAACTTAAAATGCTCCTGGCGCTTTTCTTTTGTGGGCTATCTGGTACGGGGCTGAATCTGGCCCTGTTTCATTGTGGTTTGACCCGCTTTACGAAAGCGGAATTGCTATCTGGTCCAGGCCAGGTACATCAACACCACCTGGTTGTAACTTTCAATTCCCTTTTCCACTCCTTGCAGTTTGAGGTACTGGTCATTGACTATGCTGCCGAGCCGGGAAGCCCGGCCGGCATACTTCCTTGAGTTGTTGCGCCGGGCCGCCAGGTCGGCCTTGAGGCCGGCCGGTACTTCTGCATATACATTCCGGTAGGTAGCGGGTGCCTGGAAATTGAGTTCGCGGGCGAGGTAGAGCCACCAGGTGAGCCGTCCGCTGTAGCGGATGTAGGGATCGGAGCTCTGGGCACAGGCCAGCAGGGCCCAGAAATTGCAGGTGCCTTCGTCACCGAAGCCATAGCCGTGGGCCATCTCATGGGCCATGGTAAAAGGGATTTGCGGATCGGTGAGGGCGGTGGAGACATTGCCTTCTCCGGTAAAGGGATTGTAGATCCCGGCCACATTGAGGGAGAGCATCCATCCGCCGGGGCGGATGAGGCGGGCCCGCACCCGGCCCGAGGCCGGAAACCCCAGGCGACCCAGGGTCGCCGAAATGTCCGAAGCCACCTTGGCTTCAAGGTGCTCCGGCGCCAGGGCCGCGGTCAGCGTATCCGCTGTAATCCCCGGAATCTGAAGGCGGGCGCCTTCCGCCAGCATGCTCGCCTGCCGCAATTCCCGCTCGAGCAGCAGGCTGTCCGGTGCCGTCAGCGACAAACTCAGTTGCTCTCTCACCGGTACCCGTTGGTAATTGAAGCCCCACAGGAAGAAGAACAGGCAGACCAGTGCTCCGACCAGAGAGAGCAAGTGCCGCCCCGTTCGCAAGAACCGCTGCTTGAAGTTTCCCTTGTCGGTTCGCCGTCTGCCCCGCACCCAGCGACGCACAATGATAAAAATCATAATCGGCAGCAGCAGGAGGAGGGAATTGAAAGGGAGGAAGGCAAAGCTGTGGTCAAACACCCACCTGATGCCCAGAAACAGGCCTCGGGAATAAAGCCTTTCTGCGACATTTGGCTGCAAAGAAAAAAGGAATCTGATCAGCAAGGTTAAAATTCCGAGGTAGATCCATGTATATTTCCTTTGAAAAGCTCGATTCAGCAGTTTGGGGGTCATATTTCGGAGAAGATAAGCAAAAAGATGATCCTAACAGACCAAATACGCTTTGTCTTGACATTAGAAGGAACCAGACCTATTTTTGAATAGTTTATTATTCGCAGGCAAAGACTGTATCAATATGAGTAAAGCTGGAGCATTATTTTCCTATTCAATCGGTAAAAAACTGATCATGGCCCTGACCGGGCTCTTCCTGATCGTTTTTCTCCTGGAGCACCTGATCGGTAATTTCTTATTGCTGGTCGGTCCGGTAGAGTTTGCCGAATACGCCTATTTTATGGGGCACAATCCACTCATCCGAATTGCCGAGGTGGGGCTGTTTGCCTTCATTATTTTCCACGTCGTGGATGGCCTCTGGCTTTGGTCCAAGAACAGCAAGGCCCGTAGCCAGGGATATGCTGTCAAGGGTGGTCGGCACAATGCATCCTGGTTTTCCCGCAATATGCACTGGACCGGGGTCGTCATTCTGACCTTCATGATCCTGCATCTGATCTCCTTCTGGGCCCTGGGCCGTTTGGACATCAACGTAGACATGGGAGCCGAAGAAAGTGTTTATGCAGCTGAAGTGACCAGCATGATTCAGGCTGCATCGCCGGAAGATGCGGAGCGCATGACCGAGATCAGCCACGAACTCATGTTGTCCAAGAAGATTGAAAGCCACTTCCAGGTCTGGTGGTATTCGCTCATCTACATCCTGGCCATGGCCTTTGTCGGATTTCACCTCAACCATGGTTTCCAAAGTGCTTTCCAGAGCCTTGGCATCGACCACTCCAAGTTCAAACCCGTCATAAAAGCGACGGGTACTTTCATAGCGATTCTGTTGCCGGCTGGATTCGCTGCCATCGCTATGTATTTTTTCCTGGCCCCATTCGTTTAATTTTCCAAGACTATGAGTAACTCAAATAATATAAATCTCGATCCAAAAATCCCATCCGGACCCTTGGAAGAGAAATGGACCAAATACAAAGGGGATGTGCCCCTGGTAAGTCCGAACAACAAGCTACATTTGGATGTGATCGTAGTCGGAACCGGACTGGCCGGTGCTTCTGCTGCCTCCAGCCTGGCTGAGTTGGGTTACAATGTGAAAGCCTTTTGCTTTCAGGACAGTGCCCGCCGTGCCCACTCCATTGCTGCCCAGGGGGGTATCAATGCCGCAAAGAACTACCAAAATGATGGTGACTCGATCTACCGTCTCTTCTACGATACCATTAAGGGGGGTGACTACCGCTCTCGCGAAGCGAATGTCTACCGCCTGGCAGAAGTTTCTGCCAATATCATCGACCAGGCCGTTGCTCAGGGGGTACCCCTGGCCCGTGAATACGGTGGTCTGCTGGCCAACCGCTCATTTGGCGGGGTCCAGGTAAGCCGGACATTTTATGCCCGTGGGCAAACCGGACAGCAGTTGCTGTTGGGAGCTTACAGCGGGCTGGCCCGCCAGGTTGGAGCCGGCAACGTCGAGTTGTATGCCCGCCATGAAATGGTGGAGTTGGTCAAAATCGACGGGGTTGCCCGTGGCATCATCGCCAGGAACCTGATGACCGGTAAGATGGAGCGCTTCGGCGCCCATGCAGTCGTGATTGCGACCGGTGGATACGGCAACGTATTCTTCCTCTCCACCAATGCGATGGGGTCCAATGTTTCCGCCGCCTGGAAAGCCCACAAGGCGGGAGCAGTTTTTGCCAATCCATGTTATGTACAGATTCACCCGACTTGTATTCCGGTTTCCGGTCACTACCAGTCCAAGCTGACCCTGATGTCAGAGTCGCTGCGGAACGATGGCCGGGTCTGGGTTCCCAAGAAAAAAGGTGATGCCAGAGCGCCGAAGGATATTCCAGAGAATGAGCGTGATTACTACCTGGAGCGCCGCTATCCGGCCTTCGGGAACCTGGTTCCCCGTGACGTGGCGGCCCGTGCGGCAAAGCAAGCCTGTGACGACGGCTACGGAGTCGGCAAATCCAAACTCGCTGTTTACCTCGACTTCGCCACCGCCATCGAGCGCCTGGGAGAAGCAGAAGTTTCAGCCAGGTATGGAAACCTCTTCGAGATGTACGAAAAGATCACCGGAGAGAATCCCTACAAAACCGCCATGCGGATCTATCCCGCGGTTCACTACACCATGGGTGGTGTCTGGGTAGATTATGAATTGCAAACTACGGTTCCGGGACTGTTTGCCATCGGAGAAGCCAATTTCTCCGACCACGGTGCCAACCGCCTCGGTGCTTCCGCACTGATGCAGGGACTTGCAGACGGCTATTTCGTATTGCCTTATACGATTGGTTCATTCTTGTCCACTCAGATCAGAGAGCCTAAGACTGATACCAAGCACGACGCATTCGTCCAGGCTGAGAAAAAAGCCAATGACGATATCCAGCGATTGATGTCGATCAAAGGCAAGCAAAGCGTGGACGATTTCCACAAGCGACTCGGAAAAGTGATCTGGGACAAAGTGGGGATGTCGCGCAATGCTCAGGGACTGAAAGAAGCCAAGGCGGAAATCGAAGCCATCCGCAATGATTTCAATTCTGACTTGCGCATCCCTGGTCGGGCCGACGCTTTCAACCCAGAGTTGGAAAAGGCAGCACGGGTTTCAGACTTCATCGAACTGGGTGCTTTGATGGTACAGGATGCCCTGGACCGGGAAGAATCCTGCGGTGGTCACTTCCGTGAAGAATACCAGAGCCCGGAGGGAGAGGCATTGCGGAACGATGAAGAATACACTTATGTAGCGGCCTGGGAGCACACCGAGCCTGGCAAAGATGCCATTCTTCACAAAGAGGAACTCATATTCGAAACCGTAGAATTGAAAACCAGAAGTTATAAATGATCATTTCCGGAAAAGGAGCTCGGTTCTCTTCCGGCGAATATAAAAGCAAAACTCCATGAATATTACACTTAAAATATGGCGTCAGGATGGCCCGAACAGCAAGGGTCAGTTTGAAACCTATAAACTCAACGAAGTCACCGGGGACATGTCCTTTCTTGAAATGATGGACGTCCTCAACGACAAACTCATCAAGGACGGCAAGGATCCGGTCGCATTTGACCACGATTGCCGCGAGGGGATTTGTGGGATGTGCAGCATGGTGATCGACGGGCGGCCTCACGGTCCTCAAAACACCACCACTACCTGCCAACTTCACATGCGCTCCTTCAAAGATGGAGATACGATTCACATTGAGCCATTCCGTGCCAATGCATTTCCGATTATCAAAGACCTCGCGGTTGACCGCAGTGCCTTTGACCGGATCATCCAGAAAGGTGGTTACATCTCCGTATCCACTGGTCAGGCCATGGACGGAAACTCCATCCCCATTGAAAAAGCAAATGCAGACGCCGCCTTTAACTCAGCGACCTGTATCGGTTGCGGAGCTTGTGTAGCTGCCTGTAAGAATGCTTCCGCGATGTTGTTTGTCAGTGCCAAAGTTTCTCACCTGGCCTTGTTGCCACAGGGACAGGCAGAGCGCTCCATCCGTGCCAAGGCGATGGTCGAGCAGATGGACAAGGAAGGATTTGGCTATTGCTCCAATACGGGTGCCTGCGCTGTCGAGTGCCCGGTCGGAATTGACCTGTCCAATATTGCCAGACTCAACCGCGAATATTTCCGTGCCCAAATGAAGGCTGAAGTTTAAGCTTTTCGTAAACCAGAAGTTTAATCAGAGGCAAGGGTAAGTTGATGGGATTTATTTAATTTGCGGGATGAAAAGGTTACTAGCATCTATTTTATTCCTGCTATTGATAGCCGTCACTGTTCAAGGGCAAGGCACGCCCCTGCAAACCCAGGTGGGTGAAGTGACAGCCATCATTGAAGAACACACTCCATTTCTGGAAGAGTACCAGGCTACTCTGAGTCAGCACAAAACGCACCTCGAGGAGCGGATCATCGTATTGAAATACCACAAAGACAACAAAGAAGTCATTGATGCATCGGGACTTGTAGTGCGCGGAGTGGAAGAATATTACAACAACGTCACCAAGAAGGTTCAGGAATATGAATCGGTTTGGTTTGACCAGACCCGCAACCTGATCGCGATCTACACCCAGTACGGGGTCAACAAAGAAGCGACCGGAGGCGGAGCCAACGAGCTCAAGGAATTCGCGGAAAAGCATTCCCGCTACCTCGATTTGCTGGAGAATCTGAAGAGCGACCTGATCGGCGTCTATACCGATCTGAGCTACATCAAAAACAGTATTTAGACAACCAAAAATAAGATTAATGTGGAAGCCACCTGCTCGGGTGGCTTTCTGCATTTTTATTAATCCCGTATTTATCAGGGGATTAACCTATTTTAGAAAGGCTGTGCCGGAACTTTTCGGATGGCTGTGCCGGAACTTTTCGGAAAGCTGTGCCGGAACTTTTCGGAACCTCAACTGTATCCTTGCACGGTTATCCCATTATCCAGGTAAATACCCGTAAATTATGAAATACCTCTACCCGTTTTTCTTTTCTTTGCTGTGTTCGTCCTTCCTCTTTGGTCAAACTTTGCAACCCACGGAGAAAGCTGCCCTGCTGCACGTGGTGGTGACGGATTTCTCGGAGGTTCCCATTCCCCAGGAAAACGAAATTATCATGTTCCGGTCTGAAAAGAGTGGCAAGACGGTCAAGCGGGTCACCGATGCGGAGGGGAAATTTGACATCCTGCTGCCTAAAGGAGACACTTACAGCATCTTGTACCAGGATTTTCTCGAGGACAAAGATTACAGCACCATTGAGATTCCCAATGAGCCCGGCTGGGGGGAGGCGACTATGACCGTGAAGATGGAAGAGGAAGACAATGCCGTCTACGAGTTGGACATCCATTTTGAGACTGCCAAGGCCACCATCAATTCTCAGTCTTACAATTTGCTGGACGACATGGTGGAGTTGATGAAGCGAAAAAAAGACATGAAGATCGAGTTGGCCGGGCATACCGACAGTGACGGATCGGCGGAAAGTAACCTGAAGCTGTCCAAGGACCGCGCCAATGCGGTCAAGGCATACCTGGTCAAGCAGGGGATTGCATCCAGCCGGGTGCAGACCGTAGGATACGGGGAGAGCAAGCCGGTGGAGTCGAATGACACTGCGCAGGGGAAGGCGAGGAACCGGCGCACCGAGGTGCGGGTGGTGAAGTAGGTTGGAAGGTGCTTCCTGATTTCGGTAGGAATTTACTTACTTGGGGTTGATAGGACTCCAATATTTTATAGAAGAGAAAATTCTTCTTTAACAAGGTTCTCGTTTTAAGAACTTTTCTGTACATTTGATGAAGTATCTGGAACTGAATGCAACGAATCCTTGCCAAACGAACATTAAGAGAATTCTGGGAAAAGAATCCTGACAGTGAACAACATCTAAAGACTTGGTATGAAACAGTCAAGAAGTCAAACTGGAAAAATTCGAACGAGATCAAAGCAACTTTTAGAAGTGCCAGCGTCGTGGGCAATAACCGAGTAGTTT
This sequence comes from uncultured Bacteroidia bacterium, assembly GCA_964352215.1. Taxonomy (GTDB): domain Bacteria; phylum Bacteroidota; class Bacteroidia; order J057; family JADKCL01; genus CAWUKT01. The sequence goes on from CAYGRE010000085.1 coordinate 20,462, forward strand.
TCAATATAAAGGGGAACCATTACAGGTTGATTGTTAAGTTCAATTTCGAACGTCAATGGGCTTTTATCAGATTTATAGGCACGCATAAGGAATATGACAAGGTGAATGCTTCCGAAATTTAAAAGAAAGAACTCATGGAAATCAGACCTATAAAGACAGACAAAGATTATTACCAGGCCTTAGAAAGGTTGGAAGAGATATTTGATGCGCCAGCAAACTCTGACGAAGGGGATGAAGCAGAGGTATTGACGCTTCTGATTGATAATTACGAAAACCAACACTTTCCCATTGAGGCGCCAGACCCAATTGAAGCCATTAAAATCCGAATGGAGGAAATGAACTTCATTCAAAAGGATTTGGTAGGTATCATTGGCGGAAAAAGCAGAGTTTCGGAGATCATGAACAAAAAGAAGAAGTTAACTGTGGAAATGATCAGAAAGCTGACCGATGTTTTGGGCCTTTCTTCGGATACCTTGATTCAAGATTATAAACTGGGAAAATAGCACAAAGCCCAGGGCCAATTTCTACTTCCCCTTGCCTTACCCCCTAACTATCACATTGCGTTTACCAGGATCTTGGCGTATATTTTCCAAAGGAATATTCTAACGCTTTCATCTGTATTATGGAAACCTGGCAAAAAGCTTTGTTGATCATTCTGGGCCTTCTGGTCATTGGATTTCTTATTTGGTATTTCTTCATTCGACGAAGTGCCAAAGACCGGGATGGTATCTTCCGTCTCCCCCTGAACCTGGCCGGCCTGCGGGACATCCCGGCGGTACCGTTTTCCATCAAGGACACCTTGGAGGCTGCGGTAAAACTCCTCCTCCGCACCAAGCAGACAGAGCAGGCCATGAACGGACTGCAAAATATCTATCATATCGGTACACATACTGCGAATGGGCGGGCTTTCCTTTATGGGCAGGACCAGGAACAGGACAAAGCCGATGACAATGCCGCAGCGAAGGAAAAGGTCAAGGCAGAAATGGAAAGGGCCATTCGAAAGGATTTTCAGGATGCAGGCAAGCTGAAAGACCGCCTTTCGCAGCCTACCCCTTTGGAGACCCTATCTGATTTGCATCCCCTGACTCAGTTGTCCCTCAAGACCCCAGAGCAATACGCGATGGGCTGGACCGTCTTTGCGGATGTATTTAAAAATTCAGATTCTTTACTGAATGGGTTTGCCCAGGCCCTCAAGATTACCCCCGAGGGGGTAGAAGCGGCCACCAATTCGTTCTGGCCTAATATTGCCAACTACGGGCTGCCTTTTAACCTTCTGCTCCCCAAAAAAATTAGCGCCACCGAATACGAGATTGACCTCAATATTTTCCAATCGATCCAGGCTTATCCGGAGGACAATTCAGGAACCAAATCAAAGAGAAAGAAGAAAAAGAAGCAGAACCGGGGGCAGGAATTCTGGCGGTTTACCCCGGCTTGTCAGATTCATTTACGTCAGGACCCTGCCACCAAGAACCTGATTCCGTATTCCATCGAAGTTTCTGATTACCAGGGGGCGAATTCCAAGACCTATATCAAGGATGACGGCACCAATACAAGTATTGCCGCCAGTGATGCCGGCTGGATGTACGCTTTGCAGGCAGCCAAGACAGCGGTGACCGTCTGGGGAATCTGGCTGGGTCACGTTTACCATTGGCATATTGTCACCGGTGCCCTGCAAATGACCATGTTCCATACCCTGGATGAAGGCCATCCGGTCCGGGTACTCCTCGATCCCATGTCTAAGTTCCTCATTGGATTTGATGGCTTTTTATTGTTGACCTTTAAGCACGCCGCCCCTCCGACTTCTGTCCCCAGCGGTATGGAATGGATGGAGCTTGAAAATACCTATGCCAAGGGGCGGGACTACCACGACGATGATCCCCATGAAACTCTTAAGCGGTTGGGCATCACCCAGGATGATTTTACCACTGATCCGAACCAACCCTGGGACCAATACATCATGGTGCGTTACTTGTTGCAAATTTGGAACGCGAGCGAGCAATACGTCACCCAGTATGTCAACCAGGCCTGGCCGACCGATGCCGATATCGTCAATGATGTGCCCTTGCACCAATGGCTCACCGCTTCCGGCGAACCTCACAATGGCAATGTCAGCGGCCTCCCCAACCTGAACAATCCCGACAAGGCCCGCCGGGAATTGATCCGCCTGCTGACCAGTTATATCTACCGGATCTCGGCCCACGGCTCTTCCCGCATGAATGCCGCCGCCAATCCGGCTCTGTCATTTGTCGGCAATTATCCCCCGACCCTGCAAATCCCCGACCTCCCCGAGACGAATGTGAGCATGACCACCGAGGACCTGCTCAAGTACCTCCCCAAAACCGGGACGATCGGTTCGATGCTCACCTTCCTGTTCACCTTCGTTTTCTCGACCCCTTATGAGTCGTTTATTCCCCCGAAAGGAATCGACCAGGAACTCTTCTTTGGAGACGACAAAGACACCCCGATGAACCAGGCCCTGATCAAGTTCCGGGGAGATGTGGAGGCTGTGATTGCGACCTATGCAGCGAATGGACCGACGGTGTCTCAGTGGCCCCGGAATATTGAGACTTGAGAACTTTTGATGATAAAAATCCGTAGATTAATGCACAAGCAATGAAGGCATGAGCAAAGTAAAACACATACCTCAGACCTTGGTTTACGAAATGGTGGATGGCGACCCCATCTATTACCGTGGCTATGAAGAGGTCCTGCGGGGAGAGAAAAAGCGGGAGGAGATTATGGGGAGCAGTGTATTGCAGGGGAGGATTGTTGCCAAACTGATTCTATGGCTGGGTCGCTACCTTGATTTGGCTAAGTACGAGGTTATTACCAGTGAAGTCGGTCTCCAGTTGGGGAAAGGCTCATGGCGAAACCTGGACCTGGCCATCGTCGAAAAGTCCAGAATTCAGGGAGATATAGACTCAACAGAATACTTGAAGGTGCCACCCAAAGTGGTCATAGAAGTAGATATCAAAGCTCATTTTGAGGATCTGTCCCAGCCAATGGGGTATTGGGAGCAGAAAGTAGATCAGCTGCTCGACTTTGGGGTTGAAAAGGTGATCTGGGTCTTTACCGATTCGAAGCGGATTCTGATTGCGGAGAAAGATCAGGATTGGATCTTGTGCAATTGGGACAAAGAGGTTGCGGTGCTGGATGAGGTGGTGGTGCGTGTTGATGAGTTGCTGGAGTAGGGTTTTATTAAGGTTGTCTGTTCCCTAACTGTTATTTGGTGCGAGATTCTAAAAGTGTTTAAATTGAGCCTCTAATCTCAGGTATGCCCAACGAATTTGTCATAAAAATAAACCGTGACGTAACCAATATCTTCAGGGAAAGAACATTTACTTACCGCTCCGGTCCTCGGGTCGAATGGTCACAAGAACTGGAATTTTTGACGGGCCGCCTGTACAACGTCGGGGGGAAGGTAAACTCCAATTTTCACCTGGAGCGTGAGGAAGAAACCGTTAAGGTAAAATGTACCCAAGAGGAGGCCAAACGAGTCAACCAATATCTTTATGGTGATATTTTCATTGTGGCCCGGAAGCGCTGGAAACCATCTGTCGAGCCTGAATACACTTTTGTAGACTGCTATGGAGACCAATCAGCTTACCGTAACCATCAGGAATTTTACGAACGGATCAAGGCTAATGACTCCCTTGAGAGGTATGATCTAATCTACGACCGGGTTGCTGAGATTTTGAAGGATGAAAGCAAAGCGTACAGCGAAATCGTCCCACTTTGCCGGTTGTTCAATTTTGAGTTCAGCGACCGGGGGGCATTGAGGACCATTTTGATGGCGATAAAACCCGTGAAGGATCGGGACCCTCAACTGCTTGAATGGTACCAGAAAATGGCAACGACACTTCGGAAGGGAAGCACTCATAACAGGGTATAAGGGCGTGGATATTGAAGCCGATCTCATAAGGTTCAATGACTCGGAATTGCCAGAGCACTTTGTTTCGCTGGCGGCACAAATCGTAAACAATGAAGCTAAACATTCGGCTATCCTGATCCGCTACCAGAATGTTCATTATCTACATCATTTTCCCGGTGGCTCTCCTCCTGAATTGGGAACTTGCGTGGGCTTTTGTGTGAATACGCTGAACAATACCATCCTTGATGCGGAGAGTTATTTCCATATTGATGATTGGGATGACAGTGGTATGGTTGAATGGGTCGATGGATGGAGCCAAAGGGAAGTTTCGGGCATAGTTGGTTTTTTGGGAAATGGAGTTTTGGGGATGTTATTGTTCTGTTGACTTGGGTTTTCACTTACCAGTGAATTTGAGAACTGATTATAAAGAGAAAAGAAGAAAATGTCGTTTGATTCAAGATTCATTCCAATACCAATTATCCTATTTTATAGTAAAAATTACTTAATTTCGTATTAAGACCATGCAGTTAGCATTAGACATAAACCAAAAAGAGCTTCAAATGTCAACGAAGGATTTTCGAAATTCGCTGCTGGCATCGGTATTTTCTTTTTGGTCCTTTTCGCTCCTGTATTGGTTTTGTTTTTGGGACTTGCCTATTTCGGCTCTTTTAAAGTAAATAGGTTCTGCTGAAAAACTTAGGCCTCAAATTTGCTCATTTTCGGATATATGCGGTAAACTTTAAGAACGGTCTGGTATAGGGCATGGTAAAAGCCTTTGCTTTCTCCTTTCCATCGGTTTATGCTGCCTTGTACTCTGCGGATACTGGTGTAATTCCTCCAATTCAAGGGTAAGAACCTGACGAGGTTCATGACGAAGAAGATCGCCGCGATCCAGCTCTTACTTGTCTCATCCTTTCTTGCCCTGATCTTTCTCAGATCATAGCCGTTTTTCCCTTGTCCAAATTTGCCTTCAATCTGGCTTCGCATTTTGTTTTCAGCCTTTTTGATCTTTTTGAGTTTGACATCCTCCGGGGTGGGACTCTTTTTGGGACGGCCCAGAGCCTTCCCGGAGTACCTGATCTTTCTTTCTTTGAGCCATTTGCGGTTTTCTCTTGATCCGTATTTCTGATCTGTGACCACTGACTCGGGATAATGCCCGTGTCGAAGGGCATAAGCCATCACCTGTCCCTTCAAGTCGCCTTCTTCATTGTAGTTGTCCCAATCAATATTATGAACCGATGCATAGCCTTCAATCAGACTGACCGAACTCTTGGCTCCGAACTGGGTCTTGGGGAAAGACTTTCCCGTCACAATCGGACGTACCCAGGGTTGATAAATACTCACAATCCGATCAGGGTGGATATGAACCTTGTTTTCATACATGAACAGTTGTTGCTCATAGATGTGCTGGATGACAAACCAGATCTCCCAATCACGCTTGCTCAACAAGGCCAGTCGGTCAGGATCAGAGGCGATCAGATCATTGATGATCTTCAGGTCCCTGCGAAGATATCCTAACTGTTTGCGGATCGCCTTTCGCAGTTTTTGCTTCGGTTTTCTGCTCATCTTCGATATTGCCAGGTATTCCCGGCGAGCCACTTTACGGTAGGTACGCGGCTTGAGTCGGCCAGCAATATGCTCGTACAACAGGTCGACCAGGCGTTCTGCTTCCCGTCGGCTTCCATCGAGAAGGTCAAGGTCAGTGGGGTATTTGATCATCTGATCAGTCACCACCGCATCAATCAGTAGTTTCCCTTTTCGCTCCTTGCTCCTGAGTTGTTCCTCTTTTTCATCCTCAGTTGCTCCCGAACCTTCTTTTGAAGTATCATCGGGAGGATCTTCATCTGTAGAGTCCTTCTCTTCGATCAACCCGGCCTTGATCAGAATCTGCTCATTAAGAGCTTCAAACTGTTCAACTCCCAAACGCTTACGAATATGGGGAAACAGACTCGGATCAAATACAGGATCATTCGTGAAACGCTCCAGTCCAAGGAAATACTGCAAATAGGGGTTCTCGCGGATCTGCTGGATCACCTCACGGTCAGACAACTTTAACTTGTGTTTGAGGATCACAGCTCCAATCACGATCCGGGCATTTTTGCCCGGAGCACCCTGGTCAGAACTCATCGTTTGGTGATAAATCGATGCCATTTTGTCCCAGGGAAGGTGAGCAGCCAGCTTGACCCAACGGTTTTCAGCGTCGAGACCGCGTTCAAAGGGAGACTCAAACAACTCAAGTTTCAACTGTTTATTACTCGTATAACGGATCATGTGCAATACTTTTGAACCATTTGCTATCCATAAGTTTGCACTTCTATTACCCCAATGCAATACAACTAATTCACAATGAGATGTTTATGAGTTCTTCAGCAAGCCCTAAATAGAGACTTAAAGAAGTTGCTGGACACCCTAAAAGCTGAAGAAGGCAAGCACGAACCAGAAGCATTTGCTCATTTACAGGAACTTCACCGGTTTACTGGGAAGTGGCTTGATAAGCACCTCGACAATGTCGCGGATGCAAAAGAAGATAATACGGGCATTCTCCAGGGGTTAAAAAGGCAGTATATCCAAATGTTTGACTTGATGGAGCAAATCCACGGGTTGGCTCAGAGGTCTCTGTATGTCGATGGTTCTGACCATCCTTTTACCAATGAAGAGATCAGTGAACTTGGGGATCTTTTTGGGCCAAGCGAAGACTACGAAGAAGAGACCTTTCTTCTGTTGAATAGAAACGCCTGAATTTCCCAAACCGGAGTGAAGAGATAGGCGAACCCAAGTGCTGTGTTTGCCGAAACAGAGTCGGCGGTGTGGTGGATACAAGTGCTGTGTTTGCTGAAATAAAGTCAACTGTATTGTGGATATGAGTGCTGCAGTAGCCGAGTTAGAGTCTGGCGTAAAGTGGATATGAGTGCTGCATTGGCTGAACCTGAGTAGCAGATCATCCTCACGACAGCCAACTCTGGTCTGAACCGGAGCCAACAGGCTCTGGGGGCCACTCAGCTCCGGTCTGGACCTAAGCAGACTGACTCCTTTGGCGTATGCCAGCTCCGGTCCAGACCCAAGCAAACCAACTCTTTTGGTGTATGCCAGCTCCGGTCCAGACCCAAGCAAGCCCCTCCCAGCCCAACCTCAGCTACCCTGAATACAACGGAAGACATACATTCTGATATGACCGTACTCCAGAAACTGCCACCCGATTCTCCAGTTCGTTCCATTCGCTACTACAGGGACTGTCACCCAATTCTCCAGTTCGTTCCATTCGCCACTCCAGGAACCGTAACCCAATACTCCAATCCCGATCATCTCACGCTGGAGTAACTCATACACAATTCTCAAGTCCAGAACATCCCACACTCCAGAAACCGTCACCAAATTCTCTAATTCGCTCCATCCCACACTCCAGAAACTGTCACCAAATTCTCTAACTTTCTCCATCCCACACTCCAATTCACAAAATTTCACCCTCCATTATAACAAGCCCCGAGCCACGTAGCTGCCGTTGTCTTCATCTGGTCCAGCTCTTAGATCATAGAAAACGAAACTCACTACCCCCATGAAAGCCATCTTTCGAATGCATTTTTGGGTGAAACGATTGTGGTTTTATGGTAAAAACTCCTGACGAGTTCCTGTCAGGTTTGATAGTCGGACTATAGGTGGTCGCGGCTAGTCTGGCGAATATTTTCAAACCTTTACTGTCAACCTTGAAAGCCAGACGTCGTCCATCTTCGCCTTGGGAGGTGCGACCCAGCGGCTGGAAAGCCGTAAACCTGCGTATTTAATGGCGAAAGGCTGCGGGTATTATGGTGGAAGGCCTGCGGGTATCAAGGCGCGAATTTGCAGGGTAATACCCTCAAGAATGATAGTAATACTATCATAATTTGCATATTCCTTTGCGCGACTTTGCGACTCCTGACCCGCACCCGAGCGGCATATATAGCTCACCTGAGGGCCTCTTCAGCCTCAGACGGTAGAAGGAATCCTTTCAGGATTGATGACCGTACTTTGAAACTTTGCGCCTACCCATCACCACATTCGTTCCCCATCAAGTTTGAGAATCCCACCATTCTTCTTTAATTTAAATGTCCAATACGATTAACATGAAGAAATTTATCGGAATCAGTTTAGTCACAATCTTCCTGCTCGGGCTGGTAGGTTGCGCAGGTGCCAAGAAGCATCACGGCTATACCAGCAAATATCCTTGCCACGCCAAGCATCCTTGTGAGCATTAGGCCGTATAAGCATATAATGAATCCTGTTCGTATGAGTTTATTCCGGACCCGGCTTCGCCCGGCCCTCTTCCTTGCTGTTTGTTCCCTTGGCCTCTTCCTCTCCGCTTGCGGCGAAAAAATCTATGAGGTCGGCGATACCCAGTGGCGGATCGCAGTCTTTTGGGACAATGGCATCAATGCCGCCATGACCGTCGATTTCAACGATGACCTCACCTTGTTGATGACCAATGACACCGCCGCTTTTGATGGCAGTTGGAGCCGCAATGGGCAGGTGATCTCCTGGACCGTGGACATCCCCACCCGCGAAATCAATGCCAAGTGTACCGTCGACCGGAAAAAGATCGAAGGTACGCTGACCGATGAAAATGAGGTTACTGCGATATTTACCGGGGATAAGCAGTAGGTGGGAGAATTCTGTTCTAAGCCTTCATCGAAAAAGCAGCTTCTCAGAATCTTTTCGGTTGGGATAAATCCTCAAAATGATCAAGTTATCACCGAGGACTTTGAAGTAGAGCCGGAAGTGTTGATTTGGAAGACAAGTTCTGATTTTCCTTCCCTTGTCAAAGTATTGAAATGTATTGGGCCTTTCCTTTATAATTGACAGGGAGTTATTCAAATCCGAATAGAATCTCCGAATGATTTTTTGGTCCCAATGCCGCACCAGATAATCCAAAATCTCTTCAACATCCAGAAGAGCATCCTTGGTCCAAATCTCTCCCAACATTCTATAAATTGTATTTGGCTTTCAATCGCGTATGGACCTCTTCTCCTGAAACTACTTCGCCATTAGCAACTTGTTGCAAGGCATGCTCCAAACCGTCTAATTCTTCCTTGGAAATGTCATGAGTCGCAGGAATCCCTTCCGAGGAAAGCTGTTCGAGTTGACTAATCATCTTCAAATCCTGAAGTTCAATCAACCATTGGATCAAGGCCATTTTTCGTGTAGAAATGTCCATATACAAATATTACGATTATTTAGGGAATTCTGTTATGTCTTTTCCAAAGTTTCAAAACCAGTATTTCCAATAGGAAGTATGATGCCCCAATCATTAAGGATTTCGATCCCAGCCTTCCTCCCCTTACTACCCAGCGTAAAATCAAC
>CAYGRE010000086.1:0-17244 GCA_964352215.1 uncultured Bacteroidia bacterium
AGGCCCAGCCCTTGTCGGCGGTCAGGAGGTTGTACTCCTCCACATTGAAACCAGGGTCGACCGGGAAGATCACCTGGCTGGTGGATTTCCCATACGTGGTGCTGCCGACGATCACGGCCCGGTTGTAATCCTGCAGAGTTGCAGCGACAAATTCCGAGGCAGAAGCACTCAGGCCATTGACCAGTACCACCAGCGGCCCGTCCCAGACGAACCCCAGATTTTTGTCCTTGATCGAGGTTGGTTTCTCTCCCCGGTACCGCTCCATCATCAAGGGGCCACGGTCAATGAAAATTCCGGCCAGGTCCATGGCTTCGGTGACCGATCCTCCCCCATTGTTGCGGAGGTCAAGGATCAGGCCCTGTATATTTTCTTCGCGCAGTTTCAATATCTCTTTGGCCATGTCATTGGCACAACTGGAGCCATTGTCGTTTTCCCATTCGGTATAAAAACCGGGGAGGGAGATGTAGCCGACCGATTGCTCCCCATCCAGCACCAGGCTCTTGACCAGGTTTTCCTCGTTGCGGATTTTGGTCTTGTTCAGGGTGACCTTCTCCACCTTCCCATCCTTCTTCTTGAGGGTGAGCACGATCTTCTTCATGCTGGGAACTTCGAGAATGTCTTCGAATTCTTCCAGATCGAGGTCGGTGAGGTCATATTTTTTGCCGGAGGAAGTTTTGCAGGCCAGCAGGATATCGCCTTTGTGCATCAGATTAGACTTCCAGGCAGAGCCACCGGGCATTAACCGGGCCACCTCGATCTGTCCGTTCTTGTTTTCCCGGAGACGGAAGCCGAAGAATTCACCTTCGGTGGAGAGGGCCTGCTCAAAGCGGGTCTTTTCATCGTAGGAGAAAAAGGCACTGTGAGGATCATACCGTTCGGTCAGGGCCATGAGATAGGTTTCACTGACTTTGGCTTCCAGGCTGATTTCTCCATTGAGAATGCGGGAAATGCTACGTTTGGCGCGGCGCTGCACCTTTCCCCGAGCCTCTTTCTCTCCTTTGAGGAGTTGGGCCGCTTTCAGGGTAGTGGGGTCTTTGGAGTCGTCGACCGCAAGAAACAACAGGTCGAGGACACCCATTTTAAGGCGCTTGCGCCAACGCTCGGTCAGGGCAGCTTCATCCAGGCAGTATCCACCCCGGTCCTCGAAATCCACCACAAACGATTCCTGTGTCTCGAATTCAAATTCATTTTCGGAAATCTGATCAACGATTCGGTTGGCTCTTTCCAACGCTTCCCGGTAGGTCTGGTTCAATGCTTCAGGAAAGGAACAGACATTCCGTTTCAACTCTTCGTCCAGACTGGTTCGGAAGGGTTCCAATGCCTTCAGGTCGTCGAGGGTAAAATAAATCTTTTTGGGGTCCAGTGCTTCCAGGGTCGCTTCGAAGATCTCTTCGGAGGAGGCATCGTCCAATATGACCGGGGAAAAGTGGAGGGCCTCCATGCGGTCCACGATGGCTTTCGCTTTGCGACAAACAGAAATCTCTACTTGTGCAAAGGTTTGGGGGCTCCATAGGAGTAGCCATAAGCCCATGAGGCAGAGACGATAGACCGGCCTGTTCATTGCATAAAGATACAGAAAAAATTGCTCCTTCAGGATGGACGGCACCCCTGTTATTCCCCTTCAGAGGCAATGAGTTCTGGGTTTTCAGAAAATCTTCTTAACTTTTCTCTGCAAGGAGGAAATATTTGTGGTCCTCCAGAGTTGACACCCATCCTATCAGATAGCATCATGCCAAGGAAGATCCTGTTCTCCTCCGTCTTTTTTCTTCTCACTGCCCAACTCCTCAGTGCCCAGGTATTTTTCAAAGCGAGGGGGGGCTACAATTTACAGAGCTCCAAAAGTATCCTTGAGACCAAGACGGTAGCTGACTCCACCAATTTTACCACGATATCCCCCAATTTTGTAAGCCTGGGGGGTGGTGGGACAGCGGGTCTGGATGTTGGGTACATGTTCAATGAGCACATCGGGGCGACCTTGGGTTTCCAGATGTTGATCAGTACCAGGGAAGAAGCTCTCAGCAGCATTACCCCGATTACGGACATCACCGCCACCGCCTATACCCGCCAGGGGCAGGCAGTCATTGGGGGGCTGGTCGCGACAGGAGGCGATCCGTGGAACCTCTATGCAGACGCCGGCTTGGTGGTCCCACTCTTTGGTCAAACCACCGTGGAATTGGCATTTGTATCAGAAACGTTCAATGCCGACGAATTCTCCCGAACTGAAAACTATGGGGAATTCTCAGTTGGTTTTTATGGAGGCTTCGGGGTGGAGTACCGCTTGAGTGACCATTTCGGCTTGTCACTGGAATCCCGGTTTACCAACCTTCGCATCAAGGTGGGGAAGGCGACCATGGTGGAACGCTTCGACCGGGCCAATGATGTGGATCTGCTTCCTACCACTCCCGAGATCAATGTCAATATCAATTATGTGGACGAGTTAACCCCAGAGTCCAACAATCCTGACCTGAATCCGGATTTTAGTTCATCCCTTCCCAAGGATGAGCTGGCCTATACCTCCAATTACAGCAATGTATCTTTTCAGATTGGGCTGGCCTTCTACCTTGGGAAATAGAAATGCGTATATAACTGGCCCATGGGGATAGCTGGTTTCAGGGGCGAATTGGTTGATTCCGGTTCCAGAATCAACCAATCCCGGTCCCACGACGGAAAGCTTGCTGCCGTTTCTTGGGCAACAATTCGTACAATTTATTAATCGCTACCTGCAACCGGGGAACGTCTTCGGCAGCGGCTGCCTCTTCCCCCTTCTCAATCCAGTGCTCCGCCTGCTCTATGTCGGTATACTCTTCCCCCCGGTTTCCATAATAATGGAAAAACAGGAAACTCAGGTATTGCGGCGTCCGCCAGCGGATTTTATGGGCCAGGTCAGTGATGCGTTCGGTGGCGTCTTTGATCCGGTGGCGGTTGTTGGAGCGCAGCACCTCTTTCTCAGTAGCCAGAATACTCTCAAAATTCGACTTTTCCCCCTCTTCCCCATAAGTATCTACCAACTCGCGGCAATCCCGCTTGGCCTGGAAGAACTCGATCTTCACATCTGAGATTTCCTGGTCCTGGGTCAGGTTGGCCAGCTCCTGGGCCAGCTTCCGCTTCTGATCTTCGATCTGGAATTTGGCATCGGTCACATCATCGGAGGACATTCCCTGGGCCTTTTCCAGCAGCTTTTCCATCTCATCCTTCAACTGAATGAGGTTGATCGCGGTTTCGTATTCTTCCGAGGCCTCCAGTTTGGCAATCTTCTGGTCGGCTTCATAGATGAGCAATACCAATTCATCCTTCAACTTGTCCAGCAGCACATGCCTTTCCGCAGCCGTAAATACATTGGTAAATTCCTGGTCGGTCATCAACAGGAAGACTGATATGCGCAGGTCTCTCGATTCAGAAATTTCAATCGTGATCTCAACGTCTGATCCTTTCACCAGGTCGCGTTCGAGATCGGCTCCGGTTACTGCAATGAAACCGATCGGTTGGTTGACGCTGGGGAGGGAGGACTCCGGGCCTTCCAGCACATTGATCACGATCTTGTCGTCCTGGCCCATGCGGATCGTCTTGGTGACTTCCTTGGTCAGGGTCCGCCGCAGCGGGAGAATCTCATTCTTGCTGAAGACAACCTCCAGTTTGGTCAACTGATCCTCTACGTCATCGATTTCCAGGCAGATGTCGTTGGGAAGGGGCTGGCCGGTGACGCTGAACTTGCCCTGAGCGATGCCAATGGTGGGCAGGTCATTGAGGACAACATTGTTCAGCTTGTCATAAATGGTCAGGGTAAAGTAGTTGAATGAATTGGGCACCAGGGTCAGGTCTTCTTCGATCCGCTCACTGAGCGGCTTGAGACCGGAGTCGTAGCCCCTGTCTTCCCGGATGATCCGGTAAAACAAGCCTTCATACTTACCTTTCACCACTGCTGTGAAGTATTCCTTTTCCTCATTGGAGGCCTTTTGGTAGGCCATCTTGACCTCCAGGTCGGCATCCGCGGCCATCGCGGAGGCGGGGGCCGCCTCTTCTTTGATCACCCTGGTGGCTGCATAATGGGCCGCCCCGATCCCGACCGCAGTGGTCGGATCAATATTGCAATTGATCGGGACATCCAGTTCCGCACCTACCCGGTTCCGCACCAGGGGAATGAAAGTGGAGCCCCCCACCATCAGGACAAATTCAATCTCATCCCCGGCCAGGTCGTTGCGGGCCAGGATCTTTTGCACCATTTCGATGGTCTGGGTGACATACGGATGGATCAAGTGGTCAAAGTCAGACCGCTGAATGGTGAGTACGATATCGTGTTCTTCCCCCTCGTCGTCTTCCACTTCAAATTCGATCTCAGTGGATGCATGACTGGAGAGAATAATCTTAGCTTCTTCGGCTTTGTGCTGCAACTGGAACCAGAGGCGGTTGTATTTCCCAGAGGCGCTCTTCATCTCTGCGACCAGGTTTTCAAATTTTCCTTCCGCTTCCAGGTGGGGGGCAATCAGGTGCTCGACAATCAATGCATCAAAGTCTGCTCCGCCCAGGAAATTATTGCCTTCGTGGTCAATGACCCTCATTTCCCCTTCCTGAATCTTAACCAGGGCCACATCGAAGGTTCCTCCTCCGAGGTCATAAACCAGCCATTGACCATCCTTGAGATCATCCCGGTCTTCGTTCCGGTTGACATAAGCGAGACTGGCCGCGATCGGCTCCTGAAGCAGGACCACATGGGAAAACCCAGCCTGGAACCCGGCTTCTTTGGTGGCATTCGATTGCACCGTATCAAAAGAAGCGGGGATGGTAATGACCGTTGAGCGTACTTGCTCGCCGGTATGAACAAAGTTTTTCAGTTCCTTCAGAACCTGGGCCGACAACTGGACCGGAGAGACCGACTCACCGGTGGACTTGATCTGGTAGCGGACCGAGGTCCCCATCTTGCGCTTGAAGGTCCCGACCACATTGTCCGGGTCGCGTTCTACGTATTCACGGGCTTTGTCTCCGACAATGATCCGGTTCTTCCGGTAAGCTACCACGGAAGGAAGGGTTTCCTTCTGGGTGAGGGGATTGCGGAAGACCTCCACCTTTCCCTCAGAACTCTTGGCGATGGTGGAGTTCGTGGTGCCGAGGTCAATGCCGAAATTGATGGTATTGGACATGCTGCTTGGATCAGGATTTGGATTCAACGATAACAACCGCTTTCTGTACGATCAGGGAGCTGTCACCCTGGCGCAACCTGACGATGGGTTTGATCACATCGGTGATCACCAGGTTGTCGGTAGAGGAGCCTGCAATATTCGCTTCGCAATCTGTGCGCGTTTCGTCATAAGACTCTCCCAGGGGATTGGCCATCTCCAGACCCAGGTCCTGGAACTTGTTTTTTATCCGATCCAGGTTGCGTGCCAGAGAGTTAGACTCGGTCAACTTGGCCACCTTGCGTTCCATGTCGAACACCTGGTTGATCAGGTAAATGAATTCATTGGGTACAGAGGGGAATGACATAGTATTCAGGAATTGATCATTGGTCTTTTTCATTCCGAAGATGCTTCCCATCATAGACGAGGGTATGGTGTTTCTCGTCACCCGAGATGGTGGAATTTCTTCTGAAATATAGGGTAGTATAATCCTTATTCTGGCTCCCTATAAGGTAGGAAGTAGGAGGCCCTTTGGCCTCGCTGGTAAAGCCTCCAAGCAACTCACCCATGTAGGTGGTCAGAGAGCCATTCCAGTTGCGTCCTGAGTGGACCGAAAAGTATTTAACCCCCGGATTTAGTGGATCCAGTTCCAACTCGTCTCCTGCCTTGACGTAGCGGTGTGCGACGATGTCGTGGTGAACAAAATCTTCGACAAAGAGGACAAGGTCAACGGAGGAGTTGTTTTTGATGGTAACCCGGTCCTGGCTGGGAGTGGCCGCATATTGATCTGTGAAAATCGAGCGAAAAGGTTGATCTCCGGTAGCATAATTCTTTTCAAGGACGGGGCCTGCATAGTCTTTGCTCTGGCTCAACTTCCCGAAGACAATTGCCTTTTTTTGTGTCTCTTCGTTCCCGGTTTCATACAGCCTGCTGAGGGATTCATAGTCAGGCAGGGCAGGGGCCTCGTAACGGTACTTATCGGTGTAGGTTTTGCCCTTCCAGTTCCCCCGGACAAAGAAAGTCACCAGCAGGATGACCAAACCGATCACCACCCAGGCTGCGGTCGCTCCATTCCTGGGGCTTTTGCGGTTGAAGAAATTTTCGCTTTGCTGGTGGTCGGTGCTACGCTCCCACTGAAACTCGTGCTGTTGGGTTCCTTGCTTATTTCCTTCCTGTTCCTGCTGGTACCCGTAGTGCTGGGAAGCAGTCGCATCCTGCCCCTTTCGCTTGCGCTGCCGCTTCCAGAGCTGCACCTTCAGGTGGTTGACATGCTCTCGGGTGCTGAGGTCCGTTTCCAGTTCAGCCGCTGCGCAGATCACTTCAAATGCCTTTTGGGTAAAGCTCCAGTTATTTTCCAGGGCGATGGCCCATTCCTCAAGCGCATCGGCATAGCGGTTACGGATATGCTGGTAAAGGTTGGGCAAGCGGTTGAGCAAGTCGATCAGGCTATTGCTGTAGAGTTCTGGACCGTCAAAAAATTCCAGGTTGCCCTCGGGGTCGGCCATGGCATCTTTCAGGCTCTGGATGTTCAGGTTGATATGCCGAAGGGTTCCCTTGAGCGCGAGGTCGTGGTCCCGTGAATGGATCAGGTCCAGGCGCTGAATCAACAGGGAAACTTCCGGTTTGCGCCCTTTCTTAAAGTTTTCGGTGAGCAATTGGTCAAAAATGGGGACCAGTTGCTTGCTGAGAAAAGCGCGAAAGGCTTCGTCTCCCAATTCTTCTGCCGGGGCAATATTGCGCAGGAAGCGGACCTTCTGCTGGGAAAGGAACTGCTGGAGAAATGGGTTTTGGTGGAGGTACCAATGTTGCCACTTCTTGTCCGGTTGTTCCAGCTCTTCCAGCAACCGCAATGCAGTAGACTTGTCTACCGAATGCCCTTTGAATTCGATCACGATGTCGTCGCTCAATTCAAACTCAGCCAGGATCTTCTGCCGGGCACGCCGGACCTGGGAGCGGTCAAGCTCATCCGGGGACGCAGGATCAAAGTCGAACAGGGCGTATGGATCGATGTATTGCATGCTGTTATGGGACCGGACCCTTTAAAAGAGGCCCAATCAGCTGTAACAAAGCTACAAAAACGAGGTGGATTAGGGAAGAAGCAATCGGAAGGCTCAGGGGGAAGGAATTTTCTCCCGCCGGACCACCATGCTGTCTCTGGTAATCGTAATCCGACGGATCAGTTGCTCATCCAGCGGCGCTTCTACCTCCGGGAGCGTGACCACAAAACGCGGGTTGTCAAGGCCGGGATCATGCCGGGGAAAATGACGGACTTGGGTGAAGGCACCGAACCAGGTGGTGTCTCTGTCCTGGGTAATGGTAAAGGGGATAGAATGCCCGTTCCAGTTATTGCCAAGGTAGCACTGGTAAATGGTGCCGGGAGGATATGGATAGTCATCAGAGAGGCCTCCCCTGGCCAGAAAGTAGTGGTTAAATTGCTTCTTCTCCTCAGGATTGCTGATAAAGATGACTACATCATAGCCGGATTGGTTGTCCACTATAAGACTGTCAAAGTCATTGGTAAAGGGAGGGGTCAGCAGGGATTCGGAGAGGAATGCTTCGTAAGGCCTTCTGGGAATATCCGGATTTTCTGAGGGTGAGGATCCCAGGGTGGAATTAACGGGACCTGAATGATCTGTAGTTGAAGAATCCTCTGTTGAAGGAGTGGATCCATCCGAAGCCGTGGAAATATAACTCGCGATTTTATCAAAGAGGAGCCGACGCCGGTTCCAAAGCAGTCCGTTTTCCTTGAGACCAGCCACATAGAATTGATCCCGCACCGGCTTGTTTTGGGACGGGCGGAAGATTCCGGTAAAGAAGGCCGCCGTCACCATGATGGTGATCAGGATCATCCATAAGATCAGGCAGCCTTGTAGAAAAGGCGTTTTCTTACCCGATTTCAATTTGCTGGTTGGGTCCGGGGAGTTCCTGTATTTCTCCAGTTGTTGGTAGACATGCTTGACCCGCCGCGTCTGGGCTTCGTCCAGCTTCAATTGGCTGGCGGCTTCGATGGCCAGAAATGCCTGGCGCCCCAGTTTCCGTTCGTTGATGGTAGGCAGGGAAAAATTGAGCAGGGCCACTGCATAGCGGTTGCGCCAGTTTTGATAGCGATCCGGCAGGAAGTTGAGGAAGAAAATGAGCCGCTTGTTCAGCGCAGTGAGTACCTCTTCACTCTGATAATTTACCTTTTCGATGGCCGCGGTCCAGGATTCCAGGTCTTTGAACCGCTGGTCCATCCAGGTGCGGGTACTCTGAAAGGCCGCTTCCTGGTCCCGAAAAACCAGGTAGGATATTTTCTCAACCGCCTCACATGCAATTGAATACTCTTTTAGCCGCAGTGCTTTTCGGAGGAATTGATTGATCGCATCCCCCAGATAGGGACTGACAAAACTTCTGAATTGTCCGATTTCAATTTCGGGAATGACCTCCGGGTGGGTGTGGAGTGGATCCCTCAAAAAGGAAGAGAGTCCTTTGTCCTGGTGCACCCGCCAATGCAAGGCAGCCCGTTCCGGGTCTTTGAGTTCCTCGATCAACTTCAGGGCGGTGGACTTGTCCAATTCGATTCCAGCCCGCACAACCACTGCTTCCTGACTCAGGTCGAAGTCCGCCATGAGCTTGCGCTGCACCCTCCGCAGGACAGTTGCATCCAAATCTTCCGGAGGGGTAGTATCCAGTTCCAGGAGTTGATATGGACTCAGATAGACCATCCTTCAGGATTCAAAACCACCGACTTTTTGCAATTTCGTCAGGAATCCTTCTTTTCGTCTGACCGATACGTCCACCATAGAACCATCTTCCATTTCGATCTGCCCCCCTCTTCCCCGGAGGTATTTTTTGACATAGCCCAGGTTGATCAGGTGGCCATGGTGGACGCGGTAAAATGCCTGACCCTTCAGCAAGGCTTCAATGCTTTTCAGGTTTTTGGAAACGGTGATGGCATGGGCGTCTTTGACATGCACATGCGTATAGGCACCGTCTGCCTCACAGCGGATGATGTTATCGATCCTGACAAAGATGAGCCCCTCCTGAGAAGGCAGTGCGATCTTCTCTGGAGGCTGGTCCCCTTGCTTGAGCATCTGCATCAGGTAGCGCATTTGATCTACAGAAGCAGTGGGCCGAAGTCGTTTATTGACCGCCCTGGCAACGGCTTCTTTCAGTTGATCGATGTCAATCGGCTTCAGCAAGTAATGCAAGGCCGCAAATTGAATGGCCCGCAATCCATAGTCGCTGTGAGCCGTGGTAAAAATGACCTCGAAGTCGACCGTTCCCAATTGCTCCAGCATATCAAACCCAGTTCCAAAGGGCATCTGGATATCGAGGAACACCACATCCGGGGTGACCTGCTTGATCAGCTCCATTCCTTTTTGGATATTCTCAGCCTGGCCAACCAGCTCCACTTCAGGGCAGAACTCGGTGATGAGGTTGTGCAAAACCCTGCGCCCATTTTCCTCGTCGTCAACAATGATCGCTTTGAGCTTCTGTTCCATAGATCCTATTCCTTTTCCTTTTCTGTGTTTTTGAGTGGCAACCAAACTTCCACCCTGGTACCGGCAGACTGCTTGTCCGCATCATAGAGGTCTATGATTTCCATTTTGATCTCCTGTTTCCTGGCTTCCAACTTCGCCAGCGTCTCCAACCTCCCCTTGGTTACTTCAAGCCCGGAATCTTTTTTAATATCGATGAATTTACTGCGTTGTACCTTGGCCGCCTCCCGACCAATCCCATTGTCTTCGATCACACACAATAAGATGTCCCCTTTCCCATGGAATTCAACCTTGAGTTGACCGGGCTCAGGTTTGTGCATCAGCCCGTGCCAAATAGAATTTTCAATGATGGGTTGTAAGACCATGGAAGGGATCGAGTCGACGGAGGGATCCAGCCCAGGGTCAACTTCGATGACGTAAGTGAATTTATCTTTGAACCGCAGGCTTTCCAGGTTCAGGTAGATCTCCAGGGTTTCGATCTCTTCTTCCAGGGAGATGAAGTTCTCGAGCGAGTGCTCAAATATCTTTCGCATCAGGCGGGAAAAGCGGGAGGTATAGTTCAGGGCCTCAATGCGGTTGTTTTCTGAAATAAGAGATTGGATGGAGTTGAGCGCATTGTAGATGAAGTGCGGGGCAATCCTGGCTCTGAGGGCTTTCTGCTCTGACCGGGCTGCCTCCAGTTGCAACTCGTTTCTGATCTGAAGCACTTTGTAACGACGGTTGATAAGCAGGTAGATGAATAAGATGATCAATCCAAGGCCGAGTACCAGAGACCACCACCGAAGCCACCAGGGTTGATGTATCGTAATGCCGAGCTGAAGCGTTTCTGAGGAACGAATTCCTTTGAAATTGGTGGCATAGATTTCAAAGGTATAGGTGCCCGGACTCAAACTCAGAAAGTCGACATTGGTATTGCGGGTAGTTTGCCAGGTATCATACGCCCCCAGGAGCCGATAGGAATAGGAGATATCCTTTTTACTTTGATAGGATATTCCGACAAAATTGATGCCCAGGTTATTTTCGTTGTGTTTCAATTCCAGGGTGCTGGTCAAGGGACGGGCTTGCTTGTTAATGGTCAGGCTGTCCAGATAAATGAGTGGAGGAGGAGATTGATGTTGGATCACCTTCAGTGGGATACAGCTGAGACCTTTGGGACTGGCCAACCAGAGGGTGTCATTTTTTACAAAGAGGTCATTGACTTCATCGGAGGTCAAGCCATCGAGGGTCGAATAATTGATGATCTGGTAGGGTTGCCCACCTTGTTCGGAAGGATATAAACAAGATACTCCCAGGTTGGACCCCACCCAGACATTCCCACTGGGTTCGACAAAAACAACTTTGCACAGATTGCTGCTCAGGCCATTTTTCTTGCTGAAGTTGATCAGTGAATCTCCTTGAAAGCAGGCGAGTCCTCCTCCGTGGGTGGCCGCCCAAACAGCGCTGTCAGGTCCCATTGCCATGCTGTAAATCGTGTGGTCCATAGCGGGATGGTCTTCGAAAATTCGCCTGTTCTGGCCCTTGTTGGAAAAAACCAATCCTTTGGAAGTCCCTATCAGATATGCATCGGGGCCGATTTCCATCACCGAATATGCCCTTTCACTGTAGATCATATTTTTGGAAAATGCCTTCTTGTAGATGATATCCCCCATCTGATTGGGATACCCAGGGTGAGCTCGGACTATTTGCTCCAGTGAATCGTTGATCTTGTACAATCCAATACTTGAGCAGGCGAGAATCTCCCCCTTGGATGTCCGGAAGATGGACTTGAAGGAACCCGGCATGAATATTTGCCTTTGTTTTCCAGTTTTAGGATTGATACAGAAGACCCCAACAGGCGCGCAGGTAACCAGTTCATCCTGGTCCCAGATCATATTCAGGGAACCGGTGTAGCGCATGGATTCCGGGTACACGATCTTGGTATTCTGAATGACGCCATTGTTAAATTTTGCTACATAACTATCCTGATTTCCAACCCATATCGCATCGCTTTCCTGGGTTTGCAGGAGCGTGGTGACTTCGTTGGAAGAAAAACCGTCCTTGGCAGCCCAGTGGGCAACCTCTATGCCCGGTGTATAAAATACCCCATTGGAAGATGTGGTGAACCAATAGTTTCCTTCCCGGTCACGGCAGGTGCTGGTAACAGTGTAGTCTTCTAAGATTGAAAGGTCCCAGGTGTTGCTGGAAAACCGGTATCGGTGGACACCTTTGTAGGTGCCTACATAGTACTCGTCAGGGCCCGTTTTAAAAATGCTGGTGGTCGGGTTCAGATTAGGAACAGAAATCTTCTTTTCGGCATGGAACTGTCCATTTCTCATGGAAAGGTGGAAAATGTCAGCTTTCCTGCCTACCAGCAGCCCTTCATCTGTATTTTCCGAGAACAGCGGTGCGGAAAAATCAAACGGAAGTGGAGACAATAAAGTATTCCAGCTATTCTTTTCCTTGTCATAGGCCAGAATGCTGCCCCCGGTCAATATATACTGAACCGAATCCTTGTCCCCAAAATGACCAAGAGGGCTGACCAGGGACTGAACCTTAGGACTGGTATGTCTGACACGGTGCATTACAACCGAGTCTTCAGGGGAGATCTCCAGAATTCCAGAGACCATTCTGCCGATCCAAACTGTGCCATCTCCATCCTCAAAGATGGTGGAGATCATTTCTCTCAGGGTGGATTTCTTTAAAAGGGGGTGCTTAGTATAGTTTTTGATGGTACCGTCCACGTAATAGCAAGGAATGCCATTGTAGGTATAGAACCAGATCCGCCCCTTGGAATCTTCAAAGAAGTCAAAGATGACGTTGTCGGAAAGGCCGTCGTCGGTCGTATAGTTGATGAACTGGTAGCCATCATAGCGGCTGACCCCAAATTCTGTAGCAAACCACATGAACCCGTTCCGGTCTTCAAAGCTTCCGTAGACGACGGAGGAGGGTAGGCCGTCGTCGACCTGGAATTGGGTGAAGTTGGGGCTTTGGCCCTGGAGCAGGCAGAACTGAACCGATCCGATGAGGACGATCAGGTACACAATACATGTTTGTCGCAAGCCTAGTTTACACATTTCGCTAATTCAGCTTCTATCTCTTCAAAGGATTTCCCTTTGTAAAGCGCTTCACAATCCGCCATGTACTCCCGGTCTGGATTTACTTTGGCTGCTTCAGTTTGGCAGTCACAGACATTGGGGCCGCTACATCCGGTCAGGCAGATCATGCCGATAAGAAGGATTCCCATGGAAAGGGTTTTTCTCTTCCGGAGGTATGTAGCTCGTTTATCCAAGATAGACCTCGTCTTGTGCAATTCCCGCTAAAACCCAGGAAAAATCTCCGGTTGTCACCTTGCTGTTGCAATAGGAACAAATGCCCGTCATCCCCATGTCTACGGGGGCCCCACAATTCGGGCACTGGCTGGGGTTGAATTCCAGGCTGGGCTTCTCCACCCCTTTGCGCCGGGCAAAGGTCCAGTACTCGGAAAATTGACGGGGCCTGGTCTTGCTCCCTCCGATCAATTTCCCATCAGACTTCCGCTCCAGGTAATCCAGCACAGAAGCGTATATTCTCACTGTAAATGCCTCGTAATAATTGTCCAATTCGATTCTGGCATACTCGACCCGCATCACCTCGAGGTTGCCCAGTCGGTTGACCAGGCCTTCTTTTTTATAGGCTTCGATCCAGTAGACATGGGACCGAAACAGGTTGTCCGTCATCAGGGGACGGGCGGGTTGGTAGTCCTGGCTTTCCCAGGAAGCATAGATCGTTTTGAAAATGGGAATGATGACCGAGTCGCGGAGTTCGGTAAAATAGCGGCCCATGTCGGGGATATTGTGCGCTTGTTGGAATGCGATTCCCATTTCCTGGATCAGGGGGTCCACCAGGGTTGGTTTGTCCGTTCCCTGTTCAGGGGCATATTCTCCGAATTCTTTGCCTTTGCGCACCTCTCTTTGCAGGTGGCGGTGGTTGACCAGGCTCCAGTGCCGGGTGCCTGGGGGGACAACCTGACCGCATTGGTGACAAGCACCGGTGGGCGTCAATTCCAGGTGAGAACCGCAATTCGGACAATGCAGCCCGGTCAATTCTTCCGGCCCCTTGCTTTGCACGCCTTTCTGGCGCGAAAATATCCACTGGTCCCGGACCCACAACCGGTTGGAATGCCCCCGGCGGGTCTCTGTATAATTCGATTCGATTTCCACCGTGATGCTGTCAAAGTGCCCTCTGGATTGCAAATTGGTGACGGCCAGGTTGGCAATCACCAGTTCTGAAACCTTGAGGTCACTCCCCGATTGGCGGATTTCCTGGGCCAGCAGATTCTGCTCGATGAAGGGGGCAAGCTGGTTAAACTCTGGTTGACCGCGCCAGTGGTGGTATTGGTAGTAGAGGTGGTGAACGAAGTCCAGGAAAATGGTCTTCGAGAAGTGGGGATCGGTATGCTGGTAGCTGCGCAGATGCTTGTTGACCCGCTGTATATGGTTCGTCCGGGTGGCTTTCGTCCGGGCAGTATTGACTTCTCCCTTTGGATTTTTTCTGTTGGAATAGACCTTGTAGGCAATGAAAATGATGAGCACGGGGACACCGATCTGGGGGTACTCAATCAGTAAATAAATGATTGCCCCTAAGCCGTCTCCACCATCTCCTCCACCACCGCCAAATGATCCTCCTCCTCCGGATGAACCGCCGCCAAAGGAACTGCCTCCGCCAGGCCGGGCCAGGGCTTCAACTCCTACAAGCAACAGGAGCAGAATTCCAACTAGGGGCAGCAGGATGCCAGTATGTGTTTTCAACTTCCCTTGGTTACCCAGCAAATAAAGTGCGATTTTCTTTAATGCAGCCATAGTTCGTCAGGGAGTTCGTTGATGTCATGGACGTCTCGCGGAATGTAGACCTTCAGGGTATCCTTCATTGCAGATAAATGTTCCAGCATGGCATTTGCGGGATCAGGGTGGGTGAAAACCTCAGCCAACTGGTTTTTCAAGGTCTCGATCACATCAGGTGGAATCATTTCTGCCGCACCGATGTCCGGGAGGAAGATGACTTCCTTTTCAAACCAGGCAAATACGATGAGGATGCCGATGCGTTCTTTGGTTTCGACCATGCCTGCCTTTTGGAAGAGGGCGCGGGCCTCGGTCTCCACCCGGCGCAGGAGGCGCTTCTTTCCGATCAGAACTCGGGCGATTCCAGGAAATACCCACATCAAACCAAACGTAAAAAGAAGTGCACCGATCGTTTCCAGGTAGATCAATACGTACCAGAATTCGGTGGGGATGAACATCATCACCGTCAATACTGAGAGAGAAACACACAGGCCGGCAAACAAATAGGTATCCAGGTAACGGTCAGCCCTTGGAAGTATGGTCGCCACGACCTCGGCCCCTGACTCAGACTCGATGTCCTCGACTACAGATCGAAGCGCACCTTTAAAGTCTGCATCAAACTTTCGCATGGGTCTAAATATACAGAAAAAGGTGGTGTTATTTCACCTCGACTGCATAGACCTGAGCCCCGTAGGCAGGGATTTCAATCGGGTAGCCATTGGCGCCGAAGGCATCGCCGCCATTGATCTCGATGTCCTTTTCCGACCAGAGCAGGTCACTCAGCAAATAGGACCCTTTGCCTCCTAAGCCCAATACATTGAGATCGTCCTTGTGAAGTTCATAAGTTTTGGCGTCGGTGCTGCTAAAATTGGCGAGTACAATCAGATGGTGGGTATCGGTATGGCGTCCAAATGCATAGACTTGATCGTCCTGGATGGGAAATTGTACGAAGCCACCTTTTTCGATCGCCTCTTCGTAACGGCAGATGTAGATCAGGGCTTTGTAAAATCCGCGGAGCTTTTGCTGCTCTTCCGGCAGTCCCCCTCCATCGTATTTCCCCCCGTTGACCCACTTCTGGTGCTCGGGTACACCCCAGTAGTCAAATATGGTGGTGCGGCCGTCGTCTTTCTGGAATCCTTCGATGCCAGCTCCTGGTTCTCCGCTCTCCTGTCCGAAATAGATCATCACCGGGCCTTTTCCCATCAGGGCAGAGACAGTCATACCGGGTACTGCCGCCCAGGGCGTTCCCGCAAATTCTGCTGAAGCAATGCGTTGTTCGTCGTGGTTTTCCAGAAACCGCAGCATTTGTTCTTCGAAACCTTGGCTCTGACCGAGGGCGGCCATGATTTTTTGGGTACTTCCCTTGCCAGACATCAGTTCCCGGATCGTATCGTACACCCCGACTTTGTCATAGAGGTAGTCAAAGCCGCCTGCTTTGGCATAGCTCTCATAGGACTTGGGATTGTAGATTTCTGCGATAAACCGAATGTCGGGATGGGCTTGCTTGATTTCGGGAATGACCCAGGTCCAGAATTCGACGGGAACCATTTCGGCCATATCACAACGGAAAGCATCGACGCCTTTATCGGCCCAGAAGCGCAGAATGTCCCGCATTTTGGTCCAGGTATTGGGAATGGGGTCGAAATGCTTGACTTCTCCCGAATCGGTGTATTCGATGCCATAGTTCAGCTTGACGGTCTCAAACCAGTCCCCAATATTGGGTTCGTGGGAGAAGACATTGTTGCCGGTTACCTTGGCGGGGCTTTCTTCATATTTGCCATCCTCGTTGGGCGCATTTTCTTCGTCCAATGGGTCGTTGTCTTCGGGAACAACGAGGGTGGTGCCGGGGAGGTAATAGAAATTGTTGTCGTGGGCGTAAGAAACGGAATTGTCATCGTTCTCACCGAGGTCTTTAACGCCCTCTGGTTTGACATCGGAGGCATAGCTGCGCGCGACGTGGTTGGGGACGAAATCCATGACGACCTTGAGGCCTGCATCGTGGCTGCGTCCGATCAGGGCTTCGTACTCGGCCATGCGGTTGGGGACTTCGACGGCCAGATCGGGGGAGACATCGTAATAATCTTTAATAGCATAAGGGGAGCCGGCCCGTCCTTTGACGACGTCGGCGTCGTCGGCTGGGATGCCATGCTCAGAATAGTCGGTCATGGTGGCGTGTTCGAGGACGCCGGTGAACCAGATATGGGTAACGCCCAGCTTGCGGACTTCTTCGAGAGCAGTGGGGGTGAAGTCATTGAATTTACCTACCCCATTGGTTGCCTTGGTCCCATAGGTCTCGTTGGCAGTTTGGGTATTGCCAAAGAGGCGGGTGAAGACCTGGTAGACGACCATTTTACCGCCGGAGGCGGAGTCGATAGCGGGGGCAGTGCCTTCCCCGCCGGGGTCGGTGTCTGCGGTGGGGTTGCAACTCATGGCGAATAGAAAGATGAGGGAAAGGGCTGCTGAGTAAATGAGAGACTTCATGTACGGATCGTAGCGTTAAAATTGCGCACAATATACTACAAGGTAGGAATGGATTGCAATTGATTGCTTTTTCAAAGCAACTCGCTGAACCACGTTTTGATAATAAGGGGCTTCTCCTGTTTTTCGAAATATGGTACTTTACCAGGTCGGAGGACATCAACTTTGGGGTTGAATGACCTCAAGGTTGAGGTTTGCTGACCCCAACTTTGGTGTTGAATGACCTCGTGGTTGGGGTACGCTGACCCCAGCTTTGGTGTTGAGTGACCTCAAGGTTGAGGTGCGCTGACCCCAGCTTTGGTGTTGGTGGTCATCAAGGTTGGGGTGCGCTGACCCCAACTTTGGTGTTGGTGGTCATCAAGGTTGAGGTGCGCTGAC
>CAYGRE010000086.1:17344-29221 GCA_964352215.1 uncultured Bacteroidia bacterium
GGTGCGCTGACCCCAACTTTGGTGTTGGTGGTCATCAAGGTTGAGGTGCGCTGACCCCAACTTTGGTGTTGGTGGTCATCAAGGTTGAGGTTTGCTGACCCCAACTTTGGTGTTGAATGACCTCAAAGTTGAGGTGTGGTGACACCAACCCTGGTGTTGAATGACCTCAAAGTTGAGGTGTGGTGACACCAACCATGGTGTTGAATGACCTCAAATTTGAAGTGCGCAGACCCCAACTTTGGTGTTGAATTACAACAAGGTTGAGGTGCGCTGACCCCAACTTTGATGTTAAATGACCTCAAGGTTGAGGTGTGTTTTCATAGCTGTTGGTGCTCTATTTGAGGTAGGAATGACACTGTCAAAGAGATTATTGCTGGCCGCATCAATAATAATTTGGTCTTGTTCGCACTGGGCTTGTATTTTTGGATTAAGTGGGATTTCATTCAATTCCTCCTATCAATGAGCAATACTAAATATCGGAACAGTGTTTGGTTGAAGAAGTACACCTTGAGGAACTACAATTCAATTGTGGATCTTGAGGGAGAATTCAAGCCGGGATTGAATATCATAATTGGAAAGAATGGAGCTGGGAAAACTAATACGCTTCGGTTTTTGAATCAGGTTTTTGATTGGGATAAGCATTTCTTTTCTTTTGAAGAATGTGATCTGGAATTTGAGGCTGAGGAAGAGCAGGGTGTGAATGGAGAAACATCTAGAATTCGCCGTGCATATCCTTGTTCTAAGTCTACCTCGAAAAATTTTGCAAAGGATTCTCTCGGAATAATTGCTGATAGCATAGTAGAATTCAGGTTTATTCCGCAACGATTCGGAGAAAAGCTTCCGTTTTTGACAGAAGCTGTGGAATTTGATACTGCCAATTCTTCAGAAGCCTATTTAGCCGTTTCGAATGCAAAGGCCCCCTGGTTCATAAAGAATATATTTGGGAAGCTTATCCTGGAATCTTCCAACGATGCAAAGTTGGAATCCATGAATAGTAAGGTAGGAGACCTTCTGAAATCAAGGATTGAGAAAATTATCCTTCAATTAGAAGGGGTAACAGACTATTGCCCCATTGAGGATATTCGACTTTCTCCTAAATATTCATTCCGGGAAGGAGGGGTCAAAAACTCCTATTCTATTTCTGGGTTGATTTTGGAATTTAATATTGAGGGGAAGTGGTTTGGGTTTAAGCAGCTTTCCGATGGTACCCAGAGGATATTTTTACTGCTGGCTGAATTAGAACTGTCACCCCCTGTAGTCATTCGAGCAGATGTGGGTGTAACCCTTCCATCAGACACAAAAGCCCCCATCTTCCTCATCGAAGAACCCGAACTCGGAATCCACCCCCATCAGCTCCATCGCCTGATGGAATACCTGAAAGAACGATCTGAGGATTCACAGATCATTATTTCCACCCATGCTCCTCAGGTACTCAATTTCCTTGATCAGGATGAACTGGACCGCTTAGTGATATGTACCTTTTCATCGGAGGAGGGAACCAGAATGCGGAACCTCTCTGATGAAGAGATTGACGACGCCAAACAGTATATGGGAGACTATGAATTGTTCCTGAGTGATTATTGGGTGCATTCCAATTTAGAGCCTGAATTCTGATGGAAGAGTTGCGGATCGGTTTGGTGGGTGAAAATACCAATGATACCCTGGCGGTAAAGAATCTGCTTTCCAGAATGATCGACATTCCATGTTCATTCAGGCAATTGTTCCGCAATGCGACGGGCAGTTTATTGGATCAAAGTGGTTCTGCTACCCGGTTGAGAAAAGACTATGAACTCTTTGAACCGCACCTTGTGATTTTCATACGAGATTTGGATGCGCTCGAAAGCGATCGGGAAGCATATTGGAGGAGGCAAGATTTTTTCTCGAAAAGGAACGGAACCGTTGACCGAAAAGGAATCTTCCTCCTGCATATCTGGGAGATTGAAGCCCTGATCCTGGCGGATATTTCCGTTTTCAATGAGAAGTTTAGAACCAGCCTTCCCCAATTTGAAGATGTGATGTTGGTTCCAGAACCCAAACAGTATTTGCAAAGCCATGCCAGATACAGGGAGGCACATTGTGAAGACCTTCTTTCCAATGCCGATCTGGATACATTGTCCCGTAATTGTCGCTACTTTGATCGCTTTCGGAGTCGGTTGGCTACCCGTTTAGGTGATCTGTATTCATAAGGCCAATTTCCACCTTTTTAGGCCTTGTTCATTCGGGAGCGATACCCTATCTTCGGTTTCGATCTTTGAACAAGCTTTACCCCGCCCCGGCGGGTTGCAAGATATACCCACGAAAGTGTCGCTCGTTTGCGTGCTCCTTACAATCAAATAATTGGTGTATGACTTGTGCTTTCAAGAGCAGGCCCCACCCGCAAGGGAAGACTTCAAACGAAGAAACAGGGGAAGGTCGCGATCGCATGGCATCTCCATACGTTCTAATTAAAAAGGGGTTCCTAACCTCAACGCTCTTTTGTGGGTTTTTTTATGGCCAGAAGCCTACTGGTGATCTACATCAAGGCTTGAAGATAAATGGTCATCTCTTGTGACCAGTCGTTTACAGTGCCTTGTAGATCGCCTTATCTAAATTATATACCCCTTTCACTTTCTTCGCTTTCCCATCCTGATTGATCACAAAGACGGTCGGGATTCCTTTGTGGGGGAAATTCTTTTCCAGCCAATATTCCTGACCCTTCGGAACAACAAAGTGGTTCCAGGGCATTTTGTAGTGGTCGAGGGCATTTTGCCATTGGAGTTGGTTACGGTCCCAGGATACACTGATGAAGCGTACCCCTCGAGCAGCATATTTTTCATGGAGAGACTTCATTTCCGGAATGGACTGGATACAGGGGCGGCACCAACTGGCCCAAAAATCGACTACCCAAACCTCTTCTTTGGGAGCAAATGCCTCTTTTTCAAACCTTTCGATGTCGATGCTTAAGTCGGGTGTATAGGCTTGTGCGCTCAGGATTCCGCTGAAAATAAAGAGGCTGCAACCGATGATCAGGAAGATATTTTTCATATTGGGCTTTAAATTGTTACCTGCTTCAATTAGATTTACGTAGACGGAGTCCTTTTATGACATTTTTACTAGGATTAATCTTTTCGCTTTCTGCGCAGGTATTTCCCCCGAGCTATGCTCCGGTGAACATGACCACTGTGACCGCCCCTGAGATCATCCTGAATCTGAAGCCCCCGCTGGTGCAAGGCAATTCTGTCAAGCTCGGTTATGAGATTCCGTACCCTGGCTACATCGAATTTTACCTGTTTGGCCCGGATAAACAAAAGATCTGGCAAAATTTTGGAGTTCAGGACAAAGGAGAGCATTATCAATCCGTCCGGCGTGACCCTCTTGAGGCAGGTGCAACTTATACCTTTGAGTTTTGGTACAAGGGCAAACCTTACAGAGGCTCCTTCAAAGCCTGAATTCTTCCCTAATCTTTCCTGTTATTTTGAACCTCTGGTATTGTCTGGGGCCGGGAGAGAGCTGAATCTGGTAAAGAAATAGCCCTTGATTCTGGTTTTGATGGGATAAGCGAATTTTTCAATGATCAACCCGGATTTGTATCAATTGGGACTTTTAGATAGTAAGATATTTGGTTAAATTAGCCACATGCGGAAGTCTCTTTCTCTTTTTTTGTTGACATTTCTTATCGGTCAGTTCTCTTTTGCTCAATGCGAGTTCTGCCATCCCCCCCAAGGACGTACGGTTGACTATTGCTATCAGGATCAAAACCTCGATGGTTTTTGTGCTATGTTCAAAGAAGGCCAAAGAAGCTTTTACTTTGAAAATGAAAACCGCAAGAAGGGTCAGGTCAATGAGGTGTATCTTCCTACAGATATGAAGGAGGGTCCTACCATCAAGTACCTCAGCGATCTTCAGATGAACAAGAAGCTGAAGTTGACGACTGAGGAACTCCTCTTTATTTACCACGCGGTACAAAACTGGGGTGAAGTTGAAGCCCTCAGGACTTGGGACCAGGAGCTGATGGAATCCGGCTATACCATTAAAAACAATGGGCTGGCCTATAAAGTGATTCGCATGGGTACTGGCGAAATGGTCACCCAGGGACAAACTGCAGTAGTCCATTACACAGGCTACTTGCTCGATGGAAAGAAATTTGACAGTTCCCGTGACCGTAAGGCACCTTTTGAGTTTAGTCTCGGAAGAGGGCAGGTCATCAAGGGATGGGACCAGGGCGTTGCCATGATGCCGATCGGCAGCCGGTTCATTTTTCGTCTGCCACCAGATATGGCTTATGGCGCAAGGGAAATCCCCAATGTTATTCCAGCAAATTCAACCCTTATTTTTGATGTGGAATTGATCTCTGTTAAGTAGCTTTAGGACAGAAAGGGGCTGGAAAAAGAACTTTTTAAAAGGAGCACTAGTTGTTTTTTGTGAGTAGCATTTTTAGTGTGGAATTACCTCTAAGGCTTTGAAGAGCTAGACGACCGCGGGTTTTATTTTATCATTTAAGTACCATTCTCCCTTATGGAAGTAGCAAAGAATATCATTCAAGTCACTCCTACCAAACTGTCACGTATCGACTCAGTCGACTTTGACAATATCGCTTTTGGACGGCTTTTTTCTGACCACATGTTGGAAGCTAATTACAGTCATGGTGAATGGACGGATGTCAGTATCCGAGCCTATTCCCGACTTAGCCTGGCTCCTTCTGTTTCTGCCCTCCATTACGGTCAATCCATCTTTGAAGGGATGAAGGCTTACAAAAGTCCTGAAGGAGCCCCTTTGCTGTTTCGGCCTGACCGAAATTATCAGCGCATGAATTTCTCTGCTGATCGCCTCTGCATGCCTCCCATTCCCCGGGATATCTTTATGGATGGCTTGCGCCAGTTGGTCAAGCTCGATCAACAATGGATTCCTACGCAGGAAGGCGCCTCGCTCTATATCCGCCCCTTCTATTTTGCAACCGATGAATACGTCGGCATCAAGCCGTCTGACAATTATAAATTCGTCATTTTCTCCTGCCCGGTAAATGCATACTACCCTGAGCCGGTAGGCTTGATGGTCACTTCAGAATTTGTCCGTGCATTTCCCGGAGGAACCGGTGAGGCCAAAGCGGCCGGCAACTACGCGGCCAGTCTCCTCGGCGGCAAGCAGGCCAAAGCCCATGGTTACGACAATGTACTCTGGCTGGATGGCATGGAGCACCGCTATGTTGAGGAGTGCGGCACCATGAATGTCTTCTTCATCATTGATGGGGTGGCTGTCACCCCGCACCTGGACGGTGCAGTCCTGCATGGCACAACCCGCGAAGCGGTCATGGTCCTGCTTGAAGACATGGGTGTCCCGGTTGAAGCGCGTCAGATTGACGTTGTGGAACTCTGGGATGCTTATGAGAAGGGTACACTGGAGGAAATATTTGGCACTGGAACTGCGGCTACGATTGCCCATGTAGACCGCCTGGGTCATGATGGCACCGTCGCCCGACTCGAAAATGCGCCCGAAATTGTCCTGCCTCCCATCAAAGACCGTAAGATCGGTCCAAAATTGTTAAAGACCCTGAACGGTATCAGAACAGGCAAGATTGAAGACAAATACGGATGGGTGGAGCAAGTCTGATCAACTCTAATTAAGTGATCAGTCTTGGTTATCTGAGTGCTTCCACTAAGAAGATCAGTCTCGTTTATCTGAGCGGTTTCACTCAGAAGATCAGTCTCGTTTATCCAATCGGTCCCGGTTAGTTACCGTTGTAGCCTAACTTTTCCCTGTACTCCGTACTCACGTCTCTGAAGGAAATGTCTTCAGAGGTGGTAAATACCAGTTCTAAATCGGGAACTGACAAGGCAGCCCATTCCTTATCCCCGGCGATCCAGATCCTGTTGCCAGCCGGCAAATAGGAATGGGTTGGCTTTAAGCCTTTTATTTCTCTGTTACTGGTCAGGGCTTTCCGCAAACCACCCGTATTTCCGTCGAATTGGAGGATCAGAGGATTGGATGGTTTTTCCGGATCGGTCCCTATGAAATAATGGTTGTCGGCAAAGGTGACCATCTGCCCACTCCAGGGCTCTTCCAACAATTGCTTTCCTACAAGTGCAGGCCGCAGGAACTTGAGGTCGAGGATGACGAGGCGATCCCCTGCCAAAGAGCGATCGGCCATGGTTTCAGGGAAGTATTTCTTCAGGGTGTCATCGCTGAACAAGCTGCAAAACAGGGGGAGGTAGCGTGGCCAATCCTGGGTGAGGAAGCCATTTCGGGTATTCAGGACCGGTGCCGCAAGTCCATTAGGGAAGACGGTGGGGAGAGGGATGGCGGTAAACTTTCCTTCCGGTGCTCTGGTGACTGGGGTTTGGGAAGTTGAAGAATCGGAAGGGGAAATTTCTTCTCCTGGATTTGTTGTGGCCGCCATTGGCGCTGGGCTGAAGAACCGCAAGCCAAAAAGTTCACCGAAGTGGATCGGAAAACCCTCAAAAAACCCAGAGTACCCAGGTACGGGATTGTCATGAGCAGTCTGGATGGGCATGAATTTAGGGAGGGGTTCTGGGGCTGGAATCTGGTCAGGGTTGACAGATTCTCTCCCGTAAGAATACAAGAGTGAATCTGCCAGGCTACTGCTCTCCAAGGTATGAAACTCATTTCCGTATTGATAGAAAATCCAGCCCCCGTTGAAGGAAGGGGCTTCACCTGCCCAGGTATGAAGTACATCACCAGTCGCAATGTCCAACAATCTCAAGGAGTCCATGTCAACCAGGATTTTTCCAGGTAGCAGGGAGATGCTGTTTTGCCAGGGAGAAGATATGTTTGCTGGAGGAGAGAAAACCTTGGTCCAAATCATGGAGCCATTCTCTGGCTTGCGGCCCACGACATAGATTCTTTTTTTACCGGATTGGGAACCGAAATGGGTGGTGACCAGTTGATCTTCCCAGGTGAATACTGAGCCGAATTGAGCATCTCCCGAGGGTTGCTCATAATTGGACCAGAGCAATTCTCCGTTGTCCAGGTTCAAAGAAACAATTCCCGCCATCCGTTGGTCCCTGCCACTGTCCTCGCCAACAAGCAGGTAGCCTCTTTTTTGAGAATAGGCAAAGATCGGGATGTCCAGACCATTTTCGGGAGGGGGGACGTAGTTTCCTTCCAATTCCCGAATCCATTCCGCTTTTTCATCAATTCCGGTCAGCCAGACTTGTAGCAAGGGATTCTCTGTGTCTTGGTCGTCCATGCCCACTGCCAGTGCGGTCCCGTCTTCCATGGGGTACAAGCGGGTAAGATTGAGGTCGGGGCGATCCATAAAATAGAAGATGAGCGCCAGAATGCCGAGGATATAGAGCATCAGGGCCTCGGGCCGGTAGAGGTGATAGGTCCAGGGGATAGCATTGGGATCAGATCCTTTTTCGCTCATGGCTGCAAAAATAGCTCCCTCAAATGGAAAAGGACGACTGAATCGGGCAATTCTTCAGCGATTTCTTTCTGATGGGAATTCATTGTAGAACCCATTCCCCAGGAATCTGCATTTTTTCCACGATCTCTTCCAAGCAGCTCTCAATTGGGAAAGGCTTCCCTATTTGCCAAATCAGCTCTATGTCCGGTAGACTTAGGCAGACGTATGAGTTTTTATTCCCGATGTAAAGGCGGTCCTCATCCATTACACAAAGGGAATAGATTAGGCCGGGTTTTGGAATGAAAACAGCATCGACAAGTTTACCTGAAGGTTGGTCGAAAAATAAGAGTTTGGGATTGGTATCGGGGCAATAAGGTTCTGGTTCGAGGTACAGGATATTCCATTTGAATCCCTGGGCAATAGAGTAAATATTTGAGGAGCAGAAGTAATCACTTCGCCAAAGGACATCCAGGTTTTTTTTGTCAAGCAAGGCTAATTGCTTGTCCATGTCCGAGTGGCATAGTGGATCTTTCGATAAACACCATCCGGTCAGGTCCACCAAGAGATGGTCACCCGGAAATTCAACAATTGACTTGAGGCCTGCGGTAATATGCTGCATCGGAAGCAGTTTCCTTACCGTAGAGTCATTGAATTCTGTCAGGATCGAGTCCCGGAGAATGAGAACCAATGAATTGGTAAGGTCCCCTTTGTGTCCTTGAAATCCGAGTAAAATGGTATCGTCGCAGGTCCAATAGGGGTGAGCAAAATAGTAGCCATCTATGGAGCTTGGTGGCAATGGGAATGAGTCAATGGCTTGGTTACCGTCGAGGGAATACCTGTAAATAGAATCGGAATGGAGAAATATCATTGCTTCATCTGTGAGAGTGGTATGCCGCGTACGACGGAACGGTAAGATCTTGTTCTCCTCCTCAGGTTGAAGGCACATCAAGTGCCCATCGATGGTCCACAGATACATGACTCCTTGATGAAGAAATACCGATAGGTAGCCAAGGTCTGTTATTCCCAATCCCACACCATCTGCGGTTTCCGCCCACTGGACGTCACCTGTGACAATATCCCGGGATTCAACAATAGAATAGCCGTCTTTCTGCAATCCACCGCGGCTGGGTTTATGAAGAAGGAGCGTGATCAGCTTGTCACCAACCCTAAAAGCAGCCCCAAACGGGAGCCCCACGTTTGGCTCATTACGATCCCAGATGATCTCGTTATTCCTGGTATTGATGGCAAACAGTCTGGTAGAAGGTGTTTCTGAGGGCCTGCTCAGACTTTTTTCGAGGCAGAACACGAGGGTATCTCCAAAGGAAGCAAGGGCTACATAAGAACCTTGAGGGATGTGGTCAGGAATTATTACGGTCGCCAATTCTTCCCCCTCCCTTCCGAACCGTTCAATCCTGGTATCGGTCAGGCTTTGAGAAATTAGAATAACGGTCTCTGCTTCCCCCGGAAATGCGGAATGGTAATGCCACTTCTGGATATCAGATGAGAGGTAAAAATAGCTGAGATAGGCGAGGGAAACCAAAGCTAATACCCCGGTATAAAGGCCGAACAACCTTTTGAGGGTCCAACCGGAAGAGGCCTCAAGCATACGCGCCATCAACACTGCACTTAGCTGCGGAATTTCTCAGGAGCCGGGTGCAGGGTGCCACATTTTTTGCAGGTGCGATGTTCTTCGGAGCGGTAGAATTTTTCAAAGACAGGTTGCATCTGCGAGACGATGTCTGTCATGAAAAAATACTCTTCAAAGACGAGGTTGTCACAGTTGGGGCAATACCATTGCAGTCCATCTGTCATGCCTTCTTCTCGTACTTTCTCAATGACGAGGCCGACCGAATTGGCTTCCCGTTGGGGGGAATGGGGAACCTTGGCGGGCAGCAGGAAGATTTCCCCGGCTGAAATCGGAATGTCAACGGGCTTTCCTTCGTCGATCACCCGGAGGACCATATTGCCTTCCAGTTGATAGAAAAATTCTTCGCTCTCGTTGTAGTGGTAATCTGTCCGCACATTCGGACCACCTACCACCATCACAATGAAATCCTCTACCTGGGTCCAAATCTGCTTGTTGCCCACAGGTGGCTTGAGTAAATGCCGGTTCTCATCGATCCACTTCTTGAAGTTGATGGTACTGAATTTCCCCATTTGAATTCTGTTTTATTGTGATGTTTGCCTGAAGTTAAGGAAATTTACCAGATGGTGAAACTCATCGAATGCCCTCGTGACGCTATGCAGGGATGGGCACATCCCATCTCCACCGCAACCAAGATCGAATACCTCAATCAGTTGCTCAAGGTTGGTTTTGATACCCTGGATTTCGGATCTTTTGTCTCACCAAAAGCCATCCCCCAATTGGCCGATACCGCTGAAGTCCTGGCCGGATTGGACCTGCTGGATACCCGGACCCAATTGCTGGCCATTATCGCCAATGTACGTGGTGCTCTCGATGCCTGTAAATATCCTCAGATTCAATACCTGGGCTATCCATTTTCAATCTCAGAGACCTTTCAGCTCCGCAATACCCGCAAAACGATCGCTCAGTCGGTGGAGGTGGTGCGGGAGGTGCAGGCCTTGTGTCAGACGCACGGCAAGAAATTGGTGGTCTACATCTCGATGGGATTTGGCAACCCCTACAACGATCCCTGGTCCCCGGCATTGGCAGCAGAATGGGTGGAAAAAATGGTGGGCATGGGAATCAGGATCATATCTCTGGCGGATACGGTCGGAACCGCAGATGCTTCTACCATTGGTCCGATTTTCTCGGAATTGATCCCCCGCTTTCCAGAGGTCGAGTTTGGCGCACATTTTCATGCGACGCCCGAAGGGCGGAAGGCCAAGCTGGAGGCAGCCTGGCAAGGGGGTTGTCGTCGGTTTGATGGCGCCATCATGGGTTTTGGGGGCTGTCCTTTTGCTGAGGATGACCTGGTCGGGAATATTGCCACGGAAAGTCTGGTCGCGTACCTGGCAGAAAAGGGGGTAGAAACCGGCTTTGACCAAACAGCCATGAACAAAGCGGTGTTCATGGCTACTCAGGTATTTGTATAAAAGCGGGCTACCCAGGCATTTGTCAAGGATCGGTTCACCCAGGTATTTGCCTAGGATCAGTCTACCCCAGGTATTTGTCCATGATCGAATTGTTGAATCAATTGGAATTCGGCCGTCTTTCCCGGTCCTGGTCGGCATCTCCTGACGGTCCTACCACTTCAAATCGTTGCATCATCATTTCCCACTTTCCGGTAAAGAGCATCAGGGATTGGGCCAGGTAATCGACCATGGTAGGGTCGGGCGCAAAAAATGATTCATCCACCACCGCTTGCTCCGTATTCTCCAATCCTATTTTGTAGTATAGCAGGGTGGCTACATCCTTCACCGGGTTGTGGATTTTCAGGATGCCCGAATTGTAGGCCTCAATGTATTTCTGAATGGTTGTCCTTACTGCAGCATACCCTTTTTCATCCGCCAATTGTTTGCGGAGAAAATGTTGCAGGTAAGTGAACATGCGCTCGGCTTGAGAACGGGGAAAGAGGTCAAATGCAGCCCGGAAATTGATTGCGATCACTGCGAGAGAGTAATTGAAGCGAACGAATTCACTTTTTTCCAGCGGTACTTTGTTTTCCCGAAAGCTTTCTTCTACCGGTCCCCAGATTTTAAACCAGTGGGTTTCCACTTGCTGAAAAACGCTGTCCATCACGGCAGCGACTGCGTTGATTTCGGTGATCCTCTTTTTATTCATTCAAGCTTATACGGCGAAACTCTCCCCACAAGCACAGGTACGAGAAGCATTCGGGTTGTTAAACACGAAGCCGTTGCCGTTCAAGCCATCAGTGAAATCAAGTTGGGTTCCTACCAGGTAAAGGAGGCTTTTGGCACCCACGTAGACCGTCACACCTTCGTATTCGAATACGTGATCTCCGGGGCGTTCGGTTTTGTCGAAGTCCAGATCGTAAGACAATCCGGAGCATCCGCCACCCTTCACTTCAACACGGACTCCATAGCTGGAGTCATATCCTTCTTCCTGCCGTAGTTTCATCAGCTGGGCATGTGCTTTAGGCGAGATGGAAACCATGGGTTCAGTCGTAGTATTCATATTTTCTATTAGACTCTTTATTTAGAAACAATCTACATAATTAAAAGTTCCGTCGCCACTTCAAAAGTTTGAGATGTCTTACCGGAGTACTTCTTAGAGGCTATTTGGCCCGCATTTTCCACTCCGGATTCATCGCTCTCAGTTTTTCAATTGCCGCTTTCACACTTTCAATCGCCTGCAAGATATCCTTTTCTGTTGAGAATCGGCCGAGGCTGAAGCGGATGGAGGCATAAGCGTCGTCGTCACCAAGGCCCATGGCTTTCAGCACATGGGAGGGCTCGATGGCAGCACTGGTGCAGGCGGAGCCGGTGGCAACCGCCAGATCACGCATGGCCATGATGAGCGCTTCTGCTTCTACGAAGGAAAAGCTCATATTGGTTACATTGGGAAGCCGATTCCCCTGATAACCATTGACAAAGCTTTCGGATATTTCCAG
>CAYGRE010000087.1:0-18579 GCA_964352215.1 uncultured Bacteroidia bacterium
CGAATGACCTCTCCCTCCGATTCCAGCCGGGAAATCCAATTCCCCTGTGCATCATACTCAAAGAGAACTGTTCTGGCGGGCCTGGCCTGATCTACATTCAAAATAGCCAGTGCCAGATCGCTGGAATCCCAGATGCCAAAGGTTTGAGTCTCTGAGACTTTATTTCCCAGCGAATCATACTGGTAAACGACCCTGTTTCCCTCCAATACCCCGGCCTGTGCAGACCACTTTTTCTCGATCTGATTGCCGGTGGAATCATACAAATTGAACTGCTTGTAGGTTTTGCCATGGGAAAAGTCGGGGAATAGAATCTCCTGGATCCGTCCTTCTGCATCGTAGGTATTTCCCTGAACCAGTACCGTTCCACCTTGTACCAATTCCTGAACCTTGGTGACGAGCCTTCCCTTCTCGTATGTGATCACATTTTGAGGCTGTCCTACCTTTCCGTTCCGCTCTTCGATCATAGTCCCGGTCTCATCATAGCGGTAAAGAAACTCAATTACCTTTTCCTCCCGATTTCCCTCCCCATCGTAATTGTAGAACCGGTTGGTCACCTTGGTCAGGTTAAGGCTGTCATCATAGACGTAATTCTCCCTTGATTCAAGCAACTCATCTGCATTAAACCGCTGTTTTTCCCTGAGCTTTCCGTGGTCATAATAGGAAAATCGTTCGTACCAAATGCCCTCTCCCTGCTCAGTGGTACAGTCGATCTTGTCGCGCCGGCCATATACATCGTGAAAAATAGAGGTGATTTCAGATCCTGAACCCTTTCTTACCTCTTCACGTACCAACTGCCCATGTGTATTGAATTGCAGGGAGCGGAAGTTTTGGCGGACGGCCATTACCGCATTTTCCTCCTCACTGAACGCATAATGGGTTTCATCTGTCTCCAGTAAAAGGATATTTCCTTTCAAGCCCATTGCCTTCACCCGGCTCCTTTCCATTTCCGAGTGCTCAGGAATCCCAGACCCATCATGGCAGGAAAAGGCTATCAGGCCTACCAGAAAGAGTAAAAAAGGGGGTTTTGTCTTTGAGGTCAATCCTCCAATGATCTTCATGGACATCATCTCACTGAAAATAAAAAACCCCTGGCTCAGTGCCAAGGGATTCTATATCGCCATCAGACGAATATTTTGGGACAAGACTTAGAGACGAATTATCTCGGCCTTGATATTGTACTTGTCTACGAACCCTTCGGTGAACTTGATCGTTCCTTTGGGTGCAAAGATTTTAAATGAGCCATTGCGCATTTTCGCCATTACTTCCAGCAGCTTCCACTTGGATACCAGCAAATCGTTGGGGTCATTCTTTTGAGAAATCTCAAAATAGTGCTTCCGTTCATCAGAAACTGCGGTGATATCCGGAACAAAAGACTCCTGGGTGCGCTGGTTGGTCAGGCTTGGGGGTCTTTCAAAGTCCTGGTAATCAGCTTTAATATCGGTGTAACCTACTTGTTTCAATTTGAGCAATGCTTTCTCGAAGGCATCATTGAACCCCTTACTTTCCCTGTTTTTATTGATCATCAGTACGAATTAGAACTCTACCTTAATTTTTCCAAAGTTACCAAAAAATGAGCTAATGCAAATCACTGAATCGTGAAAGTAGTCATACAAAGCAAATATACGCGCTTTTTTTAATATTGCCTACCACCTCTTCAGTAATTCAGGAAGCTATCCGTCCCGAATCCCCTGATAATGTTATGAATACGTGAGATTTCAGTCCCTTCTGAGAGCAATACAATCATGCTCCTAAAGTTTGATTCAGGAGGATAGCCAATCGGTATCCTGCCTTTGCCAATTGTTTTTCTACAACTTTCTTTGCCGCTTCCAGGTAAACCGTAGTTGGCTCACCACCCGGATTCAGGTACTGCCGCCTTCCTTCCACTTCACCATTAAAACCTGAATAGGCGTATTTTCTGGCCAACTTTGCGCTTTCCAATCCCCACAGATCCGGTTCCATTTGGTGCAAGTCAGCGAAGGACTCCATTGGCTGAGCATTGGTTATCTCATCGGCAAATTTTTCCAACCGCTTTATCTCCTCCTGGCTCAAGGGTTCCTTTGGTACTCCATAAGGGTCAATATCATTCAAATCCGAGGTCAATCCACATCCATCATCCCAGAGTTTGTGCAAACTTCCATGGTTGTCTATGATCTTGTACCTGTTTCCTCCTATATCACCACCCGGCATATCATTGCTGAACATACTTCCTGCGTGCAGTGGTTGGTGGATGTCTCCCACAAAGTGAATTAAAAATGCCAGGGCTCTGGCCTTTTCAATATTCCTGCTGCGGTTACTCTTGAGAATACGTACACTTTGGTCGATGGCCCAGATGACATCTACCTCTGGCATGGCTGGTAGCACAACATTGTCTGGATTGTAATGATTGTTGGTGTAGTGCCAGGTATCGTAAAAGTGAACGCCCTCTGCTTTGAGATCATCCGGCCAGGTGGCCGCCGCGATGAAGTGGTTGGTATAGGGATAGTCTTCCTGAAGGACAAGGATCAGGGAATCTACCTGGGTCCTGACATTGGGTTCCAGATGTTTATAGGCAATGGTGCCTACTACCATGTGTCCTGCCCCCCACCACGCCGAAACCGATCCGGGAATCAGACCTAATACACATGTCAAGAGCAATAAATTCAGGCGGAAAGTTTTCATCATTCTATTTTTGGTTACTGGTAAAAATACAACAATTCCTTTTGTATACCGTTAATCCTACCGTAAGTAATCCCTACGTATTCATTCCGGTTTGCTATGAGAAAAATTGTTTTGTTCGCTGCTTTGGGTACCATCGCATTCATTACCCTTGCCTTCCAATCACGCCCTGCTACCTGGACGGTCAATACCGAAGAAGCTACTGTTGACTGGGAACTCCCCTACGAACCTGATCCTGAAGGGGGAACCA
This sequence comes from uncultured Bacteroidia bacterium, assembly GCA_964352215.1. Classification (GTDB taxonomy): domain Bacteria; phylum Bacteroidota; class Bacteroidia; order J057; family JADKCL01; genus CAWUKT01. The sequence continues at coordinate 2,906 of CAYGRE010000087.1, forward strand.
TTGCCGGGATAGAGGCAGAGATCAGCTTCGACGATGCAGACCTTGGCAACAGTCATATAGTAGCTTCGGTGGATGCTTCCACCATTACTTCTAACAACAAGCTCAAGACCAAGCACCTGAGGGATGGCAAAAATCACCTGGACGCCAAGAACTTCCCCCGGATATCATTCGAGAGTACTGGTTTTTCTGCAACCGGTCCTTCCTTTGAAGCCCAGGGAAAAGTGATGTTCCGGGGACAGGAATTTGAAGTGAATATCCCCTTTACCTTCGAGCAGAAGAAAAAGAAAGGCACATTTACCGGCTCCTGGGAGATGAACACTGAAGAAATGGGGATCGACATCGGGATGAAGTCCCTCAAGAGTGGGGAAGTGCAAGACAACCTGCGCCTGACTTTTACCCTTCCGGTAAGTTCCTGATTCTCCCTCGCTTGATTTCTTCTCCCCACTCTTTTTGTGGGATTAGGAAAGCAGAGGGTTTCTTCCAAGCGCTGTCTTAATTAACTTTGGGAAAAAGCCTGCATGTCGCGTCTCTCTATTCTTGTTCTACTGGTATTTCAATTCTCTCTTCTTTCGGCGCAAATCTCTCCTGAGGACGTCACCATCGTTCGTGACCGGTGGGGAGTCCCCCATATTTTCGGGAAAACGGATGCTGCCACTGCCTACGGATTGGCCTGGGCCCATGCGGAAGATAACTTCCACGATATGCAGACGAATCTGCTGCTGAGCCGGGGGCGTCTGGGTGAAGTGGATGGACCGGAAGGTGCTCAACTCGACTTTGTCGTGAAGTTTACCAGAATGCGTGAGATGGTAGAGGAGAAATACGAGTCGGATGTAAGTCCTGAATTCAAGAAAGTATTGCAGGGTTATTGTGATGGTGTGAATGCCTATGCAACCGCCCATCCTGAAGAGATGCGGTTGAAGGGAATTCTCCCCATCACCCCACAAGATGTTTTGGTTGGATATTCGGCATCTATGTCTCTGCTGTCCGGTCTCCCCTACCCTTTGGTAAGTATTCTCGAAGGCCGGCCGGATGACCTCGGACCTTTCCAACTGGATGGTACCGGATCAAATGCATTTGCATTCAACTCCTCTAAAACGGCGGATGGCCAGGTCTACGTCTGCAACAACAGCCACCAGCCACTGGATGGAAACCTCGCCTGGTACGAGGCGCATGTCGTCAGCGAAGAAGGCTGGAATACCATGGGCGCCCTCTTCCCCGGTGGCGTCTCCATTCTCACAGGTGCCAATCAGGATTTGGCCTGGGCCCATACAGTCAACCCCTCAGATTTTGTCGATGTATTCAAGTTGACCATGCATCCCAAAGAAAAGCTCCAATACAAGTTTGACGGGGAATACAAAACGCTGGAACAGGAAAAGATCAAGCTCAGGGTCAAACTCGGCCCGATCAAACTCACGGTCAGGAAAAAGGCCTGGTGGAGTGTCTATGGGGCAACGGTCAAGAGCAAAGATGGAAATTTCTATTCCTTTCGGTTCTCCGCCAATATGCAACTGAAGGCTGCCGAACAGTGGTACCGGATGAACAAGGCGAGCAACTTTACCGAATTTTACCACTGCCTTGAAATGGGAGGGCTGGCTTCGACCAATATTATTTATGGCGATGCCAATGACACCATATTCTATATTGACAATGGGAACTTCCCTTTCCGTGACCGTGCGTATGACTGGCGGGAAGTGGTACCAGGGGACACCTCCGCAACACTCTGGGAGGATTTTCATTCCACCGAAGAACTGGTACAGGTGCTTCAGCCATTGAGTGGCTACGTTTACAATACCAACAACAGCCCCTTTCACAGCAGTGGTCCGCTGGACAATCCCAATCCCCGCGATTACGATCCCACCCTGGGCAATTATGAGCAACCCAATAACCGTTCCCTGCGATTTGAGGAATTGATCGCCCCGCTCGACAAGGTCACCTGGGAGGATTTCCTGCGGATCAAGTACGACCAGCAGTACCCAGACAGCATGTTCATCTATTTCATGTCCAATGCCGATGACCTCTTCAACCTGGATGCAGATGAATTTCCAGAGATCAGAGCGGAAATCGAATTGCTGAAAGCATGGGACAAGAAAGGAAATGTGGAATCTGAGGGAGGTGCATTGTCTCTGGTGACGTTGCACTATCTCTTCCAGAAGATCAACAAGCGGCATGAGTTCTTCAAGCGGAATGAGATTGCCCAGGAGGAAATTGCGGAATCAATCGCAAAGGCCAAGCGGCATTTCAAGAAGCACTTTGGCAGCAGCGAGGTGAGCCTGGGAGAAGTACAGCGACTTGTGCGCGGGGAAAATGATTATCCTATTGGAGGGTTGGAGGATCAAATTGCGTCTATGCGGAGCGTGGAATGGAAAAACGGACGCCTCCAGGCTTATCTGGGAGACTCCTTTATCCAACTGGTCAGATTCTCTGAAAATGGAATTGAGATCAGATCTTCGGTCAATTATGGTGCCTCAAACCGGGAGGACAGCCCCCACTTCGACGACCAGGTGGAGCTCCACCTGAACCATCAAACCAAAGAAATGCGTTTTGAGAAGGACTGGGTCATGGAGCATGCAGAGCGCATCTACCATCCTGGGAGCGCGGATCAATAGTTTTCAGAATGAATTATAACGTAAGTGTGTACAAATAAAACCCGGTAAAGAGATATAGAAATATCAATCCCGAGATGGCCATGATATTCAGCAATCCCTGGGGCCTTTGCTGTGGAGGTACATGTTTGCTGCGAACGGCTATATAACTGAAGGTAGCCAGTACCGGGGCGGTGACAAAGGAGATGGTGGTAGCAAGGTTGACCATTTGCTTCATGTCTTCCAGATAGCCGTAGAGGAGTACACTGGTCCCGGTCACCATGACGATGATCCAAACCCAATACCAACCATTGAACCTTTGAAATCTTCCTTTTGGGGTATGTATGAGTTCAGTGGATCGCTGCAGGACGCGGGTAAATGCATCGAGGCAGGTCAGGGTGGTACTCAGCATAGTGGTAAATGCAGCAAAAGCGATCAAGGGGCGGGACCATTCTCCGAGCACGCTGGCATACATGTCTATCAATTGCCGGGCAAAGCCAGCCGCACCTTTCGCAATGGGATCGGGAGAACCGTACATCACTACCGCTCCGAGGCTCAGGAAAAATACCGCCAGCAGGGTCGTACCCCAATAACCTATTTTGAAGTCCATCAAGGAACTTTTCATAGACAGCTTCCCCCCTGCTTGCTTCTTTTTCTCGAGGGTCCAGATAGAGTGCCAGACGGCAATGTCGAGCGGGGCCGGCATCCACCCAACCAGTGGAATGATCACCGCAGCCAGCAAGGCCTTGTCCCCCCAATCAAAGCCAGGCCCGGGGTCTACCCCGTCCCGAAAGAGAGCCATCAGGAGGGCAGCTACCGTGGTCAGGGTCAACAGGACCACGATTGCTTTCATCAATTTGTCGAGCAATCTGTATTTCCCAAGGGCAAGGACCAGCGCACATACGGCCAATAGACGGGCACTCAAAGCCGTGGAATCTATTAGCCACTCCCCTTCCACCAGTTGCTTTCCCCATAAGACGAAGCCCAGATCATATTCCCCGACCATCAGGGTATCCAGTCCTGAATAGGTTAAGATATAACTGGCAAGCCCGGCGGTTACAATCGTGATCGCGGCCTGGATGATGAACATCGTGCCCAGGGTCATCAGTATAAAGACAACCAGGGGAATGCCCCACCAGATTTTCCGGTAGCCTTCGATCAAACTGTGCCCGGTGGCTGTCCCGTAGCGGGGACCGAATTCGAAGAAGGGATACTTGATCACATTGGCGAGAATGATAACCCAGACGAGGGAAAGGCCGTAACCGGCTCCTGCCTGGGTGGATTGTACCAGATGGGAAACGCCTACCGCAGCCCCGGCATAAAGTAAGCCGGGGCCAAGGGACTGGAATGTTTTCAGGATTCCCATCGGGTTATTCAGTGTGGTCTCCTAGTGACTTACACCCCGCATCAATATTTCACCACCTGATGCACGGCCTTACCCCGCTCGGTTTCGAGACGGATGAGGTATTTGCCCAAAGCATAGCTGGACATATCGATCCGGAGGGTATGTGATCTCCGGTTTCGGTTCAGGATGTAGGTGTCCAGGATCTTACCCCGCATATCCCATACCGTCACCTGAGCGTCTTCCCGGAAGATGCAATCGATGCAGTTGACATCAATGGAGAGCATCCCCTGGGTAGGGTTGGGATAGGCTTCAAACTGAACGGAAGCATCCAGGGTTACCGCATTCTGGATGCCCACCATTTGCTGGACAAAGATCGTGGTATTGCAACTTGAGCTATTTCCACTGGGGTCGGTCACGGTCAGGACAACGCTGTTGAAGCCCAGATCCGCAATGGTAAAGGAGTCCGGATCGGTAACCATGCTGGCAATGCCACAATTGTCAAACGAGCCTCCATCCAGGTTGGCACCGGTAATGAAGACGACCTGACCGGTATCTACCCCGATGGTATCGGGTGAGCAAACGGCAGTGGGAGGTGTATTGTCCACGATGGTGATCTCGAGGTCACAGGAATCACTATTCCCAAAGAGGTCATAGACATAGAGTGTCTGAGTGGTAATGCCCGTATCTGAGCAGGTAAATGTCCCCAGGCTGATGGCCAGGGAATCAACCCCACAATTGTCCGTACTTCCGCCGTCGGCATCTGCCGGACTGACAATGGCGCTCCCCTGTCCATCCAGGGCAACGGTGAGAGATTGGCAGACCGCAGTCGGCGCCAATGCATCCACTACCGTTACCTCGGAGGTGCAATTTCCGGTATTGCCGTTTACATCGGTTGAGGTAACCGTCACCGTATTCGGGCCTGCATTGAGGCAGGTGAAGGTGCTCACATCCAGGGTTGAGGTCTGGACACCACAGTTGTCGGTGGGAGCGCTTGCGGTCACATCACCAACCGCAACGGTTACGGTGTTGCTCGCAGGCAGGGTGACGGTGATATTCTGGCAGTTGATCGTAGGCGGAGTGGAGTCGGCAACCGTAACCGTGGATGCACATGAATTGCTCAGGTTATTGGGATCGGTCACGGTGACAAATACCTGGTTGTTGCCGAGGTCGTTGCAGTCAAAGGTATTGCCGATCAGGAAATAGGTAATGCCGCAGTTGTCAAAACTATTGGGGGCTACATCATTCCCGGTGACGGTCAGGTTACCCGTATTGTCCAGGTAAGCTGTAATGTTGATACAAGCAGCAGTTGGAGGCGTATTGTCTTGCAAACTCACACTCGAAATACAGGTATCGGCATTTCCACTTGGGTCAAGCGCAATCATTTGCACCTGAGTCACCCCGATATTGCTGCAATCAAGGGTGTCGATATTGACCTGGAAACTCGCAATGCCACAGTTATCACTTGACCCATTGTTGAGCAAAGCTGAGGTGATCAATACGAATCCACTTGTATCAATGGAGGTTACTACGTTTTGACAAACTGCATTGGGTGGCAGATTGTCTTCCACGCTGACAATGGTACTACAACTATCAGCATTCCCATTGGCATCGGTAATGAACAAAGACACCACCTGATTCCCGATATCGGAACAGTTAAAGGTCGATTGGCTGACAAAGGCGGTTTGGATGGCACAGTTGTCACCGGATCCATTGTTGATATCAGTCAGGGTAAGAGATCCAGTGCCAAAAGCGTTCAGGTTCACCGTATAGTTGGAGACACATTGGGCATTCGGAGGTACTGTATCCTGGACAACGACATTGGTGGTACAGGAAGTGGTATTGCCAAATGGGTCGATGGCTGTCATAGTCACCGGCACCACGCCTACGCTACTGCAATTAAAGATCGAGGTATTCAGGGTCAGGCTGGAGATGGAGCAATTGTCGGTGCTTCCCCCGTCTATATCTGCAGTGGTAATGGTGTCAGCGCCGTTGGCATTCAGGGTAACGGTCAGGGGTAGGCAGACCACGGTTGGAGGAGCTGTATCCCGGACAAATACGTTGGCGCTGCAGGTTCCGATATTGTTGCTCTGATCGGTTGCGGTCAGGGTAACAGAATTACTTCCGATGTCTGAACAGGAAAAGGTCGAGGTACTGAGTACCAAACTGGAAATGGTACAGTTGTCGGAGCTGTTGTTATCGATGTCCGAGGTGTTGATAGAGATCGTTCCCGATGGTCCCAGGGTCGCAGTGATGTTCCTGCAGATGGCTGTGGGCGGGGTACTGTCAATGACGGTAACGATAGAAACGCATGTATTGGAGTTGAAGCTGGCATCAGAAACGGTCATTCCCACCGTATTGGCTCCTACATTACTGCAGTTAAAATTGGAAGTGCTCAGGACGTAGTTGTTGATGGAGCAGTTGTCAGTGCTACCGGCATCGACATCCACGGCGCTGATGGAGGCAGCTCCACTTCCGTTCAGGAAGACGGTCAGGTTTTGACAGACCGCGGTCGGTGAGAGTTGGTCCACAACCGTCACGGTAGATACGCAGTTGTTGCTGTTTCCATTGACGTCGATGCCCAGCAGGGTAATTGAATTGACCCCACGATCCGCACATGAGATATTGGTCTGGGAAAGCTGTAAACTTCCGATGGCACAATTGTCTGAACTTCCGCCATCAAGGGCAGCGGTTGTCAGGGTGGCGGCTCCGGAAGCGTTCAACTGTACGGTGAGGTTATTGCAGAGCATTACGGGCTGAGTGGTGTCCTCGACGGTAATGGTCGCATTGCAAACGGAGACATTACCAGAGGGATCGGTTAGGGTGATGGTCTCCAGATTGGGCCCTACATTGGCACAGGTAAAGGTTCCATTGCTCAGGACATTGCTCACGATGGCACAGTTGTCGCTGGATGCGCCCCCGACCGTGGCAGCGTTGGTAGAAGCATTGCCATTTCCATCCAGGTACAAGGTCAGGTTCTGGCAGACTGCGGCAGGTGCCGTAGAGTCGACTACCTGAACGCCCAGGTTACAAACTGCGAAATTTCCATTGACATCGGTGACGGTCATGACCACGGGATTCGGTCCTACACTCGCGCAGTTGAAGCTGGAAGTGCTCAGGCCCACTGAGGCAATCCCACAGGCATCGCTGCTCCCGGTATCTACATCTCCTGAGGTTATGGAGGCGGTACCGCTGGCGTCGAGGTAAACGGTTACACTCTGGCAGACGGCCACTGGATTTACATTGTCCTGAACCGTAACCGTTGCAACACAATTGGAGATATTTCCATTGATATCATCTATGGTGAGGGTCACTGCATTGCTCCCGACATCCGCACAGGAGAAGGAACTTCTGGACACCAGCGAAGAAAGAATTCCGCAGTTATCGGTGCTACCGCCATTCACACTGGAGGGGGTAATGGTGGCTGTTCCGGCAGAATTCAGCTGAAGGGTAATGTTTTGGCAGGAAATAGCAGGTGGGGTGGTGTCCTCTACCGTAACAATGGCAGCACAACTGGAAGTGTTTCCACTCTGGTCACCTACATTTAAGGTCACGCTGTTAGGGCCTGTATCAAAACAGAGGAAAGAAGGAGTGCTCAGAGTGGTACTCGTAATGGTACAGTTGTCTGTACTTGCACTTCCAACCGCGGCCGCACTGGCGGTGGCAACTCCACTTCCGTTCAGGTAGGCGGTGATATTCTGGCAGACAGCATTGGGAGCAATGGTATCCCTTACCTGAACGATGGCTGAACAGCTGGACTGGTTGGCGTTCACATCTGTGACAACCATAATTACGGTATTGCCGCCCAGGTCAGAACAGGTAAAGTTGCTTTTATTCAGGACGCGTGTACTGATACCACAGGCATCGCTGCTTCCGTTGTCAAGGTTTGAAGAGGTGATGGAGGCATTTCCACTTCCATTCAGGTAAATGGTCAGGTTTTGACAAATTGCAACCGGATTAACATTGTCTTCCACGGTCACGGTAGAAGAACAGGTCGCAGAATTGGAGCTGACATCTGTTCCGGTCAGGATCACGGTATTGCTACCCACATCCGAACAGGTAAAGGCACTTTGGCTGAGGCTGAGGTTGTTGACACCACAGTTGTCCGAGGTCCCGTTGTTGACATCGGGGACGGTGATGCTGCCATTTCCGGCTGCGTCCAATTGCACGGTCAGGTTGCTGCAGACCATGGTCGGCGGGGTGATATCCTGAATGGTGACATTGCCGGTGCAGGAGTTGGTATTGCCATTGGCGTCGGTCAGGTTCAGGGTGATGGTGGTGGTACCGGTATCGACACAGCTGAATGAACTGGTGCTGACCACGGAACTCACAATCGAACAGGCATCGCTGCTTCCATTGTCGAGGGCTGAACTGCTGAGGGTGGCATTGCCACTTCCATTGAGGTTCAGGGTTACATTTTGACAAACTGCGGCCGGGCTGGTGGTGTCCATGACCATGATGGTCGCGGAGCAGGTGCTTACATTGGTATTGACATCGGTTACGGTAAGGGTGACCGGGTTGGCCCCTACGTCGGAACAGGTGAAGCTGGTGGTGTTCAGCGCATAATTGTTGATGGCGCAGTTGTCTGTACTTCCATTGTCCACATCTAAGGTGGTAATGGAGGCATTGCCGGAAACATCCAGGAATATGGTCAGGTTGCTGCACACTGCATTGGGAGCAATATTGTCCTCCACGGTCACAATGGCATTGCAGTTGGCGGTATTGCTGCTGACGTCGACAGCGGTGAGGACTACGGTATTGGCTCCTACATCGGCGCAGGTGAAGGACAGGGTTCCGGCGGTGACGCTGCTCAAACCACAGTTGTCGGAGGTTCCACCATCCACATCAGCGGTGACGATGGAGGCAGTTCCACTTCCGTTCAGTTGTACGGTAATGTTTTGACAAACCATGCTGGGCGGGCTGACATCCTGGATGGTTACGTTTGAGTTGCAGGTATTGGTATTGCCATTGGCGTCGGTCAGGGTCAGGGTAACGACGGTGGTTCCGGTATCGACACAGGAAAAAGAAGTCGTACTCAGTACGCTGCTGGTGATGGTACAGGCATCGGAACTGCCATTGTCTACGGCTCCAGTGGTGAGGGTGGCGTTGCCGCCTCCATTGAGGGAGAGGGTGACATTGCTGCAAACGGCAGCTGGGCGGGTGGTGTCCTGAACCGTGATCGAGCTGTTGCAACTTCTGGTATTTGCGCTCTGATCGCTTATGGTCAGGGTGACGGTATTCGTACCTACATCTGAACAGGTAAAGGCACTCTGGCTCAGGGTCAGGCTACTCCCGCTACAGTTGTCACCACTTCCGGCATCCACATCCCCGGTGGTGATGCTCGCATTTCCATTTACATCCAGGAACAGGGTCAAGTTCTGGCAGGTTACGGTTGGGGTAATCGTATCCTGAACGCTTACATTGGAAGTACAGCTACCCGAATTGCTGCTGACATCGGTGCCGGTGAGGGTGACGGTATTGTTGCCCACGTCCGCGCAGGAAAATGAGGTCTGGCTGGCGATCAGGCCGGTGAGGCCGCAGTTGTCGCTGGAAGAATTGTCGATGTCACCCGTGGTGATGGAGGCAGTTCCGCCGCCATTCAGGAAGATGGTGACATCCTGGCAAACCATGGCCGGAGAAGTGGTATCCTCAACCGTGATCTGGTCCGCGCACACATCGGTATTTCCACTACCGTCCGTAACGGTTAGCGTATAAGAGATGGTTCCGGTGTCGGCACAGGTAAAGGCTGTCTGACTGAGAACAGCACTTCCGGACGCACAGTTGTCCGTACTTGCGCCTCCTCCTACATCGCCGATGCTCACAGTTGCATTGCCACTGCCATCCAGGTAAGCGGTATAGGAATTGCAAACGGCGGTTGGGGAAGTAGTGTCCAGGACGGTGATGACCGTACTGCAAGTGGCAGTATTTGCGCTGACATCGGTAATGGTGAGGGTTTCGGAATTGGTTCCGAGATCAGCACAGGTAAAGGCGGTAGTGGTCAGGCTGCGGGAGGTGATGGAGCAATTGTCCGAGCTTCCATTGTCAACGTCGGTGGCAGCTACGGTGGCATTGCCACTTCCATTTACATAAACGGTGATATCCTGGCAGACTGCGGTAGGCAAAGCTGTATCCTGAACCGTGACCGTGGAGGTACAGGTTCCTGAATTGCTGCTAACATCGACACCGGTGAGGGTGACGGTATTGGCTCCGGCATCGGCACAGGTGAAGGCTGAAACATCAATGGACAGGGAATTGATCCCGCAGTTGTCACTGGAACCGTTGTTCACATCGCCGGTGGTGATGGAGGCATTGCCGGACCCGTCCAGTTGCACGGTGAGGTTTTGGCAAACCATGGCTGGTGCGGTCGAATCTTGTACGACTACATCGGAGGTACAGGTGGCGGAATTGGCAGATGCATCGGTAGCGGTCAGGGTTACGGAACTGGTGCCGGTATCCGCGCAGGTAAAACTGGTCAGACTGGCGCTGAGGGTGGGACTACCACAATTGTCGGCACTGCCATTGTTGATGGCGGCAGCAGGGAGGGTAGCATTCCCACTGCCATTGAGGAAAATGGTAAAGTCCTGGCAGACTGCGGTGGGTGAAGTGGTATCCTCTACGGTTACAGTCGCGGTACAGGTACCGGTATTTGCACTGCCATCGGTAGCAGTCAGGGTTACGGAATTGCTTCCGGTGTCTCCACAGGCAAAACTCGTGGTGCTGGCAGAGGTGGAACTGACGCTGCAATTGTCAGTGCTGCCTCCGTTGATGTCAGCAGCAGTAATGGTCGCAGCTCCTGATCCATCCAAAAACACGGTGATATCGGTACAAACTGCGGTCGGTGAAGTGGTATCTGAAATGGTAATCCCTGCATTACAGGCATCGGTAAGGCCGCATGAATCGCCCACCGTCAGGGTAATAAATTGGGATCCCAGGTTGGCGCAAGTAAATGACGATTGGCTGAGTGAAGAGGTGGTAATCCCAGTATTGTCGGTACTGCCTCCATCGACGTCAGCTGGCACGATTGAAACCGTTCCGGCACCATCTACATAGACGGTAATGTCCTGGCAAACCGCAGTCGGGGGAATGGTATCTGTACCGGTTGGCATGGGGACAGGGACAGAAGCAGAGGCAGGGACAGAGGCAGAGGCAGAGGCAGGGACAGGGAATGAAGACTCAGATGCATGAAAATCCTCGTTGCCATTTACCCGAAACATAGCCAGGTCACCCATTCCACTTTGAAAATCCAGGGGTTGAGACAAGTCGGTGCCCGGAGACGCACTACTGCCGCCCCCACCTAAAAACGCCTGACCCTGCAGACCGGAAAAGCAAAAGCAGAAGAGGATCGAAATCCCGACAAATATTTTATTGAATGATTGCATTTAACTGATGCTAATGATTGAATTCATAAGATAATACCTTTATTCATAAGGAGTCTGGAAAGCTTCCCTTATCATCCCGTCTCTTTATCAAATTTGGCCTTCCTACACGGCTTTGTGAATCCGCGCAAGCTCCTAAATTTCCCTTAGTATTAAAAGGAGTAACTATCAGGAAACAGAGAAATTTAACTATTTTGCGGCCCTTAACACGTTAATTAAATATGAAAAATATCATCTTTCTTCTGGTCTTCTGTCTAAGTGGGATTCCGCTCATTGGCCAAAATGTCCTTTCCCCGGAGTTGCTTTGGAAAATCGGCCGGGTCAGTGACCCTCAGGTTTCTCCCAGCGGGGATCAGGTGCTGTTCGGTGTCACCTATTTCAACCTGGATGAGAACAAAGGCAACCGTGACCTTTATGTGATGGATTTGACGGCCGGGAGTAAAAAAGCGGCACCTTCGGCCAAAGTCAAGCAGATCACCAATACGGAATCCGGTGAATACAACGCACGCTGGACTGCAAAAGGTAAAATTGCTTTTCTGAGCGGTGAATCCGGTTCCAGCCAGGTTTGGGAAATGAACGCAGATGGCTCCGATAGAATCCAGATGACGAATTTCCCGCTTGAGGTCAATGACTTCGAACTTCCTGCCGAAAATCTGATGCTCTTTTCCAGTTCTGTGAAGATGGACAAGACGGTGAATGAACTCTATACGGATCTCCCCATGGCGGATGCCCGGATCATCGACGACCTGATGTACCGCCACTGGAAATCCTGGGACGATTTTTCTTATACCCACGTATTTTCCTACCCTTATGGTCAATTCAAGGCTCCGGATATGGGCCACTATACCGATCTGATGGAGGGTGAGCGCCAAGATGCTCCTGTACCTCCATTTGGGGGCAGCGAACAATATACGGCCAGCCCGGATGGCAAGACGGTCCTCTACTGTTCCAAGAAAACCAAGGACAAGGTGGAATGGGCGCAAAGTACCAACTCTGATATCTACGCGGTTGATCTCGCTTCCGGCAAGACAAAGAACCTCACCGAAGGCATGATGGGTTACGATATGGAGCCGACCTTCTCCCCCGACGGCCGCTATTGGGCCTGGCTGAGCATGGAACGTGATGGCTACGAATCTGACCGCAACCGGATTTTTGTACAGGATTTGTCAGTAGCCGGGTCCAAGCCATTTGAATTGACAGCTGGCTTCCCCCACCCTGCCGGGCACCTGCACTGGACTGAAGATGGAAAGGGTATTTATTTTACCGCTCCCACCAATGGCACTTACCAGGTATTCAAGGCCGATATTGCCAATCCGGGCAAAGCTGGCATCAAGCAGGTCACCACCGGTACTTTCAATATGAATTCTGCGGCGGAGGTTTTGGGTGGCAAATACCTGATTTCTTCCCGTAACAGCATGTCTTACCCGGCAGAATTGTTCCTGGTCAATCCGGCCACCAATGAACAGGTCAATGTTTCCAAGGTCAATGACGAGTTGTTGGGCAAGGTCAAATGGGGAGATGTGGCCGCACGTACCGTCAAAACTTCTGACGGCAAGGATATGCTTACCTGGGTGATCACTCCTCCCGATTTTGATCCGAATAAGAAATACCCTACCCTGCTGTATTGCCAGGGTGGTCCCCAGAGTATGGTCAGCCAGTTCTTCAGCTACCGCTGGAACTTCCAATTGATGGCCGCCAATGGTTATGTGATTGTAGCGCCGAACCGCCGTGGTCTTCCGGGTTTTGGGGAGGAATGGAACGAAGCGATCAGTCAGGATTGGGGTGGTCAACCGATGCGGGATTATTTTGCCGCGATTGACGATGTGGCCAAGGAGTCCTGGGCCGATGAGGACAAGTTGGGCGCAGTCGGTGCCAGTTATGGTGGCTATTCTGTGTATTACCTGGCCGGTATCCACAACAAACGTTTCAAGACTTTCATTTCCCACTGTGGCCTTTACAACCTGGAAAGCTGGTACGGGGCGACGGAGGAGATGTTCTTCGCCAATTTTGACATCGGTGGTCCTTATTGGGAAGTCCCTTATGTGGACAGCTACCAGAAATACAGCCCCAACAATTTTGTTCAGAACTGGGATACGCCGATTCTGGTGATCCACGGGGAGAAGGATTTCCGGGTTCCTGTGAACCAGGGGATGGAGGCATTTAATGCGGCCAAGCTGCGCGGGGTTCCGGCGCGGTTCCTCTACTTCCCGACGGAAGGTCACTGGGTGCAAAGCCCGCAGAACGGGGTGTTGTGGCACCGGGTGTTCTTTGAGTGGCTGGACAAGGATCTGAAGTAGGTGGTTGGTGGTTCTGGTGCGAGGTCTTGGTGGTTTTGGTGTGAGGTCTTGGTGGTTCTGGTGTGAGGGTAGTTGGTTGCCCTTGGTTTTACAACATGTTTCCCTTGGCGGGAAACATGTTGTGTTTTTGGGGGGATTGGTTGCAACCACTACCCCTAAAGGGGGGTGAGGGGTGACCCCCTCGGCTGTGCGCTGAGGGCAACTGGGTTGTCTGGAAAGGGGAACTGGGTTGTCTGGAAAGGGGAACTTGGTTGTCCGGAAAGGGGAACTTGGTTGTCCGGAAAGGGGAACTTGGTTGTGGTCAGGAGGACAACCTATTTGGGGTCGGGCAGACAACCCGGTTGAGGTCAGAAGGACAACCTATTTGGGGTCGGGCAGACAACTGGGTTGAGGTCAGGAGGACAAGTTGGTTGTCTGTTTACCCCAACCCGGTAGTACTGGCAGGGCTACCCGGTTGTGGCTGGACCACAACCCGGTTGAGGGCTGAGGGCAGCGCTTTGTGTCTGGTGGACAACCGGGTTCCGCTCGGCGGATAACCTACTTGTGCTGGCTGCATAGTGGTGTTATGTCGCTCACATAACACCTCTATGCTGCCAGCTCAACTGGGTTGACCGGAGAACCACAACCAGGTTCCCCTGGAAATATTACTGGGTTATGTCGCTCACAGAACCCGGTAATATTTTTACCCCAACCATGTTGAGGTTGCCGGGCAACCTGGTTCTGGTTGGCGGACAAGTGGGTTGGGGTGGCCGGACAAGTTTGTTGCGGTCTGGGGACAACGCTGTATGCTGGGGGGTGAACCCGGTTGGGGTTGGCGGACAAGTTACTTACGCTGAGACTCCAAGTGGGTTGTCTGGGCCGCACAACCGAAATCGGGCCTTGGAGCCACCAGGGGTGCTTTTCGGGATATTTTTTGGGGAGGAACATGGGTCAGTGGGCAGTCCTTCAAAGTAACGATGGGGGGAAGTGTAATTATCGTCCTTACTGACGGGCTTTAGCGCCTCTTTGGGGTTGCCAAAAAGAATAAGGCAAATGGTAGCAGCATGGTGTATCTCAACGTCTGAAGCGGGATCTATTCTAAGTTTTATGCTTTGAGGAATCTTCTGATAAGATGATAAGGGTAAATCGATTGGTTTTTATGGGCTGTCCCAGGAAACAATCTACCACCGCTTGTACAGCCTGGAGCTGAAAGTCTTGTTCTTTGAATTGTAGCTTCATACCTGGCCTATTTTTTTGTTATGTATGCCTGACCTGGGTGATTGACCATATCGGGGTGGAGGTATTGTAAATCCCCCTCCTTAATCATTTCACTCAAATACTTGCGCTTAACGTAATCTTCCCTCTTGCCTAAAACCTCAGCGATATGATTGGCCTTTACGTGCCTGTCAGTGCAAATTAGCTTGATGACTTCCTTGACCTTTTGGCTGTCATGCTCTCTTTGCTTTAATCCTGATATCTTTCCTTTTATTTCTGCAGTTATTACTGGTGGTGTACTTAAATCTGCTACTGGTGTAGTTAATGATGGAGGTGGTGTAGTTAATTCTTCAGGTGGTGTAGTTGTTGCTTTTAAAGATTTGGAATATTTCTACGTGCCTTTATTTGAGCGGGGATTCAATTCTTCTGGATTTAGATGGAAAGGTCATAAAGTTTCTCTTTGACGAGGAGAAGGTACAGCGTTGGAGGTGACAAATTACTTTGATCGGTGAGGAAGGGTCTTGAATGGTCTTCTTGAAGTCATGGACTATTTTAAGAGAATAGCTGATCAGCCAAAGTCACAAAGGGCTTGGTTGCCCTCCCCTATTTTAAGAGGAAGCATCCAATACTGCATTTAGATGACCTTGAACTATTTGAATATATGGATGCCCATCAGGTAAGGACTTCTCAAATACCTGAATTGCTTTTTCCAACAAGGCTTTCGCTCCTGAATAATCTCCCAAGTCTTTCAGCACTAAAGCCAGATTGGAATAGCGAACCGCTGTTGTGGGATGATCTACTCCGAAGTTCTTCTCATCGGAGGCCATCGCTTTTTCCAACAAGGCTTTCGCTCCTGAATAATCTCCCAAGTCTTTCAGCACTA
>CAYGRE010000087.1:18679-29123 GCA_964352215.1 uncultured Bacteroidia bacterium
ATCGGAGGCCATCGCTTTTTCCAACAAGGCTTTCGCTCCTGAATAATCTCCCAAGGCTTGAAGCACTAAAGCCAGTTCATTTTGAAGCAGGGAGATGGTGTTGGCCGTTGAGTCCGCAAATCGCGAGGCCATTTTACTTCCAAAAGGTTCCCAGACAAATTTATCTACGGGGTTGTCTTTGGCTTGGTCAATCCTCAATGCTTCAATGACATTTTGGATCAAGGAAGACACATCCTCTTCGCAAGTTTTCAATTCCGTCCAGACAATTTCCGCAATCAGGGAGTGGATTTTGTAGCTGTCATTTTCCAAGTCAGTTTGCAGGAAGCCTTTGCTGGCAAGGTCATTCAGAAGCTTCCCAAGGGATTCATCCAGCCCGTTTTCTTCCGGGGCCAGGAGTTGCTGAAGGGTTTCGTATTGAATGAAGGTTACAGGCAGACAAGTCCATTGCTTGAGCAGCCACTTTTCATCCTCTGACAATTGGGCAAGGGCAAATACTTTGGCGAGGTAACTGGTGACCCTTTCCACTTTCTCTTTGCGGTTGTGACTCAGGGCAACTCCTGCTTTCTGGTCTGTCAGGATGGCTGTTTCGAGTTGTTCGATGGAGAGGTGTCTGTTCTGGGCAGTTTTGGCCAGCAATTCTACAGTGAGGGTATGGTGCTCGATGGCTTTGAGCAATGCCTTGATTCTACTCTGGTCATACTTGAGCAGACAGAGGGTTTGGAACAATTCGAGTGCTTTTGCCGGTGAAAGCTTGGCCAGATTCAGACAGGGAATGTTCTCTGGTTTCGATCTTGAGGTGATCAGCAAATGCCACTTAGGACCCTTGGGAAGGAAGTCCAAATAACTATCAATTGATTTGAGTGCATTGTCTATGACCAGCAGACAGGGGCTTTCAGGCAGACTTTTCATCCCTCTGACTATTTCTTGGAAGATCAGGGAAGGATCCGACTCGCCTGTTTCAATGCCCAGCGACTTGAGCAGATACGGTTGGGCAGCAAAGTCAAAGCTCAGGTTTTCATCCTTTTGCGTGATCCAGGCTATGTGGTGGTAATCGTCATAGTATTCTTCGAGGTATGTTTGCGCGAGGGTGGTTTTGCCGATGCCGCCCATGCCATTGACCACTGCGACTTGTTGTCCAGAAAGGAGCATTTCCCGGAGTTGCTTGAGTTGATCTTCGCGTCCGGTGATGGTGGAAAGTAAGCGTCTGGGGATGATGTCGGTGAGGTCTTTGGGGTGGGTGGGCGGTGAGGTGGCACCTTGAGGTTTTGATGGCCATGAGTCGAAATGACAACCTATCTCTTCCGATAACTGAATTAAGGCTCCCCCAATCGAACTCCTTTCGACATTGTAATCCTCGGATGAAACCAGCCCCTGAATTCTGTTATTATTTAACCGATTCAATCTACCCGAAATCGAAAGAACAGTATTTCTTAAGTCCTGGTCGTCAATGGATTTCAGGAATAGGGAAATCTGTTTGATCAATTTTTCTAGTTTATCCTTTTCCAGGAGGTCAAAATACTCTTCGAGACTTTTCATTTGGGCAAATATGATACCATAGGAATTTAAGTGATTATTATGCTTTTGAAAAAAGATTACCAGGAGTATTTGGTGATTTTGTTCTACCAATCCCACGGGCATCCTAATCTGGATAACCGATAGCCCCCCCAAGCATAACCTTGTACGGTGCACAAGGTAGCTGGTTAACCCAGAGCCCTATTCTACTTGTGCTCAACAGGTTAAACCAGTTGAGGTACCCAACATACCAGACTAAGATACCAGCCATAACCAGTTACCTCAGCCCCCCCTATCCGGTTAGGGGCACTGACATAACAAGTTAGGGGTGCAGACCTTAACTTATTAACCGGGAAACCTATACAAATTATGCTCACCAGGATAACCGGGCAGGGGCTCTGATGCAATTGGTTGAGGCGCGACCCACAACTAATTATCCGGGAAGCCCTATACCGATTGTACTCAACAGGGATAACCGTTTAGGGGCTCGTACACAACCGGTTAAGAGCTCATGCACAATTGGAAAACAGAGGGGCCTATACCAATTGTACTCAACCGGATAACCGAATACGGGTTCCTGGACAACCGGTTCTATTGCCACCCGTAATTAGTTCTGTTTGATCATGTTAATTATATTTCGATCGACCCTGCTGGGGACACGACTGCCAATGACACTGAAAAGTAGATGAATTTTATTGACGGGACCATCTAAGTAGCAATCGTCCATATAGCCCTCGATACAAAAAACCCGGATACAATGCTCCATCTGAATAACTGGCACTTATTATTGTTGCTTTTCTGCCTTTCCATTTTTTCTGCATGTGGTACAAATACAGAAGAGGAAAAGCCAAGGAAGACGTTTGTTTTCAAAGAATCATTCTACCCTGACAGTACCCTGAAAGAACGATGGGAGCGATTTGAAGATGATACCTTGAAAGGGGTGTATTCACTTTTTTCTCCTGAGGGATGGTTACAGGAAGAACATTGGTTCTATGGCAAGAAAGCTGAAGGTCCTCGGATAGCTTACTATTCCAATGGACAGATCAAAAACCAAAGCCTATACTATCAAGAGCATCCCTACGGAGATAGCTACGCCTATGATTCTACTGGATCGATAATTGAATATCAATTCACTTGGTTCAAAGGATTTTACTCGTTTGAAGTTAATTATGAAACGGGGATCAAAGGGACGAACATGTGGGAAATCTACTTTTGTCCTGTCTTTAAAAATGGTTTCCCGCTGGATTCCGGAACCTTAAAAGCAAAGATTGGGTATGCCCGTCCGCCTTCCTCAAGAGTTTCAATATCCATCCTTGAACTTGATGATGACAGTTTGGTAAGTTCTCGCATAGAGCTTCCTTTGGACACCTTTATTTATGACTATCAAAAAACCTATTCAGAAACTGAACCTGCTCACTTCGCCATTACCTATACCTGGTACGACTCTATTTTAGGCTTTAGTGATAGCGTCTATTATTATTACGATCCCCGATGGGAAGGAGATTCAATTGAATCCCATTCGTTGAATAGTTGGTAAACTATATTTCTTGGGTATAACTTAGAACTTAACGTGAGCCGTTTTAGAAATATCCTTTTCATGTTCCTTGCTGGTATGCTTGTCCTTTCCTGCATTTTTTTAACCGGATGTAGGGAAGAGCTTTCCATGACGGACATAAAGCAAGAAGTCCAGGAAGTTTCTAACGAAATTCCTGAAAATTACTTTGAGGGTTTCCGAATCGGGGTTGTAGAACGAATTGAGCAAGGGTATTTTAGATACCCAAGATCAAAGGGTCTGGAATTCACGGGGTTTGATCCAAAAGGTCAACCTGAAGATTTAGAGTTTTCACGGGGTAATCCTTCTGATTCCTTAAGAAAAGATATTTTCAGCTTATGATACGGATAACTACCAACAATGCCGTAACCTACTCGTTACTTTTTTGGATATTGATTTTCACAGCCAGCATAAACTCCTGCCTGAACCCAAAAGAAGAAGCCATGATGGACGAATTTGCTACCTTAAAGGTTAATCATTATCCAGATGACTATGTCGCTGATGGACGCGAAAAGAGTAAGTTACTGGACCCCGAGCTCATTTTGATGTGACGGAAAGCAGATAGGGATGATGGACCTAAAGCTTAGTAAAATGGAATCTTACCCCAAACTTCCCCAATTATTAGCTCTCCTTGCAAATTGGCAAGGGGAGTTTAAAGATGAATTGCAAAATTCCTTAATGAATGAGGAGGTGATCATTCGAGAATTGAAAGGGAAAGCTATGTCGGCAGGCCATATTTTCGAAGTGTATTTTCACAGGCAAAACCTTCAAAAGCTACAAGGAAAGACTGGTTCTGTTTTGGGAAATGATAATCTGCTGTCTGCCCTAAGCTCGCTGCCTGGTTTTGTTGAAATCGAAATAGTAAAGGTTGTAACAGACGAGTTTAGTTTTTCCATATTCCTAATTAGGAACCTTACAGAAATTGTCGGAATAACTAAGAATCTTAACAATAATAAAAGAAAGATGCTTCGTTATATTTCTGAATTAAAGGACAGTACAAGGAGAGGTGAGTATTACTCAAATAGGTAGACAGAACTTATCGTGAGCCGAATCAAAAATATCCTTTTCCTGCTCCTGGCAATGATGGTTTCCCAATCCTGTTTATCCCCAGGGGAGGAAAGCCCTGGGAAGGAGAAGTATGTCACCCGCAAGGTCAACTATTTCCCCGATGGTACGGTTGCGGAAATGTGGCAGGTCTATCCCGACGATTCAACCAGCGGCAGGTACCTGAAATTCAACCCATCAGGAGTCGTTGTTGAGGAGCACAACTATACCAAAAATCAATTGGATGGGCCATTGATTAAGTATTATCAAAATGGGGTGGTTGCTGAATATGGGGTGTATCGGAATGAAGCCAAGTATGGAGATGCATTCAAATTTGATTCTCTAGGCACTCTAACCGAATATACATTTCACCAGGGCAAGGAATATGAGAGCTTCAAAATTGATTACCAAAAACTTACAATTGAAAGCTCCCTTGGATCAAAGTACCTGGACTTGATAATTCATAAAAACAATGCCGACCAACCGAAGTTTTTTGATTGTGAAATCATATATGTGCGCCCCCCCTACTCTAATATTAGAATTACCTTAACCGAATTGGATGAAGACAGTCTAGCCATTAACAGTTTTGATTTACCGCTGGATACCTTTTCCTACCGACATCAAAAACACTATACGAGCAATAAAGAACTAAGATTTTCTGTAGATTATTATCTCGAAGATACTTTATTTGGTGTACACGACACCGCTGGACTGAGTCACAATATCATTCCTAAAAACGCATTTAATTGATGTCAATATCCGCAGATTTAGAATTTCGCTTTCGGAGCCAGAGTATCCGGGTCCACACACACCCGGTTTTTATATCTTGTTGTGAATAATAGGATACCCGTGAAGCAACTAATCAAAGTCGATAGGATACGAACAGTTGAAGAAGCCAGCGTCAAAATGAAATACTTCGTTCCACTGATATCCCTTTTGATCTTCACTGCCAGCATAAACTCCTGCCTGAACCCAAAAGAAGAAGTCATGCAGGACGAATTTGTCACCTTAAAGGTTAATCATTATCCAGACGGAACCACCAAAGAGGAATGGAAAGTGTACCCTGACGATTCTTCAAGCGGCAGGTACCTGAAATTCAACCAAGCGGGTTGGCTTGCAGAAGAGCACTGGTATGTAGACAATAAACGTGAGGGCCCTTTCATTAAGTACCATTCCAATGGTGAGATTTCTGAGTACAGCACCTATATAAACGAACGAAAAATGGGGGATGCTTATAAATATGACTCAACTGGAAATGTCGTTACGTACAGCTTTCATTACGGAAGTGAAAAACCTCTTTTTTTGGTGGATTACATCGACAACCATGTTGAGAATGAGCTTCGGGCGGTTTACTTCGATTTGGTAAACAATCAAAAGCCCCCTACTGATTCAGGGCATTTTGAAGGAGATATCATATACGTACGACCTCCCAATTCCAAATTAAGGATCACGCTGACAGAAACAGATAAAAATGACAGTGTGACCCAAAGAATAGAATTACCAATGGACACCTTTTCCTACAGATATACAAAAGACTATGAGGGAAATATGGATCTGAAATTCTCTGTTGAATGTCAATTCTATGATTCCGTCCTCCAGTTTTCAGATACAACGGAACTGGTGTTCAATGCCGGAGAGGAGTGATTATGAGGTCAAGAATGCTTAAAAGGCTGTCAATTCTCATGCTGATAGTAGGTGCCTTAAGGTACCTGCCAATCCCCTTTTTACCTCCTTCAGTCCATGAGTTTTTTTTCGAATACGGCTTCTATATCCAAATCGGAAGCGGGCTTCTATTACTGCTGTTCCTTCTTATTGATGCTCTCAAAAAGGGGCTGCAATGGTATTTCCTGATAATTATCCTTCCGGTATTACTCTTATTATTCCCTTTGTTTTTCATCGACCTTAACAACCGATTGGTCGTGCGTATCAACAAAGGAAGATCGCCTCAGGAATTTAGAAATGTTATCCTAGGGTCAACCTTAGAAGTTGAGGAAGATGAAGCCACATTTCATTTTGAGATTGGTGCATTTTCAAGATCTGAGCTCCAGTTTGGCAAAAATATTGGGAAGCCATACTTCGATATCATGGCCAATGAATTAGATTTTTCCTTTGTAAAGTATTATGGCGATGACTGGCTATGGTATATTCCAGATTGAGTGGTATTAGGGCAAATCCCCTACAACAAACCGGTGCTGATCTCTGAGGATGGGGAAAAGAAGCAGGACCATTGTTGCAAAAATCCCCCCTTGACCTTATATTGACATTACAATTAAGGGCTTTATTTATTTACTATGAGTCAATTTGATTTCCCCCGCATTCATGTGCGCGGCTTGGTGTCCATCAACGTCGGGACTGCCAACAACGATGATTATTCGGGAATGTCCATTGTGCCTACCCGAACCGCGAATGACGAACCCAAAATGGCCGCCTATGACCGTTTACCGATGCGTCTGGCCAATACTGATGATGTACAACCGATCACTTTTGGCAAGTCAGACAAGGGTTTCATTAAATGGGCCAGTAGACCTTTGGAGGTTTTCAATGGAGCGACGAAAACGAAGGTGATTCCCGGCGAATGGAACTACAATGGCAGTATGGGAATGGCCCTGGAATTCAACTACAAGGATTTTGAAGGCAATAGCGGGACTTCCCAGACCATTGTCTCGCGGATACAGACCGACTCCACCCACTACTTCAATGAAGAAACAGGTACCGATGGACTCAGTGAGGCACAATTGGCTGCCCTCAATCCATTTATCGGTGCTACTCTGTCCTATAAGAAGCGGACCAATGTCAGGGAGAGCACGGCCATGATGATCGATTGCTCCCAGGAGGGATCCTCGGCCAGTTCGCAGGTGATCGCCGGGAACCTGATGCTGGAAAACAAGGGTAATATTCTCCTGGGGCGTCAACTAAATGAAAATGGAAATTACGCTGGTGGTGGACAGCCTTCCAAAGCATCTACCTGGTGGCTGAATTTTCAGCGGAATGTCAACTTCCCGGGTCCGGGAGGTGCAGCGGGAACCTTTCAGACGGTGGTGCCTTTCGAGCCGGGCCTGGAAGCTACCGCACTGAAAGAATTGTTTGAAACCTTTCGCCCTGCCGGAGAAACCAGGGAGATCGTAGGCGTGGTTTACCGTTACGCGCTTTTCCGGGTCCAATCTGAATTCAGGAACAATCTCACCGCGACAGAATTACAGACCAAGGCAGGTAAGGCGATCCCGGGACTCGGCGAAATGATCGGTACTTTGGCGCCCTGGTATGAAGGGGATGGGGTCGAAAACCTGACCATGGGCCGGATCTTGATGCCTTTGTCCTATACAATGGGGCAAATCATGGCGCCCTATCCACAGGGCAACCCACCACGGCTACCCGGCACTTTTGTCAAACCTACCGGCTCTGCCGGCAATGGTGGTCAATTTCGCCTGGGGCCAATCGTGTCCAAATTGCATGAGCAACTCAAGGTACTTTCCCTGGATATGGCCACCTCGGTTCCCGAAAATTATACCGATGATCCCAGGGCAAAAAACTTCCCCGGCTACCGCAACGACACCGATCCATCCATCTCCAAGAACCCCAAATACAATCTCGGAGACCTGGATCTGGGACTGCGGTTTGAAGATGCCAATGGAACTGAGCAAGAGGTTACCCTGGCTACCCTCAATTTTGATGATTCTTCTACCTACAGCTACGGTACGGTCCAATACAACGATGGCGGAGCTATGCTGGATATTTCCCTGGATTGCAATGGCTATACCCTTGAAGATGTCAAGCAGGGTACGCTATTCCTGAAGGGTACGGCTGAGGGGCAATCAGAGCAATTCCTGAATGAGCAGGAACTGATGATCACCTTCCCCCACTCCACCGTCTACTGCGAACAGGAACCCTCCGGAACCACCACCCTCTATAATTTTGCCGGAGATCAAGTCCCCAGCCCCGTGGTTGTCTATCAAAAAGGAAAGCCATTGAGTCCGGCAGCCTATGAAAAAATGGTCCAATCAGGTAAGGGACTGGTTCTGCAACAATTCCGGCTCAATCCCCTTCAGCTTCAGGAGTCGGTCAATGAATACCCTATTCTGAACCAGGATATCAATACGCTTGACTTCAGTGTTCTGACCGATGTCAACCTGAATGGTACGCATATTGGAGCGATTACGCAGAAGGGAGTCTCTCAACAAGAAGGTGGGATGATTACCACCCAGGGTGAGATTGATACGATTGTACACCCTATCGTCTACGTTCGTATCCTCCCCAATGAAGATTACAGTCAGTACTATGAAGACCCCTCTGCGGAGGAACCGGTCGGAAATGACACTTTGACTTTTGGAGTGATCTATGAAAAGGTATTCCGCAATTACCATTTGATCTATCCCGCTATGAACCAACAGGTGCCGATGAACGATCCTATGGAATGGGCGGGGCCGACCATGGCCCGCACCCTGCTGGATCGGATCGATCCCACCACCTGGATGGATTATGCATATATGCCCCGGACCCGCGACCTGTCTCACTCCCGCACGGTTTTGTTACAGGCCTATGCCCGCAGGATTCTGAAGAACCCTGCCAAGTTCAACACCCAAGCTCCTTCCTATTCCAGAAAACACCCAAGGATTTGATCACCATGCGGAACAATATATATTTCCTATCCCTTTTACTCACTTTTACCCTCAGTGGATGCCTTGGCGAATCCGACCAAAACAAGTTGGAATCCCAGCCATTGGTGAGTACCCCTTCCCTTGAAGAAGCGCCTGGGACGGTTGTGTCAAAACTTCCGGATCAGGCTCCTTATACGATCTCTGTGGAGGCGACCGATATGCAGCTCGGCTATGGTGTTCAATCCTTTGCCGCCGGACATTATGGAGGAAAATGGTTGTTTGTAGGTGGAAGGACGAATGGTTTTCACCTGACTTCCAGTTCCTCTAAGACTTTTCCCACTGCGAAGTCCAATCAACAATTCATGGTCTTTGATTTAAGTACAGGTGAATCCAAGTCCCTCGATATTCCTAAAAAATATGCAGTTCGACTCCGGGCAACCAATATGGAATACTTTCAGGATGGGGATAACCTGTATGCCATCGGTGGGTATGGTTCTAACTGTAAAGGTGACAAGAGCAATTGCTACCAGACCAACCCCTACCTGACCGCGATCGATGTTCCCAAAGCAATTGCTGCCGTCCTGGCGCAAAATTCCACCGATCTGGAGGCTGCGATTATCTCTTTGGAGGATCCCCGTATGAGCGTCACCGGCGGCATTCTGCGCAAAGTGGGTGACTATTTCTACCTGGTATTCGGGCAGGACTACAAATTGGCCTATAAGAGTGCCCGCAATGGCGTTTATACGGAGGAGATTGCCCGCTTTAAGATTCAGAACGATGGTACGCAATTGACCATCAGCAATTATACAGCATTTACCGATCCTTCCGGCGCCCAAGGGGTCAACAGCCAATACCACCGTCGGGATTTGAATACGACCGAAGCGGTCATGGCAGGTGGGAATATCGGGCTGAATGTACTCGGGGGTGTTTTCACGGCGGATGATGGCGGCTGGGACCATCCGATTTACATCCTGCCTGACGGGGACAATGATCCGGCCATCACTGTCGATACGACTTTCTCTCTCAAAGCCAATTACTATGAGTCCGGTCACATTCAATTGTATGACGGTGCCAGCAAAGTCATGTTCACCACTCTATTGGGAGGGATTACCAATTACAGCTACAACGAAGCTGGTGAACTGGTTCCGATGACAGAAACCAATTGGTTGCCCTTCAGCCGGCTCATCAATACGCTGGCGCAGGCCGATGATGGCATCCGTGAATTTGTCCAGTCCAAGGAGCAGAGTCTTCCTTCAATTATGGGTTCGAATGCTGAATTCTTCCCAGCGGAGGGCATCGAGATGATCCCGGGAAGTCACCAGATCATTGACTACACCAAGCTGGAAGGAAATCCGGTTGTCCTTGGTCATTTAGCTGGGGGAATCCTATCTTCCGCTACTCAAGTGAACAGTACGACCAATCCTACCTGGGCAGATTCGATTGTTTATCGGGTGACGTTGACGAAGAATTAGGGGGTTGTGGTTTTGGGGGGTGTCGTACATCTGTTTGAGTGCTGAGAGATTGGAAAGAGCCGTCAACCAATCAATTGGGTCCAGCAAGATGATACATCAGTGAGATCAACACTTATGTCATCCCACACAACCTGAATACACCACTGGCTTCAAAGTTGGTGTTCCCGCACATCAACGGAATAGGCAGTGTACCTCAAAGTTGGTGTTCCCGCACATCAACGGAGTAGGCAGCTGGCCTCAAAGTTGGTGTTCCCGCACATCAACGGAAT
>CAYGRE010000088.1:0-29067 GCA_964352215.1 uncultured Bacteroidia bacterium
CGCAATCCGCGGCAGAGTGCCAGCACCCCGCATCGCCGGGATTTGAGCACGCGCAATCCGCGGCAGAGTGCGCGGACCCCGCGGCACAAAGACCTGAACACCCGGACGCAGCGTACCCGCAGCCTAAGCCACAGAGACCTGAGTCGTGAGAATGGTGCCGGAGCCGGCCCCGGACCAAGGCGTCGCCACCGCGATCTGAATCGCTTTTCCCAGCGCTCTACCCGCACCAGTCACCGCAACCTCAACCGGTTCCAGCAGCGGACCCAGCGCCAGACCCACCGGGATCTGAACCGTTTTTCACAACGGCCACCCAAGGCGTCGCACCGTGACCTCAATAAATTTCGCCAGCGTCAGCCCCGTGCACAGCACCGGGACCTGAACCGCTACCGTCAGCAAACTTCCCGGTCGACCCACCGTGACCTCAATCGCTTTTCCCAGAGAACCTATCGGCAGAACCACCGCGACCTGAATCGCTACCGCCAGCGTACCACCAATCCCCGCCACCGGGACCTGAACCGCTACAGCCAGCGTACCGCCAACCCACGGCACAGAGACCTGAACCGCTACAGCCAGCGCACCGCCAACCCAAGACACCGCGACCTGAACCGCTACCAGCAACGCACCGTGCGTTTGCGTCACCAGGACCTGAACCGCAAGCAGCAACGTTATACCAGGGTTACCCACCGTTCCCTGGAGAACAAGCGACCTCCATTGGTACGGAGTCGGCACAAAGACCTGAACCGTTACTACCCCCCGAATGTCCAAATCCGCCACCGTGATCTGGAACGGGGCAAAGATCCCTTCCGTAAACTGGCCAAGAAGCAATTCCGGGCCGACAAAAAGCGGTTTGTGCGTTCCCTCAACAATTCCTGCTACCCCAGGATGAAGATCAAGCACAAAGACCTGGCCCAGGTATGTTATCCCCGCACCAAGGTACGCCACCAGGACCTTTCCTCGAAGTGCCTGCCCCGCATGAAGATCAAGCACAAGGACCTGCAATCAAAGTGTTATCCGACCCCCAAGGTCAAGCACAAGAACCTGTCCAGCGTTTGCCTGCCCCGCTACAAGGTCAAGCACCGTGATCTCAATACCGTTTGCTATAAGCCGCCGGTTAAGATTCAGCACCGCGACCTCAGCAATGTCTGTTATGAACCCATCCGTATCCGCCACAAGGATATGAACAAGTTCAGTTGTACAGAATTGCGGATGCAGCATACCGATCTCAACAAGGTGAAAATTGCCTGTGATCCCAATATCCGTGACCATACGACCACCATGGAACGGATCGGCAAAGAGGTGAAGTACTGGTTTACCCGCCACAAGAAGTTCTGCAAGCTTGAAAACCGCTATTCAGGGGTGAGTCAGGGAAATGTGGTGGAAACCTCTATCGGACCTGCTGTAGTCGAAGACTATGTGGTCAAAAAGGACATTTATTACCCGACCCGCATCATCGTTTCCGTTCCCAAAAGCAAGCCGCGTGACAAGAAAGGCGAACCCAGGTTGAAGTATACCAAACTGTCGAAGGCAGAGACCAAGGAGATCATGATCCGCGAATTGGTGAAGCGCCGCAAGTTCATCTGGCTGGTACGGATGTACCCGGAAGAACGCCGCAACCTGGACAACCTGAAAGATCTGTACTTAGACGGTGGTGGTCAGGACCCCAACCTCAATGCACCTCCACCGGATGGTCCGGTGGATCCGGACAGCAATTGATGAAGCTGTCTGAGAAGGACAGCCTCCCCATCATAAATAGCCTGTATTGTAGTTTTCCGAACCCTGAACTTACTGGCACAAAATATTCCTGACAAACCGTACTTCTTTGAGGCTAACCCAATTGTTCTCAGTATTTCCATTCCCATAATAGACAATAGACTTAACGTTCGTATAGTTATTCTGAAAGTTAAAAGTCTGAAATCCAATGACCCCATTTTTTTTGCGGAGGCCCCCCCCCCAGAATACTTAGAATCGTTTGGATACCCATTTCCCCAATACCCCTGTTGATGCAGACTATCTGTTTTAGTATTTGTAGTTCCTGGAAAATTATTCCAATCAAAGTATCTGTTCGTATGTGCCAGCAAATAGAAATTAATAACCATTCAATTACTTACTTTTGCATCATGTCCAAGTTAAATGTAGCGGCAATTATTATCTTGCTGTCAACTGCTCTTTCCAGCTGTTCCAAGGACCAGAAGGTTGTCGAATGGCTCGGGGACGGGACTTGGTTGCTGACGTCTAATACAGTCAATGGGGTAGAATTCGACCCTGGTGGGACCTTAACACTTACATATAGCTATGAGGAATGTGAGGTGAAAGATGCAGACTGTGCCGGATCCATGGAATTCTCCTTGGTGGGTAATTTGGGCTATGAATTTACGGGAGGCAGTACATTTCTCTACCGCATTCATGAAAAGGGTGCGGAAATCACATTTACCTATTTGACCCAAACTGGGGATGGTGTAACTCTGGATTGTGATACAAATTGCGTATATACATGGGATATCCTGGAGATGGAAAAAGAGAGACACGTTCTTACAAGGGTGGATGACAACGGTGACACCAAGATCAGGTCTTTTGAAAAGCTGTAAGTGAATCACCCCATCATAAATAGCCTCTATTGTTGTTTTCCGAACCCTGAACTTCGAACCCGAACTTCCCCGTTTACGCGTAACAAGTATACACAAATGCCGGCGGGATATTGATCGGAATGAATCCCATTTTCACCTTACTGAATTTCTCTTTCAGCATCTTGAATGCAGTGGTTGAGTATTGGTACTGCATGTAGATACCACCGGGAGCAAGCCCTTCGATGGCTTCGTTCAGAATCTTTTCCTTGAGGGGAACCGGGAAATTGGTCAATGGGAGGGAGGAGATGATATAATCTGCTTTGGCGAGGCCATGTTCGGCCAGGTATTGCGCAAAGTTCTCTGCGGAGTCATGGATGATATGTACTCTGGGGTCGTCAAATTGGAGAAACTTCTCAATGAAGGCCTCGTTCATTTCAAAGGAGAAGAGCTGGGTATTGGGGCCCATGCGTTTGACGATCTGTCGGGTGATACAGCCTTCCCCCGGTCCAAATTCGACAATGCAGTCAGCTTTGTGGAAGTCCACCTTGGAGACCATCTTGCGCTGCAAAAAACGGGAACTCGGATAGACGGAGCCTACACCTTTTCCATTTTTGATGAATTCCCGTAAGAACTCTCTCCTGTTTCCCTTTTTCTTTTTAGCCATGTTCCGACTTCAAAGATAGTGATTCAAGAGAATATATTGTCCACAGATCAGGAAGGCTCGGCTACCTCATCGATGGCTTTATTCAAATAGCCATTCAATGGCACCATTGCCTGATAGACTTCCAGGGTTTTGACCACAAAGTCTTTAGCTAAGATTTCATCGTCAGAAACATTCCTGCTCACGATAAAGCTTTTGTGACGGATCAGGTCAATGTCGGGGTGGTCCTTTTTATAGCCTCTGGGTGAAGTTTTAACCTTGTCACCCCCCAGTTCTCCAAACTGACTGACAAATTCCTTGTTACCAATGATCTTTCGCAGCGATTGGGCATCGTAGTCGATCCCTTCGCGGATGGCATTCAATACCTTGGATTCGGGTTGGTAAACACCGCCCGCGATGAAAGAAGCACCGGGTTGGATGTGGAGATAGAATCCTGCAAAGGGAGATTTACGCCCTCCTTTGGCCATCCAGGCCCCCATATTGGTCTTGTAAGGTGCTTTGTTGGCGGAGAAACGGGCATCTCTGAAAATACGGAACATACACTTCTTTGCTTCCAATCCCACAAACTCAGGTTCATAAGGGACCAGTCCCGCGATCAATTCACCCACCACCGATTCAATATTCTTTTTTGCAGCCTCGTAGGCCTTTTTGTTCTCTTTGAACCAGTCGCGGTTGTTGTTCTCGGCGACGTCGAGCAAAAATTGAAGGGTAGAAGGTTGAATCATTGTGACGGTGTATTGGGTATCAGAAATGCGTGTTTATAGTGATCCTCCGAAGTTCGGGGCAGTTGTTTATTTAAGTATCTATTCAGGCAGCGATCTATCGAATCAGCCACCTATTTATTGAACCAGGATTGGATCAGTTGCTCAGCGGGCTTGTTCTGAATGGTGTAATCACTGTTCCCATCCCCGCCGGCACGGCCATCGTTGGTATACCAATTCCAGAGGAAGACCCCGGCAAACCAATCCTGGTCCCAGAATTCTTCAAAAAATGCTTGGTAGGCATTGCTCTGGGCCTGTAGGTTGATCTTTTGGTTGTACGGAGTCCCTTCCAGTTCCCACTGCTTCCATCCACAATTGTCAATACTACGGTACCCAAACTCAGTGAAGAGAATGGGTTTGCCGTAGATTTTGTGCAATAGTTCTATCTTTTTGAAGGGCTTTGCCCATCCGGACCGCAAGGATTTCACATCAGGGGTTTTGGCCTCAACAAGAGGAAAGTAAGCATCCAGGCCCACATAATCGAGTGCGTCCCAAAAGCGAATCCCTTCATATTCATCCCAGTTGGCGGCGTAGGTAATTGGGCCGGAATATACTTTGCGTACTTCCTTGATCAACTCCCGCCAGAATTTCTCCCTGCCATTGGAGGCGACTTTGAATTCCGTTCCGATGCAGAACATTTCCACCTTCTCAGCCTGCGCGATGCGGGCCGATTCCAGAATGTATTTGGAGTAGGTTTTTTCCCAGGTGGCCCATTCGGCTTCAGTTTTCAGGTCATAGCCGCCGACCCAGCCTCCCATGATCCAGACCATTGGTTTCAGCATTACCTTGAGGTTGGCGTCGTGGGCATGGCGAATCAATTCGGTCATGCCTTCAAAGCGTTCTCCCCACCATTGCCGGTCCAGGTTGTAGATCACATCGGGACTGCCCTCATAGCTAAATCCATAAGGTAAGATGGAAACCCATTCGGCACTGATGCTGGAAACATGGTCCGTCCAGTCGTCGTCCACCCGGTTGGGAGGAGAGACCACACTGACACCGCCAATTTTTTCTTTGATCGGCCCATGAGGGGAAGAACCAGAGAAACCGGTGAGCAAAAGGACACTCAATGCAAGTGTGATTCCGAGAATGTGCTTCATCTTGATGTAAAGTACCTTAGATTCTACTAAGTGTACAACGACCAAGTCGAGGAAATGTTAAAATCCTCAACGCCCATGGATGTATTCATCGAGTTCGTCGATGGAAGACTCAAAGTCGAATGCATCGTTGATCTTGTAGTAGTTGTTTTGATCGGCAGTATAGTCAAAGGCGAACTTGGCAAATTCCAGGCGGTCAGTTTCGAAGTCGAAGAGTTTCACCATATCCCGAACCTGAACTGAGCTGACACAATGGCCTCTAACGATCTGCTTGGCGAGGGTCATCTTAGAATCGGAAAATGACTTGGCACGGATTGAACTGCAAGCATTGTTGAATTCACCGGGTTCCATTCCCATACAGGGAGGAGGGAGTTCATTTGTTTGGACCATCCCTACATTGCCAGCAGTGGTGGTAGTAGTCGTCGTGGTGGTGGTCATAGAGGAATTGGTATTCATGCCACCTGCGTTGGTATTGACATTGACATCCATACCGAAGCCATTGATGCCGACACTCATATTGACATTGTCACCCGTTCCACCGCCACCTGTGGTGGTCGTTGTGGTTACGGTTTCCTCAACGATCACGCCGCCAGTGGTCAGAACTGGCTGAGGAGCCGGAGCACCAAATACAATCACGCGCTGAGTTGCCGGAGCAGGAGGAGCCTGGGCAATCGGAACAGAACTTTGATAGCCGAGTTTCCACTCACCCTTTTTATTCTTCTTGATCACAAATACGGTCTCATTTCCCGCTTCATTGAGATAGAGATTTTTGTCCATTTCCCCGAGGTCCGCGTTTTCAAAAATGACCTTCAGCTTGTATCCGGGCTGGTTGAGGTCGGTTACCTTTACATTGGTAGCTGGGACATCGTTCATGCGGAGACCGTTGAGGACCACATAAAACTGTTCTCCGTTCTCGGTGAAGAAAACTGCATTGGAGTTTTGAGCCTGGAGGGTTACTACAAAGGCCAGGAGAGCCAACGCAGAGAGTAATATTCTTTTCATAGCACTTAATGAGATTAATTAATTGTTTTTGCCCCCTCAGTATCAAACTGCATGCCAAGTATTAATGTTGGACAAATTTAAACTTTTTTGTTGGGAATATGAGGGGAGGGGGGGGCAAGAAGGTGGAAAGCAATCACTACTCAAGAATCGCCTTCAGAACGTCCAAATCCAACTCAAATCCAGGCACGACACCTTCGCCAGATAATTTTCCTTTGAAGTTATCAGCAGCTTCTACACTTCCATCGGCCCGGTAGATCGTATAAGACTCCGTCCATGGGTCGATCAGCCAAGCCAATTGAACACCGTTGTCGATCCAGCCCTGTATCTTCTTCTGCAGTCTGGGTAGGGAATCACTTGGCGACCGAAGTTCGATTACAAATTCCGGGGCAAGAGGGGGGAATTTCTGTTTTGCTTCAGGTGTTAATGAATCCCATTTTTTTTGCGATACCCAGGCGGCATCGGGAGCCCACATAGATTTGTCGGGTAATCGAAATCCAGTTGAAGAACTAAATACCCTCCCTTGTTTTGTCTTCCTACTCCAATCCCTTAATTGCCCGGAGATTTCCATCTCCAGCAATCCTGTTGTTCCCCCCGTCGGCGACATAATAAATATTTCAAGGTTACTGTTACGCTCTATCCGCAAGTCACGATGGTCCTGGCAGAAAATGAAAAACTCATCTTCCGTCATTCGGTCCAAATACTCATTCTTGAGTGTGATGGGGATATTCATTTCCATTTTTCTTATCCTTAAATATACACAAAAAGAAGGTTTCTCGGTGTACGATTGTTTGATACATAAGGGAGGATTAGCCCTTTCACCCCTCCCCAACCACATACCCACCAATATTCTTCTCCTCCACATCAAACCCAATCCCCAGCAGATTCATCGAAAACGATACCTCAACCTCTTTATTGGGAAATCCGAGGGTTAAGATTTGCTTGAAAACATCCAGCTCTTTAACTGTCAAATACCCGGTTTGAAGCAATAAAATACTAACCTCAAGGGAATCAACATCGAAGGTGTGCAACTCCGAAAGGTGCAATTTGAAATCTTGCAAGTCCAGAATCTGGTAATTGCGATTCCTGAACAATTTGATCAGCCAATTGGGAGTCCCGGTAGCAAACCAGTAATCCATGAAAGTCTGCTTCTGGCAGAGATTCAATATCGAAAATGGGTTGTAGACGAAGTGTTTGCCGTCCCAGGAATACCCATTGTACCAGGTTTTGATCACCCCTAAAATATCGGGATAGCCCTCCTTGAATTTTTCCTTGAGTTGGGCAATCGGTTCTGCAAAATAGCTTTCCAATTCAGCTTGCGTATATCCGAGCAACTCCCCAAAATTCTCATCAAAGGAGATATCGTTCAGGTTATTCAGGTCAGAAAAGATAGAAACCTTCGTGAATTTGGATACGCCTGTCATCAGAAAGAATCCGATATGTTCATCATTCCCCTTAATAGCGGAATAGAGACTCCGCATGGTTTCCCGGTTCGTGCTGGCAGTTTCGAGCTCGTCGATATATTCAACGATGGGTTTGTCATATTCATCTATCAGAATGGCGACCTTGTTTTCCTGGCCAAGTATCCTGATCAACTCCCTGAATTTATGGTGGATGGTGGTTGCTTCCAGATCAATGCCGTGATCTTTTGCAATCGCATCCAGTTCATGGTGAACTGCTTCCTCAAGGCTGATCTCCCGAGATACAATCTGGCTAAAATCAAGATGGATCACGGAGGTCGGTTTCCAATCGATCTTATCTTCAATCCACAGGCCAGCGAACAATTCTCTACTTCCATTGAAAATCTCCTTGAGGGTCGAGATCAGGAGAGACTTTCCAAATCTCCGGGGACGGGAGAGGAAAAAAATACTTACCAGACTGAAGCAGTTGATGAATATGGGCTGTCTTGTCCACATACAGAAAACCTCCTTCAATAAGGCTGCGAAAGTCCTGTAAGCCAATGGGAAGCTTTTTCATCATGGTCTCAAAGCTACTGAATTTAGAAACAAATTGATTGCAGGTTATGCTTTCCCGAATGAGTGGGGAGCCCTTTTTTTGCATCCCGGACATTTTAAGAACGGGTAAAAGTATTCCGTAAGCTTATTCGGGTCAGCAGATACCTGAGATATGGATAGCAAATGGTCTACCTTGAGTGAGGCCCAGGCAAACCAAAAGCTTGTTCCGGGCTCACCAAGTTGGAGGTCAGGACTCCCGAGCAGGAAGGTCAGGACTCCCGAGCAGGAAGGTCAGGACTCCCGAGCAGGAGGTCAGGACTCCCGACCAAGAGGTCGGAACTGACTAGTAGAGAGGTCCGAGCTTACTGGTACGGAGCTCAGACCTCCCAGGCAGTAGCCTTTTGCTATGTGACGTGTAGCAAAAGGCTAATTCAAAAGAGGTCATAGCTACACATATTTGTATATTAAAGCGAGACGTATTTAGGTAAATAGGTTGATTGGGGGACTTAGGGATCAATTACGTGGTTAGAATTAAATGTATCATATAGGTGGACGTACTTGGGGTCAATTTCCTTGCTTCTAAAACTGGAATAAGCCTAACCTTATTGGAATTTCCCCCGGCCCCATCTTCCACTTCCCATGAAACTTGTTTCCAATCGGTGAAAAGGTGCCTTTCAGTGTCCTCAGGGCACCTTTCATGAAAGGTGGCAACCGCGGGTGAAAGAGGTAATTGCTCCGAACGAGTGAGTCTTTTGCTTACTACCACTGTGTTCAGACCTCTCGCCCAGGAGGTCTGGGCTCCACAGCCGGAGCTCGAACCTCGGAACCAGCAGGTAAGAACTCCCATTCGGGAGGTCAGACCTCTTGCCCATCAGTTCCGACCTTCGATTCTGGGCTGCAAACAGCGTTTCTAATAATATTGGGAAATATTCGCGGTGCTACCCTTCGCCTTCCAACCGGTCCAGGGACCGGAGCAAATCTTCCTCCCGATCCACATCCGACAAGGTCGGCAACTGAAAATAGGTCTTGCCCAGAGCTTCGAAATCTCCCAACGTCGCGGGGAGCACCTCATCGGTACTCCAGACCTTATTTGCAAAGACCCTTTTCTCAAGGGCACGCATGCCCAGCAAATAGTAGCCGCCATCTTCAGCCGGCCCGATCGCAAAGTCATGCTTCCGCAGCGCCTCAAGCGCATCTTTCAGATGATGGACCCGCAGGTCCAGGCAGTCGCTGCCGATGATGATCACCCGACGATGCCCCTGGGCAAATACCTCCGCAAAGGCATTGTACATTTTTTCACCCAAGCCGTCCCCTGACTGTACCCGTTTTTCAAACTCCCCGGCGGACCACTCATCCGCCTCATCTACAAAACTGGAATAATACAGGTAGCGGGTAGCATCAAGTTGGCGGGTGGTTTCGCGGGTATGGTTCAGTAAATAGAGGTACCATTTCAAAGCAGCTTCATCTCCAACCGTGGCGGCCAATCTGGTCTTGGCAGTCCCCAGCTTGGGGTTCTTGACCATCAAAATAATCGCAGGTGGTTTTTCAATCAGTTCGACATCTTCCTCATAAAGCACCGCGTCTGCCTGCTCCCTCGCATGATCCCTGGTCCAGCTGTCTCCAAATCCACACATTATCGGGTCACCCTTTCACCTTTGAGCAACCACTTACTCCAATCGGCATTGTAGGTATGGACTTGCTCGGTCGGTTGTCCCTTAGTGTCAACCACCTCATTGCCGAGATTCTTCCATTCAAATATCCCACCATAGAGATTGGACACATTTTGGAAGCCCATTTTCTGAAGTTTCTCCCCGATGCGCTCGCTGCGGTACCCGACCGAACAGTAAACAATGACCTGCTGGTCCCGGTCCAAACCTTCCCAATCCTTTTTGTCAAAAGCGTCATAGTCTACGAATTTAGCACCGGGAATATGGCTTACCTCGTATTCGCGCTGGGTTCGGGTATCCAGGACCAACACTTCATCATCACCCGCAAGGATTTCCCGGGCCTCCTCTGCTTCCACCAAGGGGACAGAATGCTTGTAGAGCCGTTCCAGCTTTTTGGTATACTTTGGGTTAATGGCCTGCTGAGCCCTGACAAAGGAGCCACCGAAGAAAATGGAGAGCGCTAAAAGGATCGAGTATTTCATATTCATAGTACTATACGATCAACCTGACCAGGGGGTTAAGGTTTAGAGAGGGTAAAAATAAGCAATCACCGGGCGGGAATTGGTAACAGAATTTACATATCGGGGAAGAATTTCCTTAATTTTAGCGCATGGCGAATAAGCCTGATTACAAGGCGATACTAACCCAGCTGTACCAGCGCTACAATCCGGAGAAGGTTCGGGATGTTGATTTCCTCTTGAAGAAATTTGAGGGGAGGGAGGCTGAGATGATCGATAAAATCCAGCGGAAGTATGCGGCTTTGGAGCCTTTTACTTCTCCGGTGGATGCGGATGTTGGTGGTGAGGATGGAGATTCCAATAGTGGTGGGAAGAAATCCACTGGTACTCAAATAAAGGCAACTATTGGTTCTGAAGATGCTAATTCACCCAGAGCAAGCAAAAAATCTCTTCCGGGGGGCAAGAATTCGCAGTCTGAAGGAGGCAATGAAACACCTGCCACACAAGAGGGACCATCAAAACCAAAAGTTAAAAACAAGAAGCGAACCGAAGCCCCCCCAAATACCGCCAGCACCGAAGTAACGCTACCTCCCAGGGCAAAAACGCCTGTAGAAAAAGCGCCCTCAGATAAAGCGCCCTCAGAAAAAACGCCCTCAGAAAAAAGAACGAAGACATCCCCTCAGCCTTCAACTCAAGCCCGTAAATCCGCTCGCCGCACCCTGGGCTTCAGTTTGATCGGACTGCTGATAGGTGCCGGGGCATTTGCAACCTGGTATTTCTGGGGAGGATCGTCTCCCGTTGGCAAGAAGCAATTTCTCTACGTCGTCGCCGACACCGTCTATTCCCATAACCTTTGTGACCTGGGACTGGAAAGTCGGCTCACCCCTTTCCCTTATGGAGCAGGGATCGAGGTCACCGGACTCGAGGAATCATGTATCACCACCAGGGTAGATGGCAAATTGGAATACGTACCCAAAAAGTACCTGGGCAGCAAGCGTGAATTCCAGGAGATCGATGGCGTTTATGGGAACCCTGAATCCCGTGACCTGTTTGACAACTCCTACGAGAAGCGGGCCCTGCGCAACTATTTCAACCGCACCCAGATCATGGGGGACATCCCGCACAAAATGCAGATCGAACTGTATGGTCAGCCGAGAGACCGGGAAGTCTGGCAGGTATATGGAATGGGATCGCAGGCAGCTAAAGAAGGGGAAGTCATGGAAGCAGTGGCAAAAGGGAAATTCAGTTGGGGAAATATGACCGAGGTAGATGGGGAAGTAAACCGACCCGACGACCTCGCAGTAATCATTTCTGAAAAAGAGAACAGAGACCGCCGCAAGCTCCTGCTCTTCAATTTTGACGAAGACAAAGTCGACAACTTTGTCGACGAGATGGACCTGAGCAATTACCCCGGGTTTTTGATTCGCCCTATCCAGTACAAGGAAGAGATATTCCTTTTTGGGACGCCCTACTTAACCCTGGACGCAGAACGGAAAGACGAAGACGAAGAAATCAACCTTGCCTTGTTAATGCAAAAACCAGGGATTGACGATCACCGGTATCTGATAGAAGTTGTACAGGGAGAATTGCAATTGTTCAGCTTGGACAAAGGGCTTTTCAAGATGTACAAGAAGGACCGGATTTACCAGCCATAGAACCTTTTTTGCCAGTAAACCGTAAAGAATTGGGTACCTAATAGAAGGAATCTGCGGGGGAGATATTCAATGGCAAACAACGATTTTGATCGCATTTAAAGGGAAAGTATCCAGGCAATTATAAATGCATTAGAGTATACGAGTGAGGATGAAACTCAATTAAAGAGATACTTAAAACAATTGAGTATTTTGGCTCGTATTAGTAAATTAGATGTAGTTGTAAATGAAATTATCAATAAGATGCCACTAGATCTTGATTATAGAACATTTGACCTTTATAAGAGGGGAATCCAGGAAGGCGTGAAGGAAGGTGAGAAAAAAGAGCGGAATAGGTCTGTCGAGGCTATGATGAAGCTGGTTTCTGAGGGACTGGTCTCCATTGAAAAAGCTGCCGAAGCTTTAGGGATCAGTGTTGCAGAAATGAATCACCGTATTGATGAGATAAAGAAGGATTCAGGACTTAAATAAGCATCTATTTCCTTGATTCAAACTTTCCTGATTCAACCTTCCCTGTCTCAGCCTTCCCGGACTCAACCATCCCTTTCTCCTCCAATACCCCTGCCAATACATCGTAAGGCAAGGTCACATACCGTACCTCGCGCTCCAGCGTAATCGGTGCCAGGTAGCCATTCTCATCGCCGGGAAGCATCCGGATGGGATTGTTTTTCAATCGGCGAAAGTCTTCAGAAGTACGTTGGTTTTGATAAATGCGGAGGAATCTGCTGGGGGGATACTGGGCCCGGCGGCGCACGGAAAGGGAGTCGTTGACTTCGCTGACCTCAACCGAGAGGCTGTTGGGATCGACGTCGGCGAAGAGGAGCCGGATAGAATCGAGGCGAAAGGTGCCATATTGCCGTCCCTCGGCGAGGGAATCCGGATCAATCTTCACTTCGGCCAGGGCCTCCTGCTGGTCCGCGGATTCTCCGGGAGAAAGCAGGACAGCTGCTGCTGCCAGCAGTGCCACCACCAATAGGGGCAACCACAACTCCCGTATTTTCCGTTTATTCTTCGCCATTCATATACGATTTGAACAAGTAGGACTCTTCCGTAGCTTTCACCACATCCGCAATCAGGTTCCACCGCTCCGAAGCGGGCTGCACATCCAGGTCGATCCCGGTGATGAACAAGGTGTAGAACTTATTTTTCTGCAATTCAGTGCCTGACAATTCCCGGACATCTCCCTTGCTGATCACCAGCAACAGAAACTTGTCGTTGATATCATCCTCGTTGTCGGCATCCCCAATGGTGCCGGTCTTGGCAAAATAGAAGTAGGGAGACTTCCAGGACTTGAGGATATTTCCCAGCGCTCCGGCTGTACCGGTATAGACCACATTGCGCATACTGCCGTAGAGGTACTCCTGGACAAAGTCCAGGTACTGGCCATTCCAACTGGAGTCCTCCACCATGCCCGCTCCCTTCACCTCCGGATCCTGGTCCGTCAGGCTCACCTTGTAATTCGAGTTGAAGTGGTACAGCTTTCCAGCCATCTCCGCCATTTTAAGTGGCGTCACCCGAATCGGATCGGCGCCGGCGGTCACCTGCTTCATCCCCTTAATGAACCAGAAAAAGCCTTCGACGGCCCGGTCGGTTTGGTAGAAATAGGAGTTCTCAGGATAGCCATAGAGCACGTATCCCCGGCGGGAGTCAGAGTAGATACTGCGGCCAAATGGATCAATATTTTGGTAGGAACTGCGGTAGCGGGAACGCTCACCAAAGGTCGCCAGATCAAAATTGTCCATCAAGCCCTCGGCCAACAGAGAGCCTTTGTTGCCAAAGAAAGTCTTGGCATTTGGAGAGGTCCGGGGCCAGAATTCAGGGTTGAAGCGCTTGATTTGGCCTTTGTAGTCCACCAGGGGAAAGTTCAACTCAGGTTTGGAGGCATCCGGTGGAAGCAATACTTGCCAACTGAGTCGACGGGAAAGGTCTGCGCGTGTGTATGAACCCAGGAAGATCACCATGGAGTGGTAGAGATTCTTGGACTGGGTGATGTATTTTTTGGCATCAATCCCATACATATCCTGTTCATTGATCCCTTCCCAACTCAGGTCAATTTCCTTGCCGCCGTACCATTTGATCTCTTCCTGCTTGTCGTCGGTACGGACTTCGGACAGAATCTCAGCAGAGATCGGCGCGACATTGAGGCGGTCCCAACCCAGGTTGTACTGAGAGGTAACCGCTGCATAAACGATCGGTTTCAGGGTCGAGCCCGGACCTTTGCCCAATTTGAGCAGGTTGATATTGCCAAATGTTTCCCGTTCCAGGCGGGTATTGTTGCGGAGGTAGTATTCGCGGGTCTTTTCGTTGAATTCGCGGATGTCGTTGGGGTCGATCTGCTCTTCCCGGTGGTCGAGCAGGAGGCGGAGTTGTCCATCGCCATTGAGGGCGACTACCCCGAGGCGCTGCCGGTCCCATTTATTTTTGCGGAACCGCTCCGCCACTTTTTCGCTGAGGCTTTCAGTCAGGGCAAAGTCGATGGAGACACTGACATCTTCCGAGCGTGCCTCGGAAGCCGAGTAGGAGGTGCGGACCGCATTTGCATAGTAATAGGCCCACAGGAGTTTGTCACCGAGGGGGTAAAACAGCTTTTGTTCTCCGTTGAGCCAGATATTTTTGGCCAGGTAATAGCGGAATTCTTCGAGGTACTGGAAGCGGAGGGAATTCCCCTTTTCGTCGGGGAAGACGAGGTAGTCGTTGGATTCCAGGCGAATGGAAGGGTAGGAAAACCGGTGCCCGTATTGGGAGCCACCGGTGCGGCTGTTGGAGAGGGTAAAGGCCGGGCTCTTGTCCTCGGTTTGTTCCGACCAGACGATGACGACGGGTTGCTCACCGTTGGTCCAGTTGGGTGGAATCGCGGCCATATTGATGCGGTCCCGGCGGTCGCTGATCCGGGCTTCAAATTCGGAGGTGGTCCCGGTGGAGGGGATGCGGAAGCGCCGTGTGCGGTCCCCGAGGTCCATCAGGTAGGTTCCAGAGCCTTCGTGGGCTGCGAAGAGGTTGCCTTCCCATTCGTAGCGTTGAGCCTGTGGTGGCTGAATCAGGAAATAGCTCCGGTTAAGGGCCAGCCGGTAGCGGCCGTTGCGGTTGACGAGGTGGAGCAACTCGTCCGGGTTGGTCTTGATTTCCTGGTCGTTGACCAGGTGTTCAAATACGGATTGGGAGAAGGGTTGATCGCTGATCTTCTTGTCGGGCAGGCTGGTATAGAATGCTTTCAGGAGGGAGTCAACCCCGACATCGGCCTGGAACGTATCCTGGAAAGAAGTGAAGGATTCATCGAGTAGGTCGAAGTCGCTGCGTGCGTGGTCGAGGGAGACATTGAAGTCAAATTGGTCGTCTTCGAAGAGGTTTTGAGTCGTGGCGAGCAGGATGGAATAGATCACCAGAATACCGAAGGGGAGCAGAACCGGAGAGGAAATGGAGAAGTT
The DNA here is from genome assembly GCA_964352215.1 of uncultured Bacteroidia bacterium. Lineage (GTDB taxonomy): Bacteria > Bacteroidota > Bacteroidia > J057 > JADKCL01 > CAWUKT01. The sequence goes on from CAYGRE010000088.1 coordinate 15,237, forward strand.
GCGGGGTTTGGCTTGCTGGGCCTGGTGGATAGCGAAGAGCAGGATTCCAAGGGAAAAGACCAGGGTAAATAAGCTGGTCAGGCTGATCATGGGAAAGTCCTGACCGAAAAATACGAACCGGTTGGTGGCGGTGAGCCAGATGAAAAGGGAGATGGCGAAGAGGAGGAGCAAGGCTCCTAAGGGGGCCATCAATTGATCTTTGCCCAGGGAAAAGGTGACGGTGAAGAGGGCCGGGAGCAAGAGCAACAGCAGGACTAAAAACAGTAAGACCAGGGAGCTGTGCTCCGAGATAATATAGCGGGTGACTACCAGATCGGTGGTTTGGGTGGTGTAGCTGGAGCCTTTGTTGAAGTGGGGTTGCAGGTTAAAGGGACCGGTGGAGGTCTCGGTATCTGACTGGTACAGATAATTGTTGATGAACCATTGGTTCTGGGCGGCCCGGAGAATCTGACCCATTTCCCCGGAGTCAAATTGCTCTTCGGCGATGATGTCATCCAGGTCCTGCCAGTGAATCGCGGCCCGGTATTTTACATAGCTCAGGTCCTGAATTTTCTGGATTCCATAAGAGGATGCAAGGGCCATCAGGACCAGAACGGCGGCGACCGGGATCAATTGGAGCTTCCAGTTGCTGCGGTCAAGGTCCTTCAGGACGACCCCGGCAAAATACCAGATGGTCACGCCTGCGAAGGGCAAGATAAACAGCCAGTAGAACCAGGTGCTTTGTCCGAAAACGAAGGCGATGAGTTCATCGGCTTTCCAGATCACGAGGAAGAGGGACAGCAGGGTGATGCCACTGCGGATCCAGGCGGTATTGGATTTGGATTGGCGCTTGCCAAAGGTGGCGTTGTAGACGGAGCGCACCGTGGACCAGAGCAAGAGGAAGAGCAGGAAGATGATGCTGAAGCCGGCATCCGACAGGGCCAGGTAGCCAGTGGTAAACAGGGCATTGAAGAGGGAATAGGGATTGATCCCCCGGTAGAACAATTGCTTGTTGGGACGGCGGTAGCGCAGGTTCAGGTATTCAATAAAAAAGAAATAACCTATGGGCAGGGCGATGTTGATGAACCGTTCGACTTGTCCGATCCCGAGGAAGCGCAGAAATCCTAAAACGATGACCAGGGGCAGGAACACGGAGAAATACCGGATTGCGTATTGGTACCATTGGTCTCCTTCGAAACCGTCCCGGAACCAGATCCATAGATTGTTCTTCTCGAGTCGCCCTTCTACCCAGTCGATTTTGTCTCTCAGCCATCCCCGCAACCGTTCTCCGGGGTTCCGGGACTTGGTGCGTGGCAGGATGAGTATCCTCAGCAAAAACCACAACCCAGTCACGATAACAGTGATATAGAAGTGTCTTCCGCTGCGTAAAAATTCCCATTCGTTGGCGCTGACCCCTTCTACCGGAGGAAATGTGGCCATTCGCCATTGCAGGATAATCCTTACCATCAGGAAAGCAAATACCAATACATAGACGGCTGGCTCAAAGGGATTGATATTTTTCGGGCCTTGCTGGAAAAAGGTAAAGAGCACCAGTCCGATGAAGGCAATGACAAATACCCGCATCCGCCAGGGGGCAATGGGATTGTCCTCCCGCAGGTTCAGCAGCCGGAACCGCCACTTGGTTTTGCCTTCCCTGGTATACAGCTCGAAATCCTCCCCACCGCGAACCAGGGTTGCTTTTTGACTGCCGGGGCGCAGGTGGTCAATTACCCGGAGTTGCAATTCTGTGCGGGCATCGGAAGTCAGGTATTTGATCCCTGCATTGATATGGTATTTGTTTTCCTCCTCCCGAAGGAGTGGAAACAGGTAGCCTCCCTGAACTGAGTTCTGCGCAACATCGGAGAAGTTGGAGCAGATGAAGAGGTCGTTTTCAGGCTTGGAGTCGAGGCGGTATTTGGTGGGAAACCGGTAGCGCAAATTGTAGAATCCTTTGCCCTCTTCCAGGAACATGACCGGCCCCCGGTCCAGCCCGAGTCCAATGAAGAAGTCCTGATTCACCGCCAGTTTGCTGCGGCCCTGCCAGGCCATTGTTCCCAGGTGAATGGAGTCCGCTTGCAAGCGGGATGGGAAGTAAAGGAGGTCAGATTCGGGCTGGTTGTAAGTCGCCCGTGCCAGGGTTGCCCCCTCCAGCCATTGCCCCAGCAAAGGATAGGTTTCCCAACCCGGGGTCTGCCGAACGATGTCCACCAATGGGTAGCCTATGTGCAATACGAGATTGAATTTACTTCTGACCACCTCCCCCTTGGGATCAAAACGGAAGAAATAGGCCGCAGTGTCAGCATCCAGGTCTTCCTCGATCTTCAGGTTCAGGTAAAACCCTTTCGGTCCTTCCAACCTGAGGCCATTGCTGATCTTTTTTCCAGTGGCGGCATTTTGCAGGACGTATTCTCCCTCTTCCCGTGCATAAACCGGTTCGTAAAATTCCCGGTATTGCAACAAAGTCCGGTTGCCGGTCTTGAGGGTCAGGTGTCCTTCTTTGTTGTCGAGTAAAGTGCCCGCGGGTTGGTCCTCATTGACTAGGGGGAGGGAATCCGGGAAACTGAAGCCATCGTGCTCAAGCAGGTGGTAGTCGGTATTGGAAAAGAACCGCTCGGAATTGGAAGGATAGGTGTAGGCATTGATCAACCAGAGCGCGACCAAACCCAATCCCAGCCAGGCGGTGGACCAGATAAAAGTTTTGGGATGGAACCCCAGTATCCTGTTCTGCCCCTTGCTGTACATGGCAAGCCACAGCCCGAGCATGGTCAGCACACAGATCAGGAGAAATATACTGAGGGTCATAAATAAGTATCGGGGTTACTCCACCGGTTCCAGTGATTTGGGATGGAGGTAATAGCCATCGATGAGGACGTGGTCCAGTCTGGAAATGCCAATGGAGCGGGCCATTTCCCGGGCGTTGCGAACGGCACGGGGTACATCGGTGACCCGCTCAGAGAAGGGGCGGACATCTCCATCGGGCAGCTCGGCCAATTTCAATCCTTTGGTGACCATGAGGACATTGAGCCTGGCAACATTGCCTTCCTTAGGATTCATGCTGTATCGGAAGTAGTCGAAGGCATGGATCACCATTTCGAAAGCCTGGGACCACCATTCGCGAAGTTGCTCCAGGGTTGGCGGATCATCGTACTGGCTCAACTTATCGAAGAGGTCACCATAGAGGTTCATATAGGTCTTGTAAAATTCATTTTCACCGACCTGGGAATTGAAGGCAAGCACGAGGCGATTGACCCTGGCGAGGACATCTTCGGGCAGTTGGTGCTGTGCGAAGCGGACATCGTCGCGGAACAAGCCCAGGCGCCCTTCCAGGCGTGCTTTGATCTCGTCAAAATCTTTGTTGCTCTCGACGTCCCGTCCGATCCCATCCAGCAGGAAGCCATTCATCAGATTCTCGATCGCCTTGGAGTAATCGGCGACAGAGTTGTTGCCCAACTCACGACGGGCGATCTTTTCCATGCAGTTCAAGGCCCGGATCAACTCTGAAAACTGTCCTGCGGTTTTGCCGCGGTCATCGGTGCGCAAGGCTTCCGGTGCCTGCTGGTCAGCTGAATTGTCATGGACAAATTGGTCGATGATCTCGGAGCGGTCCATCAGGTTCTTGACGGTTTCTGTATGACCTCCTCCGATGGACAAGGCCAGGGTGTTGAGGGCAGATCTTACCTTGTTGTCTTCAAATCCTTCCTTGACCTTCTTGAGGGTGCGGTATCCTCTGAGTACAGTTTTCAGGTTGGAGTTCATCTCTCCTTCCATTGCAAATTCAGCATCCCAGAAGGATACAGCGGCCAACAATTTTTCTTCGGCTGTTTCCTGGTTGGCCAGGCGGACCAGCAACTTTTCTTTGCTGGGTGTCTCTTTGATATAGACTTCTTTGATCACCTCCCGGATGACTTCCCGGACTTCTGGTTCCTGGTTTCCATCGCGGGAAGACTTCTCTCGGCCTTTATCGCGGCGGGATTTTTCAGCGGCGGGCTTTTCGGCCGGCTTTTCCTGGGGCTTGGTCTCTTCTGTTTCCTCTCTGGCTTCAACGGAAGGTTTCTTTCCGGATCCCTGGTTGGCCATGGAAATTTTAATCTTCCCGGATTTGCTTCCGGTATTCGCATCACCGGAATCCTGCGATTCGTCTGGACCCTCCCCGTCCTGATCGCCAGCAGCAGCACCCGCTCTGATATTGGAGCCATCGTCCGACTTGAGGGCCTTGTCCAACAGCAGTTTGGTCTGCACCAGTACGCTGGCAACATTTTCAGATTCGTCAAAATGGGTCGCCAGCACTTTGAGCAGGTCTTTGGGTTCCAGGGGCTGGTTCAAGTCATTGCTCAATGAGACGAAGCGTGGGTCTTCTTCCAGGACGACTGCCTCTCCGGGTAAAAGGTCGGATGTACCCTTGCGGCCTGATCGGCGCCCGATCATCAGTGCGATCACAAAAGCAAGGAGAAATGCGCCTCCGGCAATGGCCAGCACCATCCACAATGGGAATTTGCCTGCACCGGCGATTCCGCCCAGGGCGGTCGGGTCATAAACGGCAGCCAGGAGGCCGGTTTTCTTTTCGCCACTGAGGATCATGTTCTGATCGACGGTTCGCAGGTCACCTTGGTCCAATATGAGTACCTGACCGGGTACCGTTTGAGAAGCACGCCGCACCAGGATGGAGGATACGACCCATTGAAAATTGGGGAGGTTGGCCCAGTCCTCAAAATAACTGCCCATTTCCAGGGGAATTCCCATCTCTTCTCCGATGGCTTGGAGGTTCCAGCCCCCGTCCGGGTTGGATGTCCGTCCGGCCAGGCCAGGAAACTGCTGATCGATCAGGGCACCGAAGTCATTGTTCTCCAGAATTCTGAAATAGGAGATGGCACTGTCCTGAGAATAGGGGTGGACTGCGGCCCGGTAACTGAAAGTTTGGGTGCCGACATAAATCTTTCCTCCGGCTCCGGTTCCTTCCAGTCGAATGGATCCCGGCTCGGAAAAGTAGAAAATTCGATCTTTGTAATTGCCTCCCGGTTGCACATACCTGGGTAGTTCGATGTATTGAATGCCTTCAGGGCCCAATGCGTCCTGCCAAACCTCTTGCAGTTCGCTTTCGGTCATTTCCAGGTAGGTTTTGTCTCCTTCTCCAGGTGCGGCATTGACCCGGTTAAAGGGTAGGAAACAAGTAGCGACCAAAACGATGGTCACCAGGTAAGGATAAATTCTTTTCATGTTTTGGATCATCTGGATTTACAGGTAGTCCCACATGTCATCTGCATTCGGCTCTGAACCAGGTCCTGAAGATTCCCGGTCTGAAGGGTGCTCTGGCTGAACACCTTCCCGGGGGGATTCTGACAATCGATCAGGGGCTGATTTGATTTCTTCCTGCGATGAACTCTGCTGTTTTCCTCTCGTCGGATTTCTTGTTTCCGGACTCAAGGGTACATTTCCTGAAACATAAGGAAAAAGCGACTTCCATGCCAATTCATCTGAAAGTGGATTGTCATGGCCCTCGTGTCCGAATTGCAATTCAAGGCAGCCTTTTGGAGTTCGTGCCAGGAAAGCATGACCGGTAAAGAGAAGATTTATCTCCTCGTCTCCCTCCGACATCAGGGTTCCTGGCAACAACAGCTCTCTTCCGGATACGGTAATCCGTTGATTGCTGAGGTCCATGGACTGACCTTCTAAATAGAATTCGTCCTCGTTCAGGTCTGTATCAGAATAGGTTCGGTCTCTGGACCGTTCCCGCTTCCGAAACAATAAACTTCTAATACTTGGCAATCCGCTCCGTTCACTGACGACAGGTGTGCCGATAAGATCGGAATTTTTATTGGTTCCAGCAGGAAAATTCAGCGGTCCGTACAGACAACTTGTCTTAAGTTTCTTTTCTTCAACGACATAGCGTCCGACGGTAAATTCTTCCTGGAGCTGTTTCTCCATCTCCAGGCGGAGGTCCTTCATGAGAAAACCACGCCCGGACAGCACTACGACGGGAAATTTGTCTACGCCGGAACGCTTGATCAGGGCGAGGGTCTTCTTGACAATCTGTTGGACGCTGTAGCCAATGAAACCATAGTAATCTTCTATGGTCCTGTTTTTTCGGATAAATTCTACATCGATCATCCGGTTGAGCTCAGCCAGAAAGGAGGGAGAAGTTGGGTTGAGGTCCCGGAGCATCTGTAGATCTTCATACTTATATGCCTGTTTCGCATCCTGGTGGAACCTGCGTTTGAGTTTTTCCATCCAGTTCATCAGCTCCAGTTTCTGCTGGATCTCTGCGTTGAGGACTTTCTTGAGGATGTCTTCTCTTCCGGTTGCGGGATGTTGGTCAGCTACGACGGCCGCCAGGGTTTCGATAAAGGCAAAGGTCACGGCGTTGCCTGCACCGGCAAATCCGCTGCGGAATATACTGCTGAACTGGTCCCGGTCTTCGCCCACTTGAATGATGGACAAGTCAGTGGTTCCCTTGCCTACATCTACGATCAGGTAATTCTCCCCGGCTTTCAATTCATGGACATTCATCCCGGACACAGAAGGGTCGCTCAGGAGCCCAAGGAAGGAGGCGTCGCTTTCGGATAAGGTCTGGACCTCGATACCGGCCACTCCATAGGGGTAGCGGCTGCGGATCCGGGCAAAGTCAACTTGCAGGTTTTCCAGCAGTTTAAATATGCGCCGTTGGGAATAAATATTGGGAACCAGGAGGGTCAGCCGGAGGAGCTTGTTGCGTTCTTCCGGATGGTTGGATTCGAGTTCAGAGAGCAGGAGGTGCAGGAATTCGTTCATGAGGCGGCGAAAGACCGCTTCGTGGACGGTGGCGTCGGAGAAATGAGCCAGCCGGTCTCCGAGTTGGAGCTTAAAATCTTTGATGAATCCGAGTTCTGCCAACTTGAGGTTGGGGATCAACTGGTAGCTGTCGCCCTCTTTTGGATCGAAGATGCGGGGATCGTAGGTATCTCCCAGGATGGAGACCCATTCCTGGTTGCCTTCGGTAAAGGGGGCACCGCTGAGGGCTTCCTCCATGCCATTGGCCAGGGGATAGGTTCTCTTGACCAGGAAGCTGGACCGAAATAGCTTTTCATCGTCGGCATCATACTGGTAATACCGATCAAAATCGACATTCCAGGGGGTGAGCTGGGCATCCTGCCCGGCAATTGCTTTGCGGGTAAGGCGGCCATCGTTCAGGGCGGGAGCGTAGAAATCGAAGACGAGCCGGTCGAGCATGTTGAAGCGCTGGTCGCGGCGGGCCTCCTGGCTGCGTTGCTTGCAGGCGATTTGGGAAGCCTCGGAGCCAAAGTCGAAGACTGCGTCAAAGACTTGTTCACTCTTCCCAAGGTGGAGGTAGATATGGCCTTCAAAGATTTCGCCGTCCCGGTGGAGCCGGGTGCGAAAGGCATAGGTAACCGCCTTGTCGGGACCGGTATAGCGCAGCACCCAGTGGCCATCGCTTTCCTGCCACAGGAAAGGGGCGTCTTCCAGGGCTGAATTCAGGGATTCGATCCCATTCTTCCTTTCCGGATCGCCAACCTTGAAGTCGAGGACAATTGAATTGGTGGCAGCCGAGAAGGTGCAGGTGGGGGTAATGCGGCGGTCGTTGACCGGGATGTCAAAATCCGAACCTTTGCCAGAGAGCAATTGCAGGCCATCGGTGAGGCGGATCAATACCGGGCGAAAACCAGGGTGGTGTTCCACAATAAAGTGGAAGGGCTCAGTGATGGCTGTGCTGTTGTCTGGTAGTAAGCGACAATAATGGTACCTACGGTGATTTACGTAGAGAGGCAGGTAATACATATCCGGTCAAGGCTAAGCGATGGGTTACAATATAGTGAATTACGGATTGGACAGGGGAAAGTTGTCCCGGGATTTATTGGATCCAGCCTGGCTTAACCGAAAGGAAGAATCTGAGGTTGGAGTATATAAGACATTAGCCCAGATCAACCTTATTTTTTTGTTTCAGGTTCATTATCTTACCACACTTAACCATGATCCGTATCCTAAATCACTTTTTGCTGGTAGTCTTCTGGTCCTTGTATTCCCTGTGCGGAATTGCACAAAGTGATTTGCCATTGGGGAACCTCATCTCACTCAACAACGAAGATGGGATATCAAGTTCTACCGTTTACCACGCCTTCCAGGACCGACAAGGCTTTATGTGGTTTGGGACCGAATATGGCGTATACCGGTATGATGGCTATTCCTTCGCACACTTTTCAGAGCTGAATGGTGTTCCGGACAATGCCATCATCAAAATCATGGAAGACGAAGAGGGGAGGATTTGGTTTTTTCCAACCAATGGAAAACCATCTTTTTACTACCGGGGAAAGGTTTTCAGCGAGGACAACCTTGAAATTCTGAAGGGCTTTAAATACAGGAGACATATTTGGGACATTGTAAGAGACCGCAAAGGGAACTGGTGGTTTTCGGTGAATAGCAGTCCCATTCAGAAGATTGATCCAAATGGAAAAATAACGGAGTATAGTCTTTGGGAGTTTGACAGGGCTATGGGTGGGGCCTTCCTGTTCCTTGAAAGAGGGGATGCGATGTGGATTTTTGGCACTTTTGGACTCTTTCCTCTGGGGCAACCGGGGATAGAACCCATTTATATCCCCTCAGACATGCAAAGGCTGAACGGGAGGTATTTTATTCGGGAAAACGGGGATATTCTACTCTCTACGATTGACAATCGGATTGTTGTTTACCGAGAAGAGACATTTGAGTATTTCCATCCTGCTGCTTTGCCCTCCGAGATCCTCTGCCTCATGGAAGATTCATCAGGGGAATTGTGGGTTGGTACGCGAGATGGCTTGTACAAGGGGTTTTCCGAACAACCCAGCCAGTTTTTGCCAGGGACTTCCATTACTTCAATATTAGAGGACAAGGAAGGGAATATCTGGTTGACCTCCCTGGATCAAAGCATCATGATGCTACCAGGCTTTCGGGTGTTTCTTGCGGAAGACGAAAATCTAAAAGGCAAGGTACAATTGATTGAGAGTGATCCTGATCGGGTTTGGGTTGGATTTGAAGACAATAGGATGGTGGAGGTTTCCCGCGGGGGATTGACAGGATATGATTTTGCTTCCGATTATGAAGGGAATACCATCATCCGGGACATCATACCCTTAGATTCGAACTCTTTTCTGGTTTCTTTTGAACATCAACTTTATCTGGTAAAAGATGGTGAGTTTTATACACCTCCTATGAGGTATGGTCCCAAGAATGGGGCCAGAGATATGAGGGGAGGCGTATGGGCTTTGCTTCCCTATCGGATAATCTATTATTCAAAGGAAGACATTGAGAGTTGGGTTGAAGAAGACCTGAGCTATATTCGGAACGATACTTCACTGACCCGCCAGTATTATACCGACCGTACCCTTTGTGAATTCCGGGGGTCTATCATCCACCGGATGGATTCCAGCCGTTATTTGATCGCATCCCTGGATGGCCTGAACCTGTTTGAGCCTGATAGCATTACCCCGATTCCACCGGGACTATCTCCTGTTAAGGTTCGTACGACCGGGTTTGTGCCTACCCGCAATGGGTTTTGGATCGCTACCCTGGGTCAGGGAGCCTTTTTATGGGAGGGCAGGGAATGGTTTCAGCTCGACCAGCGCAATGGATTGTTAGACCCCTATTGTACTGCTATTTTTGAAGACAACGAAGAGAATATCTGGATTGGGACCCCCCGTGGCCTGCATTTTATCCCTAAGGGATACAAAACCCCGATGCGTTATTTTACCATAGACAATGGGCTCCCGGCGAATGAGATTACCGGAATAGGTCAATTGGGTGATTCATTGTGGATTGGCACCCCCAAGGGCCTTTGCCGGGTTGACTTAAAGAAATTGGACGCTTTTCTGGACCCACCTCAGGTGTCTGTATCAGGTTTGCTGCGCAATGGACAGGCTTTGAATCCTTTGGCAAAGTCTACTTTTTCAGAGGAGGACCACCTTGAGATTCAGATTGCTGCCATCTCTTTCCGTTATCAGGGAAGGTTTTTGTACAAGTATCAATTGGCAAAAGCAGAAGGAGAAGTAATTGAATCAGGAAAGACCTACCAGGGGCGATTGAGTTTTCACGGACTTGAACCGGGGGATTATGTGCTGGATATTGAGGCTTCCAACGGTGGGCAGGTATGGGGCAAGCCCGTCAGGGTAATCTCTTTTGAGGTGGAAGCCCCGAGGGAAATTTCCAGGATCTGGTTGGCATTGGTGGTGGCAGGGGTCCTCCTGGGTCTGGGGCTTCTCTTCTGGTGGTCAGAAAAACGCAAGCGTGTTACAGAAGAGCCAGCCGACCATTGGGTGAGCTTGAAAGTCGATGGAAAAGTGAGGCGGGTTAAGGCAGCCGATATTCATTTTGTGAAAGCGTCGGGCGATTTTGTCGAGGTATTTCTGGAGAAAGAAAAGATCTTGTACCGATCCACGATGAAGGGCATGGAAGGCCTGGTGAAGGACGCTCCTTTTTTAATCCGTGTGCACCGGTCTTACCTGATTAATGTTTCAAAAGTGAATTCTTACAACGGGAAGGAACTGGACTTGCCCGGTCAAAAGGTTCCTCTGAGTAAATCCTACCGATCTAAAGTACTTCCGATCCTGGAAAAGCAGGTTCATTCATCGTAAATATGGACTGTTTCATCGCAAATAAGGTTTTTTAGTTGGATATTTGATTGGTGTGAGCGAAACTTGTTTTAACAAATAACCAAACAACTATGTGTAAACAGCGTCGAAATTCCCCACGGTTGGGGTCTTTATAAAACCCGATTGTTCTGTCAATAGTATTCCTCTGGGAGCATTTACTCCAACCTGTTTTGGGCAGGTTACTGGTACGAGTGGGAGGGAGAAAAAGGACAGCAAAATTTTACTACCATAACATCATTTTTCGGGCTGTGCGGATAACTTCCGCGCAGCCCTTTTTCAATACTGCCTTGAATCTCCCTTTTGCTTACCTTCGTGGCGGCATGTACTATCTGGTCAAATCCATCTTTTACCTTTGGAGTCTGATCCCACTTCCGGTGCTGTACCTTCAGAGCAGTTTTTTTGCCTGGCTGTTGCACCGGGTGATCGGGTACCGACGCAAGGTGGTTCGCAGCAATCTTCAAAATGCATTTCCGGAAAAGTCTGCGCAGTGGATCGCCCAGACTGAAGGTGTCTTCTACCGCAATTTTTGCGATGTGGTCATTGAGACCGTCAAGCTGATGTCCATTTCACCGGAGAACCTCAAAAAGCGGATGCGGTTTCTGAATCCTGAAGTGCTCCCTGAGATGACCGCATACGGTGGGGGAGGAGTGGCAGTATTCGGGCATTACTGCAACTGGGAATGGTTGGGCTCAGGGATGGGGGTTCAGCTTCCTTTCTCGACAGTTGGAGTCTATATGCCATTGAACAACAAGCTCTTCGACCGTCTGGTCTTGCATATCCGGTGTCGCCTGGGCAATGAAATGGTCCCTATGAAAGATACGTTTCGCGAAAGTTTGAAGCGGCTTCGGGAACCCTGCTACATTGCATTTTTGAGTGACCAGACCCCTTCCCGGCACAGCAAAATGTATTTTTCCAGCTTTCTGGGTCGTCCGGCTCCGGTTCATTTAGGGACAGCTACCGTAGTTCTGAAAATGAATGTCCCGATGTATTATTTTGACATACGCAGGGAGCGCAGGGGAAGGTATACCGTGGAACTGGTGAAGATTCCACATGAAGATCTGCTACCCTACAGCAAGGAAAGTGTTCATTTATTGACGGATCGACATGTTGCTTATCTGGAAAAGGTGATTCAAAGCGATCCTGGCAGGTGGCTTTGGTCACATCGCCGCTGGAAACACAAACCCCGGGAAGATGATGCTTTATCGTTGAATTTGCCCCCCTTTTAACTGCTCATAATAAAACCAGATTGATAGCTGGCACGTTATAAGATTGTAATTGGCAAATAACTATCTTAGCAATCATTGATACCGACTTTATATAACCACTTGAAATAGACGATTATGTTCAATCCGATGGAAATGATGGGCAAGCTCAAAGAGATGCAGGCCGAAATGGAAAAGACAAAAGACCGCTTGAATGACATCACCGTCATTGGGGAATCCGGAGGAGGGATGGTCAAAGTAACTGTGAATGCCAATCGCAAGGTGCTTAAGATTGATGTTGATCCTGAATTGGTGAGCAAAGACGACAAAGAGATGATGGAAGACCTGATCGCAGCAGCCGTCAATGTAGCCCTTGAAAAAGCTGAAGAAACAGCAAGGGAAGAGATCAGCCGCGTTTCCTCTGGAATCATGCCCAATATCCCAGGTTTTGACCTGAGCAACCTCGGCAAATAAACTGCATGGCCACTCCTGTAACCATTGTCATTCTTAACTGGAATGGCCAATCCTTTTTGGAACAATTCCTGCCGTCTGTGATGGCAACAGATTACGAGGCCTTCGAGGTCCTGGTGGTCGACAATGGTTCTACTGACGATTCTCTTTCGTGGCTGAGCAAACATTATCCCGAGGTCCGGCAACTCGCACTGGACAAGAATTACGGATTTACGACTGGAAATAACCTGGCACTTCCAGAGGTGCATACGCCCTATTTTGTACTGTTGAACAACGATGTGGAAGTAGAGTCCGGGTGGCTTCGGCCGATGGTCGAAAGGATGGACGAGGACGCTATGGTTGCTTCTGTTCAGCCGAAACTACTCGCTTTCCAGGACAAAGGACAGTTTGAGTATGCCGGTGCCGCAGGCGGTTTTATAGATGTACTGGGATACCCCTTTAGCCGTGGAAGAATTTTTGAAGTGACCGAAAAAGACGAAGGTCAATTTGAGGAGCCTTGCGAAATCTTCTGGAGCACCGGTGCATGTATGCTGGTTCGGAAGTCGGTTGTAGAAGAGATTGGGCTGTTTGAAGACAGGTACTTTGCCCACATGGAAGAGATTGATTTCTGCTGGCGGGCCAAGAACTACGGTTATAAAATCATGTATGAGCCCCGGGGGGTTGCCTATCATCTAGGTGGAGGTACACTGCCGCGGACCAATCCCCGCAAAACTTTCCTCAATGTCCGGAACAGCCTGGCGACCTTGCTTAAAAACCTGCCAGCTTCCCAGTTGTGGTACAAATTTATCTTTCGCTTGGTTTTGGATGGGGTATGGGGGGTACGTTCCATCGCGAGAGGAGAAATGAAAATCTTGTGGGCCATCATTCGGGCTCATTTTGCTATCTATGGTTCCTTTGGCTTTTGGTTTCGACGAAGGAAGGAAATCTACCGGGAATTGAAAAGGATTCCTCGACATCGTTCCGGGTATTATACCAAAAGCATCGTCTGGCAACACTTTGCACGGGGTAAAAAGCGTTTTTTTGACCTGAAAGGGATGAAAAGTCCGAAGAATACAAAGGTTTCCGATTAATTTGGGTCTTTTGTTGTACATTTGATAGGACTAGCTAAATTCATATTGGAACAGAATTTTTCCCCTCAGGTTTTAGCTGAGTTTTTTGAATTAAGCAGAGCAAATAAGCTCACAATTAAAGTTTTAACCATTTTTATTTTTTTTAAAAAGTCATGAATATTTTCGTTGCGAAGCTCGACCCCATTACCAGAGACAGTGACCTGATCGAGCTATTTAGCCAGTATGGTAATGTAATCTCTTCAAAAGTTATTATGGACCGGGAAACCGGTAACTCAAAGTGCTACGGATTCATCGAGATGAAAGACGATGATGAAGGGTACAATGCAATCAGTGGATTGAATCGGACAGAATTCCAGGGCAGTGAGATTCACGTCAAGGAAGCAAGTCCCCGAGAAGAATACAACAGTTCAAAGCCGAGTGATGACCGTGGCGGTTATGGCGGTGGTCGCAGCAGTGGTGGCTATGGCGGTGGTCGCAGCAGTGGTGGCTATGGCGG
>CAYGRE010000089.1:0-19051 GCA_964352215.1 uncultured Bacteroidia bacterium
GCCATGCAAACCGAAGATCGTTTCGGGGTCGTTGACAATCTCAACCAACCGATTATTCCCGCAAAATACGAGGACATCCAGGATGCCGGGGGTGGATACCTGGCATTTGAAACAGATGGAAGCTATGGAATGATGGACAGTGTGGGCAAGCATATTTTAAAGCCCCGGTACGAAAAAGTCCTCAAAGGCGCATACGATTGGGTCAAAGTCATGCAGGCAGATCGATGGGGCCTGGTCAATATGCAAGATGAAGAGATCGTCGGAACTGTCCTGCTCGGAATTGGACAAATGGGCCCCGGATTCGCAGTTGTGCAGCGGGGTACCACCTGGGGAGTTGTGGATTTGAAGGGGGCAGAGATCGTTCCGACCCGGTTTTCAAATATAGATGTGGTGAATGACTCCCTCTTTCTGGTTCAGGACCGCAAATTCTACAAATGGTACCGGATAGATGGTACAATAAAGCAAGCCCAGGAATTTGAGGAGTTGGGAGAATTTAAGTACCACCTCGCACCTGCCAGAAAAGGGAAGAACTGGGGGGTCATCAGCCATGCGGGTAACGTAGTTGTACCCTATCGCTACGACAAGGTTTTGGTCTATGAAAACGTCGTCATGGCGAAAAGGGGAAGTAAACAGGAATTTTTCTATTTCGACGCCGAAGGGAATCCGACCACCACCAAGTATTTTGTGGTCCGCAAGGGGGACGATGAAGCCAGTCCTGACATGTCCACCCTGGGTAGCCTGGGCTGGTTCTATTCTGCCGGAAAGAGATTGTGGGGCCTCAACGATCCCCAAACCCAGAGCTCCCGCATTCCTCCGACCTACACCAGGGTAGAATTGGTTCCTGGGACCAACCTTACGATTGGCACCAAGAAAAACGAAGATGGGGAATCTGTAACCGGACTGATCGACCACCGGCAAGGGCAGGAAATTTCCCAATTCATCTTCCGAAGCATCGAATCCGGAGATTTTTTGCAAGGCAATATTGCCAGGTGCGTCTTCAATGGGTCCAGCAAATATGGATTGGTTCGCTCCAATGGAGATTTGATCAAGGTTGATGGTGCCTCCTACATCGGGGCATTCAGCGAAGGTGTCGCCCGAGTCAACGTAGGAGGGGGCATGTCCTGGACCTACCAGCCAGGCATAGATAGCCTGGACCGCCGCTCTGTAATCGATCCTGAATCCCAGACCAGGGTTTGGGAATACAAGTATTGTCAGGGAGGGAAGTGGGGATTCATCGACATCAATGGCAAATGGATGCTGGAGCCCCGGTATGAGTCTGCTCTGGATTACCAGCAAGGAATTGCCAGGGTCCGGGTCGATGGCAAATGGGGAGCCGTCAATTCCAGTTATGAATTTGCGGTCAAGCCTGAGTTTGATTTCATCGAATACCTTTACGCTGAAGGTGGCAAGACCCTCCTCACCGTAGGACTCACCCAGGATGGCATCGGATTCATGGATGAAAAGGGCGAATTGGTCATCCTGCCTCAGTTCAAGGAGGCGGGAGAGTTCCATGAAGGCCTGGTAAGGATCAGAGAAAATGGGCTCTGGGGCTATGCCGATAAAAATGGGCAAGTCGTGATTTCCCCTCAATTCAGGGAGGCCTGTGATTTCCATGAAGGTCGGGCCCGGGTGCGTGACCGGCGGTATTGGGGGTATATCGACACCCAGGGAAATCAGATCACCCCACAGAAATACCTGCGTGCCGGGGACTTTCACCATGGATTGGCCTGGGTGCAGGATGGGAAATTCTTCGGCTACATCGGAGTACAAGGAGAGATGTTGATCGAACCCGAATTCAGCGAGGCGGATGACTTCATTGGAGAAATAGCATCTGTAAAGAAAAAGTCCGGTTATGGCATGGTGGACAACCGCGGACGGTGGAAAGTTCCGGCCCGGTTTTACCGGATATTCCCCTTTCAGGACAGTGTTGCCGTCGTTCAGGACAAAGGTGATTTTGGCTTGGTGAATGGGGCGGGCGACTATATCGTAAAGCCTGCCTACCGGGAAATCGGAGCATTCAACGAAGGTTTGGCTCCGGTGCGGGACCGCCTCCAATTTGGGTATATAGGATCCGATGGCAGCATCCGGATCGGTTTTCAATTTCCCAGGGCAGAGCCATTTTCCTGTGGTCTTGCTGCGGTATTTGTCAACGGAAAATGGGGATTCATTGATACCACCGGAGCCCTGACCATCTCCAATGAATATTCCAAAGTAGGTAATTTCAAGGAAGATCGGGCCGCCGTCAGACAGGGAGACAATTGGGGGTTTCTCGATGTCAACGGCCGACTTGCAGTGCCATCGAGGTACCACAGCGTCAAAGACTTCACCGATGGCCGGGCCGCCGTTTATCTGAGCCGCGAAGGCTGGGGATTTGTGAATGCAGATGGAACCGTAGTGATCCCGACTGAATATGAAGCGGTTGGTGAGTTTCAGGATGGTCTCGTACCCGTCAAAAAGGATGGGAAGTGGGCCTTGATGAATCTGTTCGGAGCAACCATAACCTCCTTTAAATACGACGAAATTGGCAGATACAGCGAAGGGCTGGCCAAGGTAAAAGTGGAGAAAAAGCTGGGCGTGATCAGTGACCGGGGAATAGTCTTGCTGGACCCCGGCTATGATACCATATCTTTGGTGGGAAATAAGATCAAGGTAGAGGGCAATGACCGCATGGGATACCTGGATCTGGAAGGCAACTGGATCTGGGAGCCTACGAAGTAAGGATGGTTTTTGGGTATTCTTTCGTACCTTAGTAAGTAGCTGTAAGATTTTTGTCCATTTTTCTTGATATGAACGCACCAAAAAGCCTCCTGGTTTTTGCCTTTCTGGTTATCTCAGTTTTTGCCTATGGCCAGGATATTCACCGTGCCCCGAACGGCCAGATTCGGTGTTATACCGATCAGAACGAAGCCCTTCGCCGCGCTCAGAATCCCAAATTACAATCGACAGACCAGTTCGAAGCATGGATGGCTAAGAAGCTGGAAGAAAGAGCTTTGCAACCTGAAGGTGCCAAGGTAAATGCTTCCCGCATCATCCCGACCGTTGTTCACGTCATCTACAGCAATGCCGGGGAAAACATTCCCGATGCCCAGGTAATTTCCCAGATTGACATTCTGAACGAGGACTTTCAGCGACTCAATGCCGACACCACCAATACCCCGGTGGCCTTTCGCCCCGACGCGGTAGACAGCGATATTGAATTTTGTCTTGCCTCCATCGATCCTTCCGGCAATCCTACGAATGGTATCAACCGCGTCAGTTTGGCTGGCTCTCCTTTCTCAACTGGTTTTGTCGACTCCAATATCAAGCCGGCCACCTTTTGGGACCCCAACAATTATTTCAATATCTGGGTGGTCAATATGCAAGGGGGTATCCTGGGTTATGCCCAGTTCCCCAGCAGTTCCGGCCTGGCCGGGATGCCGGGAAATGGTGGCGCCGCCAATACCGACGGTTGTGTGCTCCTGACTTCAAGTGTGGGGCGTCCACCCGACAATCCAAATGGCGGGCCTTATAACCTGGGACGTACTGCCACCCATGAAGTGGGACACTGGCTGGGATTGCGGCATATCTGGGGCGATGGAGGTTGCGGTACCGATGATTTCTGTGCCGATACCCCCGAATCAGACGGGTCTAATTTTGGCTGCCCGGTTTCTCATGTCTCCTGCGGTACCACCGATCAGGTCCAGAATTATATGGACTATACCGACGATGCCTGCATGAACCTCTTTACTGCCGATCAAAAGGCACGTATGGATGTGGTCCTGGCCAATAGCCCCCGCCGGGCCAGTTTGCTAAACTCAACCGTTTGTGTATTGGCCCCGGAGATTTCCTTTGTGACTTCCACTACGCTCCTGACGGAAAATTCTTCTTCCGGTTCTACGGCTTGTCGTGGATTTCAGGATGTTGATTTGATCACCCGGATTGGAGGACCTCCTGTGGGTGCAGCTACCGTGACCCTGACTGTGGTCGGCGGTACCGCTGTCCAGGGTGTAGATTATGACATCATCATTGGCAACGTCGTCTTCCCTTCCGGCGTTACCGGCAACCAGAACTTCCGCATCCGCGTCTATGACGACGCCGCCGTGGAAGTGCTGGAAGATGTCACTTTCGGCTTTACCATTTCCGGAGCTACCGATGCATTTCCTGGTACCCTCAACCAGCACCTGGTGAATATTACCGACAATGACCTCGGCCCTTCCGCAGCAGGTCTGGCCACTCTCTTCACCGAAGATTTTGAAAGTGGTGGCGCCGGCTGGACTGTCACCAGTGCGACCGGACAAAGCCAATGGGCCATTGCCGGTACCAACGGAAATATGAATGGCACCCGGAGCGCCTACATCTCCCGCAACGGGGGCGGCAACAACGATTACCGGGGCAATCAAAATGCCACCTCCAACCTGCTTTCTCCCGCTATCAATGCCACCGGTGTCTACAACCTCAGTGTCAGCTTTGACCACCACGTCAATGGTGAAGCAGGCTTTGATTATGGCCGTCTCTACTATACCCTTGATGGCGGTGCAACTTATACCCAGGTTCCCGGAAGCGGTCAGTACCAGGGCATCACCACCAATACGACGACTACCGTTCCCCTTCCTGCGGCCTGTGAGAACACAACCTTTGCCCTTTCCTGGTATTGGGTCAACGACAACAGTGTTTCCGCACAGCCTGCCTGGGCGGTGGATGACATTACCGTGATCGGTTCTGCCCCCGTCCCCGTCGAAGCGAATCTGAATTCCACCAACCAGGAATACCTGGGACCGAATTCAACCGTCTATTGGTACGACCAGACCTCTGGTGAAGTCATGCTTCGGGTGGACAATTCCACCGGCCACGACTACGGCTGTACCGATGTCACCATCGACCGGGAAGGCACGGGAGCCACCCTCTACATGGATGGCAGCATGAACTATGCCTGCACCGACAAGACCTATCTGGTCACCCCCGCCAACAACAATGCCACCGGCAATTACAATATCCGTTTGTACTACACCGCCGCTGAAATCGCTGGTTGGGAAGGCGCCACCGGACAAGCCCGGGGCAATATCAACGTCGCCAAGACCGGCGGCCCAATTTCCAATATCACTCCGATCACTCCTCTCGCCAATGGCGCCACCAATTACTATGGCATCAACCCCAACCGTGGCAGCTACAATACCACCGACTTCTGGGTGGAGGCTGATTTTACGACTGGCTTCTCCGGATTCTCAGCCGGCATCGAAAACACCAATCCGGTTCCGGTTGAGTTCGTCCACCTGAGTGCCGAATGGCAGGATGCCGACGCCCTCCTGAGCTGGGAAGTTGGAGATTTCTCCAACCTCCGCATTTTTGAGATCGAACGCCGTGCGGACGATGGCAACTTCACCGTGGTTGGCCGGGCCTTGCCCAATGCCACGCATGGCAGTGGGGGTGTCTACACCTTCCTGGACCAGTCCGCGACGCAGGTTGCGGCCAGCAACCTCTACTACCGCATT
The DNA here is from genome assembly GCA_964352215.1 of uncultured Bacteroidia bacterium. GTDB lineage: Bacteria > Bacteroidota > Bacteroidia > J057 > JADKCL01 > CAWUKT01. The sequence goes on from CAYGRE010000089.1 coordinate 5,469, forward strand.
CGGGCATTGGATTATGATGGCTCCATCACTTTGTCAGAAGTGCGTGTCCTGAGTCCAGGCTATGAGCTGCAAGTGACGGCGCATCCGAATCCATTTGATGCGGCGCTGGGATTGCGTTTGCAGTTGACCGAGGCCGGACCGGTGAAGGTGCGCATCCGCAACCCATTGGGTCAGGAATTGGGAGAGCGCGTCTTTGACGCGCAGCCAGGCGTGAACCAGTTTGAACTGGGTGCCGATGAATTGGGTGTAGCCGGGGTGTATCTGATTGATGTGCAGGCAGGCGGATTGAGGAGGACTTTGAAAGTTGTGAAGGTGGAATAATGGGGTGTTGGATGAGGGTTTTTATCAGCCCTTGGGCTGATGGTGACCTGAATCAGGTGACACTTCCGACCGTAATAGGGAGACACTCCCGACCCTCACTTTTCCGGGTTATGACCCTGCCCTATTGAGGGTTAGAAGCGGACACCCTTGACACTCCGGACCCTCAGATTTGACACTTCATACCCTAATTATTTGACGGTACTTTTGCTCAACAGAGACAGTGTGATGCCTCGACCTTTGACGGTCTGCAGGTTCGGAAATGACACTCTGGACCCTCAAATCTGAGGGTGGATACCTTCGGCATGAGAGGTGCAAGAGGTACGGGAATGACACTTCCGACCGTCAACCTATGACGGTTTGCACCGTCAAGTTTGAGGGTAGCAGGTCTCGGGTATTTCCATTCGGTATGCGCAAGCGTTATGGTCAGACTGCTCAAGGCTCTATACTTGAAAGGGTAATAGGTGGAGGGGGGCGATCAGCGCCTACGCTGATCAGGATCAGCGTCCGCGAGTAGTCAGACCTGAATCAATGGGCTGATTTTTGGGTGGATACTAACTTTTTTGGACCAATGGAATGCTTATACTATAAATATGGTTGTCCTAAATTCCTAAATGGGTACTACTGTAGTAAGCAACCTTAAATATTTTTCTTTAGAAGAGAATTTCACGCTGCATGCCACTAACTATTTAATGTTTCTTTAAGGATGTTTTTTTTCAAACCTTCACTCCAAATTTCTTAACCGAATCTAGGATTTTATCAATGGAATCTAATCTGTAAAGATCAATTTGCTCTTTCCGCTTTAGCCTAGTTCTAACGGTTCGGACGACAGATTCTTGGTTAAAATCAATCCTTCCAGTCTTTTTTCCGATTTGGATTACAGCATCCCAGGTAGTGTCGTCAATCGAGGCGATTCGGTTGAATATGCGCTCCGCATCAATGGTTGTTTCCTCTTCCCGATTACTGTATTGCTTGACTTCTTCAAAATCAACTTCTTTGCCACGTAGAAACTCAAGGGTTTCGACCCCTTTTTCAATCTCTGAGTCTGAAAAAGGCTTTTTCTTTGCCATCTTAGAATGAATACTGTCGATCCAATTCAATTGGGATTGAGATAATTCTTTACTGACCTGGTTCCACCAATATAAGCCATGCCAGAATCGACTGCCACATTGGGTAATCAATTGAATTCGTTGGTATTTCAAAGTTGTTTCCAAATCCTCACTTACTCCTTCATATCTGGCGGTCCAGTCTTCTCTAGAAATAAGAAAAGGACTTAAATCATAGGTGTTCAAAGAGAAATTTGTTTTCTTGAGAAGAGATTTCCAGCACTCTTCCTTTTTTGCATACTCACTAATAAGGGTGGCTTCTGATGAGATTAAATGATGATATATATACTTCAGAATTAGCTTAAATACATTCAGAAGGTCACTTGGAATACTTTGCTCATTCCAGATTTTTCCCAAGTTTAGTTGGTTGTTCGTAAGATGGTGGAAGAATGAAATTGAATAGGTTACTGTATATGATTTGAGGTTCGTATCACCAATTGGGTTCTTTCCCTTTCTACCAAACAATTGATCCACCGCGCGGAATAATATCGCACAGGCAACTAAATCTTCGAAGTATATTCTGTTGGGCTCTTTCTTTTTAAACTCTTCTTCAACCGTTTTCATAAAGATGGTGTAGTTCTTTTGAGAACCCCTTGAAACGATATGTGGAAGTTTTTTCCATTGATTCATGAACTTTGCGACCTCAGACTTAATTATTTTTTGATTGAGAGGAAATTTGAGCTTAAATGCTGCCATTTTGCTTCGGGTTGGTTCCTTGTTAAGGGCCTCTTTGTATTGTCCTTTAACTCTTTCAAAAAACCAGATAGATTGCTTGTTTCGATCATTGGGATCGATAGAATATGTGGTCCGGGATAATTCTTCTAGCTTTTGAAGAAAGGGGTTGTTGGATGACAGGTCTAATTCTGAAACTTTGTTTTGACTGTTCGCAAACCTTGAGATAAGGGGGACAATTCTGTTCTTTTCAACATCATCTTTGATTACCGTTAGTTTCATCTGAACAAAAACCTTACTTAAATCAGCCTTGAATTTTTTTTCAGTGTGGAAAAGTGAGGCTGTTGTTTGGCCACCATTGACAATTTGAAAATCTTTTATCTTAGTAATTATTAGTTGCCCCTCATCATCTGTGATACAGTTGACATTTTGAGCTGTTGCTGCAAGGCCATTATTATATGGAAAGAACATCTCGGGCTTATTCCTGATTGTATCCCTAATTCCTTTGTTGATCTTCCCCGTCTGTTGCAAGAATGCCCTTACATTACTCTCAAGAAGCCGGGTTGAGTAGTTTCTGTATAGCGTTGCAAGCACAGTTCCTGGTACGATTGCTAGATAACAATCATAGATTTCATTTCCGGCGGGCATTTTCAGACATGGTATTCCCTCTTCGGCAAAATCCAAAATATCGATTTCGATAGGCTCACGGTTTGAACTGGACATTGCTAGTCTATGCAGTCGTTCTATGTCCCAAATATGGAAAACCACTGTTATCTCCTCCAAGGCCTTCATTACGAAGTTTTTGGGAGGGTCGTGTGAGATTATACCATTGGTTAAAATGAAAATATTGACCCGATCAAAATTCCGGTGGTATTTTCGGATTTCTTTCGCAAGGTTAAAGGCTTCATGGGATGGTTCTATTTGATCTTCATAGCCTTTTAGGGATCGTGCTGCAAAGTTAGTACTCCATTTAATAAGGGAGATTAGTTCAGCCTTTTTAAGTTTGTAGACTTCATTGGTATCCACATAGTGGGTCACGAAGATGTCCAGGGTCTCATAATTGTCACTGAATGCGTATCCGTTGATTTTCAGTTCTGTATTTTCCCTTTGGTTTTCTTTTTCATAATTGCATAGACGAACCCCATCCGTTTCCCCCGCTTCAGTTAGGGCTTCTAGTATATGACCTGTAAACTTATCCTCTTTTGTTGAGCCATCTTCTTCTGAGTATACAAGTGCCTGTACCTCATGAAAAGTCTCATTTGCGAATTGAGCCAGTTCGAAATCAGTTCTGGTTTGTGAGGAGGAGGTCTGTTCATTCATTGGTAGAAATGGTTTTGATGATTGATGTTGATTCCGTTATGAAACTATTACATTCAGAAATGTCAACAGCATAAGACACTTCAAATACTGAATCCGGTAAGTTTTTAGAAGTCAATTTGGGGAATTCATCCGTGATAGAAAAGAATTTGATATTTCGTATCGAATAACTAAGATTTGAATAAAGGTCTTCATCTTCAAACTGATACCCGACTTCTGAAAGTTTTGATTCTAGTTCTGTTGTTAATTCCCAATTATTTTCGAAGACCAATCTATGTTGATTAACCAGTTCCGGGAGAGTATTATCCTTACCAGGCCTGGTTCCCAAACTCACTAATGCCACCCAAAGATTTTCACCTGGATTTCTATCCAATTGAAATTCATTCGTTATCCGCAATGCTGGTCGGTTGGAAATAGAAGACTTGACCTCAATACTACAAGAAGTCCACGAGAAATCCTTATTCGCCCTCTCTGGTCCGGTCCAGGCATTTAGTACCGAAATTGGCGGCAGGCCACCCTGTAGTAACAGGTCCATTATGAGCAGTTCTCCATAAAGGCCAACCTGTTGATTTAAGGAAAGCCCCGGTGCCCTTATCCGATCAAATATCCTCCTCCAATTTGTTATAACAGAGTAGAATGCTGTGAGTGCCTCTACCTCGTTTCTAGTGGATAGTAACTCATTTGCGACATCTTCCACAAGCATCGTAAAAATATTAATCAGACTTGGTTCAGTTAACAATAATACAATCTCTCCTTTTGAATCATTTTTGGGGAGCCATTGTAACTCTACACCACGGAACTTCTTTAAATGGTTTTGGTGTTGTTCTCTTGTTCCGGAAACTTCGAGGATTAAAACCTTGGTTTTTGATATAACAACTGTTCCCAAAAAAACCCTAATGCTGCTTATTCCTGAAAGGTGATGCCTAAGAACACCATCTTTGCTGCTCACTTCCTGGTCATCCCATATCTGTTTTATAGGTATCATGGGAGCTACTCTTCATCGGTTGTAAAATCATCATCCTCTTGGGAATCCTCAAATCCATCCATTGTTCTGGCAGCAAATTCAACCAGGTTTTCATTGGGTAATTCAGGAAATGAAATCCCAAAACCGACGATGGGCAAATCTTCTGGAATACCATAAGTTCCGCGTGGGTCAAGAAGGTATATCATCAGGAGCCCTTTTCCTGATGCAGCCCTGGCTCTTCGAATTGCGGCCTTGGAAGGGTGCGCCTTTCCTTCTTCCGCTTTAAGGGTTAGGTCAATGTAAAAATCACCCGGTGACATGATTGCATTTTTGGACAGGTCATAGGACTTACTGGAGGGACTTTGTAGATCATTTCGAATTGTAAGGCCAATGGGGATGGTTCCGATTTCCGGAATAGTTACATTCCAGCTGTTTGTTGATGGAGTTTCTTCGTCATTGGGGTCATTGTATGCGACACGTTTCCCATCTACGATCTTTCCGTGTCGAATTGTTATATTTTTTGATGTATTGCTGAATAACCCAATAGTCCATTCGCGAATGTCACCATTGCTAATTTGCTTTTTTATATAAGCAGACATGACCTGAGGACGAATATTAGGTTGTGATGTCTGATACTGGGAAATAAAGTCACTAATGACTTCACCAGAAACGTTACTCCATTTATACAGGTTTCCGTTTGCCGAGACAATAGGTGCTGGCAACCGAATTAGTTGATCTTTCAATAGTTTGAGGTTTTTCCTCAAAACTTTCTCATTCTTTTCGAAGGAATAAGTCTGCTTTGTATCACCAGAAAAACCAACCTGAATATTTTCATATTCCTTCATTTTTGAAGCTGAGGTTATGCTGAGCATTCCTGAATGAGTTCGGACTTTTAATTGATAATCCTTTGGCTTCTTTCCTCTTGCTGCCATCTCATCGAAATCGGCTCTCATTTCTTCAGTAGCCACTGTTACATGCCGATACCAATTGATCAACTGATCAGTTGTGTACAACCGGCATAGGTCAACGTAACCCGGCCGGTAGCCAAACCACCTACCCATTTGCATCAGAGAATCATACATTCTTGAAGTTCTGAGGTAGTAGCTAACTGATAGCCCTTCGAGAGTGATACCACGTGCAAGCCGGTTTCCTCCCACAGCTATTACAGAAAGCCCTTTCTCCTTGGACCGTTCATAATTTATCTCCTCGATTTCATGATAAACAAGGTCTCGGGTGTTTTTTGTGCCATGAACCGCCCTAACTTGGATTTTGGAAGATGCCTTGATTAACTCTGATTTAACTTCACTCCAATTTGACTCCTTGATTCTTGGATCTTTGTATTGGTGAAATTCACGTCGTACGAATCGAGTGGTTGGCAAGAAATCTTTCTCAAACAATTCCTCCAATTCCTGAAGAAGTGTTCCCTGACCAGATTTGATTTGTTGCTTGAAGAATCTTAGTCTTTCGTTCACCAAAAAGGCCACTTTGTCAATCCAAGTCACTCTTAAGGCGACATGAATAAGCATTGAGTTGTGCTTTTTTTCTTGACCACGTATTCTTCTGATTGCACAAGTAAGAATGAAAACCTTGATCGCTTCGTCCAAAGATTGGGGGATGTCTTCTGGAAGATCATCCTTATTATACTTATTTATTTTTTTGGGGAAATGGGGTTCTTGGTCCTCTGCGTTCCGAATTGTTGGGAGCCCATCAAATGATTCTCCGGTTTCCTGGTTTTCGTAACCAAAAATGGAAGCTGCACCAACATAATTTGAGGGAGGTTGTATATTAACGATGAAATCGCGGGGGAAAAGATCTTCACCCACTAGAAAATCTTCTCCTCCTATGTTTGCAGTAGACTGTTCACTCCATTTTGCTGGTATGAAAAGATTGGCATAAGGAGTTGCGGTATATCCAACAAAGTTGCTCTTTTCAAAAAGATTCAGGAGTACCCTAATTAGTCGGTTGATAGTTCTTATATCTTCAATCGTTTTTCCTGAATTAACGGAAGCATTATCAGCTTCATCATCAATAACCATCATTGGGACATCTGCAATTTTTCTGTTTCCATCTGTCCTTCGTTTATCGCTCCGGGAAAACCATGAGATTAGCCCCTCCAAGACATGCTTATTTTTTTTTATTACCAAAACAATTGGATTCCGTCCTCCTACTGGAATAGACAGCTTTGTTGCAAGAAGCTTGTTGAAATCTCCTTTTTCCTCTGAGGAAGTGAACGAATAAATTTGAGCATCAGCTTCGAATTCCCCAACCCCGATTTTTACTTTTGGCTTGCCACTACTATTTCCTTGGAAGAAATCAGAACTTCTTCTGCCAATGAATCCTGCATCAATCCTTTTTTGGGTTTGAGATCGAAGACTATTGTGAATACCCGCGATTACAATTATTAATTTGTAACCAGCATCTGTGGCTTTGTTGATTAGGCCAATGTAGTTGGACGTTTTCCCTGATTGAACATGACCAACCACCATGCCGCGACGGTCCCATTGACCTCGGATAGATGGGTCTACACAATTATCAAGGATTTTTCCAGTGAGGTCATCCAAGCTGTTAATTGGGAAGCTGGGGTCAGTTTTTTGTTTATATAATTTAAACCTATTCCATAATTCCCAGTCAATATCAGCTTTTTTATCATGCACCCATGGAATTATTTCATCACTGGAAAGAAAAGAAGCTTCGCCGGAATGAACGTCAAAGTCAGCTTCCAGCAATTCAATTAGTTCGTCTTCATCCAAGTCTGAGTATTCCGGCATCAGTTTAATGTTCTTTAATTCCTCAAGAATAATGTTTGAGGAAATTTTCCCATCGGTGTACTTTGCAAGTAGCAAATGGGCCATGGCGCGGGCAGTTTGAATTTTATCCATTTCAGTTAAGGTATTCTGCTAGTTCAGGAAAGTGATTGAACGGCTCCAATGCGAGAATTTGTTTTATGGCGATCTCCCTTGAAGTACCTGCGATGATCAATGAATCATATATTTTCTTAGCAAGTTGAAGGGTTGCATTATCCATCTCCTTGTACGGTTCTCGTAGCTCATGAAGCGTCGGGTTCTCACTTTGGAAATGAATAATCGTTTCTATTGGAATTGAAGTTTCAACTAATGAGAGTAGACGGCGAAAGTCAGCTTTGTCCACACACTCCTTCTTTAACATTAGGGCGATTAATGGATGCTCCCGATTTATTTGATACACTATAGGACCGTCCCTTTTTTGGATGGACTCCCAGATTGGTTTCATTTGAAAATCTGGAAGCTCTGGATTTCTTCCAAGGCGAGTACCTCGGTGTTTGTAAACAGCTCCTGACTCAGCTCGGGCTAAAAGTCCAAGCCTCATCAAATCCTTTTGCAAGTTTGGCGGGGGGGATGCTGTCGATTTCTTGATATCGAGTTTCCAATCGTGATCAAGATCGTTCGGGAAATCAACACAAATTCTGGCGAGTTTTGAATGCTCGTTTTTGGGGAATAGTCCCAACCAGGACCCAGGAACTATTAGCCGTTCTTCTCGATATATATAAAATCCTTGTTGATCATACCAACCATTGGGACCGCCACCTGTTCTCCTTCCTACTTCATCTAGTGCCGAAAGGTGTGGAAGGATATAACATTTAATATTCACTTTGCCGTTTCCCAGGCGTTCTTGACCGCGGATGTATGTGTTTTTCTCTGATTTCAAAAATGGATCCCAAGCCTTGACTGGATTTCCATTGAGCCAAATCTGCAACTTCTTTTTTTCAAGGTATCTGTGAAAAACCAGGCCAAGATGTTGCTCCACCTTATCGAACTCATCAAGAAATACACTTAAAACCACTTCATTTTCTTTTCTGGAATTCCCCACCAGACGATCCAAGTTTTCCCAAAGCACCAACGTGCCAGATTTGAGAGCGCCTATCCCTTTTAGGTGGTGTTCAGCTGAAATGTAGTTAAGTAGTTTCCAGTTTTGGCTTTCATTTACGTAATCCAAATCCCAACACCTTTTGATTAATTCTGCGTCTTGAGATTTTGTGGCAACGGTAAGCCTTTTGCATTGTGAAAAAGAAGCTGTCTTTAAACCAAGACCAAATCTTCCCAGATCATTATGGCTTCTATCATGGTCTGGGTTTTTACTTCCTGGTGTCATTGCTGCAATCAAATTTGGGAGGTCCATTCCATGACCATTGTCCAAAATTGATATTGTGGAGTCTTTTCCCTCCCATTGGAAATTTATCCAAACAGCATTTGCATTTGCAGTTATACTGTTATCAATAATGTCAGCTATAGCTGTTTGCAGATTATATCCATACGCTCTGAATGTATTGATTAGGGCGTCAGCCCTTGGAATTGCAGTTTCAGAAGCATATTGATCGAGTTCGCTCGTATTCATCCCTTTTAAGTACTAAATAGGCTCGGCTTATCCATTCTCAGTGACTAAAGGAAGTGAAATTTCTTATTACAAAAAATATAATAATAGTCACCATTGAAGATTTTGTTACCCATCATTGTAATTGACTTGACAATAAATACAGATTGAAATCACCCCAAACAGATGTGAAGGCTAGTCATAATTCCTTCAAAAGATCAAAAACTATTTCAGCAATCTGCTTCGCCAAAAACGGAGGAACCGCATTTCCAACCTGATGAAACTGGGCTGTCCTCGATCCACAAAAAAGATAGTTATCGGGAAAAGTTTGAATTCTTGCGGCCTCTCTCACGGTCAGACTGCGGCATTGGTCCGGATCATAGTGGATAAAATAATGCCCGTCTTTAGAGATATGACTTGTAACGGTGGTGGCAGGTTGATCTGGTAGTTGAACGCGAAACCTATCCGCAAACTTACCAGACTTCGCGTTTTCGTGATCAGGTAATAGTTCTGGACAGTATTTCAAATAATCGGAAAGCCTGGGAAATCGATTCTGGGCTTTGGTAAACATGCTTGAAAACATGTACCTTTTGATGTCCTTTACCAAGTGGGCTCTGGACTCATGGTTACTTACACCTTCTAATTTTGGGTCATAGTACCAATCATACAATGGGTTTGATTTACTGGGAGTATTATCACAAGGCACAAATTCAGAACCTATTCCGTTTTCAGGGGCATTAATCTCAGTATCTGTGTATTCCCTGATGAATCCATTCATAGAAAGGATATCCTTCCGAAAGGCAGTTACCAATGATTGCCACTTTTCCGAAGAGTCCTGAACGTATTTGTATTTCCTTTTCTTTTCCCCATCAACCAAATTGAAGTGTGAATATTCCCGATTGATCCCACTCCTGATTTTGGGCAAGTCTCCAATTACTTGTTTTGTAGTGGGGCGCAATGGGGAAGATTGCAAAATGCCAGGCCTGATCTTGATATCATCCCGGACTCCTAAAAGAATGACCCGGTGCCTTCTTTGGGGGATATTGTAGTCCTCAGATCTGATAAGGTAATCAAGGTCATTTGCATATTGAGGAGTGCCAAAAATGCCCTCCGAAAGATGAGGAGTAGAAAGAGAATAAACTTTATAACGAGGGGCATCCAGGTTGGGGAATACAAAGGATGGATTCCGCAAATCATTTAATATCCAGGAAAATACTTTACTTCCATTTACTTTAGCAGAAAGCAGGCCCTTCACGTTCTCCATTACGAAAACAGAGGGGTGGAATTTTGCAATGATTCGGAGATATTCACGATACAAATAGACCCTATGGTCCTCTTCATCAATCCCACCAACTCGGGACCTTCCCACAAGCGAATACGCCTGACAGGGGGGGCCACCAATTAAGAGCCACTCCTTTTCACCTTTGAGAGCATTCCGTATTCTGGTATCAACGAACTCTGAAGGAAAATCGCTCGATCCAAGCTCTGCATTCCATGCTTCATTTTGAGCAGTTCTCGCTTGGTCAGGATAAATCGAAAAGAGTTGGTTTCGTAGTTTTTTGCGCCTTTCGAGATTGGGTTCTTTTAGAAGGTCATAATATTCTTGAGGGAGGTTACCATTTTCAAACTGGCGGGTAAAACTTCGAAGTTCAAGGGTTTGGTGAGCATTTTTATCTTTTTCAATGGAGAGCTGAATATCAAAAACCCGTTCCTTTTCCGACGTAAGTGAGGAAAAGCCTTCACCTAGGCCTCCTGGGCCAGCAAATAAGTCAATTACAGGTATGTTGATTTTATGTTCAGGCATTGAAATAACTATTCAAAGATAGTCAAGGGTTGTGGAATTCCATTAAGGATAATCCTGTTTCCAGATGGCCAATGTTTGGGTATTGCTTGCAAACGGTTTTGTGGACTTGGCTAATCCTAATCAAAGCATCCAATGGGTGGTGGATTCTATTGTTGTCCGGAGGAAGGCTGTTGCCAGAAAGCCTTGCAAAAGAAGCTGCCTTGTCAATCTGGGGCTTATTACCTTTTCCTATATAGTTTATCATATCCATGCTTCTCTGATCATATAAAGGTAAAGAATTTTAGTGACCTAATTTCCAGGGGCTTTTAATTCGTCATCTAGCAATTCATCCAATACCCCCACCAAAGTAGGCACAGCCTCCTTCCCCTTCAATCCACATTCCCAAACCACAATCACCTTCCAGCCCATTTGCCTCAACTCCTCCACCACCTCTGCATCCTTCTCCTTTGTCCGCTCAATCTTTGCTTTCCACCATTCTGTCCGCGTCCCCGGAATTTTAAAGTAGGGACAACCGGAATGACCATGCCAGAAGCAACCATTTACAAAAATAACTGTACGATACTTCCGCAATACAATATCTGGCTTACCGGGCAATCGTTTGTCATGCAGGCGGTACCGAAACCCATTGGACCACAGGAATCGACGGACGAGCATCTCCGGGCGGGTGTCTTTGCCCTTGATGCGGCTCATATTGTAACTGCGGGTTTTTGGATCGTGTACGTCGGCCACAATTAAAGTTAATGGGTTTCCCATTCCCCCAAAAATTCCCGAAATTCCAGACATGGAATCCACCCCCAAGCTCCCCGTCTCCGACGGTCAATACCAAGCCCTGAAAGCCGTCTGCGACGCCTTGATCCCTGCCCTCCCCACCCCGGAAGGTGGCGACCCTGCATTCTGGAGCACCAAGGCCAGTGACCTGGAGGTGCCGGACCGGATACTGGAAGTGATTGCCCTCCAAAACCCCGCCGACCAGGCCGAATTCCAGAAACTGCTCAGCCTTTTTGAAAATGGCTTTGTGATGGGATTCCTCGGTGGTGGCTTCAAGAAATTCCGTTCGCAGCCTCGGGAAAGGCAGGAAAAGACCTTGCTGAAGTGGTCGGATAGTCGGCTGGGAAAGCTGAGAAAGGCTTTCGGAACATTAAGAAAACTGACCTGCTTCCTCCATTATGGAAGTACGCCGAACTCCGGTGGCTCCCCCAACTCCATCCTCCCCACCAACCCCATGTGGAGCGCCATGGATTACGCCGGCCCGCTCAACGTCCCCCCCGGTGACAAACCCAAAATTCGCACCCTCATCCTCGACCGAGAGCAGGAGCTGACCTGCCAAACCGTAGTCATCGGCAGTGGTGCCGGAGGAGGATTGGCCGCAGGAATGCTCGCCGAAGCCGGGGAAGATGTCATCATCGTGGACAAAGGACCGTTTATGGCCGGGGCGGATTTTACCATGCAGGAAGCTGAAATGATCGCCCGGACCTATGACCGGGGAGGCACCATGAGCAGCGAGGATGGCAGCACCACCGTATTTGCCGGGAGTTGCCTGGGCGGAGGAACCACCATTAACTGGACCGGTTCATTTCCTACGCCAGAGCATGTCCTGGACGAATGGGACCGGGAGCATGGACTGGGATTCGTCAATGGAAAGACTTACCGCGATGGCGTGGATACCGTGATGGAGGCATTTTCCGTCAACGGCGACAATTCACCCCACAACTTTCAGAACGAAGCATTGGTGCGGGGATCGAAGAAGATCGGGCAGGAAGTTTCCGTGATCCTGAGAAATGTCCAGGGTTGCCAGGTCGATGGCTGCAAAAGCTGTGGCTATTGTGGGATGGGATGCCGGAGAGGGGCCAAGCAGGGAACGTTGAGGACATGGATTCAGCGGGCGGTAGACAAAGGAGCCAGGGTAATGGTCGAAACTGAGGCCCAAAAGATTGTCGTTGAAGGTGGGAAGGCAGTAGGGGTAGAAGTTGCACAGAAAATGTCCGACGGTACCCTGAAAAAAATACGCATCAAGGCAGACCAGGTGGTGGTAGCGGCAGGATCGGTGCAGACGCCGGCTTTGTTGTTGCGAAGTGGATTGAGCCACCCCAAATTGGGCCACAATCTGTTTCTACATCCGGTATTGGGGGTTCCGGCGCAATACGAAGAGTCTGTTTATCCCTGGTTTGGCACCATGATGAGCGCCGTGAACAAGACAGGTTTGCGGGCAGATGGCAATTATGGCTTCTGGATTGAAACACCACCGATTCATGCGGGGCTGGCAGCATTGGCATTGCCGTGGAAGGGGGGCTTGCAACACAAAAAGGATATGCTGCGGGGGGCGAAAATGGCCAGCTTCATCGTATTGGTCCGGGATAAATTTGGCGGAAAAGTGACGGTCGATAAATTTGGGAATCCACAAGTCCATTATCAGTTGAATCCCTATGACCTGAAGCACATGATGCTGGGCTTGCGGGATGCCTTTAAGATTCACCGGGCGGCAGGTGCACAAGAAATTTTGCTCCCCCACAACCATCGCGCAACCTATTCACCAGGAAAAACCAAGATATCAATGGAGGCATTCCTCGATCAAATGCCCAGGATGGGGTGGAAAGCCAACCAGTTCAACCTGTTCACCGCCCACCAAATGGGTACCTGCGGTATGGGGAAACACGAGCTTATGCATCCGGTCACTCCTGAAGGACGCTTCCGGGGCGTGGACAATCTTATCATTGCCGATGGGAGTGCCATGCCGAGCAGTGCCGGGATCAATCCCATGATTTCCATCATGGCCATGACCCACCATACCATTGCCGGATTGATCAAGTAATCCATTCTTGCGCGCGGGGCTGCTCCCTTGCTACATAGAACTCAACCCTGGCCGAGACAAGCTCTTAAGTTCTGTTTTTGAGGGATTTATGGTCTCGGTGCGCATATCTGAGGCTGCTTCCGGGAAGGCAAAAGGTCCTAAAACCACGGGTCTGGACCTGACACCCTGCGGGTCTGAACCCTCGAATCCAAGGGTCTGAACCCTCGAATCCAAGGGTCTGAACCCTCGAATCCAAGGGTCTGAACC
>CAYGRE010000089.1:19151-28713 GCA_964352215.1 uncultured Bacteroidia bacterium
TCCAAGGGTCTGAACCCTCGAATCCAAGGGTCTGAACCCGCGAATCCAAGGGTCTGAACCCGCGAATCCACAGGTCTGAACCCTCGAATCCAAGGGTCTGAACCCGCGAATCCACAGGTCTGAACCCTCGAATCCAAGGGTCTGGACCCGCGAATCCGCAGCTCCGGACCCGCGGCCTGTCACCTCCACCCCCGCTTCCTGAGCACCAAAATAGTTTGCATCTTGAACCCAGACTCCCTCAAAGCAGAAGAGGCTGTCCCAACAGGAACAGCCTCTTCATCATACAAGAATAGAGCAAACGGATATGCTCCAAACCGACAAACCGACTAGCGGTTCACCATCATCTTACGGATCACACTTTCCTGCCCATTGTCGAGGCGGTAAAGGTAGATGCCGGGAGCAAGCCCGGAAGCATCCAGCTCAAAGCTGAAGTCACCGGCCATTTGTGGGAACAGATCACGCTGAACCACTTTGCCTTGCAGGTCATAGACCTCCAGGGAAAGATCAGCCGCAAAAGGACTGAATACATTGATCTCAGAGCGGAACCCGAAAGGATTGGGACTGTTCTGAGTCACTGTAAAGGCACTGTTCAGTGCAGGATCAACGGAAACAGAAGGATCAACTGTCATCTGGTAAGCCAGTGGAGTTGGGATATTCTGGGCTGTGCCACCAATAATGGGGATATTACTGGGAACCGTGATGTTCAGATTGCCGAGCATATTGAACGTGAATTGACCGGTCTGAGTAGGGATGCCGGAAATTTCCAGACAACCATTGTTGCCACCGATCCAATTACAGGCCATCACATCACAATTGTAAGCCAGGCCCATAGGCAAGCCATTCACACCGGTGATCTCCTGAAAATTAACAGAGACATTCACCGGTGGCGTTGGGAAACCAATGATCGCGGTGAGGTCAATCGTGGTATCCGCAGGGACATTCACGGTAAAGACATAAGTATAGGCCACATTTTCAACCGCGTTCAGAGTTCCGGCGGTTGGCAATGGGTAAATGCCGGGATTGGCAAATTGTGGGTCCGGGGTGCAGGAGGACTGGGCCTGAACTGCACCGGCCATCAGCAAGAGCAGGGCAAATAGCGTAGATAGTTTTTTCATCTTGAAAGCAAGTATTTATCAGTCAATGATTACCATTTTGAAAGTAGCTTCACTCTCGCCATTGGAAAGGGTTCCAAAGTAAATACCAGAGGAAAGGCCATTGCGGTCAAAGCGGATCGAGTTGTCTCCAACGACCGCACGGGATTCACTTTGATGCATCGTCCGGCCACTCAGGTCACGTACCATAAAGGAAACCGTACCAGGCTTTGGGGAGGTAAAATGAATCTGCGTAGAAGTGTGGAAAGGGTTGGGGCCCATTTCAAGCAACGCGATGGCATTTTCATGGATGTCATCAATCGAAACGGTTGGCTGAGTCACTTCCAGGTCATAGTTCAGACCGGGAATCGGGAGGTAAATGGTATCGCCACCGATCACAGGTGTTCCACTGGGAATTACGATGCCAATCTCCGTATCCATATTGGGTTGGTAGGTTCCGGCCATCGTCGGTGTTCCGGTAATGGCTACACATCCGGCAGAGTCTGCCAAAATCTCACAGGTGGAGGGATTGCAGGCATAAGAGAGGCCGGGAGGAAGAGAACCAATTGCATTGATACGCTGGCCTACAATATTGGCGGTAATCGGAGGAACCGGAAAGCCAATCAAGGGAGACAGGTCAATCGTCGTGTCGCCAGCCACAATCACCAGGATGGTGGTTGAATAAGCAACGCCCACTTCTCCGGCAGGCAGGTTGGAGTCAATCAAGGGATTGGGATAGACTCCGGCAAGGGGAAGCGGAATGGGAGTACACACCTGGGCGATACCCTGGGTGAAGCAAAAGCTGAACAGCAGTGTTGTTAAAAGTAAAGTTTTTCTCATAGTCACTCGTAAAAAGATTCTCTAAGTCACCATCAAATCTACTTAAATTATTCAATAATCTCTAAGTACACTGTATGCAGATCAATGCACAGGACGACCACTTCAATTGGTGGGGAAGGGTTTTATTCCACGCCTTCCTAATTTCACCTGATGTGCTTTTTGATTAATATTGTGTGATTGATCCTATTCAAGAAAGCATGAAAAGACTCCTTTTACTTCTCGTCATCAGCCAGATATCCTGGTTGGGGTACAGCCAGTCCCAAAAACTAACCCTGGAGGATGCCGTTCTCAAGCAAAGAAGCTCCCTTGGACCCAAGAATATGACCCAGTTGAGGTGGGTTCCCGGCACCGGCGAATATGCCTATATCGACGAAGTAAATGATACTTATGTCATGATGCGTGGAGATGTAAAGGGGCGAAAGCTGGAGACGGTAGCCAAATTGGATGAGATTGACGCGGCCCTGGAAAAGCTGGGTTTTGACCCGGCAAAGCGGTTTCCCAGCTACAAATTTCTGGACGAGAATACATTGAGGTTTGTCCATGAAAAGACGGTCGTCACCTATGACCTGGAGACCAAAACCGCTAAAAAGATCAATGCATTTGACGCTTCCCCCTTCGCGGTTGATCTGAACGACCAGCACCAAGTGGCCTATACGGTGGATCAAAACTTGCACATATCGCTGCCCGGTGAGAAAGACAAGGCGATTACCAAAGAGGAAAATACGGGAATCCGGAATGGAGAGCCATCTCACCGCTATGAATTTGGGATCAACAGTGGCACCTTCTGGGCACCCGATGGGGAACACCTGGCCTACTACCGCACCGATGAAACCATGGTGACCGAATACCCTATCATCGACCTGACCAGGAAGCCGGCCGGTAACCGCATGGTCCGTTATCCATTTGCCGGAGAGAAAAGCCACCACGCCACCCTGGGCGTCTACAATGTCAAAACCGGGAAAACCATTTTCCTCGATACCGGAGGAGACCCCGAGCATTACCTGACCAATATCACCTGGTCACCCGATGGCAAGAAGATTTACATCATGGAGCTGAACCGGGACCAGAACGAGTTGGCCCTGAACCGCTACGATGCGACTTCCGGGAAAAAGGAGGCGACCCTATTCGAGGAAAAGCACGACAAATACATTCAACCGACCCACCCACTTTCATTTCTCCCTGACAACCAGGACCAATTTATTTTCCAAAGTCAGCGCGATGGCTACAATCACCTCTACCTCTACAATACCAAGGGTGAATTGATCCGCCAGTTGACCAAAGGCGAGAACATGATCATGGGGATCACCGGGTTCGGACCCAAGGGAAAATACGTTTATGCCATTGCATCCACCTATCAGGGGCTGGGAAGGCACCTCGTACGTACCGAGATCAGTACCGGGGAAATGATGACTTATACTCCTGAATTGAAGGGAACCCATAACGTTCAGCTCTGCGACGATGGCAAGTATTACCTGGACCACTACAACAGCACCACCGTGCCCAACCGCATTACGGTACGCTCCCTGAAAGATGGTTCTGAAGTCTACCAATTGTTTGATGCTCCCAATCCATTGAAGGATTACAATATGCCGGAGTTGAAACTGTTCACCATCAAAGCAGCTGACAAGCAGACCGACCTCCAGTGCCGGATGTTCACCCCACCCAATATGGACCCCAATACCCGCTATCCGGTTATTGTCTATGTCTACAATGGCCCCGGAGTTCAGTTGATCCAGGATTCATGGATGGGACGTGCTCCCCTCTGGATGTCCTACGCGGCCCAGCAGGGGTTTGTGGTATTTTCCCTTGACGGAAGGGGCTCGGCAAACCGTGGTCTCGAATTTGAAAATGCGATCTTCAGAGATGTCGGTACGGTGGAAGTAGCAGACCAACTCGAAGGCGTTAAATACCTCAAGAGCCAATCCTTCGTGGATTCGGACCGGATGGCCGTTCACGGATGGAGCTATGGTGGATTCATGACCACCGCACTGATGACCAAGGCTCCTGGCACCTTCAAGGTAGGAGTCGGTGGAGGTCCGGTGATCGACTGGTCCCTCTATGAGATCATGTATACCGAACGGTATATGGACACCCCCGAAGACAATCCGGAGGGATACAAGAATTCCAATCTGCTCAACTTCGCAGATCAACTGAAAGGAAAGTTGTTGCTCATCCACGGCACCGATGATGATGTCGTCGTCTGGCAACACAGCTTGGGTTATCTGGAAAAAACCGTGGAAGTAGGCACCCAGGTCGATTACTACGTCTATCCGAATCACCCGCACAATGTCCGTGGCAGGGACCGCGTCCACCTGATGGAAAAAGTGCTCAATTATATTGAGGACAACTTATCTGAATAGAACCGGAGAAAGTTCGGTCAAGGAATTGACCGTATAATGCCTGACTGATTCAGTCAATAGCAACAGTCATCGAAATCAGTCAATCGTCGCAATGACTTTCAGCTCGATCCCGATCGGCGTGGGGAGGCTTTTGATCTCCAGGGTGGTCCGGCAAGGAGGGTTTTCAGAAAAATACTCAGCCCAGATCTTGTTGTAGATCGGGAAGTCATCTTTCATATTGGTCAGGAAGACGGTCACATCCACAATCTTGTCCCAGGAGGAACCCGATTCTTCCACCACCGTCCGCACATTGGTAAAAACGGAATGGCATTGGGTTGCGATGTCATAAGAAGCAATATTTCCATTTTCATCCAATTCCACTCCCGGAATCTTTTTGGTGCCCCGTTCCCGGGGACCGATCCCTGAGAGAAAAAGAAGGTTGCCAACCCGGCGTGAATGAGGGTATTTGCCCACAGGCTCCGGGGCTTTCTCTGAATGGTGGACGTTTTGCTCTGCCATATTCTGAATAATTGATTAATAACCGAACGCTGAACTTCAATCTCCGAACTGTAAACTGTCTCCCAGACAGGTTATCTGCTTCGGTTCCGCTTCCAGTTGCTTTGTCCGGTATGCTCAGATGCAACTACCGCCGGCCCGCTTTGGTTGCTGTTTTCTGAAATTAACCGGGCACCTACCGCGGCCAGAATATCCTCTTCATCTTCCGTAAGTGCTTCTATCAGGTTCTCCGGCTTGAAATACTTCTTTACAAAATGGGTGTCAAAATTCCCACTCCGGAAAGCTTCGTGGCCCAGCACATAGACGCAAAATCCAAGTGTGGTTTCGGCACCGACGATCTCGTATTCATGAATGGCGCGGATCATTTTCTCGATGGCCGTTTCCCGGTCGGCGGCATGGACAATGAGCTTGGAAATCATGGGGTCGTAGTAAATCGGAATGTCCATTCCTTCTTCAAACCCGTCGTCAACCCGGACTCCATGCCCCTGTGGACGCTGGTAAATATGCAATCTGCCAATGTCAGGGAGGAAGTTGTTGGCTGGATCTTCTGCATAGACCCGGACCTCAATGGCATGTCCGTGGATCTGCAGGTCCTCCTGGGAAAAAGAAAGTTTTTCACCCCTGGCGACTTTGATCTGCTCTTTGACGAGGTCAATACCAGTGATCATCTCTGTCACGGGGTGCTCCACCTGGAGGCGGGTATTCATTTCCAGAAAATAGAAATTGTGCTTTTCATCCAGGAGAAACTCCACGGTTCCCGCATTGTAGTATTCACAGGAGCGAGCCACATTGATGGCCGCTTCCCCCATTTGCTTTCTCAACTCAGGGGTGAGCACACTCGATGGCGCTTCCTCGATCACCTTCTGGTGGCGGCGCTGGATGGAACACTCCCTTTCAAAAAGGTAGACCAGGTTACCGTGTTGGTCCCCGATCACCTGGATTTCAATATGCCGGGGAGAACCCACATATTTTTCGATAAATACAGAACCATCCCCAAAGCTGCTGACCGCCTCAGAAACCGCCCGGTCCATCTGTGATTCAAATTCTTCCGCATTTTCCACGATCCGCATTCCCTTGCCACCCCCTCCGGCACTCGCCTTGATCAGGATCGGAAAGCCAATTTCCTCCGCGATTTTCTTCGCTTCCGCGATGTCTGAGATGGCTTCCGCCGTACCGGGCACCAGGGGGACGTTGTAATTCATGACCGCAGCTTTGGCTGCCAACTTGGAACCCATCAGGTCCATGGCTTCCGGAGAGGGACCTATAAACGTGATCCCTGCTTCCCTCACCTTGCGGGTAAAGGCTGAATTCTCTGAAAGAAAACCGTATCCGGGGTGAATTCCATCAATGCCGTGCTCCAGACACAGCGCAATGATCTTGTCGCCAAGCAGGTAGGACTGATTGGAAGGAGGAGGACCTACACAGTAAGCCTCGTCTGCAAACCGCACATGCGGGGAGAGGCGGTCTGCTTCGGAATAGATCGCCACGGTGGTAATGCCCATTTCACGGGCACTGCGCATAATTCGAAGGGCAATTTCCCCACGGTTGGCAACGAGAATCTTTTTCATGGAATTGCGTTTAGGAGGACAATGATACAAAAATAATCACCCCGACTGCTTTTCCCCCTGATAGATTGCGTCTTTTTCAGGCTCAAGATGTATTTTTCGAGAAATCCGGATCAGATGCGTAAGTGTTTCCTTCTCTTCATCCTCTTCTCAGGTTTGCTTTCCGCTTGTTCGGAGACCAAAACCGAAGGCAACGAGGTCGGAAAGACCCCACTGCTCCCGATGGAAGGTGCACTGCCCGCTAAAATGCCCGACGACTTCTATGTCGCGGTGCGTGAAAAAGGCGGTTCCGAACCCTTTGACAATATCTTTTACGTATCTGCTGACAGCATTTCCCGGGAAGGCTGGTACTACAATTACCAGACCATCAATGCCGTACCCGGCAACCCGGAGGCAGTTGCAAGCCTTTACCAACAGATCGCAGCCCTCCATCCCGAGCAAATCACTTCCCGTTCTGACACCTTGCAGCGGGGGACCGACCGGGGGGGAGAAATCTCCGAGATCAGGGCCGGGGGGAAACTTATGCAGATGTCCAATGTTGGAAATTCCTATGTCGAAGGGACCTCCGGAGAACTTTTCAACCAGTTGAACAACCTGGTAAAATCCTTTGTGGTAGACCAACTGGCCTTCCTGATGCGGAGGGTGGATCTGGACCTGGATTATACCGGGCTGGAATCAGAATTGGTGGACCTGGAGATCAGAATCAACGATTTTCCCCTGGTGGGGTGGAATACATCCAAGGGGGTAATCCCCCCGGCCACGGGTTACAATTCGGTACTTCCGGGTAAATACCACCTCTTTGGAAAAGCACAGTACAACCAGGGGTTTGGTTACATTACCGACTCCCTGTTAATCGGGGATGAACATCTTCGTTTGAAGATCAGCGTCCTGAATGATAAATTAGTCCTGGAAAAATAATTACTATGGCAAATATTGACAGACTGAAGCGTGTGGTAGAGTCCTGGGTCGGAGGCTTGCGAAAGCGTCGGCGTACCGCAGTATATGAGCATGACGATCCCCGTATGATCATCAATGATCTGGGATTGCAGATGAGCCCAGAGGCCTTGTCTTTCATCGCAGACAGCCGGTATCACCGGGAAGATATGCTGATGCAGATCTACGCAGCCGAAGAAGAACTGGATCGGGATTTGGTAGTGGATAACAACCGCCTGGACCCCGTCTATTCTCCGAAAGTCTATGAAGACGAAGACAAGATCACCATTACCATGGTCGTCAATGGAAAAGAATCCATCATCGTCGAATTTTCCCGGAAGGAAGAAGATTTGCCTCCGACCTGATTTCCTTATCAAGCCATTTACCATTTAAAGCTGTTTATCCATGGGAGAGCTTAATGTCAATCAATACCAGTCCAAGGAGGACCTGAAAGTGTTCAAGCAGCATCTTTTCCGCGACGTCCGCGCCCTGGAAATGATGCTGGAACAGGGTATGATCGAAGGGGGAATTACCCGCATCGGTGCCGAGCAGGAACTGGCGCTGGTGGACCAGACCTATTTGCCTGCATCTATCGCTCCTGAAGTGCTGGAAGCCATTAAAGATGATCCGAAATTCACCAACGAACTGTCGAAGTTCAACTTAGAGATCAATCTGGATCCTTTGGAATTCGAAGGGGATTGTATCTCCCGCATGGAAAAGCAACTGATTGGTTGCCTGGACGATCTGGACAAGAAATTGCAGCATTTCTCCGCCGACTATGTCATGTCAGGGATTCTCCCGACCATTACCCGGAAGGATCTGACCCTCGACAATCTGACCCCTATACCCCGCTATTTTGCCCTGAACGACGCTATATTACAGGCACGCGGAGGAGACCACTATGAATTCAGGATCGCCGGAACCGATGAATTGATCACCCGCCACGATACCCTGATGATGGAAAGTTGTAATACCAGCTTTCAGATTCACTACCAGGTAAGTGCGGAAGATTTCTCGGCCAAATACAACTGGGCCCAGACAATTGCAGCCCCCTGTATGGCAGTTGCAACCAATTCCCCCTTGCTATTTGGTTACCGTTTGTGGCGGGAGACCCGCATCGCCCTCTTCCAGCAATCAGCAGACACCCGGCGAAACCTGGGACAAAACCGCCGCTCACATGGCCGGGTCTTCTTTGGAGAGTCCTGGTGCAAAGATTCCGTGATGGACATCTTCCGGGAAGAGATTGCCCGCTACCGGGTGCTGATCTCCCGGGACATCGATCAGGATTCAATTGAAACCCTGCAAAATGGAGGTGTCCCCAAACTGCAGGCCCTGCGCATGCACAACGGGACCATCTACCCGTGGAACCGCGCCTGCTATGGCAGCAATGACATCGTCCCCCACCTCCGGATAGAAAACAGGTATTTGCCTGCCGGGCCCACCGTATTGGATGAAATGGCCAATATGACTTTTTGGTTAGGGCTGATGCATGGTATGCCTGAAGAATACCGGAACATCCACGAGAAGGTAGACTTTGACCTGGTCAAAGGGAATTTCAACCGGGCTGCGAAAGTAGGACTGGGCATGATGGTGCGCTGGATCGATGACAAAGTGTATACCGCTCAGGACCTGGTCCTGAAAGAACTGCTCCCGATGGCTGAAGCCGGCCTGGAGAAAGCCAATATCAGCAAGAAGGATACCAAGCGCTATCTGGAAGTGATCCGGGAACGGGTAAAAACCGGCAAGACAGGTTCTCAATGGATGCTGGACAGCTTCGAAAGTCTGAAAACAAAGGGTACCAAGAAAGAAGCATTGACAGCCATTACCGCCGGAATTACCAAAAGGCAAAAGGACAATGGCCCGGTTCACACCTGGGCCCTGGCTGAAATGGAAGAGGCCGGAACCTGGGTCAACCGCTTTGGATTGATATCTCAGATCATGTCCAATGATATCTATACCGTTCAGGAGGATGACCTGGTAGACCTCCTGCCCAATATCATGGTATGGAAGGACTTGGATGCCTTGCTGGTGGAGAATGTCGATGGTGAATATGTGGGGATGGTCACTGCATCTCAATTGCTGAACCATTATGCCACCCGCCTGACTGAAAAGACAGATACCACCGTGAAGGACATCATGATCTGTGATGGTCCCACTGTCAACGAAGAAACATCCACCATCGAAGCCATCCATCTGATCCGGGTCCATAACGTTTCCTGCCTCCCGGTAGTTGGAGATGGTAACTGTCTGATCGGAATCGTGACCGAAAGGCATTTTG